>NZ_JQMR01000001.1:1597500-2197500 GCF_000744825.1 Carnobacterium mobile DSM 4848
AATACCGCGTTCACGCAAATGCTCCATTTTTTCTCGGCGTACTTGTAACTGATCATTCATTTCTTCATGGTTTTCTACTTCATGTGTATCTTCGCGACTCATATCTTCCGCTCCATTCTTTACTAGTTTCGGTTGTACACCTGTCTTCTTTAATAATGCCAAGAGCACGCAAAAAAAGCAAGGAAATTAGAGAAGTTCTTAGTCTTTCGCCTTCTCTAACTTACTTTCTTGCTTTTTCAACAACTTAAGCTTCATGCACTTTAACTTTTTAGCTTCAGATTCTGCTGTCTCCACAACAAAACGATTCAGTAAATCAACGACAAATTTATACGATCCATTTTATCATAATTTATCATTCAGTAAAAGCATTTGATGAAAAAGCAAGTGGTTTTTTAGGAGACGCTAAAAAAACTGGACGCACAGGTCCAGCTTCTTAGTTTATTTAATTAGTCATCGCTTGGAAATAATGCAGTTGATAGGTAACGTTCTCCGTTATCAGGAGCAACCGTCACAACTTTTTTTCCGGCACCTAATTTAACGGCAACTTCAATTGCACCTTTAATCGCTGCTCCTGAAGAAATTCCTACTAACAAACCTTCTTTTGCAGCAACTTTCCGTGCCATTTCCATAGCGTCTTCACTAGATACTTGCAGCACTTCATCATATAGCAGTGTATCCAACACTTGCGGCACAAATCCTGTTCCAATTCCTTGAATTTTGTGCGGGCTAGGAACACCTCCGCTTAACACAGGGGATTCAGCAGGTTCCAGCGCATAAATTTTCGTTGTTGGGTCAGCTTCTTTTAACACTTGCCCTGCTCCGGTCAACGTTCCACCGGTTCCAACTGCTGAAACAAAAGCATCTGGCGCTACTCCGTTGAATGCATCCAGTATTTCTGGACCAGTGGTAGCTGCATGTACTGCTGGGTTAGCTAAATTTTCAAATTGCATAGGCATAAAATGGCCGGGTTGTGCGGCTATTTCTGTAGCCTTCTCAATCGACGCTTTGATACCGTCTGCTCCTGGCGTCAATACCAATTCCGCACCATATGCTTTTAATAACTTGCGCCGCTCTATGCTCATTGTATCCGGCATCACTAAAATAGCTTTGTAACCTTTAGCGGCAGCGATCATCGCCAATCCTACACCTGTATTTCCGCTTGTCGGTTCAACAATCACATCTCCTGCTTTTAGTTTACCTTCTTGTTCTGCTACTTCAATCATATTTAACGCTATCCGGTCTTTGACACTGCCACCGATATTAGCAGATTCTAGTTTCACATAAACATCTGCTGCACCAGCCGGCACTACTTTATTAGATAATTTGATCAGCGGTGTTTCTCCAATTAATTCTGTAATACTATTGACTACTTTACCCATATATAAACCCCCTAGAAGTTTTATCTGACAAGTTAATTCTAGTGTTTATCGCTTTCGATAGCAAGCGTTAACCTCTTCCTTTTTGTAATTAAGAAAGAACAAAGCTCACTGCTTTGTCCAAATCATTCAACCTATTTCTTTGGTTGCTAATTAGACTTAATGTTTATGGCATTTGTGGAACTAGCTGAAAAGCTAATTATCAGCATCATTTGTCCGCTAGACGACTTCTAGCTAACGGTTTCACCTCTTTTTTCTACCTTTTGTCTGTTAGGATTTCTGCCAAATTTGCAGATAGTCCAAGCATTGACCCAATTCCCACACTCAACAAGTTTCTACATATATAGGAAGATTCCTTTCTGTACAAGCAGGATCTGTTTGATATAAAAAAATACGTATCTTCATCTTATATAATGAAGATACGTATTTTCTAATTAATTTAAATTCTTAATTTATTGATCATATTTAGTTGGTAGCGTCTGCTTTTAATGCTTCTAAATCTGCTACGTCATAATGATAGTGATTTCCACAAAAATGACAACTTGCTTCTGCTCCTTGGTCTTCTATGATCATGTCGTCTATTTCTTTTGTCCCTAAAGCAATGATCGCCCGTGAAAAACGTTCTTTAGAGCAGTCACATTTGAACGTAATCGGTAATTGCTCTAAAACTTTCGCATTATCTTTACCCATTAAACGTTCTAAGATATCTTCAGGAGTAGCGCCTTCTTCCATTAATTGAGAAATCATCGGGATAGTAGCTAACCGATTTTCCAATGCTGTAATGGTTTCATCTGTTGCGCCCGGCATAACTTGAATCATAAATCCTCCTGCTGCTTTAATGGAATCGTCTGTATCAACTAAGACACTTAACCCGATTGCAGAAGGTGTTTGTTCAGAATTCGCCATATAGTATGTGAAATCTTCTCCCAGTTCTCCGCTGACTAAAGGAACTTGTCCAGAGAAAGCTTCTTTCATACCTAAATCTTTCGTAACCGTCAATGAGCCTTCTGTTCCTACAGCTCCACGAACATCTAGTTTTCCAAATTTGTTTAACGGCAAACTTATTTTCGGATTAGCAATATATCCTTTTACTTCCCCTTTTCCGTTACTGTCCACGATAATATGTCCAGCAGGTCCGTTTCCTTCAACTTTTACTGTCATTTTTTCCTCGCCTTTAAGCGTAGCTCCCAACAGTAAAGCTCCGATCATTGTTCGGCCTAGTGCTGCCGAAGCGGCACTCCATGTTTCATGTCTGCGTTGTGCTTCTGCAACCGTTTGGGTAGCGTCAACAACATAAACTCTCACTTGACCATCATAGCCCAAGCTTTTCAATAAATAATCTGACATTTTTTTATCTCCTTTAATAGTGGTTTTCATTACTGCAACTTTAAAGTAATTTAGCGTTAAAGTAAAGAACGCTCATTTATGCAGTAATTTTTCAGTACAAAAGAGGGACACACACAAGGTGTAATCCCTCTTTTACTTTTTTATTTGCTTAAGAATTAGCGATTTTCATCTTGATTTTCATCTTTTAATTCTTTTTTTACTTCTTCCACAAGTTTTTCTGCATCTTCTTGTGTTTCATGCTTTTTAGCTTCTTCTTGGGCTTTTTCTTTCTTTAAATGCTCAGCTTCTTTAGCTTCTCTTGCACGTTTAGCTTCTTCAAATGATGCACCTTCTGTTTCACGAGGGTAGTCAGTATTTGAAGCCTCTCCCGTTACAGGCATTTCACCCGTTTCGAATAAGCTCTTAATGGTTTTTTCATCTAGTGTTTCTAGTTCCAGTAATTTATCAGCAATCAATTTATGCTGTTCTCTGTGTTCTTCTAAAATATGACGTGCTTCATCGTGAGCTTCCACAATAATACGGCGTACTTCTTGGTCGATTTCAAAAGCAATTTGTTCAGAATAAGCTTTTGTTTGACCATAATCACGGCCAACAAATACTTGGCTATTGCCTTCGTATTGAACCGGACCTAATTTTTCACTCATTCCGTATTCAGTAACCATACTTCTAGCTAACGCTGTTGCTTGTTGGAAGTCATTGCTGGCTCCTGAAGATTGTGAGTCAAAAATCATTTCTTCTGCTACACGCCCTCCCAGCAGTCCTACAATTTGTTCAAACATTTCTTTTTTAGTCATTAAGAAGCGGTCTTCTTTTGGAAGCATAATAGCATAACCGCCCGCACGTCCACGAGGAACAATCGTAACTTTGTGAACTACTCGCGCATCGCTTAAGACCATTCCCACAATCGTGTGACCTGCCTCATGATAAGCGACCATTGCGCGTTCCACTTTGCTGATTACTCGATTTTTCTTAGCCGGACCTGCAATTACACGGTCTTGGGCTTCGTCTAAGTCAAGTGCATCGATGGTTTTCTTATTACGACGAGCTGCCACTAAAGCTGCTTCGTTTAATAAGTTTTCCAAATCAGCCCCAGAAAATCCTGGTGTTTGAGTTGCGACTACTTTTAAGTCAACATCTTTGCTGATTGGTTTGTTTTTAGCGTGTACTTTCAAGATGGCTTCACGGCCTTTGACGTCTGGACGACCTACAAGAATTTGACGGTCAAAACGTCCTGGACGAAGCAACGCTGGGTCTAATACGTCTGAACGGTTAGTTGCCGCAATGACAATGACGCCTTCATTTCCGGTAAAACCATCCAGTTCAACTAGTAATTGGTTTAAAGTTTGTTCACGTTCATCATGTCCGCCGCCCATGCCTGCGCCACGTTGACGACCAACAGCATCGATTTCATCAATAAAGATAATAGACGGAGCAGCTTTTTTCGCGTTTTCAAATAAATCACGTACTCGGCTTGCACCGACCCCAACGAACATTTCAACAAAGTCAGATCCTGAGATCGAGAAGAACGGAACTCCTGCTTCACCGGCTACAGCTTTAGCAAGTAACGTTTTACCTGTACCTGGAGGTCCTTCTAATAGAACACCTGCTGGGATGCGTGCACCTAATTCAGCAAAACGTCTTGGGTCCTTCAGGAATTCAACAACTTCTACCAGTTCTTCTTTTTCTTCATCTGCACCTGCAACGTCAGAAAAACGAACTTTGTTTGCTTTATTATCTGCTTCTTTGGCTTTTGATTTGCCAAAGTTCATTACGCCACGGCCGCCTTGTCCGCCTCCGCCTTGTCCACTTTGACCCATCATCATATAGATGAAAAAGACAAAAATAACTAACGGCAACACAGAAACTAAGAGCGTTACCCAAATTCCAGAAGATTCTTCTGGCAGTGGGGCCATTTCAATTTTATTTTCTTTAGCAAGAGCGTCAATTTCACTAACGGTCGAATCGTTTTGTAAAACTGCGGATGTAAATTTAGTACTGGTTGTTTCAGTTGAACCAAAAATATTAATACTTGAATCAGAACCTTTTTTCAAAGGTTGAGCTTTACGGTATTCTCCGGTAATTTTATAAACTCCCGCGTTGGGTTGGATCGTAAATTTTTTAACTTGATTGGCTTCTAATTGTGAGACGAATTCACTAGCTGGTATTTCAGTACTTTGTTCACCGGATGAGCCGCCTGTTGCCCAAGTCACTATTCCGATAATTCCTAGAAATACGATTGCATAGAAGAAACCGTTTTTTAAGAGTCCTTTTTTCATTGTCGCCCTCCTTCTACAAATAAACATTTATAGTTTTCCTGTTTTTTAGTTTAAACTCATTAAATCTATTTTATCATACCACATTTGACCATCATTGACCATTTATTTCTATTGATAAATTTCGGGTTTTAAGATACCAATATACGGTAAGTTACGGTACCGTTCATCGTAATCTAATCCATAACCGACGACGAATTCATTTGGAACCAAGAACCCGACATAATCAGCTTTCATATCAACAACCCGGCCTTCTGGTTTATCAAGCAAGGTGACAATCTTGACGGATTTCGCTTTACGATAACGGAACATATCCACTAAGTAAGATAAGGTCCGTCCACTGTCGATAATGTCTTCGACAATCAATAAATCTCGCCCCTCAACGTTAGTATCTAAATCTTTCAAGATTTTAACCTCTCCTGATGAAGTAATTCCGCCGCCATAGCTTGAAACATCCATAAAATCCATTTCAAGATAAATATCCATTTCTTTCACTAAATCAGATAAGAAAGGTGTGGCGCCTTTTAGTATGCCTACCACTAATGGATTCTTTTCTTTGTAATCAGCTGATAACTGCTGACCTAATTCGTGCGTTTTTTGAGCCAGTTCCTCTCTGGAAAAAAGCACCTGTTCAATATCATTTTGCATAATTGTATGTTCTCCCTCTCAATACGTTCTCTTTTCTTTTTGGTAGATGAGTATGTATTGTATTTTATCAGTTTCACGTTCAATAGACAATCTAGATTCCTTATATTCTACTAACCAAATGATTTCATTTGTAGAATCGGTTATTACATAGGCTTTATTTCGTTTTTCTATAGGAACTTTTTGATCAATTAAAATGGATTTGACCTTCTTGCTGCCCGTATTCATTCCTTTTAATGTCATTCGGTCTCCCGGTTTGCGGTGTCTGATCGTTAAAGGCAGCTTTACTTCTGCCGGATCCAGCCATATATAGTAATCTTCTGGAAGAACAGGCTGTTCAAAAGTTGCTGCTTCAAACAAACCGATTCGGTCTCCCTTCTCTAAGGCGACCCACTGTCCTGGAAAAAGGTTTTGTTCAAGAAGTGCTGGAGTTACTGAGGATAAAACAGCTTTTTCAAACCGTAACCGGTTATAGTTTCTTTTTGCTTTCCAACCGTCAGGCAAATCTAACTGTCCGTTTGGTTTAGAACCGGTCATTAAACTTATCAGTTCGTTTACTTGCTGTCTAAGGGATTCCATTGGATGGTTGTTATAGAGATCCAATAAGAGGTAGTTCAAAACTTGACGTTGTGTCTCAGCATCAAAAGAAAAAAATGGGGCTATCTCAAGTTCTAGAAAATCTGGTTCCTTTTTTACTACTAGTTGTTCACTTTTTTCTCGTACAACTTGATTGGCTAAAGACAGCACATCGGCTAAATCATTTGAAAATTCTTTGAAATGAGCCAAAACTTGTTCGTTTTCTTTTTTTAATAGTGGAATAACCGTTTGCCGGTAGCGATTGCGGGTATAAGACAAACTAGTATTGGTCTCATCTTCAAAGTAAGTCACTCCATGCGCTTGGCTATACTCATACAAATCGGATTTAGCATAATCTAATAGCGGCCTCACTAATAAACCAGGGCCAAATGAGCGAACATGTTGAATCCCTGTCATGCCTTCCAGTTGCCCTCCGCGGACTAGCCGCATCAGAATGGTTTCCATTTGATCATCTGCATGATGCGCTGTTACCAAGTGAGTGGCTCGATGAATTTCCATCATTTCTTGAAAAAAAGCATAACGAAATGTTCGCGCCGCTGCCTCTACTCCAACTTTTGGGTGCTTCGCTACTTCCCAATCCCGCTGAAAAAAAGGAATGCTTTTTTCTAAACAATAATCCCTTAAAAAAAGTTCTTCTTGTTCAGAAGCTTGACGTAATTTATGGTTGACGTGCACCACGCCAAACCAAGGTCTGACTGGATCGGGCAGCTGCTGAATTAAATCTACGAGCACCATGGAATCTACCCCGCCAGAAACTGCAAGCAACAGCCGGTCCGTCGGCTGCCAATGATGATGTTGCTGACAGCTCTTTAAAAAAGCAGAAAACAATTCCATTTGACTAACTCCTTTAGCAGCTTTTTTGATCACCAAGTTTATTTTTACTTACTTTTTCTATTATAAAGAAAGAAACTTCATTTGTCGGTCATCTTTCCTTAAACTCACACACTTTCTTAATCGCTTTCTTAAATTAACCACCAGAAAGCAGGAAAAACATAAAAAAGGATAAGTTTCCTTATCCTTGGACTTACTTTTTAATTACGTCGTCCACCACGGCCGCCGCGTTTTCCTTCAGTACTTCTTTTTAGCGTCGTTAAACGATCATCACTATCTTTCAAAAAGGATGACATTAATGAATCGAAATCATCTTTTTTAGGCTCTACATTTTTTGATCCACGATTACTTCGTTGATTTTGATAGCCGCCACTACGAGGAGCTCCGCCTTCGCGACGTCCTTGATAGCTGCTAGTTTTTTCTTGAGTATTTGAAGCAGTTTCAATTGGCTTATCTACTGCACGTCTAATAGAAAGACCGATTTTCCCGTCATCTCCAATAGACATCACTTTTACAGTGACAGTTTCCCCAACTTTTAACACATCTTTGATATCTTTGATAAAACTATCGGATACCTCACTAATATGAACTAATCCGGTTTTTCTATCTCCTAGGTCGATGAATGCACCGAAATTTGTAATACCTGATACTGTTCCTGAAACTTTATTTCCCACTTCAATTGACATATAAAATTGTTTCCTCCTTAAAACTTGTAACCTTATTATAGCATGGTATTCGGCTACTTCAAAGAAATTATCATTAATTATTTTTTTCTTTGACAAAAAACACTTTTTTAAGCTTTATAAGGAAATTTTTCTTATGGTTTCAGTATATTTAGTCATCTTTTTCAGTCGTTTCTGCTTTTTCTTTTGTTTTTTCAATCACCTTAGCTGCATTATCTTCTGGCAGACTAAAAATAATCTCATTGTCTTTAGATAAGTAATATTGGCTGCGGGCTAATTTAGCTACGTAATTTTCATCTTCTAAACGTTTGATTTGCATATTTAATTGTTCTTGATTGTTTTCAGTTTTTTTCAAAACCACTTCTGCTTGTTGTCTTTCCTTTTCCATTTTTGAAATGGATTGTGTGCTATTCCATATTCTCAGTGACAATACGATGATAAACAGACTGCCTATCAGCAAGATAACAGAAATTCTTCTGCGCACTTTCCGCTTTTGTTTGCGTTCCCGGTGTGCTTGAAGGGTTTTGGCTTGGGTATAGTCGTTTTTTAATTGTGCAACATTTGTCGGCTCTTTTTTCTTCATAAACGTCCCATCCTTTTGCTACTGCATTTCTAAACCAATTATAGCAAGAAAGCGGATGCGTTGTCTAATACTATTCGGATAAAAACTGGAATACACATATTTTTTTAAGCACTTATTCTTTATTATGTACTAAGTCAGGGGGATATTAATTATATCAACAGCATCTAAATTAATATCTTAATAGTTTGAGAGGACAAAACTTATACTTTGCGTGTGTCATCAATTATTGCTATACTATGCCTACTAAATCGAAAGGTTGTGCCTAAATGTACACTATCTAAAACAATCGTAATTGAAGAAGAAACGGTTTCTGCTTAATTAGCAGGTTTCTTTGCGACGGTTTTTTTAGATACATCATTTAAACAACTTTCGAAACTGAATTGGCATACTGTATAAAAATTGGAGTATGCCGCTCTTCTACCTGTTTATTTGAATTGATCTGACCGTCGCAGAAACTTGCTGGCGGTCAGTTTTATTTTATTAGATAGGAGGAATTTTTATGTTACAAGTGAGAAATTTAACCTTGCACCATTTGACGGATTTGAAAGAAATTATTAAGGGCTTGAGCTTTATAGTCAATCCTGGAGAAAAAGTAGCCATCATTGGCGAAGAAGGAAATGGAAAATCAACATTATTGAAATGGATTATGGGAGATAAAAGCATCGAATCTTACATTCAAGCAGAAGGAGAATTGATCAACCAATTCAGTCGGATGGTTTATTTGCCACAATCCTTACCGCAAAAATATATGGAATTTACAGTCGACCAGTATTTTTTCGGGCAAGAAGACGTTATGGACGTGGATTACCAAAAACTTTATCAATTAGTGGGACAACTTGGATTTGATGCTGATCGGTTAACCAGTTCACAATCATTAGGCAGTCTATCCGGTGGTGAAAAAGTTAAAATTCAGCTGCTAAAAGCCCTCTCGACAGAGCCTGATTTGTTATTGCTGGATGAGCCTTCCAACGACTTGGACCTCGATACAGTCAAATGGCTAGAGCATTTTATCAAGTCTACTCCGTTAACCGTTATGTTTATTTCGCATGACGAAACTTTACTTGCCGCTACAGCGACCAAAGTCATTCAACTTGAACTGTTACAGCACAAGATGATTCCAGTCGCAACTGTATCAAATTTATCTTACAAAGACTACATTGAACAAAAAGAAGCACGCTATGAACACCAATCTCAAGTCGCCAACAAACAGCGTGAAGAACACCAAAAACAAATGGAAAAATACCGGCAAGTTGAAAGCAGTGTACATCATGCTCAAGGAACCATTTCAAGGCAAGACCCAGCTGGTGGAAGATTACTCAAAAAGAAAATGCATGCAGTAAAATCCATGGGCAAACGATTTGAGCGTGAAAAGGAAAACTTTGAAGATATTCCACTAAAAGCAGATGCTATCTTAGTAAAATTCTCAAATACTAAACCACTTCCCTCAAATAAAACTATACTGAATTTAGAAAATAAAAATGTGAAGCTGGAAGATAAAGTTTTAGCCCACTCATTGAACTTGCTTATCAAATCCCCTCAAAAAATAGGCATTATCGGGCAAAATGGGATAGGTAAAAGTACACTCTTGAAACAATTGTGGACACACTTAAGTCAACGTACCGATATTGCAGCTGGATACATGCCGCAACATTATGCCGATTATTTACGGCTTGATGAAACGCCTGTTGAATTCCTTAGTGAAACAGGAGACAGCGAAGAACGCACACAGGTGATGACTTATTTAGGAAGCATGCGTTTTACAATGGATGAAATGCATCATCCCATCCGTTCACTATCAGGCGGGCAGCAAGCCAAATTATTGTTATTGAAAATCGATTTATCCGGACAAAATGTATTGTTGTTGGACGAACCTACACGTAATTTTTCGCCTCTTTCCCAACCGGAATTACGAAAACTGTTTAAAGGTTTCGAAGAATCGATCATAACTGTTTCACATGACAGAATGTTTTTAAAAGAAGTTTGTGACCAAGTGTATGAATTGAAGAAAGACGGCTTAGTCAAAGTAGAACTTGAGTAAAGCTTATAAAAAAATGGATCGCACTAAAAAAGACCCTATTCTCATAGGGTTCTGAATAGATAGTTTTATAGAAAATCGTATTTTTAGAACCTTGCTGCAAGGAACAAGCTTCTTTTCGATAATGTAAAAAAAAGCAGCAACCCTAATTTAAGTGGTTGCTGCTTTTGGTATCCATGTGCTTATCCTACTATTCTCTAATTCCAACATTTATACAACACTTGTGAGTAGTCATCATTGGTAATATTAACTATATGTATAGCATCTGGAATGGCAACAGTTTTTTTGACAAATTTTATAAGGTGCTGAACTTCTTTCCGTATGCTATTCCGATTGTCCTTGACAATGAGCCTCCTCGGATGTGACGATCTTTGGCAGGAGCTAACAGTTAAAGTTAGACTGCCTCGCTAGCGTTAGCACATCCGAGCTCATTATCAAGGATTCGCTGCGCCAATCTCTGGTTACGGTAACCAACCGGTGTCTCGTAGCCAAGTGTACCGTGCAACCGAAGGTGGTTCCACCAATTAACATAGTCAAATAACTCCAAATCCAATTGTTGTAAGGTTTCAAATGTATATTGATAGACAAATTCTACTTTCAACGACTTATAAGTTGATTCAGCTACGGCATTATCAAAAGGACAGCCTTTATGACTCAATGATCGATTGATGTCGAAAGTTGTTAATAATTCATCAATAGCTTGGTTATCAAACTCTTTTCCACGATCAGTATGAAAAATCTCAACCTCTGTCAGAGGTTGTTTGATACGGCTAAATGCTTTTTTTACTAGAACGGCATCTTTATGTTCTCCACAAGAATAGCCGAGAATTTCTCGATTGAACAGATCCAAAATGAAACAGACATAATGCCATTTTTTCCCGACTCGTACATAAGTCAAGTCTGTTACGATCGCTTCTAGTGGGTTGTCTCTTAAGAATTTACGATTCAATACGTTTGTCGTTTTTGCTTCATTGCAAGTAGAACGATGTACTTTAAAATAAGCAACAGTATAGCTCGATTTTAATCCTCTATTTTTCATGATTCGACTAATTTTTCGTCGGCTGATCTGAATGCCTCGTTTTGATAAGGCTTTTTTTATTTTTCTTGAGCCGTAGGCCTTTCGGCTGCGGATACATTCTTCAGCGACCGCTTCTTCAAGTTCTGATTCGTCTTTCTTTGGTTTTGATTGATAATAATCGGACTGACGTGATAGACCTAATATTCTGCACATCGCTGATATAGGGTAAAGATGCTTATTCGCATCGATTACTTGTCTCTTCGTCCGAATATCAGCGCTGCTTGCTTTAAAATATCATTTTCCATTTCTAATTGCTGGTTTCTTTTACGTAGTTCTAACAATTCTTTTTGTTCAGGCGTAAGATTATCTTTTTCTTTGAATGAACCACTCGTTTTAGATTGCTTTACCCATTTGTCAAATGCTGAAGCCGTTAGTTCATATTCTCGAATGATTTCTGCACGTGGCTTTCCAGCTAAGTAAAGATTGACGATTTGTTGCTTGAATTCTTGTGAAAAAGTTCTTCGTGTTCTCTTAGACATAAAAATTCCTCCTGGTATGTTTTCTTTTAGTCTACACACCTTAATTTTTCTGTCTAGTTAATTGTAGCCTATCCATACCTTGATAGACTTCAAAAAAAAACACAGACACAGCGAATCACTTATAAGATTTGCTGCCTCTATGATTTTTGTTTTCTATCACATTAATTGATTTGATTTTGTATATTGTTTAATTTTTGCTCTACCATCTTTAAATAACTTTCGTAATTTTTATTTCCACCAGATAAATTATAAACTGTTTTAAATCCATAATTCAGCAATAAATTTTGTGCCGCATTTCCAGTTACACCTTTATTGCAATAAGTAACTGTTGTTGACTCTTTATTTAACGCTATACTTTTTTCTCTCAAATCAGCTAAAGGGATATGAATTGCTCCTTTGATATGTCCCTTTTCAAAATCTTTTTTGGAGCGCGTATCAATGATTTGCAATGTTTCCCTATTATTTTGGCGTCTCACTAACTCGGCTGGTGTTAATAAGGGGTTGCGTTTTACAGCATTATTTAATGCCATTCCCGTGTAAAGGACAGGATCCTTAGTTGTTGCAAAGGGTGGAGCGTAAGCTAAATCCAGATGGAATAAGTCTTCAGCCGTAGCTTTAAAGGTGATAGCTGTAGCAATTACGTCGATTCGTTTATCTACTCCGCCTTGACCGATAGCTTGTGCGCCTAAAATGCGGCCTGTTTCTTTATCAGCTAACGCTTTAATAGTTAATTCTTTCCCACCGAGGTACTGCGCATGGTCTGGTTTGATATTATATAAAACTTCAACTTCATAGCCTTCAGTTTTAGCCTCTTTTTCCGTTAATCCAGTTTGACCAACTTGTAAATCAAAGATTCTAAAAATTCCTGTCCCTAATATTCCTCGATGCTCTAAGTTTCCACCCGTAATAACATCTCCAGCAATTCTACCCATTTTGTTTGCTGTTGAACCCAAGGGACGATAAATCGGTTTACCTGTGATAATTGAAAAGCTTTCGGCAACATCTCCTACTGCATAAACATTAGGAATATTGGTTTGCATTTTTTTGTTTACAGCAATGGCTCCAGTTTTTCCAATTTCAACTCCAATTTCCTTAGCTAATTCAGTATTTGGAGATACACCTGCAGAAAGTATAATAATATCTGGTTCAATCGTAACCCCATTAGTAGTTACCACTCTTTCTACCGAAGTTTCTCCTTTAATTGTTTTCACGGCATCATTTAAGATAAGGTCAACTCCTTTCTCACGCATCTGTTCTTCTACTCGAAAAGCCATGTCTGCGTCCATAGGTGTCATAACTTGATCTTCTAATTGGACAACCGTTACTTCTAATCCTTTATTGACTAATTGTTCCGTCATTTCTAAACCAATAAACCCAGCACCAATAATCAATGCTCTTTTAGGCTGCTTGACTGAATAAGCCTCAAAATCTCGTGCATCTTGAACAGTACGAACTTGAAACACATTATCGTACTGTTTTTGGTTAAAAGGTGGTGGAGCAACTGGTGTGGCCCCAGTTGCAAATACTAATACATCATAGTTGTCTATTTTCGTTTCTCCAGAAAAAAGTTCCATCACTCTTAATTGTTTGTTGGCATGATCAATTTGGGTCACTTTATGCTCTGTGAAAATTGAAACATTGTATCTTTTTTTAAACCATGCTGCATCTCTAGGAGTTAATTCACTCAATTCTTCAACTTCTCCACCAATTTGATAAGGAATCCCACAAACAGAGTAAGAAATATCTTTTCCTTGATCATAAACGACAATTTCAGCTTCCTCAGTGTTTCTTCTAGCTTTAGCTGCTACAGATGTTCCAGCAGCGACTGAACCAATAATGATTATTTTCATCTTTTTTCCTCTTTTTTTATATTCTATATTTTACTATTCATATCCATCAAACCAATGTTTTGTTTTATTTGAAAACTTGACTAAGAGTAACATGGTAGGAACCTCTATTAAAACACCTACAACAGTTGCCAAAGTTGCTCCAGAATTTAATCCAAATAATGCAATTGAAACGGCTACGGCAAGTTCAAAAAAGTTGCTTGTTCCAACCATGGCTGCTGGTGCTGCAATTGAAAATGGTAATTTACAAGCTTTAGCACCACCATAACCAAGGAAAAAGATGGCAATATTTTGAATAACTAATAGAATAGCAATTAATAATATATGAAATGGATTACTTAAAATTCGCTCCCCTTGAAATGAAAAAATAATAACAAGGGTTAATAATAATCCTATTCGAGTTGTACCATCGAATTTATTCACAAAATCTTTTTCAAAATAGTTAGACCCTTTTTGTTTAACTATATATTTTCTAACAAGAATTCCTAAAACTAGAGGAATGACAATAAATACAAAAATTGAGAGCAAAAGTGTATTGATAGGAACAGATACATTCCCTATTCCCAATAAAAGTGCAACAATTGGAGCGTATAAAAAGAGAACAATAATATCATTTATTGATACTTGTAACAAGGTATACGCTGGATCTCCTTTTGTTAGTTCACTCCACACAAAGACCATTGCAGTACAAGGGGCCGCCCCTAAAAGGATAGCACCAGCAATATACTCATTAGCTAGTTCAGGATTTAAAAACGGTCTGAATACAATTAAAAAGAAAAAAGCAGAAATCGCAAACATAGTAAAAGGTTTAATTAGCCAATTTATTGCTGTAGTTAAAACTAATCCTTTTGGGTTTTTTGTTGCATTAACAATACTGCTAAAATCGATTTTTAGCATCATAGGAAAAATCATTAACCAAATCAATATCGCTGTTGGTATGGATACATTATAATATTCAAATTGACTTAAAAAATCTGGAACCGCTGGTGAAAACTGCCCTAGCAATACACCTGCAATCATAGAAAGGGCAACCCAAAGACTTAAATAACGTTCCCAAAGGCCAATCCCACTTTTTTTCTTAAATACTTCTTCTTGCAATCCTGTTTCTTTCATAACTTTCCTCCATTAAAAATCTTTTTCACTCCAAAATAACAGAAGACGAACTATCCGTCTCATTTTTATTTACTTCTGTTTTGCAGACACATTCATCTGAGTGCGTTAGTAAATGAACTGTTCCTTGAATATATTGTTTTGCGACTTTTTCATTAATCGAATAGTATTGCCATGTTCCACTTTTTTTAGACGTAACCAGACCTGCTTCCGCTAGTACTTTGATATGGTGAGATAAGGTTGGTTGTGTAAAATCAAAATGTTCTAAAATATCACACGCACACATTTCTCCACACGATAACATATCCAATATTTTTACGCGTTTTGGTTCCGAAAGAGCTTTGGCAACCTTTGCATATTCTTCATAAGTCATTTTTATTCTCCTTTCTATTTATACAATGAGGCTGCCGCTTCTTCAAAGAGGAAGTTTAGCACTCAAAGATTCCTTCATTTGTTGGATCTCCGTTAATCTTACCGACTGTTTTATCATCTCATACTGTCACGGGCAAATAGCCAACTCCTTTTTCTTGAATTAATTGAGTACCAGATTGATTACGTACGGATGAACTAGGATCGAGACTCAAATTGTAGCACTCTATTTTTCCATCTGGTTTATGTATTTGCTATAAGACACTTGCAATGCAAATTAGACTTCATTACCAAAAGGCTGCAAACTACCGGTTCATTTATTATTAATTCTGTCCTCCTTATATCTACTTCTTAGAGATATCATTAATTTTCATGCAGATACATAGATAACTATCTATGTACAATATAGACTCCCATCTATGTACTGTCAATAAAAAAACAAATTTTTAATGAGGGTTAAATCTTATTTTCTTAAAATATCCGGTTTTATCCAATTTTATCTATTCTAATAATTGAGTGGCTTTTTTTAGTATTCTTCATACCACAAGTCTACTTTAGTATCATCATCGGGATTGGGGAAATTATACGATAAATAGTAATTTTTCCATCAATGACGATTTCACTTTTTCGATCTTCTTTATTTCGGGTTGTTTTGTACAGGTCAGTTCCATCCATCTAAGTATTTTCATCTATATAAATTTTTTTATCTTCTGGAACGACAGTGACAACTGTACCATCGTCTGCAATGACCTTACTATTTTCTTCTGAGTTGCTATTGCCACTTTCTACTGCAACAATACTTTTTTCGTAAAATCCCTCCATTTTCAGAAAGCGTTAACATTCCGTTGTATTTGTATTATACTAGAATAATACAGACCTGGTTATTTTATTTTAGCATAAATAGGGTCTGATCATTTAAATCAATAAGAAACAGCTTGCCCAATCCCAATCATTTATCATCTATTACAGCAATGGAGAGGAGAAAACACAATGAATCAACAAATTCCCAAAGCAGTCAAGGCGGAAATGTCTGCCAACATCTTAAAAGTTCAATTCGATAATGGAGCAGTTAAATACCTGAAAACACATTATAACGAGGACATGGTAGACTCTTTTTCACCTAAAAAGGGTAAAGGAAAGAGAATAAACTTACTTCTAGCTCCGCATAATGTATGGCTAGGTACCACGACTTCAATTGAAAGCAATGGTACCGTTGTTTTAAACGAAAAAGATAAATACACTCCTGAAGAGCTATGGAAAAAAGGAAAAGACCATATTTCTAATTTATAAATCCATTTTACTACAACTATTTCACTCCACCCTTTTTTAGGATATATGAGAACAAAAAATAGGTGCAGAGAACTTTATGAACTATTTTAAGGGCAAGCTAGTTCATGAAGAAAGAATAGACTTTGTCGTCAATTCCTACTTGCATTCCAGCTAGTAATTAAAGAAATTCACTTCTTGTATTATTATTTATAATTTTTAGGCGATAAGTGTTAACTAAAAAGAAACTGCTTAAAAATATGATGAAAATAGCAACGATACTAACTTTATCTTTGTAAGCTGCAGTTGAAATAACATTCATTAAAAAAGTATACATAACAGCCGCGCAATAGACTATATAACTCCATTTTGCTGTTGTGATTTCAACTATATCTCCGTCTTTAACGACTATTTCATTACTTTTAGATCCAAACTGTATCACCGTCAAATGTGCGCTATCTTGAATAGCGATATTTATCTCCTGAGTATGAGCAATTTTTACTACTTTTTCTCCATTCACTTTTACCGATATATTTGAAGCCATGCCTAACCAACCAGTCTTGCGTTTTATTGTAACGGTCATCCCATTCCCTCCTTTCTTAACCTATCCTTATTCATCAAATAAAACCTTACTATTTCATGAACAGTAAAAAAATCGTGCTAAAGCAAATAAGAAGAAACTGTAATTTTAAAAATTCTTACACTATTCAATTTCCGATTCAATAAGTGTTATTTCTCCGTTAGACGAAACCTTGCTTATCCCTTTAGATTTATCATTTTTATTTTCCCATTCAATATAATAATCGTCGTTTTTCTCCTCTGTAGAAAGGATAGTAGCTTCTCCTAGTTGGTTGCTATACTCTTCAACAATTATTTTTTTTGCTTTGTCTTCAGATATATTTGAACAGCCTCCTAATATAAAAAATAACATGGCATAAACCAATAAAATTTTTTTGTTCATAAAGCAACCTCCTTTTTTAAAGTTCATTACCAATTGCTCCCTTAAATTGTACCAAAATAAAAGTTTATTTTTTGTTGAGGAATATTTTGAACAAACATTAAGGTAAAAAAATTATAAAAAGGTGCTTAATCCTGCCTAATCACTACCATTGTAGTTTATCTGACATTAGCAATGTTTAATGTTGGATAGGATTTGTAACAAAAGAAAATAAAAAACATATCTTAGTATTGAAGTGTATAGCGACCCCAAAAAGTTAGGTTTTTCCAGAGTAGAGAAACCTACTCTGTTTTTTTATTTGTAGCTGCTGACGTAGAAAGCAGATATGAAATTGTTTAAAATAGTCTAGCTTGAATTTTGTCAAAAGGTAAAGATTTTTTTTTTTGCTTTTTTCCTCTAAGATCAATTGTTAGAAAAAATTTATTTATTAATAATACCAAGAATCTTTGCTACCACAGGTTAAAAAAATATTTTTTTATACGGGACGATCCTTTATTCAGAAGTGGTTAGCTTCATTATAAAATCCACCTATTTTTTTCTTCTCCTAATTCTTAGCATTTCAATCACTGCAAGCCCCAGCGCGCTATATAGTCCCGCCCCAATGAAGTCTTTATTTACTATGTATTCTATTGAAATACCAATAAAACTAGCAAATAAAGATATTACTATAATATGAGCATAAGGGTATTTTTTTAAAAATTCTTTATAATTATTAAACATAATCTCACTCCTATTTGTCTGCTACTTCCTTTGCCTTGATTTTTTGTATTAATTGTATTGATGAAATAAACCTACTATTCATTTTACATAAATATTGTTATATTGTTATTAAGGTTAAACTGACTAAATTCATTATAGTACTAAATAAGGCGCTTAATTAACCAATGGATATTAAAACTAAAAGTTAGCTCGTTATTGCTCATCAGGAAGGAGAACTTAATTGTCTAAATTACAGACTGTCATTATCTATAGTATTAGCATTTTTTTGGGTTCAATTCTTTTTGATGCTATTCTAAATCCATTAATTTCAAATAAAGTACTAAGTTTTATATCTCAAGCTCTCTTTTTTGCTCTTATTATTTTTATCGTACAGAACATTGTAGAAAAAATTTGGAAGAGAAAAACATAACTACACTGTACCATTATATGCAATAGAAATAAGAAATTTTTAGCAGTAACGGAAATTAAAGCAATAGTATAGAACTGGGCTTCTACCGACTAAATGGGGTAGAAGAAACAACTCATTGTTCCATGATCCCTTTTATATTAAAAATGTATAGTATTTGCATTTATGGAGAAAGCTTAATAAGCAGACTTCCAAACTATAAAGCTGACAATTGGCTTAAAGTCTATAATCCGAAGAAAGAAGCACGTCTTCTACTTTGTAGACTATTTAGGATCCACTTTTAATCTACGCCGGAGAAACAAAGCCTAGTAGTGACATAAAGGCTGTAGTTAAGAAGACAATATAAGGTGATGACTTTAGTGTTTCGATGATTGGTATATACTAATTAGGAGAATAAAAGATGAAATTTAAAGTGTTAGAAAGAATTACAATCTTTACTTTGTTGGCAATTGTATTTTACTGGGCCAATTACACAAAAATTCCAAAAGGATCATTTGTCTATTTAATAAAAACGTTACCTTTGATACTTTTAGGTATCTATTTAATCGAGCTTGTATTTAGGAAGCTAAACAAAAGAAATAAGTAATTTTATAGATGATACTATAAGCCAATGAGGGACCAACTTACTTATATCAAACGATAGACAAACAGCGGCAGTTTGTATGATAAATTTTTTTTGACATTCCATGTATTCATTACGATAATCATAAAAGAAAAAATTATCTATTCAAAAAGGGGCTGTAGAAGCATGCAAAAATTGAAATTAACCCGTTTTAAAGAAGGTTTTTTATACTCCTTAATTTTTATGACCTTTAATATCATAAAAAATCTAATTTTTAAATTCCAAGAAATAAACAGTCTTTTACATGAAATCAGTCAAAACAAAGAGGTGGCGCTTCCAATTATTTTTGGTACTATTGTAGTCACCTGGTTAGTCTTAAGTTTACTGATCGGCATAGGCTTAATTCTTTTTGATCTTTTAAAAAAATGGAAGTCAAACAATCGTTATTAACTGGACTTACTTAGATGATTGATTGAGCAATAAAAAAGGGTTCTATTATTTTTGGTGTTGGTAAGAAGAATGTATCTATTCTACAATCTTGAAATTTTTGGAGGAATAGCGGCTGATTGCAGCCATGTAAAGGATTCTTAAAAAGACGAAGCACTGTGGGCATGCGCCCAAGTGTATCATGTCTGTAAAACTGCTGAAGCAGCAACAGCCATGACAAGGCTTGAAAGGCTGGAGACAGATAAGGCTCCAGTCGTTCCCATGGCTTCTTGCAAGCAGACGCATAAATTCCGGAGGAAATTTTATTATTTAAGCATTACCAACACAATTGGATAAAGAACCTAAAAAAGCAACTAACACCATTTGGTGTCAGTTGCTTTTTCTGGCTTCTATTATTTTTGATATCGAAAAGTGAAATACCTTTATTTCCCTCTCTAGAGATACCAACACGATAAAGAGCCTTTGAAAAATGCTCTTTTGGGTTTAATCGAAAATTTAGTAATGTTTAAAAAGCGCCGTTTGTTTTGGTTTCTTCTTTAATGATGCTGTACATTTCTTTGGTTTCTTCTTTTTTCGTTGATTCAACAATTTTTTCAATTTTTACGATTAAAGTTTTATTGCCAAAATTGATGGTCAATTCATCGCCGACTTTTACATCGGAAGAAGATTTAGCCGTGATGCCGTTGATTTGGATCCGGCCTTTATCTGCTACTTCTTTAGCGATCGTTCTCCGTTTGATAATTCTGGATATCTTCAAAAATTTATCTAATCTCATTCCAATTCCCTCTTTTCTTCTAATTTGATTTTTTGCCATAAAGCATCGACTTCTTCAGCTGTTGTGGCTTCAATACCGTCAAATACATGCGGGTGACGTCTCCGTAATTTTTTGTTGAGCGTTTCGACGACTTCTTCTAAAGAAAAATAACCGGAACGTTCTCCCAGATTCGTATGGTAAAGGACTTGCATCAAAATATCGCCTAACTCCTCTACCATATTTTCGCTATCTTCTTTTTCTACCGCTTCGATAAATTCATCCGTTTCTTCTTTTAGATACGGCAGCAAACTTTCATGTGTTTGTGCTTTGATCCAAACATCACCATCTTCGCCCGTAATCGTATCGATATAGTATTGAAGCGTTTGGAATGATTTTGTCCGGTCATCCTGTGCTAAAGGCGGTACATATAAAGAAGTCAAATTGTGAACGCCTTGCATCCGATCTATTTCGAACAGTGGTAGCCATTCGACTTTTTCGGCTTGGCTTCCGGCTGCATGAACGAGTGCAACCAAGTGTTCATCAGGGTACTTTTCCATTAATGTCAATTTCACTTCGCTGGCAATGTATTCATTAAAGACTTGCATGATAATCACGTGCTGACCTAATTCTATTTCATCTTGTTTCAAGTCTAGGGCATCTAATAATTGAAACCCTTCTACCGGATCGATTCGGACAGCTTGGAACAAATCATCTAAAAAGCTTTTTCCGCCTTTGATCTCCACTTCGATTCCCTGCTTGTCTTCCAACAATAGCTGAACCGTTTTTTCAGCTACCATGGGATGCCCAGGAACGGCATAAATGATGTCTTGCTTTTCAGCAGCAGCGATTAGTTGTGCTACAATTTTATCATAAACTCCTTCAAACTGCTCATTTGCTTCATACACCGCATCAAAAGAATCGAATTCAAGACCTTCTTTTTCTAAAGTTTCCACTACTGGATGCAATTTGGTTCGCAAGAAAATGGGCTGCCCATCTTTTAATAAATGATAGACTCCCATCGGCAGCTGTGCCATATCTCCAGGTCCTAATCCAACTACACTAATTTTTCCCATTTTATTTCACCTACTTTCGTAAAATTCTTTTGCCAAATGGAAGTGTTAACCATTCACGCACCGTTAATACTTTCCATTTTAATAAGCTATACACAAAAACAATCACGCCGATCAGTATTCCGATCAAGGCTATTCCAAATGAAGCTAATCGATTTCCACTATTCAAGACCAGCATTTCTGCCAACCAAGTCACGACCCAGACACTGATTGCCATAAGACCGCTGCTGAAAATCAGTTTTAATCCAAAGCTCTTTTTTCTAACACTTTGTTGAAGCTCAGCAGGCAACCCTAACCAGATAATGAATAAAATAACCATTAAAGCAAGGACTGTTGCGATACTGGCTCCCATTGTTCCCATTCGTTCGACCAGCAAATGATTGGCCAGCCACTTAGTCAGCATCCCGCTAAGCAATGCACCTAGGGTCAGGTAGTGCTGATTGCGACTTTGCAAAATAGCGTTATAGGCTCCAATTAAAGAAGCTAAGAGAACGGCTGCGGTATAAACATTTAAGACACCTGTTCCAGAGCGATCTCCAAATAATACCTGATTAAGGTACGGCATTAAAACAATCAATCCCGCTGTAGCAGCTAATGCAAAAGTCAATGTAATGCGGATCAATGAATCCGCAGCCCGCAGAAATTCTATTTCTTTTTTTCGAGAAAACGAGCGACTCAATACGGGCACTAAAGAAGTTGAAAAAGCTGTTGCCACTACCATCCCCAATTGAACTAACGGCTGCCCGCGGTCATAAATCCCTTTAACATTTTTGGCCATTTCTGGTAAAAATCCAGCTTGAATCAACCCTTTATATAAAGTGAAAGAATCCATTAATTGCAATAAAATCAGCATCGCACTCAATACACAAATCGCGAGCCCTTCTGTCATCAACCGTTTCGTTAATGTGCTGAACTGAATAGGAACTTGTTGAACATCATTCGTATTTAACGGCAGATCTGATTGGGATGTCTTTTTGAAAAAAGCGATTCCTAAGACCAGTGTAGCTGCTAAACCAGCGATCCAGGAACTGCTCATCGCTGCTGCTCCCATTTGGTAATCTGTCCATTGCGAAGTAGTGTAGATATAAGCAGCTGTTAAAATAATCGCTACGCGGACGACTTGCTCAACGACTTGTGAAACAGCAGTAGGCAGCATTCGAAATGTTCCTTGAAAATAACCGCGTCCTGTTGCTAATATAGGGACCAACAAAAACAACCAAGAAACGGACTGAATAATGGGGACCAACTGCTTATCGCCCATTCTGTCAGCCAGGAATGGTGCCCCGAAATAACACAATGAGAACAACCCAATCGAAAAAAGACTGAGCAGGAAAAAAGTTTTTTTGACCAAGTCTCTTTGCTGTTTTTTATTTTTTGTTTCTGCCACTAATTTAGATAAAAAGACTGGAAAACCACTTAACGCAATGGTCATGCCGATTCCATAAATCGGATAAACTTGTTGATAAACGTAAAAGCCGGTATTGCCTACCATATTTTGAAAAGGTACCCGGTAAACAGCGCTCAAAATCTTCGCAATCAACGCTGCTAGAGAAAGAAGCACGGCTCCATTCATCGTTTTTTTCATTTGTTGATTGCTCACATAACAGTCCTCGCCTTCCAAAGAATAAAGTGTCTGATCCCTCTATTCATTAAACTTAGTTGGTTGCTTTCTCTTTACGATAAGTTGCAATCACTTTAGCAAACTTCTGCAAATAGTCCAGCCACTGGTAAGTAGGTGCTGTACCGATTTGTATTGTCACAACAAATCGCTCCTTTTTAACCGTCATATTTGCTTTCAACGGCACTTCACTGAGCGCTCTAAAAATCTCTTCTGCTGGCAGTGAACGAGAACCTGATTCAGAAAAAGTCAACTCTACTTCTTGATCTGTACGCTTGATGGTTTCGATCAACGCTTGTTCACTATATAATTTAATCAAGCCAATCAATAATAAATCAGCTACTTCATCATCGTATTCGCCAAACCGGTCGATCATTTCATCTTGAAGCTGAACATACGCTTCTTCATCTCGTAATTCACGAATGCGTTTATAGATTTCGATTTTTTGCCGTTCATCTTCGATATAGGTGCCGGGCAAATAAGCATTGATAGCTAAATCGATTTCGACTTGTGTTTTTTCTTCTTTTGTTTCCAGTCCGCGTTTACGTGCGACGGCTTCACTCAGCATTTCCGAATACAAGTCGAATCCGACTGAATCAATAAACCCATGTTGTTGTGCGCCCAATAAATTACCTGCTCCGCGGATCGATAAATCGCGCATGGCAATTTTAAAGCCCGAACCTAATTCGGTAAAGTCTTTGATGGCTTGAAGCCGTTTTTCACTGACTTCATTCAGCACTTTATCGGCTTGGTACAAGAAATAAGCATAAGCTACACGGTTGCTCCGTCCCACACGTCCTCGTAATTGATACAATTGAGATAATCCCATATGGTCAGCATTTTCAACAAATAAGGTATTTACATTTGGGATGTCCACTCCTGTTTCAATAATCGTAGTGGTCACTAAAAGATCGAATTCGCCTTCGACAAATTGAAAAAGTACGTTCTCTAATTGGCTTTCAGACATTTGTCCATGAGCATAACCGATCCGGGCTTCTGGTATCAACTGCTGTAGTTCATCTACTTTTTTCTCAATCGTCGCTACACGGTTATATAAATAAAAAGCTTGTCCGCCGCGAGCGATTTCTCTTTCGACAGCTTCTCGGATTGCTCCCGGATTTTGTTCCATGACATAGGTTTGCACTGGGTAACGGTTAGCCGGTGGAGTTTCAATCACTGATAAATCGCGTACTCCTAGCATAGACATATGCAGTGTTCTCGGAATAGGCGTGGCTGTTAAGGTCAATACATCTACTTGAGCTTTTAATTGTTTTAATTTTTCTTTGTGTTTCACTCCAAAACGTTGTTCTTCATCTACGATCAGCAGCCCCAAGTCTTGGAATTCAATATCTTTGGATAAAATCCGGTGCGTGCCGATCACAATATCAACTTGTCCTTTTTTGATGCCGTCAATCGTTTCAGTTTGTTGTTTTTTTGTTCTAAAGCGACTCAATAACCCGATTTCCACTGGAAAATCAGCAAACCGCTGTTTGAGTGTTTCATAGTGCTGTTGTGCCAAAATCGTAGTCGGCACTAAAAAGGCTGCTTGTTTTCCTTCTTGAACCGCTTTGAATATAGCTCGCATGGCTACCTCTGTTTTCCCGTAACCGACGTCTCCAACTAATAGACGGTCCATCGGCTTTTTGCCTTCCATATCGTGTTTGATTTCTGCTGCACTTCTTAGCTGATCATCAGTTTCCGTATAAGGAAAGGCGTTTTCAAATTCTTCTTGGTATTCATTATCCGGTGAATAAGAATAGCCTACTTCTTGTTCACGTGCTGCATACAATTCAATTAAGTCATCCGCAATGTCTTCAATTTTGCTGGCTACTTTTTTCTTGGTTTTAGCCCACTCTGTACCGCCTAATTTATTTATTTTAGGGGTTTTGGCTTCTGAGGAAACATATTTTTGCAGCAAGTTTAATTGTGTCACCGGGATAAACAGCTTGGCATCGTCTTTGTAGATGATCGACATGTAATCTTGGTGAATGCCATTGATCGTCAGGGTTTCCATCCCCGTGTATTTCCCAATTCCGTGATTCACATGAACAACAAAGTCTCCTGGATTCAACTCACTGTAACTTTTCAGCCGCTCTGCGTTGGTAAGTGTTTGACGTCTAGCCGTTTTTTTAGTGACCTTATTGAATAGTTCATGTTCCGTCAATAAAACCAGTTTATCGGTAGGCAGTTCAAACCCATTTTGAATAGATCCTTTCAAAATTTGCACTTTTTCTAATTCAATGCGATCCGGCTTAACGACTTTGCTGGAAATCTCAAAATCTTTAAATATTTGGTGAACTTTATCGGCCCGTTCTTCATTCGGCACCATCACAATTACCGTATTTTGACGTTTGACCCAACGATCCATTTCTGTTTTCAATAATGGCATTTGGCCAAAGAACTGCTGCATATTGCGGTACTGGAAGGGATGAATGTGTGAGAAACGCAAATTCCCCATCCCTTTTTGAAATAAAGAAAAGTATAAAATATCTTGACTTACGCTTTTCATTTTACTGCGGAAATCATTTGAAAAAGCTTGTTTTTGTAAAATACGCCGTTCTGCTAACTTTTCAGTTACCCATTCAGCTTCTTCTTCCGATAAGCGTCGTTCCGTTTCCATGATTCGAGGATATTCATCTAAGATAACCACACTTTTTTTGCTGATGTAGTCTAGTAAACTTGTTTTTTCGGGATAAATAAAATCCGTAAACATTGCTAGTTCATCTATCGGCTCGCCTTTATCAAAAGCATCCATGATAGGTGTTATATAACGTGTAAAGGTTTGTCTTTCGCCAGCGTCCAACAGCAAATCGGCATTGCGTTCTACTGCTTTTGTAAATTGAGGAGCAGCCTTCTGCAACAAATCATGCGGATACAGTGTATCGATCGCCGGCAAAATAGTTACGGATGTTATATTTTCAATCGAACGCTGATTATCTGCATCAAAATAACGCAAAGAATCTATTTCTGTATCGAATAAGTCAATACGGATAGGGTGTTCTTCCGTTAACGGATAAATATCAATAATCCCGCCACGAATACTAAATTCTCCCGGGCTGCCTACCAATTGTTGTCGAATATAACCCATATCTACTAATTTATGTGCAACATGAGTCGGATCCAACTCTCCGCCTTGCTTCATTTCAAACCGGGCATCTTCCCAAATGGCTTTTGGCGGCAATAATTTTCGGACACCAGCTAAGGGAACGATCACTACTCCTGGTTCTCCAGAAAGCAGGAAATCCAAAGCGGCTACCCGATCTGTCCGTGCTTCAGGCGAAGCGATCGCCATTTCTGCATACAGCATTTCTTCGACCGGAAATAAATGCAGCTTTTCTTCAGCAATAAAATCAGAAAAATCTTCCATCAGTTGTTGAGCATGGAATAAATTATGCGTCACCAAAAGAATTGGCCGCTTTTTCTTTTCTAAAATCGTACTGATGATCAATGTTCTAGCTGAACCCGCAAGGCCTGTTATCAATTGTGTCCGCTGTTCACCAATCGTATCTAATAATGCTTTCACATCAGGTGAATTAGCTAATATTTTTTTAATATCTGCCACTTTCTGGTCTCCTTTATCCTTTTTAGGTTATTCTTTTTTAAAACGGTAAAGAAGCTCAGTGATTCTTACTGGGCTTCCTTTTCAATTATTTTATTTTTTATTGTATTGGTTCATCGTATCTAAAAATGTATGTCCAGCGATCCAATAATCCAACGCAGCTGCACTATCTTTGACCGCAAACAACATATCTTCATGCTGTTCTTTTGGGAAACTGCTTAACACATGGTTAACCACTGTCTGGTTAGGATACGGCCGATCGATGCCAATCCGAATCCGGTTGAAATTCGATGTGCCGATATGCTGGATCAAACTTTTGATTCCATTATGTCCGCCGGCACTTCCTTTTTGTCGCAGCCTGATTTTTCCAGTCGGTAAATCTAAATCATCGTAAACAACGACCAGATCTTCTATCGCCACATTAAAGTAATCCATTAACGGCCTGACTGCACGACCAGAATCATTCATAAATGTTTGCGGTTTAACCAGTAACACTTTTTCAGTTCCAATAAAAGCTTCTGTGTACACAGCTTCAAACTTTGTTTTATTAAACGCTAGGTTTTTTTGAACGGCATATTCATCTAAGACAATAAAGCCGATATTGTGTTTTGTATTTGCATATTTTGCTCCGGGATTACCCAAGCCTACTATCATTTTCATTTTTTTATTCTCCATTTATCAATCATCTTTTATTATTTTTTGAATTTCTTTTTAATTCGCGTCGCTATTTTTTTGAATTTTCACGCAAAAAAGCGCTGCACGAAGTTTTTCGTCCAGTAACATTTTTTTATAGTATACCATATTTCCACTAGAAATAGGAAGAAACTCTCTCAAGCAAAACTTTGAATATCAGGAAAGGATGCAACGAAAGCCTTTTATGTACCACAAAGAGCTTAACTTTTTATCCTTAACGTACCCATGCCTATTTATGAACGCTAAAAGCTAGTTTCTTTCAGAAAATCAGATAAATCGATACGTTCTACTATGCCATTGAGCACCTTTTTTATTTCCTCTTTCATTTTTTAAATGGTATACTTTAATTGTATGATAACGTTTATTAAGGGGGACAATCGATTATGGTCAACAATGAAATAAAAGATCATCAAAAAGTCATTGTAGTTGGAGATGGAGCAGTTGGTTCCAGTTATGCTTTTGCTTTAGTGACACAAAATATTGCTCAAGAACTTGGTATTATCGACATCGATACAGCAAAAACAGAAGGCGATGCTATGGATCTGTCACATGCACTAGCTTTTACTTCTCCTAAGAAGATTTATGCTGCTACCTATAGTGACTGTCACGACGCTGATATTGTCGTCATTACGGCTGGAGCTGCCCAAAAACCCGGAGAAACACGTTTAGATTTAGTACAAAAAAACTTAAAAATATTCAAAAGCATTATAGAACAAATTATGGCCAGCGGATTTGACGGAATTTTTCTAGTAGCAACAAATCCAGTAGATATCTTAACATATGCTACTTGGAAGTTCTCAGGATTGCCGCAACACCGTATT
Organism: Carnobacterium mobile DSM 4848; assembly: GCF_000744825.1. Classification (NCBI taxonomy): domain Bacteria; kingdom Bacillati; phylum Bacillota; class Bacilli; order Lactobacillales; family Carnobacteriaceae; genus Carnobacterium; species Carnobacterium mobile. The sequence continues at coordinate 1,625,628 of NZ_JQMR01000001.1, forward strand.
ATTGGTTCAGGTACTTCATTAGACAGTGCACGTTTTCGTCAAGCCATCGCTAAATTATTAGAAGTAGATGCTCGAAATGTCCATGGCTACATCTTAGGCGAACACGGCGATACAGAATTTCCTGTCTGGTCTCATGCTAATGTAGCTGGTCTGCAAATTTACGAATGGATCAAAGATAACCCTGGTGTAGATGAAGAAGCTTTGGTACAAATGTTCTTCAAAGTACGGGATGCGGCTTATGATATTATCGAACGTAAAGGTGCTACTTTTTATGGTATTGCCGTTTCATTAACCCGGATCACAAAAGCGATTTTAAATGATGAAAATTCAATTCTGCCGCTTTCTGTTTATTTAGACGGTGAATACGGACAATCTGATATCTTTATTGGAGCACCTGCAGTCATCAATCGTCAAGGAATCAGCAGCGTTATTGAAATCCCATTAAATGATTCAGAAAAAGAAAAAATGAATTTTTCTGCCGATACGCTTCGAAAAGTTACACAAGAGGCAATGGATGCGCTAGATAAAGAAGAATAAGAAGAACACTAAACTAAAAACTTCGGTTCAGTAAGGATGGTACTTATCCTTTACTGAACCGAAGTTTTTTAATTTCTTAATTGCAACACAATTGGAAAATAGCTTCTGCATAAATATCCATTGCTTGAACCATTTCTGTTATACTGATCCCTTCATTCGCCTGATGAGCCAAACTTTTTGTATCAGGGAAATGAGCTCCAAAAGCGACCATATTTTTCATCGTTCGCGCGTAAGTAGCTCCGCCTGAAGTAATCGGTTGGGTCTGATCTCCAGTTTTATTTTGATAAATTGTTGTCAGCGTTTGGACTAAGTCGCTTTCTTTAGGGACATATAAAGCCGGCACATGATCAAACTCTTCATATGTTAATCCATAAGCTGCTGCGGCTTTTTCAAGAAGCGGCACCAAATCTGCTGCTGGATAACTAACCGGAATCCGCAAATCCAATTCTATTTCTGACTTCGTTTCAGTTACGTTGATTGTCGCCACATTAAAAGTCAGCTCGCCCGTCATTTCATCTTTCACTTCTCCGAAAATACTGAATCCATTCGTTTCTGTTCCAACTTTTTCAGCTAAAAATTGCAGCATTGGATGCGAGTGAACTTGGACCAATCCCGTTGCCAATTGATTGACCGCATTCACTCCTTGTCCAGCAGCACTCGAGTGAACGGCTTTGCCATTTACTGTAACCGTTTGGTCCGTAAGTGTCTGGCTGATTCCCAGTTCAGCTAATTTTTGGCTCACAAGTTGAGCATCTTGCCCTTGGTACTGAGCATTGCCCGGCACGACGTTAAAAGCATCGCCGCAAGCGAGTGCAAAAGCAGTACTTCCAGGACCGATTAATTTGGCCTGCAGCAGTCCTTTTTCAGCATATGTTACCGGGAAAGCACTATCCGGCACAAATCCTTTTGTCGGCTGTTCTTCTTTTAAATTGTAGTGAGCCATGCACCGCCATAACGTTTCTTCATCTGTTCCAAAAACAAATCGAATGCGTTTATTAAAAGCAACTCCGCTATCAACGACTGCTTTAAAAGCATACAAAGCTGCAATCGTCGGGCCTTTATCATCTTGGCTGCCGCGACCATACATAACGCCCTCTTTCACAACTGCTTGAAAAGGATCCGTTTCCCACAAAGCTAAATCACCTGCCGGAACAACGTCCAAATGGCACAAAACAGCGATCAGCTCTTCTCCTTGTCCATAGTCAGCATAGCCATAAAATCCCGCTGGATCATGATAAGTGGTCATTCCCAATTCTTCGCAAATCGTTAAGGCTTCTGTCAAACACTCTTCAATTGCTTTTCCAAATGGAGGAAAGCTGGTCCCATCTGCTGTATTAACAGATGGAATATCGATCAACCGTTTTAATGCAGCTAAACTTTCTTTTTGATGTTTTTCTGTTATCCAATTTTTCATATACTTACGCAGCCGCCTTTTTATTTTATTTTCTATTCTTCAATGGATACATACTTTAGATTTACGCTGTTGATTTGACTCATGTGGTAATTTTTAACCGAACTTCTTAACAACATCGCTTGTGCCTGCTGGTAAAGCGGAATAATTCCTGCATCTTCCAGCAAAATATTTTCAGCAGCTAAATCATTGGTCCATTTTTTCTCAGCATTGCCGCTGTCTTCTCCCATAGAAGCATCAACTAAAGCATCGTATTTTTCATTAGTATATTTCCCGCCATTAAAAACAGAATCCGACAGAAATAAACTCAAAAAATTATTGGTATCGTTTGTGTCTGCGCCCCAACCAGACAACAACAAATCAAAATCGCCATTATCGCCCAATTCAATTCGGTTCTTGAAAGGCACACTTTTGATCGTAATCTTTACACCTGGCAAATTTTTCTCAATTGTATTTTGTAAATATTGGCTAACTTTTTTTGTCACTTCATCATCATCCGCTACCAACTGTAAATCAACTGTTGAAATTCCCAACTCTTTTTGCGCTGTTTTCCATAATTGAGTAGCTTTTTCAGGCTGGTAATCTAAATAAGAACCTGAAGCTGTTCTAAAGTCTTCTCCAGTTGTCGGATCTTCGACTAACCCACTGGTAACCAGACCTCCAATTGGCTTAGACCCATTGGCAATGATACTTTCAGTTAACTCTTCACGTGATACAGCTACGGCCAATGCAGTTCTTAAATTTTTATTTTTTAAGGCTGGATTATTGACATGGTCCAATTCCAAATAAATTGATTTTGCCGTTAACGGTGCCATAAATTCAGGATCTTGATTGTATTGTTGAGCAAATTCGCCTGTTAAAGTAATCGAATCAATTTCTCCATTGTTATATAAATTTAAGCCTGTCGATGTTTCTTTGATCACTTGATTGGTAACCGTTGTCAAAGCAACATTTTCCTGATCCCAGTAGTCATCATTTTTTTCATAAGTCCAGGATAAACCTGTTCCATCCCAATCTTTCAAGATAAAAGGCCCATTGTAAAGAGCCGCATCGCTATTAGTCCCAAATTCAGAACCCTCAGCAGTAACAAACGATTCTTTTTGAGGAGAGAAAGTCGGTTTTGTAATGAGTTTCAAAAAGTTTTCTACTGGTTTTTCTAACGTAATTTCTAGTTCTAAATCATTGAGCGCTTCAATTCCTAGCTCATCAACTTCTGCTTCCCCCGCTAAAATAGCGTCAGCATTTTTAATATCCGTCATGACAAACGAATAATTAGCAGCTGTTTTGGGATCTACAATCCGTTTCCAGCCATATTCAAAATCAGCAGCTGTTAAGGCTTCTCCATTTGACCATTTTAAATCTGGCTTTAAGGTGAAATGATACGTCAAACGGTCTTCACTGATTTCCGGCTCACCCTCAGCCAAAGCTGGTATTGGATTTTCTTCTGTATCCAAACGGTACAAGCCTTCCATCACTTGGTTCAAAGCTGTAAAACTAATGGTATCTTGTGATAAAGCCGGATCGATCGTCGGCAATTCTGAAGCTACACTTAAATGTAAGGTCTGTTCTGCTCCCTCTTGAGCATTAGATATCGAACTTTCATTTGTTGCTTGTCCACTTGACTGTGCACAGCCACTCAAAAAGGCCATGCTGACGGCTAAATAAGCTAATTTTTTCATCTGCTTTCTCTCCCTTTTTTCAATTCATTTCTCAGTCGTATCCCCATACTCCTTAAGATAGATAAATCTTTCTACCATCATACAAGAATCGACATAAATATACAATATAAAACCTTATTTTTAATAAATTAAAGGATTTTATGCAACTATACTGTATATATTCGTTTTGAACCTCTATTTTATTCATAGACGTTCTCTTTTCAAAAACTCATTACTGATTTATCGGGAAAGCAAGAAAAAAACAACGATTCTTTATCGTGTTGGTAATGCTTAATAATGAAATTTCCTCCGGAATTTACACGTCTGCTTGCAAAAGCCATGGGAACGACTGGAGCCTTTCATGTCTCCAGCCTTTCAAGCCTCAAACGAAGCCTGACCGCTTCGTAATTCGCATTGAATCCTTTACATGGCTGCAAGCAGCCGCTATTCCTCCGAAAATTTCAAGTTGTTGAATAGATCCATTCTTCTTGCCAACACTAAAAATAATAAAACCAAAACAACCTTATAGCAAAAATGCCATAAGGTTGCTTATACTATCCAAATAACTAAACTAATTTTAAATATAAAAAAGCTAAATGAACACATCCAGCTTTTTAGAGAGGAATAATCACATCGTTTTCAGAATCTTTTGTAGGGGAAACAGCTTTTATTTCAATAATCAATTTATGGGGCAGGCAAATACTGGTTTCTCCCGGTTTACTGATCCAGCCGGTTTTCACGGCGATTTGATCAGGGCTGTTATCTTCTTTATTGCGAATTTTTTTTCCTTTCACTTCGATGATATTGTATTGCTTACCTGCAGGGTGGAGAGTAAATTCTTCATGCGGGGTATCTTCAGATAACGTTACGCGTTTAACTTCACTTCCATTAATTGAAATAACTGCAACTACTTCGCTTGTTTCATCCATGGCTATTTGTTGCTTGCTAAAAATATAATAAGGAACAAATGAACCGATTAACAGGAACACAACAATAACGATATCTAAGGGGCGAACTAACTTTGTATATTCTTTCAATTTATTCATTGAGACTAGCTCCATTCATCCTTCATACTCTTTTTTTGCACTGTATATCAATTGCTCCTATTGTAACAACCTTTTTACCGCTCAACAAGATTATTCTCTTTGGGGGTTTATCAAATCACGCGAAAAAAAGCGATAAGAAGGAACTACCTTCTTATCACTTTTTAAGTTGGCTATGTTTTTAGTGATTCTCTTTAAATTTTCTTTCAAAAAGTGGACTGACAGATTTATTTTCATGAATCCGTTTAATGGCATCTGCCATTAAAGCACTAACACTAATTTCAACGATTTTATCGATTTTTTTCTCTTCAGGAAGGAAGATAGAATCCGTTACTATCAATTGTTTGATGGCTGAATTTTGAATACGATCAATAGCTGGACCAGATAAAACAGGATGCGTGCAGCAAGCATAGACTTCCGTAGCTCCCGCTTCTTCCAATGCTTTAGCAGCTAACGTAATGGTTCCGGCAGTATCGATCATGTCATCAATTAAAATGCATTTTTTGCCTTCAACTGAACCAATGATATTCATCACTTCTGCAACATTTGCTTTTGGCCGGCGTTTATCAATAATAGCAATCGGTGCTTTTAAGAATTCAGCTAGCTTACGGGCACGTGTTACTCCGCCATGATCTGGTGAAACAACGACAACATCTTCTTTTTCAAGGCCGCAATTTAAGAAATAATTTGCTAAAAGAGATGCTCCCAACAAATGATCTACTGGCATATCAAAGAATCCTTGTATTTGTGAAGCATGTAAATCTAATGTCAGAATGCGGTCTGCACCTGCAGCTGTTATCATATTCGCTACTAACTTAGCAGTAATCGGTTCTCTTGAACGGGCTTTTCGGTCTTGTCTAGCGTAGCCATAATAAGGAATGACTAAGTTCACTGTTTTAGCACTTGCTCGTTTTAAAGCATCGATCATAATCAACATTTCCATCAAATTGTCATTTACTGGACTAGAAGTTGACTGAATAATATAAACATGGTCCCCCCGAATACTTTCTTCAATATTAATCCGAATTTCTCCATCGCTGAACTGATCCACTGAGAGTTTTCCTAATTCTACTCCTACTTCTTTAGCAATTTTTTCTGCTAAGGGTCTGTTTGAGTTTAACGCAAAAATCTTTAACTTTGGATCAAAATAATGTTCTGACATAGTGACCTCCACTTTCTTTATTTTCAAAAAAATACCTTTATTCCTCACTTTAATACTATGCATTTTTCACAAAGAAATCAAGTAAATTCTCATTTTGTTTCAAGTTTTTACTTGTTTTAATGCGGTAATTTATTGAAGTAATCCAATTTATTTTCTTGACGTACTCTGCCAATCGCCATAGACTCGGTAGGCACGTCTTTAGTAATGGTTGATCCAGCAGCGATGTAAGCATTCTTTTCAACCATAAGCGGAGCAATTAAATTGGCATTGCACCCAATAAATACGTTATCGCCAACCGTTGTGCGGTGTTTATTTTTACCGTCGTAATTTACAAAAATTGTGCCGCAGCCAATATTGATGTTTTTGCCTAAATCTGCATCTCCGACATAAGTTAAATGGCCTACTTTAGTTGTTGCTCCAATAGTGGCATTTTTGATTTCAACAAAATTACCGATATGAACAGCTTCACCGACACGGCTATTTGGACGCAGATGACTGTAGGGTCCTATATTGCTCGCTTTTTCCATGATAGAATCTTTGATAGTTGAACTGGTCACGCGGACACCATCGCCAAGAGTACTATTTAAGACTTCTGAATTTGCTCCGATAAAACAATCTTCTCCAATAACGGTTTGTCCTTTTAAAGAAACATTTGGTTCAATAACAGTATCTGCACCGACCGTTACTTCGCTATCGATATAAGTTGTCGTTGGGTCAATCAAGGTTACCCCGTTTTGCATATGCATTCTGTTGATGCGCTGACGCATAAGCAAAGTCGCTTCAGCTAAAGCTACCCGATCATTAACCCCCATGCCTTCTGCTTCATTCGGCATTTTATAAGCATCGACGGTTTCATTTTGGTTCTTTAAGATTTCAATAACATCTGGCAAATAATATTCTCCTTGAGCATTGTCATTGCCGACTTGCGAAAGTGCCTCAAACAATAAACGATTATCAAAACAATACGTTCCCGTATTGATTTCTTGAACTAATCTTTCTGATGGATTTGCGTCTTTTTGTTCTACGATTTTTTCTACTGATCCATTTTCATTTCGTATCACACGGCCATAACCTGTTGGGTCATCTGCATGTGCTGTTAAAATCGTAGCTTTTGCGTTTTGTGCTTGATGATAAGTAAATAAGTTATTTAATGTTTCTGCTGTCAATAAAGGTGTATCTCCACAGATAACTAATGTGATTCCCTCTTTATCTTTTAAATGCATTTCAGCTTGCACAACAGCATGCCCTGTTCCTAATTGTTCTTCTTGTAAAGCATATTCTGTCCGTTCTCCTAAATAATCTTTTACTTTTTCAGCGCCATACCCAACGATCGTAACGATTTTTTCTGTACCGGCAGCTTCGACTTGATCAATTACATGCCCTACCATCGGTTTACCTGCAACTGGATGCAATACTTTATATAGTTTTGATTTCATACGTGAACCTTGTCCTGCTGCTAATACGATTGCATATCTCTGTGTCATTTTAGCGACTCCCATCCTTTGTTTCTTCATTTGATGACTTAATGGCTTCATTTATTCTCTTACTTTTGATTTCTTTACAAATGACTTTAGTTTTAGCTCTTCAATAATAGCTTAAAAGGGCCTTATTTTCAAGGTCTACTCCCTTGTGCCTCACGCAACTCAGCGTTTCTAAAAAGCAAGAAAAGCAATTTTTTTGCTTTTGGTTTAAGCAACTTTATATTTGTTTAAGCTGTTGTCTTCCTTCCGCATCTTGTATACTGAGTTTAGGATAAAAGCTCAAAAGGAGGAAAAAAGCATGCAAAAATCTAAAAACTACTGGATTGAACAATTAAACTTGCTTCCGCACCCTGAAGGCGGTTATTATAAAACCGTTCCTCAGCCTGCTGAACAGATAACTACTGAAGATCAACGGGAGCGGCCATTGTATACCAGTATTTATTTTTTATTGAGTCAAGAAAGTCCTTCCCATTTCCATCGTTTAAAGTCTGATGAAATCTGGTACTTTCACGCCGGCGATCCCTTAACGATTCACTTGTTGTATCCAGACGGCCATTATGAGCAAGTTAAACTAGGGTCTTCCATTGAAAACAAGGAAGTTTTGCAGTACACCGTTCCAAAAGGGGTGATTTTCGGCTCCAGTATTGAAGAAAACGGCGACTATGCGTTGGTCAGTTGTATGGTTGCTCCTGGTTTCGATTACCAAGATTTCGAATTGTTTACCCAAGCTCAATTGCTTGAAGTCTATCCACACCAAAGGGAAGTGATTCGAAAACTGGCTTTTGAATCCTTACCTGACTAAAAAAATTAAAGGTATAGTTATTTGCTTACCAACACCAAAAAAGTTTGAAACAATTCTGATAAAAGGAATTATTTCAAACTTTTTTAATTAGTTTCGTTTGGCTTTAAAATAATTTCCTGGTGCAACATGAATGGTTTTATCTCGAATATCTACCTCATCAACACATAAAAGAGAAGTATAATCATCGATCATCCGACTGCCGCTAAAAGTAGATTCGGCAAAAACAGTAACTCCTACTAATTCTGCTTCAAATTCTTCAATCAGGCTCTTCATTCCATTAACAGTTCCGCCGCCTTTCATGAAGTCGTCCACGATCAGTACTCGCGAACCGCGTTTTAAACTGCGCTTCGATAATTCCATCTTTTCTACTCTTTCAGATGAACCTGAAACGTAATTGATGCTAACAGTCGAACCTTCTGTGATTTTTGAATCACGTCGAACCATAACAAACGGTACATTTAAATAACTAGAGACAGCTTGAGCTATCGGCACACCCTTTGTTGCTACCGTCATCACTGCATCGATTGAATCATGCAAATATTGCGAAGCAATGATTTTTCCAATTTGACGTAAGGTCTGCGGTTCTCCCAATAGATCGGATAAATACACATACCCTCCTGGTAACAAACGGTTCGCTTCTGATAAACGTTCGCACATTTCTTCAATGAATTCTTTTGCTTCATCTTCCATAATTTCAGGAATGTATCGTACTCCGCCGGCTGCTCCCGGGACAGTTTCCAAAGTGCCTGTACCGCGTTCTTTGAATGTCTTTTTAATGATTGTCAAATCTTCACTAATAGAAGACTTAGCTGAATCGTAACGGTTCGCAAAATATGTTAAAGATACTAGTGTGTGGGGTTTCTCTAATAAGTAACGAGTCATATCGATTAATCGTTCGCTTCTTTTTACTTTCAAATCTTTCACCTCTTTATAATTAGCTGTTATAGCTTCGTTCTTTTAAAACGGTTGTACTTATTATAATCGTATTTAGCTAAAAAAGGTAGCTATTTTTGCTTTTAAAAAAATAATTGTTCGTTTTTATTATTAATTTCTCATAAAAAAAAAAGCGAACTTTCGGATTCGCTTTTTTTACTCAGCCAGCATTTTAAGAATGCCGGCTTTTTTTATATTTTATTTGATTGGCTATTTTTTTTATAACAGTTGTTAAAATAAAAATAAATATAAATATTAAAGTGATCGTAGCTCCTGGTGGTGTACCGTATTGATAGGAAGTAGTCAATCCTGTGACCATTCCAATAATGCCGATCACAATGCCTACAACGATCACTAAGTTAAAACTTTTGCTTAGTCTCATCGCAATCGCTGCAGGTAAAATGATAATAGCTGAAACCAATAAAGCTCCAACAATCGGCATAATTACAGCGATGGTCACTCCTGTAATGACATTAAAAATAATCGACATCCATTTCACCGGTAATCCGGCTGTAAAGGCGGTGTCTTCATCAAAGGTCAATACGTACATCGGTTTGCGAAAAACCAAATACAAGCCGACTACCATCACAAATAGGGCCATCAACAAGTGAACTTGTTCCTGGCTGATTGTTACAATTGAACCAAATAAGTATTGTTGGACACTTGTACTTGAGCCGCCGTCATTTAAACTCATTAAAACTAAGGCTACCGCCATACCTGCTGACATCATAATCGCGATGGAAATCTCAGAATAAGACTTGTATAGCATGCGCAAGTAGTCGATAGCTACTGCAGCTATCACGACGATCAGCAATGTCATAATCGTTGGATTGATATTCAATAACAAGCCTAGTGCAATTCCAGCTAAGGAAATATGGGACAACGTATCAGCCATTAAAGACTGTCTTCTGAGAATCAAGAACAGGCCTAGAATTGGAGCAATGATGGCAATCAAGAATGAAGCTTGGAAGGCTCGCTGCATGAATCCATAGAAAAACATCTCCACGGGGAATCCTCCTTTCGAATCAATTGAATGTGACGATCAGCATACTGTTTAATATCTTCATGGTCATGTGTAACCATCAAAATCCCTTTCCCATGTACTTTGCTATTGTGTTTGAGCAACTCATAAAATTCACGACGAGAATCAACGTCCATTCCTGTTGTTGGTTCATCCAGCACAAACAAATCAGGATCGGTAGCAAAAATACGTGCTAATGATATGCGTTGTTTTTGTCCACCTGACAATTCTCCAATTTTTTTATGGCGCATTTTCCACATTCCAACTGATTTTAATGAGCGTTCAACGTGTTCTTCGTCTTCAGCATCTAATCGCTTAAACCATTTGCCGCGTTGGTAACGCCCTGAACGAACCAATTCCAAGACTGTGCTAGGAAAACCGACATTAAAAGAAGCGACTTGTTGAGGGATATACCCAATTGCTAATTTTTCATTTCTCGTATTAACGGGAGAAATAACCGCAGTACCTTTATTGGGTGTTAATAAGCCCAATACGTTTCGCAGCAAAGTCGATTTAGCTGCTCCATTTTCGCCCGTCAGCATGACAAATTCTCCTGCATCCACAGTAAAAGAGATATTTTCCAATACAGGCTCTTCATCATAGTAAAAAGATAAATCTTTCACTTCAATATAATGCATCTTGATTCCTTCTTTCTCAACTAACTTTTACATAAGAAAAGCCGAGCAAGCCTGCTCTTGCTTGATTTGCTAAACATCACGCGTATAAAACACAAAGTGATAGCATAAAAAGCGCATGAGACCCTTCTTCAGTCTTCATGCTTTTCTTATTTATCCATTATTTCATTTTGTTGTCTGTTCCACTCAAGACAAATCGTAATGATTACTTTTTGCGGATTTCTTTAGTAGCTTATCACTCTTGTTATTATTCGTCAAGAAAAAAGTGAAACAAGACTGAGCCTCATTTCACTTTCTGATTTATTTTAATGTACGAACTAGATAAACTTCATTACAAAAACCTTTTAGGCCATTATAGACACGCTGCGCTCGAGAGTATTTATGGCAAAGAGCAAAAATAGTTGGGCCGCTTCCGCTCATTAATGCCGTATCTGCACCAAATAACAACATTTTTTGCTTGATTTTTTCAATAGCCGGTTGGCGAATAATGGATGTTTCTTCTAACGCATTGCCGGTCAATTGTGTCATTTTAAGATAGTCTTGATTTTCAATGGCCGACACCATAGAACGTGTAGCTGGATGTTGAAGGGATTCATAAGATAAAGCACTAAATACGGTGCCGGTTGAAATGCCTTTTTTAGGTTTGACTAATACAACCCAGCATTGGGGAATGTCACTTAACCGCTCAATTTTTTCTCCGCGTCCTGTTGCAAATGCTGTACCGCCATAAACGCAATAAGGCACATCAGAACCTACTTGAGCACCTAAAACAGCGAGTTCATCCAAAGATAAACCTAACTTCCACAATTGGTTCAACCCTCTAAGAGTAGCTGCGGCATCACTGCTTCCTCCTGCTAGTCCCGCTGCAATCGGGATCTTCTTTTTAATCAGCATCTCTACACCCAGTTGAATCCCAAAAGTTTCTTTGACTAACAGGGCTGCTTTGTATGCGTGATTTCTTTGATCTAAGGGGAGAAAACCATTATTCGACTGAATGACGATTTTATCTTCAGGCAGGGATTTCAAAGTCAAATGGTCTGCTAGATCAATAGACGTCATCACCATTTCAAGTTCATGAAAGCCGTCTTCTCGTTTGTGCAGCACATCTAAACTTAAATTAATTTTAGCCGGTGCTTTTTCTATTACTTCCTTACTCATGCTTATCCTCCTTTCATTTTCAAAAGTTTTTTGTCTGTAGAACATACTAGCCTAAAAAAAACGATTTGCAAAGGATGAATAGCAGAATTTAACGGAACTATTAGAAAAACAATGGAATACTTTTTTAATTTTTCAGTAAAAAAAAAACGAGCTTGTTTTCAGCTCGTGGTCTTACGATTAAGCATATTGAAGACTTTCTTCATCTAGAAAATGAATTTCTACTGATTGAGTCAAAACATCTGTATAACTATAAGAAACACGTTCAAAAGCATTTTCTTCTTGGTCTAACTCAACAACAAAAACAGAAGGATACGTTTCAGTTAAAGTACCTTTGCGTTCTGTCTTTTTCTTACGACCAACTTGTGCGGTCAACATAATCTTCTTACCTAACTTAAGATCTAGTTTTTCTTTGATACTGGCTAATGTAATTGGCATCAATTTCACCTCACTCATCTATTGTCAAGTATAACATACTGAGAAAAAATAAACAAGTATATCACATGGAAACCTAGTAAGCAACTAATAATTCTCTAATAAAGAAAGCCAGCAAATCTCTTATCACTAAAGGACTTGTTGGCTTGATTTAATTTTTCTTAACGTTATTTTAATAATTTCAGACAAATTCCATCCGCTAATTTCCCAAATTCAGCCAGGCTTAATGTTTCTCCCCGACGTTTTGGATCGATTCCAGCGTACTCTAATGCTTCAATCAATTTTTCTTTTGTCGCTTCTTCTTTGCCGTATTTTCCTAACAAGTTGTTCCATAATGTTTTTCGCCGTTGAACAAATGCAGCACGCGTAACTTCAAAGAATACCGCTTCGTTGATTACCTCAATGCTAGGTGCTTCTCTGCGGGTCAATTTGATAATAGCGGAATCAATATTCGGTTGTGGAACAAAAACGGTTTTCGGTACAATAAAAGCAATTTCAGCATCCATATAGTATTGAACCGCAATAGACAATGAACCATAAGCTTTGCTGCCAGGAGCTGCCGTGATCCGCTCAGCTACTTCTTTTTGCATCATCACCACTAATGCATCAATTCGAAGAGCAGATTCCAAAAAGTACATAATAATAGGTGTGGTAATATAATAGGGCAGGTTAGCTACCACCATCAAAGGTTCTTCAGTATCTAGTTTCTCTCCTACGACCTCTTGTAAATTCACTTGCAACACATCGTTGTGAAGAATCGTTACATTGTCATAAGGACTCAGCGTGTCTGCTAAAACCGGCAATAGACGGTCATCGATCTCAAATGCGATGACTTCTTTGCTGGCTCTTGCCAAATGTTCTGTCAATGCTCCAATTCCAGGTCCTACTTCGATAACGTTCGTTTGTTTATCCAACCCAGCTGTTTCAACGATTTTTGTTAAAATATTCGAATCAATAATGAAGTTTTGACCCAAACTCTTCTTTAATGAAAAGCCGTGTTTCTTTAAAATTTCTTTCGTTCTGATAGGTGATGCGATATCTTTATGATTTGTCATTTTCTTCCTCCAAAATCCGTTGCATAGCTTGAATGACTTCATCCGGCGAGATTTGAAACATCTGCAATCTCTTTTGAAGTTGCTTGCCGTTCGTATACCCGATGTTTAGCCGTTCACCTAGTTTTTCGCGTCTTTTCCGTGCAAAATCCCCAACAATCAAACCCGCATCTAACAGTAACTGACGGGTAATCACTGTTTCTTGTTCCAAAACTTCTGTATAGCTTTTGGCTAAAGCTTTGCGAATGGCTTCAGGGGAAGCATGTTCAATACCTAGACTGCCCTGCCCTTTTGGCTTGGCTTCAGTGGTAGTCAAAAAAGCATGTTTCACTCCTGGAACGGCCCGTGAGATCGTTTTTCGGATCTTTTCTCCAGGAAAATCCGGATCGGTAAAGACGATTACGCCTCTGGTCTCTTGGGCTTTTGCAATCAGCTGCAGCGTTTCTGCATTAATAGCAGAACCATTTGTTTCGATCGTATCGGCTTCAACTGATTCATGGATCCGGCGTGTATCGTCACGCCCCTCAACAACAATGATTTCTTTTATTTTTTCCATTCATCTAACCCAAATAAACGATTGGCATTTTTCATTGTTTGCTCCGCTACTTCTGCGTAAGTATAGCCGCGTAGTTTTGCAATTTCTTCAGCGACGTATTTCACATAAGCCGGCTCATTGCGTTTGCCTCTGAATGGTACAGGCGCTAAATAAGGAGCATCTGTCTCAATCAATAGTTTATCGAAAGGAACAGCTTTGGCTACTTCTTTAGGTTCTTGTGCATTTTTAAACGTAACGACCCCACTTAACGAAATGTGCATTCCTAAATCTAAAAAGCGTTCCATCCACAATGTGTCGCCGCTGAAACTGTGCATAATTCCGCCGATGTCTTCCACGTGTTCTTCTTTTAAAAGAGCATACGTATCTTCGATCGCATCACGCATATGGATACTGACTGGCAACTTTAATTCTTTCGCTATTTGCAGTTGTCTTCTAAAAACATCTTTTTGAGTCGATTTAGGCGAAGTGTCCCAATGGTAATCGAGTCCCATTTCTCCCATTGCCACTACCTTAGGCAATTGCAGTTGATGATACAATTGCTCCTCAATGCTTTCTGTATACAAATAACTTTCAGTCGGATGCCAGCCAATAATGCTGTAGATATCTTCGTACTCTTTGCTCAACGCCAATGTTTTTTCAATCGTCGCTGTATCGAATCCCACCACGGCCATTCGTGCAACATCGTTTTCTCTTGCTCTTTGAACCGTTTCAGGAACTTCTGCATCAAATTCTTCTGCATTTAAATGAGTATGCGTATCAAATAACACGGTTCTCATCCTTTCTTTAGTTGTTAGTTGAACACCCTGCTAAACATTCTTCAGCAGGGTGTTCATTTTATTTAGCTCCTTACGCAACTTCAGATCCATTTGGTGCGTCTTTTGGCGCTTCAATGATTTGGAGTTTTCCGTCTTTTTCAGCTGACAAAATCATGCCTTGGCTAATTTCTCCACGCATTTTACGTGGTTTTAAGTTAGCAACGATCACAACTTTTTTGCCAATCAAAGCTGCAGGATCGGGATACCATTCTGCAATTCCGGAAAGAATTTGACGGTGTCCTTCATCTCCGGCATCCAGACGGAACTTCAATAATTTATCTGCCCCTTCAACTTTTCCGCAATCCAGCACTTCTGCTACTTTTAACTCAACTTTATCGAAGTCTTCATATTTAATTTGTTTTTCTTTAACTGATGCCAATTTTGTTTCAGTTGGATCCCATTCAGCTGGAATTTCTTCCTCTTCTTCATTGGCCCCGCTGTCCATTTGATCTTTAATATAAGCGACTTCTTCTTCCATATCCAAACGTGGGAAAATTGGAGTACCTTTTGGAACAACTTGTGCCTGTTCCGGGAAGCTGCCGAATTGTACAGTTGCCCAATCTCTTGCTGCTTCACCCTCTACGCCTAATTGTGTGAAGATAGCTTTTGGCGCATGCGTTAAGAAAGGTTGAAGTAAAATTGCAGAAACGCGCAGGCTTTCTGCTAAATGAACCATAACACTGGCCAATTCAACTTTTTTCTCTTCATCTTTAGCCAATTTCCACGGTTCTGTTTCATCAATATACTTGTTCGCTCTAGAAATCAATGTCCAAACTGCGCTTAAAGCACTGCTGAATTGCATATTTTCCATTTCAACTTGGTAATCCGCAATCGCTTCTTCAGCTGTCTTTTTCAGAACCTCGTCAAAAGCTGTGACATTGCCTGTGTAAGCTGGAACCGTTCCTTTGAAGTACTTATTGATCATGGCAATGGTCCGATTTAATAAATTACCTAAATCATTCGCTAAATCATAATTCACCCGAGAGACAAAATCTTCTGGAGTAAACACACCGTCGCTGCCAAATGAAACTTCCCGCATCAAGTAATAACGCAAAGAATCTAGACCGTAACGTTCCACTAACATTTCTGGGTAAACAACATTTCCTTTTGATTTAGACATTTTGCCGTCTTTCATCAATAACCAGCCATGGCCGAATATTTTCTTTGGTAATGGCAGATCTAACGCCATCAACATAATTGGCCAGTAAATCGTATGGAAACGCACGATTTCTTTCCCTACCATATGCACGTCTGCCGGCCAAAATTTATCAAATAACGCCGTATCTTCTGTGCCATAGCCTAATGCTGTAATGTAATTAGCCAAAGCGTCGATCCAAACGTAAATCACATGTTTTGGATTGCTTGGTACTTTGATTCCCCAAGAAAAAGTTGTCCGTGAAACGGCTAAGTCTTCTAAACCGGGTTTAATAAAGTTATTGATCATCTCGTTTTTGCGTGATTCTGGCTGAATAAAATCGGGATGTTCTTCATAATAAGCTAATAAACGATCTGCATATTTGCTCATCTTGAAAAAGTAAGATTCTTCTTTGACCAGTTCTACAGGATGCCCGCTATCAGGAGATTTACCACCAGTAACGTTGCCATCTGCATCACGTTCTACATCCTCTAATTGAGTCTCTGTATAGAATGTTTCGTCTGGAACCGAATACCAGCCTTCATATTCATCTAAATAAATATCTCCTTGAGCTAAGAAACGTTCAAAAATATCAGCCACTACTTTTTCATGGGCCGGATCAGTCGTCCGGATAAATTTGTCATTGCTGATTTCCAACAGCTTCCATAATTCTTGCATATCATGCGCCATTTGGTCTACATATTCTTGAGGAGTGATATTTAATTCTGCTGCTTTATTTTCAATCTTCTGACCATGTTCATCGCTGCCAGTAAGGTAAAAAACATCAAAATCAAGCATTCTTTTGTAACGAGCCATTACATCGCAAGCTATCGTAGAGTAAGCATTTCCAATGTGTAATCTTCCACTTGGATAGTAAATGGGGGTTGTAATATAAAAAGTATTTCTTTCAGTCACCATAAGTGCCTCCTAAATTCATTCTCAACTTTATCAGTGATTAGTTGTCTTATTTTAGTTTGTTTTTCTTGCTGCTTATCTTTTGTCTTTGAACTAATTGTTTAGAACAATCCTAAATTAGTATACCATAGAAATAGAGCAGAATAAGGTGTTTCCTGTAGATTTCTCTACTGTTATCGTCCTTTTATTGCATAATCAGCTTAAAAATAAAAGGTTGTTTTTTTAGATGCATTATCTTTTTCTCTTTTTCTGCTCAACAACCCTTTTCCTCTACTGATTTCACAAAAACATTTTTAAAATTAGCTTGAGCAACAGCCAATCTTGTTGGCTTATAAGGAACATTCTACTTTTTTACCCACCAAATGTAAATGTTTCCCGTGAAACATTTGCTTCGTTTTTCTAACTAAATGAGCTCTTTTTTTCTTTCTTTGCTTCAAATACGGTACAATAAAAGCAGGAACTTTTTTAAGAAAGGAGTTTTCCATAAATGATTACCATTGGCTTAACCGGTTGGAGTGATCACGAACTATTAGTCACTCATAAATCACGCAAATTAGAAAATTACGCTACTCATTTTCCTTTTGTTGAGCTGGACACGAGTTTTTACGCTATTCCGCCAGCAAAAAATATTTTAAGTTGGATAGAAAAAACTCCTGATGCCTTTCAATTTATCCCTAAAGCTTTTCAAGCAATGACAAAACACAAAGAGTGGCTCGATTTCTTTCCTACAGAAGAAGCCATGTTCCAACATTATCTTGCTGCATTTGAACCGATGATCAGCTCATATAGGGTAAAGGCTTTTTTATTCCAATTTCCGCCATTTTTCCATTATTCAGAAGAAAACTTAACGTATTTAAGAAAAATACGGCAATGGATGGGTGATTTACCGGTAGCCGTTGAATTTCGTCATTCCAGCTGGTTTAATGAAGAAAACCAACCGCTGACATTAACATTTTTAGAACAACACCAGTTTATTCACGCCGTCATTGATCAACCGCAAACACCGGGAAACAGCATCCCGATGATTGCAACAGCTACGAATAAAGACTTAACCTTATTTCGTTTACATGGACGCAATTACGAAGGCTGGCTGCATGCGAATGGAGCCGATTGGCGCGAAAAACGGACTTTTTATGACTACAGTCAAGCTGAGCTGGCTAGTTTTGTACCCATTATACATGCGTTGGAAAAAGACTCTAAAGAAGTAGCCGTCATTTTCAACAACAACTCCGGCGGACATGCAGCTGCTAATGCTAAATATTTACAAAAGATGCTCGATCTTACTTTCGATCAATTAGGACCTCAACAACTAGATTTAAATTTATTTGATGACTAGAACCTGAAAAGCTCATTATCCCTTTGATAAGAGCTTTTGTTCGCTAGACCATCTCTATCGAACACTTCTTGAATGATCCCTGCTCCGTTTGTCTGCTAGACCGTCTCTACCGAACACTTCTTGAATGATTCCTGATCCGTTTGTCTGCTAGAACGTCTCTACCGAACACTTCTTGAGTGATTCCTGCTCCGTTTGTCTGCTAGGCCGTCTCTACCGGACACTTCTTGAGTATTTTCTACTCCGTTTGTTCGCTAGGCCGTCTCTACTGGACGCTTTCTCCTTTACCAACTACGAAACAAAATGACATGCTAGAAAAAGGTTGAATTATTCTTATTTTTTATACTCCCTATGCTACACTACAACAAAAAAAGAAGAGGGAATGAGATACTCGATTCCCTCTTCTTTTCTTTTTCACTTTTTAAAGAAGTTCTTTTGCTAGTAACCGGTAAACATCTAACCGTTTTTCTTGTGAATGCGGAATACTGCAGATCATCGCTTCATCGAAACCGTAATGAGCTTGTTCCTCATTTAAACGTGCAGCTATTTCTTTTGGTTCTCCTACTAAATGCAGTTTCCGATTTTCTTTGATGGTCATTCGATCAATTTCAGTCAAAGGATAATTTTGAGCTTCTTCAGGTGTCATCAACTGACCCATTCGCCCTTGCGACAACCATAAACGAGCAATATCTTGCGGACCTGCTTCAAATTCTGCTTCTTCTTTTGTTTCTGCTGTTGTCACTAAATAAGCAACATTAATTTCAGGCTTATCCATAAAGGCAGAAGGCTGAAAGTTCTTTTTATATTCATCGAAAATTTCTTTCGTCATACCGCCCATAAAGAACTGAGCAAAAGAATAGCCGACACCCATCCGGGCAGCTTTTAATGCACTGCTTCCACTCGAACCTAGCAACCAAGCTTCAGGTAAAGCAATATGTGCCGGTGTCGCAATCGTTTTACGGTATAAGCGGTCTTCTGGAACTTCATCATTGATCAACTTCAAAGCCGTATCAAATTTTTCATACATATTATCCAACATCGGTTGCCGTCCTTCAGATAAAGCATACATGGCGTTGGTATCTCCTCCTGGCGCCCTTCCTACGCCAAAATCAATGCGGCCAGGTGATAATGCACTTAACGTTTTAAACACCTCTGCCAACTTCAATGGCGAATAATGCATCATCATGACGCCGCCTGTTCCAATACGGATATTCTTTGTTTTTGCTGCTAAATGAGCAGCGGTAACTTCAGGTGCTGAACTGGCATACCCATTTGTTCCATGGTGTTCAGCCATCCACATCCGACTATAACCCAACTCATCTGTTAGCACAGCTAACTCTTCTGCTTTTTTTAAAGCTTCCGCAGCTGTATTCCCGCTAGTAATCGGTGCTTGATCTAGTACACTCAATTTCATAAAGTTTAACCATCCTTTTCATTTCGTTTTTGTTTTCTTTCTTACTTTTAGTATATCAGTTTATTAGAAAAATAGCCGATATTTGGCTTAAAGCTTCGTAAGACAGCAAGCAAATGATTCTACTTTTAAAAATGAGCGGCTTATACTGATAACAGGAAATGAATTAAGAGGAGAAATTACATGGAAAAATCAACTCGTGGAATAGACCACATTGGCGTAACTGTTCCAGACATTGAACAAGCCACTCTTTTTTTTCAAAAAGCTTTCGCTGCTGAAGTTATTTATGATAATCTGGCAGCAGCTGATGAACCAAAATCAGGTCAACAAGTAGAACAAAGTCTCGGACTCAAACCTGGCACAACAGAAATGCGCATTCGAATGCTGGCTGTCGGAAATAGTGCAAACATTGAATTGTTTCAATTTGGTAATGTCTCGCAACGACAACCGGTAATTGCTTCCGATTACGGCTTACAACATGTGGCTTTTTATGTAGACGATATCCAAAAAGCTGTTGAACAGTTCACTCAGTCAGGTGGAAAGCTTCTGTCTAAGTCAAATAAACTTTCTTCTGCTGCCGAGAGCGGTTTTGGAAACCAATTTGTGTATGGTCGAGCTCCTTGGGGCATGCTGGTTGAAATGATCAGTTATCCAGCAGGTATAAATTATCCAGCTGACAGCCAACCTAAACGGTGGACGCCAGCTCAATGATGTACAGTATAAAACGTCCGTATGGATTGGATAAAAATGATTGAAGACCATATGATGAATCAAATAGCAACGATATGGTACGTAAAAGCATATTATGGACCTTATCACTTTGATAAAATTAACAATATGGTACACAAATACCTTTTAAGGACCGAAATGATGAAACTTCTTGTGCTTTATGGTACTTAAATCAATTTATCGAGAGAATTTTAAAAATTTGTGCTTTTCGGCAGTTATCGAAAATGTTCGATATAGACTAAAGAATTTTTAGTTTTTGTGAAAATCTAAATTGAGTTGCTTTACTGCATCGCTGATACAAAGCTCTATATAATTGTTTAATCCATAGAAAAACTTCAATGTATATAAATAATACCCTTGCTATTTTCTAGATTTTTCTCAGCAAATTAAGCAAATCTGTCAATTGACAATTCTCTGCTGGTTGACTATACTAAAAACAAACTTATAGCACTATTTACGATGAATGAGCATAGTAGCAAAAAGGATGTTGTCACTAGAAAGCTAGTGGGTGATGGAAACTAGCACAACCCTTTTTCGCGAATTACACTCTGGAGTAACTTGATTAACCTCAAGCGTCCTACTGGCGATAACAGTAAATGAGCGGTCAGCAACTTTGCAGTAAAATTTGTTGGCAAATTGGGTGGTAACACGAAATTTTTCGTCCCGATGAAAAGATGATTTTGTCTTTTCATCGGGACTTTTTTATTTGTTTTTAACAATACAGAAAAAGGAGCTTAAAAAATGAATATTCTTGATGAATTAGAATGGCGCGATGCCATTAACCAACAAACAGACGAAACAGGTTTAAGAAAATTAATTGAACAGAAACAAATAGCTTTGTACTGCGGGGTTGATCCAACGGGCGACAGTATGCATATTGGTCATTTGATCCCTTTTATGATTTTGAAACGATTCCAGTTAGCTGGTCACCGTCCCGTCATTGTTATCGGCGGAGCAACAGGTTCCATCGGCGACCCTAGTGGAAAATCAGAAGAACGTACGTTGCAAACAAGAGAACAAGTTCAAAACAATGCCGATAAATTAACCCGTCAAATGGAAAAATTATTTGATGCAGGGAAAAATGAAAAATCGATTCGTATGGTCAACAATTTGGATTGG
Organism: Carnobacterium mobile DSM 4848; assembly: GCF_000744825.1. Classification (NCBI taxonomy): domain Bacteria; kingdom Bacillati; phylum Bacillota; class Bacilli; order Lactobacillales; family Carnobacteriaceae; genus Carnobacterium; species Carnobacterium mobile. The sequence goes on from NZ_JQMR01000001.1 coordinate 1,646,966, forward strand.
ACGAAAGATATCAGTTTACTAGATTTCTTACGCAATATCGGAAAAAGTTTTAACATCAACACCATGCTGGCTAAAGACATTGTTGCCAGTCGTTTAGAAACGGGTATTTCATTTACTGAATTTACGTACCAAATTTTACAATCTATCGATTTCTTACATTTGTACCAACATGAAAATGTTCAATTGCAAATCGGCGGCGCAGATCAATGGGGAAACATTACAGCTGGTTTAGAATATATTCGCAAACAAGAAGGCCCTGAAGCTGAAGTTTATGGCTTAACCATTCCATTAATGTTAAAAGCTGACGGAACGAAATTCGGAAAAACTGCTGGCGGTGCTGTTTGGTTAGACCCAGAAAAAACTACTCCTTACGAATTTTACCAATTCTGGTTAAATCAAGATGACCGTGATGTCGTCAAATACTTGAAGTACTTTACCTTCTTAACTAAAGATGAAATCGAAGCGTTAGCTGAAAAAATAACAACTGAGCCGCATAAACGGGAAGCACAAAAAACGTTGGCCCGTGAAATGACATTATTTGTCCATGGTGAACAAGCATTGAACGATGCTGAAAAAATCACTGCAGCTTTGTTTTCTGGTGATGTAAAAAGTTTGACAGCTGATCAGATTGAAGAAGGCTTCAAAAACATGCCGACTTTCGAAGCACCTAAAGAAGAACGCAACATTGTGGAATGGCTAGTAGATGTTGTCGGTATTGAGCCTTCTAGACGTCAAGCCCGCGAAGATATTACTAATGGCGCACTTTCCATGAATGGCGAAAAAGTAACCAACGTTGATGCCATCGTAACTCCTCAAAATTCTTTTGATGAACGGTTTATTTTGATCCGTCGAGGGAAGAAAAAATATTTCTTAGTAAAACTAGTTTAATTCTATAAAAACAATAAAAGCAGGACAAGCTTGGTCTGCGAGACACCAAAGAGGGCCGGAAGAACGTTTTCCGCCCTTTTTTACTATTTAGGAGGAATCACGTATGATCCAACTCAAAAAAGTCACGACGCAAAAAGAAGCACAGACTGTTGCACAATTAGCCAAAGAAATTTGGGAGGAACACTACACTGCTATCTTAGGTGAGCAGCAAGTAGCTTATATGCTTGCTAACCTGCAGTCAGAAACGGCTATTTTCAATGAATTAACTCAAGGAAAAGAGTATTTTTTAGTTCAATCCAATCATACAATTGTCGGCTATATCAGTTACCAACTATTGCCAGATCAGCTGTTCCTTAGCAAACTGTATTTAAAACAAACTGAGCGTGGTCAAGGTACAGGGCGCTTATTGATTGAACAGCTAAAAGACATTGCTGCAAAAAATAAAAAAGAACAACTTGTTTTGACAGTCAATAAATACAACACAAACACTATTGCCGCTTATAAGAAGTTTGGGTTTGAATTAGTAAAAGAACAAGTTGCTGATATCGGCGGCGGTTATGTAATGGATGATTATGTTTTACAGTATCGCTTAATTAAGAAAAGCGGGACAAGCCGTCCTGACTCGAAAGAAATTTAGGAAAGCAGCACTGTGAGCAAAGCTCAAGTGTACCCCATGTCTCTAAGCCATTAAAATGGCAAGAGCCATGGCAAAAGAGCATCGTAGAGCGCAATTGCTAGGAGACTTCCAGCTTTAGCTGGTTACGTCGACTAGTATAAAGCTCGCATAGCGAGACTTTAGGCCCTTTATTTATCTAATTTCCAAGAGGCAGGCTTGTTTCGCTAGACATTGAATGCAGAAAACTTATCATGCCCTACCTTTTAAAAAAACAAAGTTGTACTAAACCAGACTTCTCTTTGTATAATCTTATTGAAAAATTTGGCTTTTTCATTTTCTTCTTTGCTAACGCCCACTTTTTAGAAATCTAATGCTACACTAAAAGCAATGATTAGTTAGAAATGAGGTTTTTAATATGAAAATCGATCGACAAAAAGACGGCTTAGCTGCCGCTAAAGATCTCCACCAGAAAAAGGTAACTCCTTTTGAATTAGTAACAGCTGCTTTTCAAAAAATTGAATCTGAAAACCCGCAATGGAATGCGGTCATTCATACTCGGAAAGAAAAAGCTTTGCAAGAAGCTCGAGAAAGAGACTTTTCCGACACCCTATTTGGCGGCTTACCAATTTTAATTAAAGGATTGGGACAAGATATGGCAGGCGAACCCAGTACATCTGGATCGCGCTTGTTAAAAAACAACTACGCCAAACAAACCAGTTACTTTGTGGAAGCACTGGAAAAAGCTGGTTTTATCGTCATCGGCCAAACAAATACACCTGAATTTGCGTTTAAAAACATTACCGATCCAGTCCTTTATGGACCAGCTCGCAATCCATGGCATTCAGCTTATTCTCCGGGCGGCTCAAGCGGCGGTGCTGCCGCCAGTGTGGTTTCCGAAATGGTTCAAATTGCTGGAGCCAGCGATGGCGGCGGTTCAATCCGCATCCCTGCTTCTTTCACTGGGCTAGTCGGCTTGAAACCCACACGCGGTAGAACTCCCATTGGTCCAGGATTCGGGCGCGGCTGGCAAGGGGCTTCGGTTAGCTTTGTCTTAACAAAAACCATGCGTGATACGGCCGCCATGATGGATGCTTTACAAACCGTACAACAAATGGCTGCTTTTCAAACACCGCTTTTTGGAACAGGTTATTTGAACGCTTTACACCAACCTGCACCAAAAAAATTCCGTGTAGCTTATTCTGTTGTTTCACCAGTTCACGGTCCGGTCAGTGAAGAAGCTAAAAAGGCCGTGTACAATACTGTAGAATGGCTGCGCCAACAAGGACATGATGTAGTTGAACAGACTCCTGAAATTGACGGAGTCGATTTGATGCGCAGTTATTATACGATGAATGCAGGAGAAACCGCGGCTATGATGGCTAATTTGGAAAAAGCCATGCAAAGACCGTTGACGATGGCCGATATGGAATTAATAACTTGGACTTTATACAATGCCGGTAAATCAATTTCAGCTGCTGACTATTCTAACAGCTTAGCCAAATGGGATACCGCTGCCGAAGTTATGGCCTATTTCCATGAGTCTTATGACTTGTATTTAACTCCAACTACTGCAGATGTGGCTCCGCGTATTGATGCCAAATTGCAATCCGACGAACAGATCGAGCGGATGAAACGTGTAACCGAATTAAACGCAGCCGATCAACAAAAAATTGTTTGGGATATGTTTGCAGATAGCTTGGACATCACTCCTTTTACACAGCAAGCTAACTTGACCGGTCAGCCGGCTATCAGTTTGCCGGTTCATTTAACTGAAGCTGGACTCCCTTTAGGCGTGCAGTTTACTGCTCCTAAAGGCAAAGAAGATTGGCTATTGTCTATCGGACAAGATATGGAAAAAGCCGGATTATTTATTTAAACAGTTAAAACCGCTGCCTAGTTGAAACAGGCAGCGGTTTATTTTTTATTTCCTACATTCTGCAACTGGTTAAAACCCTTGATCTATCAGTGCTTTTTCTAATCTAGTGACAAAGTTTTTTTCAGCTCCCCAACTAATATTGAGCAAGCCCTCACCTCCCGCTGCACCGATAGCTGAAATAATGACCTCTTCTTGATTCCCAATTACAGTTAAGCTGATAGAAGCATAACTGCTGCTGCGGAGAAATAATTTTTCATACACTCTTGTTGTTACTTCAACCTTTTCCACTGTCACCGCATTTTCTGCTACTAATTTAACGCTTACACCAAAATTTCGAATAGTGGTGTCCAACATGTTCAGTATCTCATTGTAATCTGCTGTTATGGTTTTGGTAAAGTGTGCCATTTGAAGCAGCCTCTTTTCTTTTTTAGTTCGTTAAGATATCAGTCTAAAGCAAAATAACCGCAGACTACATCCCCTACCGCTTTAGCCGCGATTAAAATCGCTTCTTCGCTGATATCGAATTTAGGGTGATGGTTATTGTACGGTTTTTCTACGCCATTTGGCCAACTGCCGACAAAGAAAAAACAACCGGGTATTTGTTGAGAATAATAAGCAAAGTCTTCATTGCCTGTTTGCATGGGAGCTTCAACTACTTCCATCAAATAATCGCCAACACCGTTCTTTAAGTAATCTACCACACTACTGGTCAATTCAGGTTCATTGTAGACTGGCGGACACCCTTCTTCGACTGTCAATGTCGTCTCTACAGCAAACATTTCTTGCAACCCAGCTGCTAAACGAGCTACTTCACGGTTCAGCACTTCAAAAGTAGCTTCTTCCATATACCGCATATCCCCTTCAATAGTAACGGTATCTTTAATGACGTTAAATGCGCCTTTGCCATCAAACGAACCGACCGTTACAGTTCCCACTTGAAAAGGGTCTAACCGTCGACTGATTACAGTTTGAAGTGCAGTCACAAAGTAAGAACCTGCTACAATCGCATCATTCGACTTATGTGGTGTTGAAGCATGCCCTCCTGTACCTTGAATAACCAATTTAAATTGAGAGCCGCCTGCCATTGCTGCGCCGCTGCGATAAGCAACTTCTCCAACCGGACGATCTGGAAAAACGTGAATGCCGATAATATGATCGACCTCTTTTAAAGCCCCGGTTTCCATAATAAATTTAGCCCCGCCTGGTGGCGCTTCTTCAGCATGTTGGTGAATGATTTTTATGGTTCCGGGAATTTCTGATTTTAATTCAATCAAACAATCTGCCAGTATCATCAAATAAGCCGTATGTGCGTCATGTCCGCATGCATGCATCACACCTTTATTTTTCGATTGAAAAGGCAAACCCGTTTCTTCTTCGATGGGCAAGGCGTCAAAATCTGCTCTTAAAGCTAATGTCTCTCCAGGTTTATCGCCTTTGATCGTGACAATGATGCCATTTCCACCTACATGAGTTGTCAAATCCACTTCTTTATCTTGATAAAATGCTGCTATGTAAGCTGCTGTTTCGTCTTCTTGGTAAGACAACTCTGGGTGTGCATGTAAATATCTGCGAATTTCAATCATTTCTTCTTTGCGTGCATCCAGCATTTCCATCAATTTTTCTCTCATCTAAACCCCTCCACTTGGAAAATAGCTTTATCATCTTTCAGCTTTTCATTTACTATAGCACAGTTTCGTAAAAAAACGTTTTCTAAATCATCTTTTAAAAAAGAAATAAACCCACTTCAACTTTTTTGATGAAGTGGGTTTACCAGCTAACTTTACTTTAAAAGAATGTAAATAGAGAATCTTTACTATTTCTTCGTATCTTTCTAACTTTTAAACTTAAATACCGGCAGTTTTTTACATTGCATTAGTGCTGAGTGTATAAGATTAACACTAAAAATCAACTTATCATTTCTTCCTGTTCCAAAATGTTATTGATAGCTCTAAACATTTCTTCTAAAGAATGTTTGCGGTCGCGTCCACAGATTTTAGCGTCCTCATTACAAACAAAGCACTTTCTTACTTGTAAGCCTAGATTCTGACGACTGATAGAACTCAAACTACCTGTTTCTTCTTTAAAAAGAACATCCATATCAAACAATCTTCCTAAAGAAGTTTCTTCAATTTGGACACATATTTGTTTTAATTTCTTTGGTGTTGCATCAGTGACTAAAAACAATTCTGGTCCAGTTATGCTATTCCATTCCTCTGAAGTTAAAATGGCAAATTTTTTTTCTTTTAATTTAGTGACAAGACTTACTTTACCAGTATCAAAAAGTTTTTTTATCGCTGCATTATTCTTGATTGGTCCCGGTATATTGCAATTGAAGGAAACTAAGGAACCTGAATATTGTTCAAGTATTTTTTTTTGAAAATCCACTCTTTTTTCTCGACCTTCTAAAACTTCTTCTAAAGTGACTTGTCTTCCTGAACTAAAAAGATCCATTTCATTACTCCTATTTCATACTCGTTTTTATCAACTAAAGAATTGCAATAAAACACCTGCTGCTACTGCTGAGCCAATCACGCCTGCTACATTCGGTCCCATAGCATGCATCAATAAAAAGTTTGAAGGATTTGCTTTTACTCCTTCTTTTTGAACAACCCGTGCTGACATTGGCACGGCTGACACACCTGCTGCACCAATCATCGGATTAACTTTACCATTTGTCAACTTACACATCAACTTGCCCATTAAAACGCCTCCCGCAGTTCCGACTGCAAAAGCAACTAATCCCAAGATAATGATTTTAGCTGTCTGAATTGATAGAAAGACGTCTGCTTCAGCTTTTGCTCCAACAGTGATTCCTAAGAAGATGGTAATGATATACATCAAAGAATTTTGCAGAGTATCTGTGATTTTAGGTACTTGTCCGCTTTCTTTAATGAGATTTCCAAGCATTAACATACCGATCAAAGGCGCAGCTGTCGGTAATAATAAGATAACAAAAATAGTTACGATGATAGGGAAAAGAATTTTTTCTTTTTGCGATACTGGTCTTAATTGTTCCATTTTGATTTCTCGTTCTTCTTTAGTTGTTAGCAACTTCATAATCGGCGGTTGAATGATGGGCACAAGAGCCATATAAGAATAAGCTGCCAGAGCAATACTAGAAAGTAAATGAGGGGCCAATTGACTAGTCAAGAAAATAGCGGTTGGTCCGTCTGCTCCTCCGATAATGCCGACAGAAGCTGCCTCAGGACCTGTCATTCCTAGCGCTAATGCTCCAAAGAAAGCGATAAAAATCCCAATTTGCGCAGCTCCTCCAAGCAACAAGGTTTTTGGATTAGCAATTAATGGCCCAAAATCAGTACTTGCGCCTAAACAAAGAAAAATTAAAGGTGGATAAATGCCTAAATTTGTTCCTTGGTATAAATAGTACAATAATCCCCCGTTGCTCCCATCAATAGGCGGAGTCATCAAGCCTGCTACCGGCAGATTAACTAATAACATGCCAAAAGCAATTGGAATCAATAAATACGGCTCATATCCTTTTTTTATAGCTAAATATAAGAAAGTGCAAGCAATAACGATCATAATAACGTGTTTATAAGACAAGCCAGCAAATCCTGAATTTATCAATGTATCTTTTATAGCTTCAATCATTGTATTAACTCCTTGTATTACATTATAGTATGATTAAACTGTCTCCCGCTTCAACGGATGCCCCTTTTGAAACAGTCACTTCGCTGACGGTTCCATCTTCAGGAGCTACGATTTCATTTTCCATTTTCATTGCTTCTAATACGCACAATACTTGTCCGGCTTTTACCGCTTCGCCTGCTTGAACATTTACACTGATAATGTTTCCAGGCATAGGCGCTGTAACCATTGTACCGCTGGAAGCTGTTGGAGCGGCAGGCTTTTGCTGACTAGCTGACTTGTCCTGAGCAGCTGCAGGAGATTGTTGTTGGTTGGATTTAAAGCTGGCTGCATCTATTTCTTCTACTGAGACTTGATAAACTTTGTCATTTACGGTGATTTCATAAGCTTTCATTCTATTAGACTCCTTTATTTTACACGTTTTATCGAGGTTACTTGATAGTGTTTATCTTGCTGGTCTTCATTGGCTAAAATCAAAGCGGTCAAAGCTGCAACCGTTTTTGTTTCTTCATCTTCTTCTAAAGGATCTTTTTGCATTTGAACTGGTGCATTCTCTATTTTTATCGGCTTTTCTGTTTTTTCTTTAAAAATGTATTTAAATGAAGTTAAAATCAGCAGCAGTCCTAGAAGTACAAGAAAGACCATTACAATAGATGTAATTGAAATAGTTATTCCCTTTAATAAACTAATATCTGTCATCCTGCTCCTCCTTATATGATAGCGTTGATTCGAATCGTTTCTTGGGTTGGTGCTGATTTAGGATGGTATTTTTTTTCTAAAAATTGTTCGCCTAATTGTGGAAACATTGCATAAATTAAAACATCTTCATCCGTCTTAGCTACCTTGCTTACCTCATCTTTTTGTTTTTCAAATTCTGGTTCCAGTAAATCCGCCGGTCTGCCTGTTAGAACCTCTTCGTCCCCAATAATTTTTTGCTTGATCGTTTCACTGATCGGTGATGGGGGCGTTCCGTATGATCCACGCACATAATCCTTGATTTCATTTGGAATCATTTTATATCTTTCCCCAGATAAAACATTAAACACAGCTTGTGTGCCGACCATTTGGCTCATAGGGGTAACTAGCGGCGGAAATCCTAAATCTTCCCGCACTTTTGGCACTTCTCTCAGTACTTCTTCATATCGTTCTTCAGCTTTAGCTTGCTTCAACTGTGAATACAGATTAGACAGCATACCTCCTGGCACCTGATAAATCAAAGCTTTTGGATCAACCGTCATCATTTTAGGATCTAAAATAGTTTCTTTTAAATAGTGATCTTTGATGGGCTTGAAGTAGTCTGCAATTTCTTCTAGTAACTCTTCTTTCAGATGTGTATCATAACCAAGCTCCGTTAAAGCAATACTTAAAGATTCCGTAGCCGGCTGACTTGTTCCGCCTGAAAAAGGTGAAATAGCTGTGTCAATTAGGTCCGCTCCCACTTGAACAGCAGTTAAATAAGTCATTTCCGATATACCGCTTGTTGCATGAGTATGCACTTCTATCGGCAAAGAAGTAATTTCCTTCAAGGCAGGGACCAACTCTTTCACTACAGCGGGTGTTAAGATACCCGCCATATCTTTGATACAAATCGAGTCTGCTCCTAATTCGTCTAATTTTTTAGTCAGTTCTTTATAGTATTGAATCGTATGAACCGGGCTGATCGTATAACAAATAGCTAGTTGTGCATGTCCGCCATATTTTTTGACGGCTTTTACACAGGCCTCCATATTCCGAGTATCATTTAAAGCATCAAAAACGCGAATAATATCAATGCCGTTTTCAATTGCTTTCTCAATAAATTTGTCAACGATATCATCTGCATAATGACGATAGCCTAAAAGATTTTGCCCACGTAAAAGCATTTGAAGTTTCGTATTCTTTACTCTCTTTTTTATTTCTCTCAATCGATCCCAAGGGTCTTCATTTAAAAAACGGATCGATGTATCAAATGTGGCTCCTCCCCAACATTCCAATGCATGATAACCAGCGGCATCCATTTTCTCCAAAATCGGCAACATCTCTTCCGTTGTTAAACGTGTAGCCATCAAACTTTGATGAGCATCTCTTAACACAGTCTCTGTAAACCCGATTTTTTTTCTTTTATCCAAAGTCTTCACATCCAATCTTTATGCTGTTCCTTCCAATAAAAGACAAAGAGCCGGGATTATAAATCTCAGCATCATATCCGTCAAATAAGTTTTTTCAGAGTTTCAAAACTAGAGCTTTGTCTCATCATACAAAAACCTTATCTGGAGTTATTTACTTTGTCTTACTTATATTGTTCCAATTAGTATATTTTTATTTATAAATTAAGAGAATAAGAAAAACAGTATTCTCTTAATTTATAATAATTTTTACAAGAATAGACCGAATATTAAACTTCCAATAATTAAAACTATTCCTCCTCCAAGTCTTGAAGAGAGTTGTGCGTAAGAAATCAGTCCCATTCTATCTGCAGCTCCAAGCACAGCAATGTCGCCTGATCCGCCTCTGTTTGCCATACACAAACCAGCTGTTACAGCAGAATCAATAGGGTAGAATCCAACTAACCAGCCGACAATAGCAGAACCCAAAGTTGCGCCGATAACAACAAGCAGTGCCATCAAAACATTTCCAAAGGTAATCGCTGAAAATAATTCTCCCAAATCAGTGTCCACTCCAACTCCGACCATAATGACGATAACCATTGTCTTCGTAAAGAAGGTTTGCATACCTTGGCTGGCTTGACGAATGTCATTAGGAATCAATCCTAGTGCGTTTGTCAAAGCAACAAAAATGATCATATATGCAAATGAATGAATCGCTACACCGCCGATTGTTGGTAATAAATATTCACCAAATAATCTGCCTAAAGCATAAAAAGAAAGCCCAAGTGCCATCGCTCCGCCATAATCTTTCATCGTTAGCTTTACTTTTTCTTCTTTTTCTTCAATTTCAGCTGCATTTCTCATTAGGTTAGATTTGTTACCCGTTAGACCTTTTTTAGAGTTTCCTATTCTGTTTAAAATTCCGCCTATAATAATGGCAAAAATATTGGCGATAGTTAAAATAGCAATCGCAAAAGTATAGTAATCAGTAGAAGGATTCCCAGTGACTTTTTCATACATTTGACTTAAAGGTATGGCACCAGCTCCATTTCCGCCCCCCATAACAGGAAGAACATAACTAATAACAGCATCTGCTGGAGAAACACCTACAATCAAACCACCAAGAATGCCCAAAAGAGCGGCTCCAGCCACACCACCAAGAATAGCTGGTAAATAACGAACAATAGATTTCACCAATAATTGCCGGTTAAGCCCAAGAATTGAACCAGTGATCAACATCGCAATGAAAAAGGTCAAGAAGTCCATATCACCCGTAACCGTACCGATTGATTCAACATACTGTTGAGGGATTAAGTTGTAATAAACAAGGGCGGCTGTTCCAAGATAAGCTAAGACAATTCCTCCGCCAATATACTCATTCCAAATTGGAATTCGGTTGCCGACCTCATTAAAAATAATACCTAGTACAAACATTAATGCAAAAGTGCCGGGTAAATCTGCAGATAATGCTCCCGTATAAGCTGCTGCCAATACGACTAGGCACATACCGATTAATATCGGCATAGATAGTCCAAAGTATCTTTTCCTTTCGGTTGTTGCCCCCGCTGTCATTTTTTCCGCTTTTGCTGCCATCTTCTTTCTCCTTTTTGAAAATTTATTTTTCATAGTTTTATCACTTTTTTGTTTTCGTAATAAGTTTTATTATTATTCGTTTACCTTCCGGACAACGTCAATGACACTGCCGTCTCGGTATTCGACAACAGCAACCACTTTGTCTTCGTATTCAATTGGATCTGGTGTTCCCACAACAGCATAAGCTTTTTCTTTTAATTCTTCGATCGTAAATTGCGGAACAGGGATATCTTTAAATACATCCATTAAATCTTTTCTTAATGGGTTGATACAAATACCAACTTCTGTTACCACTACATCGACGCTTTCTCCCGGTGTGACAACCGTATTCACTTTGTCTACTACAGAAGGGATACGTCCGCGAATAAGCGGAGTGACGATGATGCTCATCTTAGAAGCCGCTGCTGTATCGCTATGGCCGCCAGATGCACCACGAATCACGCCATCTGAACCTGTTAGAACATTCACGTTGAAGTCCGTATCAATTTCTAGTGCAGAGAGAATAACGATATCCAGTTTATTAACTGCTGGTCCTTTAGTTCCGGCTGAGGCATAGAAATCAGCGGAAATTTCATAATGGTGTTCATTTTCTTTGATCGATAGCGCTGATCCTTTATCAAATGACTGAACATCAATAATTTTTTCTACTAAGCCTTCATTCAGCATTTCAACCATTTGCTGGGTAATCCCGCCTAATGCAAAGCTGGCCTTGATATCTTTTTCCAACATGTCTTGACGCAGATAACGTGCAACAGCTAAAGCAGCACCACCTGTACCCGTCTGGAAAGAAAATCCATTTTTGAAATAAGGAGAATTTGTGATGACCTTATTTGCATTTTGAGCGATCAACAAGTCTTTTGGATTTTTTGTAACACGCGTTGCGCCTTTAGCAATACCGTCAGGATCTCCGATTGAATCAATTTCAAGCACATAATCGACTTGTGTTTGCGGTATACTGATCGGTGTATTGGGATAAGGAACTAGGTTATCAGTAATGACAACCACTTTGTCAGCGTATTTTGCATCAACTTGAGCGTAGCCTAATGACCCGCATGTTGCTTTCCCGTGAGATCCATTTACATTTCCGTAGTCATCTGAACTAGGTGCGCCTAAAAAAGCTACATCAATATGAATATCCCCTGCTTCGATGGCTCTTGCACGGCCTCCATGAGAACGAATTACTACGGGCTCATCCATCAATCCTCTAGAAATAGCTGCTCCCAAGTTATCTCGCAACCCGCTGGAAGTAATATGGGTAACGACACCATTTTTAATATGATCAATCAAAGGCGCGTGCACATTTGCAATGGAACTTGGCGCAATAGATAAATCTTTGATACCCATTTTTGCAATTTCATCCATCACTAAGTTGATTACAGCGTCTCCTTCACGAAAATGATGATGAAACGAGATCGTCATACCATCTTTCAACCCCGTTTTTTCAATTGCTTCTCGAATAGACCCTAATAATTTACTGCTTCCTGGAGAAACGGGCGTAACTTCAGCTGATGCTCGTTGATAAGGGTCTTCTTTAACGGCTGCACCTGAAAATGTACCATAGCGTTCATTGATAAGTGTTTCTGGAATCATTCTTCCAATTTCGTTTTCTGCCATTATGCTTGAGCTCCTTTCTTAATCAATCCAGCTGCTTCTGCCAAACTCAAAACGCGTTCTGCACGTTCAACGATTGGCTTATCAATCATTTTTCCATTCAATGCAATAACACCTGAGCCTTTTTCTTCTGCCTCTTCGATGGCATGGATCACATTCATGGCATCTTCAATCTCATCTTCAGTTGGGGCAAAAATGCGGTTAACGATTGGGATTTGACGAGGATTGATTACCGATTTCCCATCAAAACCTAATTGTTTAATCGTTTCAACTTCATGTTGTAAACCTTCTTCGTTGTTTACATCTGAATAAACGGTATCTAGCGCTGCAATTCCTGCATTACGGGCTGAGTGTAAAATCATGCTTCTAGCAAAAAGTAATTCTTGCCCTTCTGGTGATCTTTTCGTATGCATATTGGTAACATAATCTTCTGCGCCTAAAGCGATTCCGATCAATCGGTCACTTGCTTTAGCGATTTCTACAGCGTTCAATACACCTTCTGCACTTTCGATTGCTGCCATCATTTTAGTTGATCCTATTTCCCTGCCGGATTGTTTTTCTACTTCTTCGATCACCGCTTCGACATCAAGAATATCTTGTGCCGTTTCTGTCTTAGGCAAGCGGATCACATCAATACCTGCGCGCACCATAGCTTGTATATCATCATGTCCGCCTGCATCTAATCCATTGATGCGAACGACCGTTTCTGTCTTGCCATAATCAATCGTTTTTACAGCCTGATAAACAAGAAAACGAGAAGTATCTTTCTCTTTCAAAGAGATCGAGTCTTCCAGATCAAACATGATTGAATCTGCCCCATAAATATTAGCGTCTCTTAACATTCCAGCATTACTTGCCGGTACAAACATCATCGTTCTTCTTAAACGTTCCATTCTTCAATCGCCTCCCAGTCAATCGATTTTGTCGTTTCAGCTGCACGGTGAACAACTGCAATTGTTCTGGCTTTAATCGTACAGTCAAGGGCGCCTTTATCTTCAACAACTAATTTAGCATCTTGGATTCCTAGGTTTTTTAATGTTTCTTCAATCACTTCGCGTATTCTTCTGCCGTATTGTTTTGCGACTGAACTGTTTAATTCAACCTCAATCCCTTTGTTTGGATTTTGGTCAATAATAATCTGTATATCAGAAGACTCTACTGTGCCCGCGATAGCTTGTTTTTTTATCATAAATTTATCCAATTCTTATCACTCCTTATTTTTCAATTTTAGTTGTACTTCTTTTCCCTTTTGAGAATTTAAGTAATCAAAAGTTGTTTGAGGAACGAGCGCCTTTAACTCATTCAGCTTATTTTCTGCGAATAAAGTCCGAACGCGTGAAGCGCTGATCACTTCCTCGGATGTTGCTTTACGCGGAAGAATAATTAATTGAATGGTGTCATCAAACACTTCAGCCATAGCTTCGTTATAGATATTTGTTGCTTCAGAATAAGGTTCTTCTCCTACGTAACGAAAACGAATGTTTAATGTTGGCGCGATTGCCTCTCTAAAAATAGTTGCATCTAATTTTGCTTGAATCCGTGTAACATCACTATTTTCTTTTAAAAAGTAAGAAGGAAAAGTAGCAGATGATACCAAATAACTTTTCGTATCATGGATAGAAATATTCTTTAAATACTTTCCACCTTCTTTAACAAGTTTTTTTCGATCTGCTGCTGGAAAAACAGATGCATCCTCGGAAAGAACAAACAAATGAACCCAATCGTTTTCCTTAGCTGCAGTTTCAACCAGATACTGATGACCTTTGGTAAAAGGATTTGCATTCATGACAATACCAGCTATGCGTTCACCTTCTACGGCTTCCTGCGACAAAGCTTGAAGATACGATTCAAAACCAAAAGCTGCTTTTTCCATAAAGACCAATTCCTCTTCTACACGCGAGATTTCTTTAAACCCCAAGTGTTGAAAAGCCGCTTTTGAAGCTGGTTTCGTGTAGACATAGCACGCAGTTTCTCCATCTTCAAAAACCTTATTCATTAAATGAGAAACCAGCTGGTTAATCGCTCCGCCTCCTGTGTAGTCTTTACAAACTGCAAAACATTTCAAGACATTATCTGCAATAGAACCTGTTCCAATTAATTTTTCTCCATCAAAAAGACCAACTGTATAGTCAACATTTTCTTCTGTCTGTATTCCTGCTTGATGAAGCAATTTTTCCCATTTCTGATGGTCTGTTTTACTTTTCTTTACCCATAAGCGTTTTATTTGAAAGTCCATTTTTCCCCTTCTTTACTGATTCACTTTGCATTCTTAGATTAAAGTCCTTGTGTCTTAAATTATACGCTTACACTTTTTGGAGGCAGGAAAAAGACAGCAAAAAAACAAAAAGAACAGCTTAAAAACAAAAAAAGAACAACTATGATGTTGGTCTTTTTTCGCTTTCTAAAAAATATTTTCTAATTTCCCTAAAAAAATGACGATGATCAATAAATCTGCACTGCCACCTGGGCTTAAATTCTTTTTCATAAACAATTGGTTTAGCTGTTCAATTTTAAAAAGCGTTGTTGACGTAAATCGCTGCTCCTCTTGTAATAGTTTCTTCGCTTCCTCTTGAACAAACAATAAAGCATCTATGCCGCCACGATGTACAAGATTTGAATCTTCAACAAATGTCATCAAATAAAATAAAATTTCTAATAGCTGCAAATGAAAGGCTTGGTTCTTATCTTGTTTTTCTATCATTGGTAAAATTTTCTGTTGAAGAATAGGGTATCCCGCTTCAGCTTCTCCTCTAATTCCTGTAAATCCGTATTCTAAATAGAGTTTTTCTCCGTGCGTTAACTGTTCTTTTAAATGAAGATTTTTAAAGTCATTGGAAACCAATCCAGATGTCATTTCTTTGATATACAAAAAAATTGCTTCTCTTTCTTCTGTTTCAATGATTGGAAAGCTTTTTTCTTTTGTGAGCTGAGGTTGAAGAATTTTTCCAGCTGCTGCCAGAAAAATACCTAATGAAAAAATAATACCTTTATGTGTATTGATCCCTTTTGTCTCTTTGAACATAGCTTTTTCCGCATCTATTCCTATTGGTCGAATGGCTTGAAAAAGTTTTTTTGCCTCTCCTTTCCAATTTATTCCCATTAAAGCAAATTCATAAAATCCCTCCATTAAGCCTGTTGAACTATTTAAGAAAGTGTAAATGTTCATGTCCTCATGAGAACCGCTATTTTGGGCATCAACCAATCCAGGTTTTGGAAACAAGACGGCTTCGTACAGAACAGCTTGCTGAGCATAGATCGCTAGTTGTCTAGCCCACTTTTGTGCTTTTTCTTTTCTATTTTCCATTTTGTTGTTTTTCCATTTCTGCTAAAATAAATTTTTCTGAATAACTTAAGTGTTCATTGATAATCAATTTTATTTGCTCCTCATCTTTATTATACATACCACGATAAATCATCCAATGTTCATTTAATGCTTTTTTTCTTCTTCCTTCTTCTGTAAGTGAGATATCTCTAAACCGCATCAAGTACTCCCGCAACTTAGTAACAATTGAAGTAAGACGTGGCATATCGCTAAACTGATAAATTTTTTCATTAAAAATAGAAAATAACCGAATGACTTCCTCAACATCTTGGTTTTTTTTATTTACTTCTTCCGTCTTCACTAATAATTGTTTTAATTCATCAAATTGTTCTTTGGTCATTCTAGTCATTGCATTGATGGTGGCAACTACATCTAAAGCTTGACGAATTTGATAGATTTCTTTTGCATCTTCAATAGTTATTCTTTTAACAATTGTTCCAAATTTAGGAATGTATTCAACTAAACCTTCTTTTTCCAGCCGGTGTAAAGCTTCACGAATAGGTGTACGACTGATATTCATACGCTCTGCAAATTCTTTTTCTTTTATTCTTTGACCTACAGGGATACGTCCAGTAATAATAGCTTTTCTAATACCATCAAATACAATTTCATTTAACGGTTTAAACTGTGAAATATCCGTAAAATTAATAATTTCTCTTATGTAATCTTCCACTTTTCTTCCTCCTCTTATATAAATGAATTCACTTTTTGTAAACCGTTTACAAAACTTCTCTTTGTTATTATCTTAACATAAGAAAGAGAAATTGAAGGAATTTTTTTCAGTTAACAGGCTTACAAAATATTTCATCACTTACTAAAATAGATCAACAAAACCAATGAACCTGTCTATGTTTTAGGCAAAGAGGAAGAAAGTGAAGCAGATATGGTCAATAAAAAAGAATGGAAGGCTATACAAAAACCTAGTACCTTTAATCTTCTGGAATATCTGGTGTGATTCATCAGTGTGAGCAAGAAAACGAGTTTTTTCATTGGAGGATGTCGATGGGTACTCTCTAAAGTTAGCAAAATCAGCTATAAAAGAGAATCCATTCCAAAAATCGACATCAAGTTATTTATTCTGTCGATAATAATATAAAGACTATTATTATTTAGTTTACTTGGACGCATTATGAAAGATAGGAAACCATTTTGAAAAAATAGTAGTCTCCTATCTTTTTTATTATTATCATTAAGGCGAGTAAATCTCTTTTAACTGCCTTATCATTTTTAAATCTCTATTGATAAGATAAGCAAGTTCAATTAAGCGTAAGCTATTCCTCGTGATAAAGATATTGTTAGAAGGAGGGAATCCTTTCTTACTGTCCTATCTTAATGACTGCAGCGATATTCTTTGCTGTATTTCTTATATTTTTATATCCAACTTCTAGAGCAGTCTCCAAAGAAGTGATTTCAGAAAGAATGCTGAACACTGCCGTTATGCCATGTTCATAAACTGCTTGATAATTGCCTGATAAACGTCCAGCAACTGCGATAACAGGAATTTGATATTTTTGGGCAATTTTAGCTACGCAAATGGGCGTTTTCCCATAAATAGTTTGGTGATTGATTCCGCCTTCGCCCGTAATCACTAAATCAGCCTCACAAATTTTATTTTCTAAACCGACTAATTCGCTAACCAATACGCCGCCATTTTGCAGCTTAGCTGCTAAAACGGCCAACAATGCACCGCCTAATCCGCCAGCTGCTCCTGCTCCAGCAATAAATTCAATGTCTTGTTTCAAATCTTGACGCACCACACTAGCAAAATGTGCTAAGTTTTGATCCAATTGTTCTACTTGTTCCGCTGTTCCACCTTTTTGAAAACCATAAATATAAGAAGCACCTTTAGGTCCGGTCAAGGGATTATCCACATCACAAGCTACTTTGATTTCGACTTCTTTTAATTTGGGGTTTAATTCGGAAAGGTCGATGGAAACTAAATCAGCTAAGCCGATTCCGCCAAGGACGATTTGCTGCCCCTCTTTGTCCAATAGTTTGCCGCCTAAGCATTGAATCATTCCAGCGCCTCCATCATTGGTTGCACTGCCTCCGATCCCAATCAAAATTTCTTCAACTCCTTTGCTTAAAGCAGCTTGAATCAATTCGCCGGTTCCCCACGTAGATGTCACTAAAGGATTGCGCTCTAAAGGATCCACTAAGTGCAGTCCTGAAGCTGCTGCCATCTCAATAATGGCTACTTTCCCATCTCCTGAAATCCCATAAAAAGCTTCTGCTGGTTCGCCTAGTGGTCCATGAACAGTGAGTGTTTCTATCTTTCCTTTTGTTGCATCTACTAAAGATTGAACTGTTCCTTCTCCACCATCAGCCATCGGGACTTTTACATATTCTGCATCTGGAAAAACTTGCTTAAAGCCTTCCTCAATAGCATTTGCTGCTTCTAATGCAGTTAAACTTTCTTTAAATGAATCTGGTGCGATAATAATTTTCATTTGGACACACTCCCTCCTTTATCTTTCTCCAAATAAATTTTGGTTAAAATAGAATACTGTATTTTAAGTATTAATGTTCTTTTTTTATTTGTTAACTAAACAAGTTGAATACCCCAAAGATAAGTGTAGAAACCACAGTGATAATCAGCCCTATAAGAGATTCATAGGGAATTAATTTTAATCTTTCTCTAAAGTCCATCGTAACACTTCCTGCAGTTGCATGGAAAAAACTTCCATGTGGCAAATGATCCAATACAGTAGCTCCTGCATGAACCATGGCCGCTCCTCCGATATTACTAATACCAGCTTTTAACAATGTTTGACTAAAGACACTACTTGCTACCGCAGCTCCTGAGGTAGTAGAGGCTGTGGCAGCTGACATAAATATTCCCGAAATGGGAGCTAACATGTAGGCAGGCAAACCCATTGTTTGAATTCCACTTACCAAAACATCTCCTAGCGTCGAATTACTAATTATCCCAGCCAATGTTCCAGTTCCTAACAACAGTACAGCTACTCCAGACATTTTATTTAATCCCGAAATAGTATAAGCGGTCACTGATGAAAATTTTCCCATAACAATTATTCCGACTATTCCTCCCAAAGGTAATGCAATCATTGGGTCAACTGCGATTCCAGCAATTGGCCTTAATGATAATAAAATGATCGCTACTAAAGGAGCTACAATTGCTTTTCCAAATGAAGGTACAGAATGTTCTTCTTCAGATAATTCTGTTTCAGAAATAGGACTTCCTTTCAACATTAAGCGTTTCGCAATAAAGTATGTGGCAAATACTGCGAAAATAGCTGGAATGACTCCAGCTAACATAACATTAGTTAAAGGGACATTAAAAGCCTCAGAGACTGCTATTGTATTTGGATTTGGCGAAATAATGTTACCGGCTTTGCCTCCACCGATCATCGCTAACAAAATAGCAGTTCTTGACATATTTGTTTTAAATGCTATTGCCATTGCAATAGGAGCAACAGTAATGACTGCTATATCAATAAAAACACCCACTGCCGTAAGCAGCATGGTTGCTAGCGCTAAGGCAAACAAAGCTTTTGAATGGCCTAATTTTTTTATGATTGTTTGAGCAATAGATGAAGCTGCGCCTGATTCTATTAGTATGCCTGCTAGCACACCCGCAGACAATATCCGTAGAACTGCAGTAACGATTCCTTGCGCTCCTTCATTCATCAAGCTAACAGTTTCTGTTAAAGAAGCACCACCTAATAATCCCCCAATCAAAGCTCCGCTAAACAATGCATAAACAGGGGGGATTTTTTTGAAAATTAAAAAAATAGCCAATACTAAGCCTATTACTGCTCCTAAAGCACTTACTTGCACATCCATTTACATTTCCTCCTAAAAGCTTATTACACGAATTGTAATCGTTTTACTTTTTAAAAGCATTGGCTAAACAAACAAAAATAAAACGTTTTCAACAAAGGTTATTGTGCAATCTGCTACTTATCTAATTTATCAGCAATCAATGATAAATGTAATTCAAATAAATCCGAGTAAACATAAGGGTTTTTTCCTGTAATTTGATAGATTTTATTCACCCGGTATTGAATAGTATTGCGATGAACATACAATTCATCAGCTGTTTGACTACTATTTCCATTATTTTTTATATAGGAACTTAAGGTATTTTGTAATTCTAGAGTCCTATCCTTTAATATCAAATCCTCATAACACTTGAAAATAGGATTTTCTTTTATAACGGGAAGCATCTTTGATAATAATACATATAAAGAAACTTCTTGAAACTGAAAAATCCTTTGTTTGATTTGTAGTTTTTCTCCAATAAACAGAGCATCTCTTGCTTCTTCATATGATTTCCACCATTCAGTATGGTGGTTATAAAAACCGCCCATAGAAACGGATACTTTCATTTCTAATTTGTCTAACTTCGTTAACCAAATTTTCAAAACTTGCAACGTTTGTTTTCTATTCCATATTCCATTGATTTCATTGATTTTTTTCAAAATTACTATTTCTCCTGTGAAAAGCGTGGTATACAAATCATTCTCTTCAATTAATTCTTCAAGTACAGCTGTTAAACGATTTAGTAGTTTCAGTTCATCGGTATTCCCTTTAATCACAATTGCGACCCTTGGCTCATATAGATTTAAACGTAATATTTTGATTTTTTTATAAAACAAGGTATCATGCTTATGTTCTTTGGTTATTAATTGGGAAATAACCTCACGATTGATTCGTTCATCAAGCTGGAGTTCTTTCTCAAGAATCGATTGTTCAATGATCATTTCTGCTGACATTTTCACTAGTTCGCCATAACCTCTAATTTTCCCTACTTCCCCTGTAATGCCCACTACACCTACAATTTCATCACTTATTATAATGGGCAAATTGATTCCTTCTTTTACACCGCCCCACAAAAGAGCATCTTCTGATTTTATCTCTATCGATTGTTTTTTATGTATAACTTCAATTGCTACCTCATGTCTCATTGATATTCTTTTCTGATCTCCTGATCCTATGATTTTGCCTTCTTTGTCCATAACGTTTACGTTATATGGAAGTATTTGCATCGTGCGATTCACAATGTTTTGAGCGATTTCTGATGATAAAGCTGAATACATATTCCCACTCCTTCTTATTCTCCTTAGCTACTTCTATACTTTATTATATCACTCATGAAATCTGCAAAGGATCGTGATTCTGACATTCTCGATGTTGCTAAGTAAAATAACTATAATACGTAATTTTTGGAGCAGAATAAGTTAAGACAACTGATTCCTATCTCACAACCTGTCTTTTATAAGAGTCAACCTGATCAATCATAACTTTATACAAATGTCTGGAGAAAATATTATAATCAGATAGATAACCATCATATATAAACAAGTCAAAGAAAGCGCGCTTCCAAAAAAGGAAGCGCGCTTTCTTAGCATTCACATAGTAAATAAAAGATAGTTTGAATCCATCAAGAATCTCCGAAGCTAAAGTTCATTCAATTACTCCAATTGCTTGGACTCCATAATTTCCCGTCCAATTCGCCTTCCATTTGACTAATGCGTTTGTATTGTTCTTTAATGAGACGAATAGTCGCTTTTAGCAGAGCTTTTTGTTTATAATCTTGGCTGTTGGCAACCATTGATTCAAGTTCCGACAATACCCATTCTTCTTTATCCATTGTCATGCTCCTATTCCATTTCTTCCAACGATAATTTTAAATCATCCATCGTTTCACGATTCTCTTCGATAATTTCCATAACATGTTGTAGTTTAAAGCTATCTTCTTCAGCCAAGGTCGTTAAATCGGTCTGTTCTAATTGGTTTAAAAACCAATTTTCACGGCTGGCTAAACTAGTGTCTTTTTCATGTGTTAACAGAAGTTGATACTCTATTAAGAGTTCCATTTTTTGTTCTTCTGTCAAATAAGAAAATTGGTGGATAGATAAAGGTTTAAGATAAACCATCCCCGTTTTAAGTGCCATTGCTTGAAAAGGCTTGGTTAATTCAGTGATACTGAAATGCTCTTTTCCGCCAGCTTGGTATTCATTTTTTGAAGCGCCTATTGTCAAAACTAAGCCAAATTCTTTATCTTGCAAGTGATGGCCGTTTTTCCCGTAAGCAAAATTTTCTGTCAGTACTTCATCTTGCCACTTTTTGAGTAAAGGAGGAGAACTGTACCAATAAAGTGGGAATTGAAAAATAATGCGGTCATGCTCAGCAATCAATTCTTGTTCTTTCATACTGTCAATTTTAAAATCAGGATACGTTTCTTCCAGGTGATGGACTGTCACCTCTGGCTCACCTGGTATGGAGCTCAGCAAATACTGTTGGCTGCTGGATTCTCTAATATCCGGATGAGAAATGATAATCAAGGTTTTCAATTTGTCTGTCTCCCCTATCTACTTTTTTTCGACTATTGTACGCGTGCTGTCTATTGCTCTAGATACTCTAACATATCTTCTTTAATAACTGAAATCAGCGGCAATTTTTGGATCGGTGTCAATTCAATATCTAATTGGCTGAATAACTTTCCTAAATCACAGGCAATGTGAGCATACCGGCATGCATCAACCACAATGGTAGCTGGCCGACCATTTTCTGAAAGAATCAGCTGAATCAATAGGCGCTGAAGCGATTCTGTGTCTCCCGGTTTAATAAATTCACTACAAATAATTTGCCCTGTCTCACTATTTACCACTAATAAAAGAGTTGGAAAGTAAGGGCGGCCTCCCTCTGACGGAATGATAGGCGTTTCTATGAAACCAACATCCAATTCCCAGATAGAAGTTCCGAATTTTTGGGAAGCAACTCGTTTCATTTCAAATTTAGTTACTAAAACTGGCGCTTCTTCAACATGAGCAGCACCATCCGCAATATATTTCGCTAAATTAAGTACGCCATCTTCATAGCTTCCATCTTTATGGTATGTACGCAACAAAATCTCCTGACTCATGCGCTCTGTTTCATAAAAAGCCAATTTTTTTCGAAAATCTTTTGCAGTATCCAGCAGCTTTTCCATCACATCTATCAGCATACGTTCATCTGCTTTTTCAGCAGGATAAGGATAATAACCAGGGCAATAATCCATGAATATTGGCCAAGCTTTTTTTCCTCTGAAGGAAATACCGCTTGATTTGATACGCTGATAAGCTTTTTTATCCAAGTCCAGCCGGTTTTCATATTCTAAAGCAAGGCATTTCTGTAATTGGAGTATTTCCCCCGGTGTACGCTGATTCCGCCAGTTTGATTGTTCCACTATATCAAAAAAATAAGATAGTTCTTTGGAATTCCGATAAAATAAAAATCCATAATTCTGTTCAGACTTACCTAGAATAGAAATCATTATGGGCTCTTTTTGATTTTCTAATTGAATCGCAATTAAATCTGTATCCCAATAATCATTCCAAAATTTTTCTTCATACAGCTTTTTGGCTAGCGAAAATAATTGCTTTTCCTGCTCCATTCTTTCATTGCCTCCTTTATCTTTTCTATTATGTTTATTATACCAAATTAATCTGCCTGTAAGTGGCTTATTCAAAAATCTCAGACTGAAAAAATTATAGTTTTTTTGATAAAAACACAAGTAAACGATACTCTTTATTCTAGGTTTCTCCTTTCCCGATTTCTCTCTTCAAAAAAATACGTTTATTTTGTTAGTTTTACCACAAAAAACAAATTCAAATATTTGTTGTTTTTCAGTAAAACGATTACAATGAAAGTGTAGCGCTATCTAATTAATTGTCAGGAGGATTTTATAATGAAAAAAATTATTAACGATCCCTCATCTGTTTTAGATGAAATGCTTAGCGGGCTTACGTTTGCTTATGAAGATTTAGTTGAACGTCTGCCGGAAACAAATGTGATTCATCGCAAAACTGCTCAAAATAAAAAAGTTGCTTTAGTCAGCGGCGGCGGTAGTGGACATGAACCTGCTCATGCTGGGTTTGTCGGGAAAGGCATGCTGTCTGCAGCTGTTTGCGGGGAAGTCTTTACTTCTCCAACTCCTGATCAAATTTATGAAGCCATTAAAGCCAGCGATGAAGGAGAAGGCGTGTTTCTGATTATTAAAAATTATTCAGGAGATGTCATGAACTTTGATATGGCAAAAGATTTAGCTGAAATGGACGATATTGCGGTTGAATTTGTGATTGTAGACGATGATGTGGCAGTTGAAGACAGTACGTATACTGCTGGAAAAAGAGGGATCGCCGGAACAGTTCTCGTGCACAAAATACTCGGTGCTGCTGCTGAGAAAGGGGCATCCTTAGCTGAAATCAAAGAACTGGCAGATAAACTGGTCTCTAATGTCAAATCAATCGGGGTTGCTTTAAGAGCTGCTACTGTACCTGAAGTTGGCAAACCAGGTTTTGAGTTAGCGGAAGATGAAATTGAATTTGGCGTCGGGATCCATGGCGAACCGGGTTACCGTAGAGAAAAAATCAAACCTTCTAAAGACCTGGCAAAAGAACTGATCGAACGGTTAAAATCAGAATTTCAGTGGGAAAAGGAAGAACAATATGCGGTATTGGTAAATGGCATGGGCGGAACTCCTTTAATGGAACAATTTATTTTTATGAACGATGTTAAAAATTTATTGGCTGAAGAAGGAATCGTCTTAGCTTATAAAAAAGTCGGCGATTATATGACTTCTATTGATATGCAAGGTTTATCATTAACTTTAGTTAAGCTGGAAGATGGCCAATGGCTCGATTATTTAACAGCACCGGTAACCACTATTGCTTGGTGAGAAAGAAAGGATGGGAATACGATGGTCTCTCTTGAAAGTATGAAAAAATGGATGACACTTTTCACAGCTCAACTATTAGAAAATAAAGATTATTTAAGTGAACTAGACACCGCTATCGGGGATGGCGACCATGGCAATAACCTAGCACGTGGAGCTGCCGCGCTAAATGAAGCCTTTGCGTCCAAAGAACCTGAAGATGTCACAGCTTTATTGAAGTTAACGGGAATGACCCTAGTAAGCAAAGTCGGAGGAGCTTCAGGACCTTTATACGGCTCCGCTTTTATCAGTATGGCCAAAGCTAGCCAAGACAGCACAGACTTAGCCGCTCTACTGGAAGCTGGGCTTGACGGCATTCAAAAAAGAGGAAAAGCTGAAGCGGGCGAGAAAACGATGGTCGATGAATGGGTTCCAGTGGTTGAAGCGGTTAAAGCTAAAAATTTAACGACTGATTTAATTGAAGACAGCGTGCAAAAAACGAAAGACATGAAAGCAACTAAAGGGCGTGCTTCTTATTTAGGCGAGCGTTCTGTCGGACACATTGATCCCGGAGCTATGTCTAGCAGTTACCTCTTTAAGACCATGATGGAAGCTGGTGTATATAATGAGTAAAGAATATGGTGTTTTATTGGTTTCGCATGTAGAAGGCTTGGCAAATGGAGTTGCGACTTTATTAAACGAAGTCGCCAAGGAAGTGACGATTAAAACTGCCGGAGGAACGTCTGAAGGCGAGGTCGGTACCAGTTTTGATAAAATTGAAGCAACCTTAAATTCATTTGAAGAAGATAAAATTGTTGCTTTTTATGATTTAGGCAGCGCTAAAATGAATTTAGAGCTAGCAATTGAAATGTCTGATAAACAAGTTACTTTTTATGACGCTGCTTTTGTGGAAGGAGCTTACACAGCTGCTGCTTTACTGCAGGCAGAAGCCCCACTTGAAGCCGTTGAAGACCAATTGAAAGCATTGGTCGTAAAATAACCGCTCGTTTATTTTTAACTTAATTAAGAAATAAAGTCTTTTTATAATTGTGTGGAATAAAAAAGATAGGAGAAATGCGAACTTTCCGCTTTCCTCCTATCTTTTTTGCTCTGGTTATTTTTCAGCTGAGATCCAAGCCCATTTATAACTGTCTGGACCGAAAACACGTCTATACATATCTTGAACTTGTGGACGCAATAAATAAGATTCAGCTGATTGATACAATGGAGCTAAGGCTGCATCTTCCCCAAGGGCAACTTTTTCAATCTCCACTAAGGTATCCCAGCGCGCCTCATCATTATCATAAGTTGCTTTAGCTTTATCTACTAATGCATCTACTTCAGGATTTGAATAATTCATGCGGTTGATATCTGTATCAAAACGCTCAAGGTAGTTGATTGGATCAGCAAAATCAGCAACCCATGAGTTAACAGCCATATCATACGTTCCCTTACGAACCGTATCTAGTTTCATTGAAAATGGCATACTTCTTAACTTAATGGTTAAGCCCGGTAAGTTTTTTTCTAACTCGCTTTGTAAAAATTCAGCTAATCGTTTGGAACTTTCTGTATCAGATGTGATCAATTCTAATTCTAACTGGTCCTTGCCTAATTCAGCTAATCCGGTTTCCCAAGCTTTTTCAGCTTTTTCTAGATCATACGAAAGAACATCTCCGGCATCTTCTCGGTAATCAGCATCTGTCTTCGGATTATTTGCCAATCCAGCAGGAACAAAACCATCGATCAAATCAGAACCATCTTGTAAAACACTGTCAACATACGCTTTTTTGTCAACTGCTGAGGCGATGGCCATCCGGATATGCGGATTGTTCAGTGGGGTCGCTTCACCATTATTAAGGTTATTCATTTCAATATAGAATGTAACCGCTTGTAAAGTTGTGACAATATCGGGATCATTTTTGTACTGTTCGACAAATGAGCCGGTCAAGGTAGCAATATCGGTATTGCCGTTTTCATACAAATTCAACTCAGTTGAGACTTCTTTGATTACATTTACCGTAATTTTATCCAACTCAACTGTTTTATTGTCCCAATAATCAGGATTTTTTTCATAAGTCCATTCCATACCGCTGGCTTGGTTCCAATCTTTTAGGACAAAAGGCCCATTATAGACTAAATGATCGCTGCTCATGCCATATTCTGTTCCTTGTTCCTCTGCATAAGTACGGTTTTGCGGGAAAAAGAAAGGCAATGTCAGTAATTGGTCAAAATAAGGTGTTGGCTGAACCAACGTAATTTCCAACTCGTTCTCGCTAACTGCTTCGATCCCTAAATCGGCCGTTTCCATCTCACCGTTGATGATCTTAGTCGCATTTTGAATCAACCCATCGTACATATAAGCGTAACCGCTAGCTGTTTCTGGGTCTACTACTTTTTGCCATGCATAGACAAAATCATCCGCACTGACTGCTTCTCCATTTGACCAGACAGCATCTTTGCGAATACGGAATGTATAAGTTTTGCCATCTTTGCTTATTTCCGGTTTCTCTTCCGCTACCCCTAAAACCGGTTTACTATCTGGTCCTAGTTCATATAGTCCTTCAAATACATTATTCATAACTGTAAAACTTGTTAAATCTGTTGCAATAGCTGTGTCCATTGAAGGTATTTCGGATGCTGCTGTTAAGCGTAATTCTTGTGTCTCAGCAAGCGGTTTTTCTTCGCTTGTCATTGAAGAAGTGGAATCTCCTTTTGGTGTTTCTCCCGTATTGCCGCAAGCACTTAAAGTAAGTCCTAATCCAATCATTCCCAGTCCTTTTAACCATCGTTTCATTTGCCCCACCCTTCCCTTCTTTTATCTCATTTTATTTTTTATGCTGCTTCTTAGTCAAATCAGTCTCCTGACCGTACACAATTCCGTTTCATAATTGGTTCCAGAAAGAGTTGTGGTCAGTACTTTTGAACCTGGTGTCTGTGAATGAATCATCTGATCCTTTCCAAGATAAAGACCCACATGGTGAACTCTTCCCTTACCAGCTTCATATGCAAAAAACAGCAAGTCGCCTGGCTGGGCATCTCGGTAAGCCACTTCCATTCCTTCTGACGCTTGATCCTCCGCATCGCGACTCAACCAAATGCCAAGAGTTCGGTAGAGACTGTACACAAAACCGGAACAATCAAAACCAGCTGCACTTGTTCCAGCCCAAACATACCGCAGATTTAAAAAGTTTTTAGCTCTTGCAATTATTTGTTCGGCTGGTTCTTCAATCACTGTACCAAGTAATTGAGCTGATTCTTTAATGACTGTTCCTGTTCCATTAGGGGTAATCACCTGATAAGTCGCTTCATCAGAACCCACCACAGATAAAATCGTTCCAATGGAAACACATTGTTTCTTTTGGGATTCAGAGGAAAACGTTACTTCAGCTATCGCTTTTTTAATAGCAATTTTATCTAACGCAGCAGTCCAGTTTTCTGGCAAATTGCTTAGGTCATCACTAAATACCCAGCCTGGATAACCTTTTGGCTCTTCAGAATTTTTTTGATCGGGTACAACTACTTGAGTATAGCTCCCTTCATTTGCTAGTACTTCCACGATTTCACCATATAGCAATTCTGAATCAACTAAACGGTCTTCATATAACGTTAAGGCTGCTTCATCCGTTAAATGGTAAAACGTTTCTTTTCGTTCTTGCTTTATGAGTAGTTCTTTTACTTCATGCGGCTCAGGAGTAGTCCATAAAAATGTTGAGCTCGCGTTTACCATTTTCTTCATTCATCTCATCCTTTTTATCACTATTCTTTAGGCTTATTTTCTATCTTTTCGGTATCAGCGGCTTTGACTGTTTTGTAGGCTCGTTTTCCAAGTTCTTGCATCCACTCATACGCTTTTGCTTCTTCTTTAACCTCGTATGTCAACGCACCTACAAACAATTCTTGGTCATGGTAACGGAATAAAGCGACATCATGTCGAATGCCATTGTCTTCACCAGTTTTATTCATCATTTCCAAAATAGGCAGTTCTCGCTCATCCAAGGCTCCCGGCAACCCATTGCGGAATTGCTGTTTCAACAAAGGTTTTTCAATACGGCCTTTCCATTCTGCCTGCTGTTTGCCTAATGCCAGGATATCTTGCAAGACAAACACTGCTCCTCTGGCTGAGACTTCATTCGTCACTCCAGAGGCGTAGTCCATTAAGTAACGACGTAATTTAATCTCTTCACCCCATTCTTTAGCAGCTATCCAATTTTGTAGCGCTTTCAATCCTGCGTATTGAATGAGTTGATTGGTTGCTTCGTTATCAGAAACAGCAATCATCAATTGCAGCAATTCTTCTAATGTCCATGTTTCTCTTGATGTTAATAAATGCAAAATACCAGAACCAGTTACCCGGTTCTTGACTGGAACATTGATTTCTGTTGCCAAATCTATTTCACCTTGCATAGCTTTTTCATAATAATACAGGTAAATAGGCAGTTTTATAATACTGGCCGACCATACCAAATCCATTTCATTCTCTTCTGCTAAGATTTGTTTGCCATCTGTAATGTACCACGAACTCTTAAAATAAGGTGAAAAACGTGCTTTTAATTCTGCTGCTTCTTTATTCCAATCCATTTTTTACCTCTTTTCTTTTAATCTAATTATAATGAATTTCTTTCCATTTCACAATAAATAAATAAATGACGCTTATTTTCGTATTTTCTTGTTTTCCCTATCTTAGCCTTTAAATCATCGTACGTATCTTATATAATAAGCAAAGTCGCTAGTACTACAGGCTTTTCAATTGGTATAAGCAGCACAAGTAAGATAAATACATTAAAGTAAGAGGTTGAACTATTTTATGGAATATAAAAAAGAAGTAAGTCCTGCAAAATTGATGTGGCAAATGACGCGTCCACATACTTTGACAGCGACTTTTTCTCCAGTCATTTTGGGAACTGTCCTAGCCATGTCTGAATCAAAGATCAATTGGCTTTTATTTGTTGCTATGATGACTGCCTGTTTAGCACTGCAAATTGCAACAAATTTATTTAATGAGTATTATGATTTTAAACGTGGATTGGATACAGCCGACTCTATAGGGATCGGCGGAGGTATTGTACGGCACGGATTGCAGCCGAAAAACGTATTAACCACAGCAGTTGTCTTATACGTTTTAGCCGCTGTTATCGGTATCTATATTTGCCTGAATAGCAGTTGGTGGTTGGCACTTATCGGCTTATTGGGAATGGCCATTGGGTATTTATATACCGGCGGACCCTTGCCCATTGCGTATACTCCTTTTGGAGAACTGTTCTCTGGAGCATCGATGGGCATAGGATTCGTCTTAATTGCTTTCTTTGTTCAAACACAAACTCTTACTCTACAAAGTCTGTTGATTTCCATTCCAATCGGGATTCTAGTGGGGGCCATCAATATGTCCAATAACATCCGCGATATGGAAGAAGATAAAAAAGGCGGACGAAAAACATTGCCGATTCTTCTTGGTAAAAAGAAAGGCCTCGTGGTGTTATCTAGTGCTTTTGCTATTTCGTATTTGTGGCTTGTATGTTTGGTTATGACAGGATATATCAGTTTTTGGGCCTTTGTGGTCTTTTTAACGGTAAAAAAACCCTTCGAAGCCATTCAAGGATTTCGTAAAGGATCGGCTGAACCACAGTATATGCGTCTAGCGATGAAAGCTACTGCTCTGACAACTACCTTCTTTGGGTTCTTGTTAACTGTTGGATTACTTATTAGTTATTTGTTTTAACTAAAAGCTGTAGGGAAACTAAAGCTGCTACAGGCATGATAAAATAGAAGTCAGATCTATATTGCTCTGTTCGATAAGTTGAAAACGTTAAAAATTTTAAAGAAAAGGAATGAAATAATGTTAATTGCGATAAAAAAAGAAGAATGGCTGGGAAATATAAAAAATGATATTCTCGCTGGCATGGTTACCTCCATTGCTTTAATCCCAGAAGTCATTGGTTTTGCCCTGATTGCTGGCGTCAATCCAATGACTGCTTTATTTGCTTCAGTCACAACAGCACTGGTGACTTCTCTAACCGGCGGACGGCCCGCAATGGTTTCAGCTGCAGCAGGTTCCATGGCACTGGTGATGGTCAATTTGATAAAGAACCATGGGATTCATTATATGGTAGCTGCTACGATTTTAACCGGCATTATCCAGTTAGTATTGGGCTACTTAGGGATCCAGAAGTTAATGAAATTCATTCCAAAATCAGTGATGTTGGGATTTGTTAATGCATTGGCGTTATTGATTTTTACGGCTCAAATCCAGCAGTTGTTAGGCAGCAGCTTACCAGCTTATCTAATGGTTGGATTAACAATTGCGTTAATGTACACCATTCCAAAAGTTATCAAATCTGTTCCACCAGCTTTGATTGCCATCATTCTAATGACAGCCGCTTCGATTTTCCTGCCTTTGGGAGTTCAAACCGTAGGAGATATGGGCGATATGAGTGGGGGGCTTCCACATTTAGCTCTGCCGGCTATTCCTTTAAACTTTGAAACCTTGGCTATTATTTTCCCGACTGCTCTGGCGCTTTCGATCGTAGGGTTGCTTGAATCCCTTTTAACTGCTCCGATAGTAGATGAGATGACGCAAACAACAAGCGATCAGCAACGTGAAGTCAAATCACAAGGACTAGCAAATATTATTACGGGTTTTCTTGGCGGACCTGCTGGTTGTGCAATGATCGGACAAGCTGTTATCAACGTTAAATCAGGTGGTAGAAAGCGATTGTCTACGTTTACTGCCGGTTTATTCTTATTATTTTTGATCGTGGTTTTAAAAGGTTTAATGATTCAAATCCCTACTGCTGCACTGATCGGTATTATGATCACTGTTGCAATTGCTACCTTTGACTGGTCTAGTTTTCATTACGTTAAAACGGTGCACATTACCGAAGGCGCTATTATGATTCTGACGGTTGCGATTGTTTTGTATACTCATAATCTAGCCATTGGTGTAGTGACAGGCGTTATCTTAAGCATCATTGCTTTTATCGCAAAGATTTCAACTATCGATGTAGTCAAAGAAGGCACGCGTTTTATGATTCACGGTCAATTATTTTTTGCTTCTACACATGATTTTATGAAAGCTTTTGAAGAACCTTTAGCTGAAAAATTAGTGATCTTAGATTTTACCCATTCGCATATTTGGGACGACACCAGCGTAGAAGCTATTCTAACGGTTGTTAAAAAACTAAAAGCACAAGATGTCGAGGTTCAACTAGAAGGACTGAATACACAAAGCCATCAATTATTAGAAAAATTAAAAGATTATTTTTCAGATTAATAGTGTATTTGACACAGAAAGATACCATTTTTTAAATAGCGAAGCGAGAGACAAACTCTCGCTTTTTTTGCGTTTGTTTGTCCACAGAGCTCAAATTTGGGACGTACTTTCTTCTTTTTGCCGCTTGTTTATCCACGAAACCCAAATCGGGGACGTACTTTTCTCTTTTAGCCTGCTGTTTGTCCATGAAACCCAAATCGGGGACATACTTTCTTCTTTTTGTCGTATGTTTGTCCATGAAACCCAAATTGGGGACGTACTTCTTCTTTTTTCCGCTTGTTTGTCCATGAAACCCAAATTTGGGACGTACTTTCTTCTTTTTGCCGCTTGTTTGTCCACGAAATCCAAATCGGGGACGTACTTTTCTCTTTTAGCCTGCTGTTTGTCCATGAAACCCAAATCGGGGACATACTTTCTTCTTTTTGCCGCTTGTTTGTCCATGAAACCCAAATCGGGGACATACTTTCTTCTTTTTGTCGTATGTTTGTCCATGAAACCCAAATTGGGGACGTACTTCTTCTTTTTTCCGCTTGTTTGTCCATGAAACCCAAATTTGGGACGTACTTTCTTCTTTTTGTCGCATGTTTGTCCATGAAACCCAAATTGGGGACGTACTTCTTCTTTTTTCCGCTTGTTTGTCCATGAAACCCAAATCGGGGACATACTTTCTGCTTTTTGTCGCATGTTTGTCCATGAAACCCAAATCGGGGACGTACCTCTTCTTTTTGCCGCTTGTTTGTCCATGAAGACCAAGTTGAGGGCGTATTTATTGCGGAAATTTTTTTAAAAAACTATTTTCCAAAAAAAGATAAAATAAAAAGAAGCTAAGCACTTTTTGACTGCGCTTAGCTTCTTTTTACCTTATTCATCGTATTCATATAAGGTAACATTTTCAATATAATTGATAAATCGTCTTAGTTCTCTAGCTTGCTCATTACTGATTTCTCCAGCTTCGTACAGGCGATGGATTTCAAAACGTTCTGTATCCATCACTTTGATTCGTAAATTATCTTTCTTTTCTTCTATTGTTTCATCATACCGTCTAGTATTCAGCCTAATTCGTGATAACATTTTTTGGTAATCTAATAACACTAAACGAATGATCGGAGCTCTTTTCTGTTTACTTGCTTGTTTTTCTAGTTCTTCCATCGCTGCTAGAATGGCTTTTTCCTGAATCTCTCTGCCAATCAATATTCTCTTTTGAGCAGCTTCTTTGTTTCCCTTAATCCTTCTCTTAAATCGTTTCCATTCTCTGATGGTACTTCCAATAATGTGCTTTACACTGGATCCTATATCAAGAGAAAGGATTTCTTCACGATGATCATAGGAAGTTTCCAATATCTCAAAGGTTTCTTGATCTATTTCTTTTCTTTGCATAGCCTCTTGAATATACTTTCTTTCAGCTTTCAATCCTAAAAGACGTATTTCTGTGATTCTTTTTTGGTAATCTTTTGTTTCTAAGGCACTCTTTTCAGGCTGCATCTTCTTGAACATAGCTTTGTATTCATCCATTAAAGCCAAGGCGATCATTTGGTTTTCTTCATTTGTTTCTTGTTTGATTTTTTGAATGGCTGCCAATAGTACTTTTTGCTGAGCTCGAACTAAGCTAGCATCTTTAACGGACTCTTCTTCATCAGTTCCAGCTTCTTCTTCACTTAACAACGGCAAAAAGACAGTTGCCATAACCAAGGTAAACAGAATAACACCTGCTGCTAAAAAGAGAATCAGCGAACGTTCAGGAAATATCGCTCCACTTTCTAAATACAAAGGAAGAGAAAGAACTCCGGCCATCGTCACTGTCCCTCTCACACCCGTTAAACTCGAGGATAAACTTGATTTAAGACTTGGTTTATCTACTTCTGTTGCTTTGCGAAAATGATACTGATAAAACGTAAAAAGATAAGACCAGATAAAACGGATACTTAAAATAATGATCCCGATGGCTAACACATAACCAATGGCCCGCCAATTTCCAATTGTAGGATTTTCAACGGTTGCAGACATAGAAGCAGGGATATTCAATCCTAATAAAAGAAACACAATCCCATTTAAAATAAACAAGACGATCGACCAAATGTTTTCTGTTAGGACTTTTTCTTCCGCAGCAATGGTTTCTGTTCTTTCTGAAGCAATCGCGTGTAACAAGCCCGCTACGACAACGGCTATTACTCCTGAAGCTCCCAGCAATTCTTCTGTGGCGATATAAATAATAAATGGAGTCAAAATTTGTACTAAAGAATAAAACGTCACATCTCCAATACCTTGTTTGCGCAAACTATATCTTATCCAGGTAATCAGCAAGCTGGTAACTAGACCTGAAAGTGCCCCAACAATAAAAATATATGAAAAATCAAATACAGCTTTTTCTAATGAAAAATAACCTGTTACGGCAGCTGTTACGGCATAATTAAAGGCTACCAAACCAGAAGCATCATTGATCAGTGATTCCCCTCTAACGACACTTAAAATCTTTTCAGGAATACGGATCCGTTTAGCAATTCCATTTACTGCAACAGGATCAGTAGGAGACAGAATCGCAGCTAATGCAAATGCTTCAGCTAAAGGAATAGCTTCAATCAACCAATGAATAAATAATCCTCCACCAATCGTAGTAAACAAAACAAGGAAAATAGCATTGCCAAAAATAGGCGCTCGCATTTTCCATAGTTCTTCACGAGGAAAATGGCGTCCATCATTATATAAAAGCGGTGCGATAAATAATAGTAAAAACCATTCTGAGTCTAATCCAAACGAAACGTCTTTAAACACTAATGCCAACATTACCCCAAATACTATTTGGATCAGCGCAGTTGGTACATATGGGATGTAATGACTAATCACATTGGAAATCAATAAACTCACTAGTAACAATAAAACCATAATCAGTAAACTCATAAATCCCTCCTAAACTCCTTTATTTTCTTTTCTGAATACATGCATTCAGCTCTGAAAAAACCAAATTGTATAAATATACTTAATTTTACCATTAAAACTCAAAAAGCGTGAAGAAAATAATAAAAGTAAAAAGCACAGCCACACAAATAAGTGTGATCATGCTCCTCTGTGATTGTCATTTAGCTATTTTTCTTAATCAATTCAACAAATGAGTCGATAATCATTTGGAAGAAGTCTAAAGTTCCTTGATTAGTAATTGACCCATCTTCTTCTAAAAGGTTGAGCACATTTCCAATATAAGCTTCTGGCTGTTGAAGAGTCGGCATATTCAGGAATACTAAGGATTGGCGTAAATGATGGTTGGCTCCGAATCCGCTGATTGCTCCTGGAGAAACGCTGACAACTGCTGCTGGTTTTGTGTCCCAAACACTAGCACCATAAGGGCGAGAACCAACATCGATCGCATTTTTTAAGACACTGGGAACAGAACGATTGTACTCCGGAGTGGCAAATAAAACAGCATCAATGGATTCCATTGTGTGACGGAATGTTTTCCAAGATTCTGGAACATTTCCTTCATCGTCAAAGTCTTGATTATAAAGATCAAGATCACCTATCTCTATAAAAGATACGTTATAATCTTCAGGAAACATGTTTGCCAGTACTTCTGCTACTTTTTTTGTATAGGAGGCCTTACGTAAACTACCTACTAAAATACCGATATTTTTAGTCATTTTACCAAACTCCTTTTCACTTATTTTTTGTAACCAAATAAAGTTTAACGCTAATTTTTGTGAGATGCAACTAATACCTCTTGGTATTCCGGCCTTTTTCTAAAGTTGCATTTCTTAACAAGAGAAGATTGTAATTCAGAATGTTTACTGCTAGAATAAATGAAGCAAAATCCTTTTAAATTAATCCAGAGAGATTAAAAAGGGTAACAAATCCATATTTGATACCTTAGGTCCTTTTGCGAATAATAAATTCAAAAGGGCATTTTTTATGCCCACTAGGAGGAATCATAGATGTCAACAAAGAAAATGATACAAGTCGATGAAAAGGTCCCAGGGAAATTACTTGTTCCCCTTAGCTTACAACATACATTTGCTATGTTTGGAGCATCGGTTTTAGTTCCCATTATTTTTGGAATCGACCCAAGTATTGTCTTATTGATGAATGGTATTTCAACATTGTTATTCATTTTGATCACAAAAGGAAAAGCCCCAGCTTACTTGGGTTCCAGTTTTGCATTTATCGGCCCAACCAGCATCATTATTGCTAATCAAGGCTTTCAATATGCACAAGGCGCTTTCGTTATTCTAGGTATTATAGGGTGTCTTTTAGCTCTTTTGATTCATCGCGTAGGTACAAAGTGGATTGATATTGTGCTTCCGCCAGCTGCAATGGGGGCCGTCGTTGCCTTGATTGGGTTGGAATTAGCAGGCAATACGGTTCAAGGCGGTTCAATTGGTGCCAATTTGATGACAGATACGGCTGCAACACAAGACTTTATTGTTTTCTTTATCACGCTAGGTGTTGCTATTCTAGGATCCGTTTTATTTAAAGGGTTTTTATCCACGATTCCTATTTTAATTTCTATTATTGTGGGTTACCTTTCAGCTATCGCTTTTGGAATGGTCGACTTTACGCCGGTGTTGGAAACTTCTTTGTTTACTATGCCACATTTTCAATGGGCGAAATTTGATGTACAGGCTATTCTCACTATGCTGCCCGTCCTTCTCGTATTAACTTCGGAACACATCGGCCACCAAGTAGTCACTTCAAATGTGATTGGGCGGGACTTGATGAAAGACCCAGGCTTGCACCGTTCTTTATTTGCTGATTATTTTGCTTCTGCATTATCAGGTTTAATTGGTGGAGTTCCAACAACTACTTATGGTGAAAACATCGGAGTAATGGCCATTACACGCGTCTATAGTGTTCGC
The DNA here is from genome assembly GCF_000744825.1 of Carnobacterium mobile DSM 4848. NCBI lineage: Bacteria > Bacillati > Bacillota > Bacilli > Lactobacillales > Carnobacteriaceae > Carnobacterium > Carnobacterium mobile. The sequence goes on from NZ_JQMR01000001.1 coordinate 1,683,338, forward strand.
GTAATTGCCGGAGCGGCTATTTTTTCAATCTGTATGGCTTTTGTTGGACCCTTAGCAGCATTGATTTCTACTATTCCTGGAGATGTTATTGGCGGCGTGACCTTCTTGCTTTACGGAATGATTGGAACAAGCGGCTTGCGTTTATTGGTTGAATCAAAAGTTGACTACAGTAAATCGAAAAATCTGATTTTAACTTCAATCGTTTTTGTGGCTGGTTTAAGCGGCTTGACAGTTAACTTTGCCGGTGTTGAATTAAAAGGCATGATTTTAGCAAGTGTTGTCGGAATCATTTTAAGTATCTGCTTCTACTTGTTCGATAAAGCTGGATGGATGAACGAAACAATCGAAGACTAAAGAAAAGCAGAAACACTCCATAAAATAGTAAAAGAGGAATCTGCTGTGCAGCTTTGACTGCATAACTGATTCCTCTTTTTTTACGCTTTCCATTTTTTAGTCGCGGTATTTTAATGCCAAGCCTTTTAGAAAGTTTCTAGCATATCTGTCGCCGCATTCTTTATAATTGCGCTGACCTTCTTTTCTTAATACCGCACTCAATTCATTTTTAGACAAATGCACTCCTGCTTCATCTAAGATGTCCAACATCTCTTCACTTGTCAGAGCAAGCGCAATTTTTATTTTCTTCAATAAAACGTTGTTCACATTCCGCTCATTCTTGATCATAAATTCTTGTTTTTGCGGTTCCCCCGGTTTTGTTTCTTGTCTTCCTCTTTTATAGACGATCAAGCCATTTAAAAAAGCTTCTAATGTCCGATTATCACATTTTTTTAAGTATTCATTAACTGTAGAATCTTCATCTTTTTTAGCTTTGAGCAGCATTCTTTGAACATCTTCTATTTTTATTTCCAACTCGCCTAATTTGAAAATTTCAACCATATCTAAGTCTTTTATATCTAGTGCATATCTTAAGCGCACTAATCTATCATTATTATTCATCTTTGCCCTCCAAAATTCCTTTATTTGATCCTTGCTTAAATGGCTGCTTTTTTAACTCTAATTTACTTAACCATTTTTAATTTCTCATTCAGCTTTTGATACACGACTTTCATCTCAGGCTCGGTGCAGGCACTTACGGCTACATCTAAATCCATCCATCTCACTGCACTATTTTCATCCGGTTTAATGGTTGTTTTTTCATTTTCGTCCGCTTCAATCAAATACGTCACGTTTAAATGCAGATGTGTAGCGATCGGTTCACCTTTTTTTAAGTGAGCCGGAACTCCTAAGATTTCAAGTGAGTAAATGTTCTTTGAGACCGGAGTAATAGCCGTTAAGCCCGTTTCTTCTTCGGTTTCTTTCAACGCCACATGCAACAAATCTGCATCCCCATCCGCGTGACCGCCAATCCAAGACCAAGATTGATAAATATTATGATAGGCCATCACTACTTTCGATCGATCCGGGTTAACGATCCAAGCTGATGCAGTAAAGTGAGCCAATTCATTTTCACGCGTCAGCAAATCATCAAAAGTATCCATGTAATGCAGCATCACTTCTTGTTCTTTCGCTTCTTGAGCATTATAAGGCTGATATTGGCTGATTTGTTCTTTTAAATTCATGTAAAAATCTCCTTCGACAAATCCTATTCAGAAAAACCCTCTTTATAATCTGAAATTTTCATCAGACAAGGCTGGTTTATCGTTTATTCAAAATCCTTACTCAAAATTTCTTCACGTTCTTCAAAAGATACTTCATGGTGGATTTCGTGTAACATCCAGACGTACCCAAAGCTATCAGCAAACACCGCATTCGATAGACCCATTTTTTCCATTCTTGTGACCGGTTGAATTTCTGTGGCTCCTGCAGCACTAGCTTTATCAACTGTTTCTTGAATGTCCGGAACGGTTACATTGAACCAGAAGGATTGCCTGCTGCCTTCTTTTGGTGCGAATAATTGGTATTCAGGATTTTCATCGAGCATATGAAAACGCGCACCATAAATACTAAATACTGCTTCATTGCTGCCCGTTTTAAAATTGGTTTCCTCAACTACTGTAACATCAAATATGGCTTTGTACTGTTCCAAAGCAGCTTTACTATCCTTTACAATAAAATCTAATTCAACGCCTGTAATCATTAGTCTACACACTCCTAATCATGGGTTTTTCAAATCAGTTATAGTATACCATCCTGTCGTTAAAATAGACCCCTTAAAGACAGTTCGATTTAAATAAAGTAATTTTAGAATGTTGAATTTCAGAGACAATGCTGGTAATTATTCTACCGTGCAAGAAATGAACTAAACAATATTACCTAAAGTAAGGTAATTGCAAATAAGGCGTTATCTTAGCCCTTTACTAAATTACAGAAAATATACCTGTCGCTTATGCTAATCAAAACATAAGCGGCAGTTTTTTCTCTATTCCTACAAAAATTTCAGCTTTATTCAGCAGGCTGTTCTGTATCTGCTTGCTGCTCAGGATAAATAAGCGTAGCTCCTTCAATGACCGCTTTTGCTCCATACATTCCGATCTCATGTTCAATCGTTTTTTTCTCCGTCATAATATGATGAACCTTCAGCCCTTTTAATGCCAGTGTATTGGATACAATCAACCGATGGCATCTCCACGGAACACTTTCAGAACACATATAACATACGCGTTCTTCGTTTCCAATGGCCATCAATTCACTGATTCCTTTTTCATACTCTTCTGTTAAACTATACGCAGCATAATTACGAAAAGAAGTGTTTCTCCAGCCATCGACCAATGCTGCATCTATTTCGTGATTTTTCTTTCTTCTGCCGCCTAATGCAGGCAGATGCAGATAACGAATACCGTATTCAGGTACCCATTTCTCCATGTTTTCTTTATCAAATTGCGGCATATGTTTGCTGCCTGGATAAGAACGAATATCAATTAGCGTTTCGATTTTATAGGCTTTTAGCAAGTCGCTAAATTCTTCGCTGCTATGTGTTGAATGGCCAATGGTATAAATGTCCAATTTAATTCCGCCTTTCCTTTTGTCCTACTCATTTGCTGTTTATCCAAGTTTAACAGGAAAACACATTAGAATGCCACTTTAACAAGCCTTTGAAAATGAAAACTGCTTTAGTTCAGCTTATGGCAAAGAGAATATTTTAGCGATAAAGTATGTCATTTCTATTTGCGTACCTTAAAGAGGTTAAATCTATAGCGTTAAGGCACGTAAACCCTATTTATGTGCCTTAACATGCATAATTTTCTAGCGTTAAGGTACGCAAACCCTATTTACATGCCTTAACAAGTGGAATTCCCTATCGTTAGGGTACATAACCTCCATTTGAATCTTATAAAAAGGTTCCATTCGCATTTCTTCTAATTTTGTATGAGATAATATCTTTTGAAATAGAAATCTAGAGGAATGGCAGAAGTAAGAGAAACTATTTCTCCAATCATTCATTATATTTATCTAGCACAATATTCTATTTTACTTATAGCTATCCAGAAAGGTATAATGAATAAATGGAAATAGTTTATTTCAGCTATTCATATAGAGCATCATAATTAGGAGAGATTATATTGGAAAACACAGTAGGAACAGTAGTACGCGGACTTCGTGGTCCAATTATCAATAAAGGCGACGATATCGAAGAAATTGTAGTAGAAACGGTATTAAACGCAGCTAAAAATGAAGGTTTTTCATTTGCAGATCGGGACATTGTTACTATAACCGAATCCATTGTAGCGCGCGCACAAGGAAATTATGCATCGATTGATGATGTTGCTGAGGATATCAAAGCAAAATTTGGTGATGAAACAATCGGCGTCATTTTCCCAATATTGAGTCGTAATCGCTTTGCAAATATTTTGCGCGGGATTGCTAAAGGGGCAAAAAGTATTGTCTTAATGTTGAGTTACCCTTCTGATGAAGTTGGAAATCAACTGGTCGAAATCGATGAACTGGATGTCAAAGGTGTCAATCCATGGACAGATGTTTTAACAGAAGCTGAATTCCGTGAACATTTCGGTTATAAAAAACACCGCTTTACCGGAATTGATTATATCGATTACTATCGAGAATTGATCGAAGCTGAAGGTGCAACGTGCGAAGTCATTTTCTCAAATAACCCCAAAACTATTTTAACCTATACTAAACACGTCTTAACAAGTGATATTCATTCACGTTTTAGAACAAAACGCATTTTATCAACAAATGGTGCTGAAACAGTCTATGGTCTTGATGATATTTTAGCAACTTCGATCAATGGCAGCGGCTTTAATGAAGCTTATGGATTGCTTGGGTCAAATAAAGCAACAGAAGATACTTTGAAACTCTTTCCAAATAATTGCCAGCCTATTGTTGATGGCATTCAAGTCAAATTAAAAGAACTAACAGGCAAAACCATTGAAGTCATGGTTTATGGCGATGGAGCATTCAAAGACCCAGTTGGAAAAATATGGGAACTTGCCGATCCAGTTGTTTCGCCTGCTTACACTTCAGGTCTTGAAGGGACGCCAAACGAAGTAAAATTGAAATACTTAGCCGATAATAACTTCTCTCATCTTCGGGGAGAAGAATTAAAACAATCGATTTCTGAATACATTCAGAACAAAAAGGACGATTTGGTCGGTGCGATGGAAGCACAAGGTACTACTCCTCGCAGACTAACAGACTTGATTGGTTCATTATCTGATTTAACTTCCGGCAGTGGAGACAAAGGAACACCGATCGTCTATATCCAAGGGTACTTCGATAATTACACAAATTAAAATCAAAAAAAAGATGCTTCGTTTGAGGCATCTTTTTTTTATTATATTGACCATTATTTTTCCTTACTTAATTTTTTTCCAGTTACCGACTTTTCTTCTCCGAGCCACTTAAAGAAATTGATGCTCATTAGAATGACAACGAATAAAAATGGAAACGAGCCAAGTACAGCAACAGCTTGCAGAGATTCTAACCCTCCTGCATAAAGTAAAATTGCTGCTATACTAGACATAATAACCCCCCAGAGGAGTTTAACCCGTGCATGCGGCGTCAAATTACCATTTGTACTAAACATAGCTAATACATAAGTAGCCGAGTCGGCAGAAGTGATGAAGAAAGTCGAAATCAATAAAATGGCGATTCCAGTGATAACTTTCCAGCATCGCAAATAGCCCTGTTTCTGTTCCTTTTTCTGTAATGACTTGGATGAGGTTGTTGTTATTGAACAGTTCTTGCCAAATTCCAGTCCCGCCAAACACAGAAAACCAAAGAAATGTAAAGACGGTTGGAACGATAAGCACTCCTCCGACAAACTCGCGAATCGTTCTGCCTTTTGAAATTCGGGCAATAAACGAAGACACGTAAGGCGCCCATGAAATCCACCATGACCAGTAAAATATGGTCCACTTGTCGATCCATTGTCTATTTTCGGGACTGAATGCTGCTAATCGGAAACTCATTCCCGGCAGTTTTTGGAAATAGTTCCCTACACTTTGCACGAATAAATCTAACAAATATGCCGTTGGTCCAATAAACAAAACGGCTAACATTAAAAGAACAGCTAATGCACTGTTTACGTTGCTTAAAATTTTAACCCCTTTATCTAATCCAGTCGTGGCACTGATCAAATAAAGAACGGTCACAGTTATGATAACTGCCAACTGAACAGCAAATGTATTCGGTATCCAACTGATTGAGAAACTAAGTCCCCCTGCGATTTGCTGAGCTCCTAATCCTAAAGAAGTTGCTACTCCAAATACGGTGGCAATAATAGCAATCGTATCCACGATCGTACCGATCGTTCCTCTTTGCAAACAATGGAGTGACACTTTCACTAATAATAGCAGGCTTATCTTTTCTAAACGTTGTGTAAGCAATAATTAGACTATAACGCCCATGGCTGCAAGCCCCAGTGAAAAAAGGTGTATGTCATAGATTCTCTGGCATTTGCCAACTTATCAGAAGAAGGAATAGCGGGATCATGCAAATGCATAACCGGTTCAGCCACTCCCCAGAAAATTAATCCAATCCCCATTCCTGCACTAAACAACATAGCCACCCAAGAGAAATAACTAAATTCAGGTTTGTCTTCTTGACGTCCCAATTTGATGTTTCCATATTTAGAAAACAGTAAGTAAACAGCTGCTATCAAAATTACTACCATCAATAGTACATATAACCAACCGAATTCTTTCGAAATAAACGTTTGCAACACCTCTGCAACATGACTCATAGAGTACTTTCCCAGCAAACTGCCCGGTATAGCTCCCCATATCGTAAAGAGGACACAAATAATGACGGATGATAGATATGCTGTATAATCCTTTTTTCCGCGATTCATATTCTTTCCTCCTTCTTTTAAACTCTTCTTATTATACATTATACGAAGAGAAATGCATTATACCAAGCTAATTGACTTCATCGTATGCTTTTATACTCGGTGTATTTTCAATCAGCAATCCCTAAAGAAAATATCTCTTTATGAATTTCTCTTATTGTTTTGCCAGATGATACATCAGCTAAAGTCAAAAAACGGTTTAAATCCCTTAAAAAGTCTAAATCTCTAACGATAAGGTACATAAAACTATTTTGCAGATTATCTCGTAGGTTCACGGATCACAATAAAGCATACAAACACAGTAACTTCTGAGTCAAATAGTGGAACGATCAGCGCAGATATGAGAATATACATTTAACGAACCGAATACATAAAAGGGGTGAACTGCTATGAAACATACACAAGATTATCAAAGTTTAGCTGAAAACATCATTCGCTATGTCGGCGGTAAAGAAAATATAGAAGGGTTGATTCACTGTGTCACACGCCTCAGGTTTTATTTAACGGATGAGTCAAAAGCCAATGACGAGGCGCTCCAAAAGTTAACGGGTGTGCTTGGAGTCACGACTGGCGGCGGTCAGTACCAAGTCATTATTGGACCAGCTGTTAACGATGTATATGATGCTGTCATGTCCACATTATCTCTTTCTGAAAATAAATCAGAGAGTGCCGAGCCTATTCCTGAAAACTCAGAAGATAAAACGACCTTAGAAAAAGTGAAAAGTCGTTTCAACCTTTTATTAGGGACCATCACAGGATCCATGACTCCGATCATCAGTATTCTTGCTGCCTCAGGTGTGATGAAAGGCTTATTGGCTTTATTAACTGGATTAAATGTAGTATCTGAAGCGAGTAATTTTTATTTGCTTGTCAGTGCAATGGCTGATGCAGTCTTTTACTTCTTACCTATTTTGATTGGTTTTAATGCTGCCACTAGATTAGGCGGAAATTCCGTTTTAACAGCCGTCATCGGCGGTGCCATTGCCTATCCAACCCTGCTCGAAGCTGCTGACAAGGGGCTGAATGTCTTATCAATTGGCCCTGTTGATTTTCCATTTGTTTCTTATTCTTACTCTATTTTCCCCATGATATTAGCGGCCTGGTTGGTAAAAAAACTAGAAGCTTGGCTCAAAACTTGGGTTCCTGCTTTTCTGCAAGCCATTATTAACCCTATCATCCTTATCGGTTTAGTCACTTCAATCACCTTTTTGATCACTGGACCGGTCATTACCTGGTTATCTTTTGCTTTAGCAAGCGGTCTTGAAACTTTCCTGAACTGGAACGCGCCTATTTTTGGAGCCATTATTGACGGTTTTTATCAAATACTCGTCATTTTTGGATTGCATTGGGGTATTATGCCAATCTATATCAATGATTTTGCAACTTTAGGGTATAGCCACCTCTCAGCCATGGTAAGTGTAACAATTGTTGGACAAGGCGGTGCAGCATTGGCGGTCGCTATGAAGACTAAAAAAACAGAATTGAAAGAAATTGGGTATGCAGCAGCTATTTCCGCATTTTGCGGCATTACTGAACCAGCTATCTATGGCATCACGCTGCGTTACCTTCGTCCTTTTATTTGTGCCAGTATCGGCAGTGCAGTTGGCGGTTTTCTTGTCGGTTTGTTTGATGTGAATATGTGGAGCATTATCGGTTCGCTCATTGGGCTTCCATCCTATATAGACCCCGAATTAGGGATTACCTCTAACTTTTGGTTTGCACTGCTTGCAACGGCGGTTACCTTGGTTGTTTCGTTTGCACTCACTTACTTCTGGGGTTACAACGATTCCATGCAAATGAGAGAAAAACGCGAAAAACCAAAAAACCCAGCAAAAGTTCCGTTATCGTAGCTTTTCAGTAAAAAGAATGTGCCACACTTCAAAAATTAGAATCACCAATCTAATATTTTGAGGTGTGGCACAATTTTTTCTCTTTTATTTGATAATTTATAACATTTTAAGGTTTTCCTCCTAAGTTTGTTGCCGAAATCGGCAATATTCCATATACAAGGACAAACTTAGATTTTTTTAATAGGAACTTGTCCAAACTAGAGATGATCAGCTCAACAACCTCTCAAGTAGGGAAAGTCTATAAATCCATTAGTTAAAAAAGTACTATTTATAGCCATCGTTTAAAGTCCATTCATCCCTTTTCTATAATGAAAATTGTGTTTTGGGACTGGTACTACTTTCCACTTGTTGGTTCTAAATTGTGCTAAGGCACTGATAGCCAAAATAACGCTGAACACGATAGAAATCATCGGTAAACGGGAATATAGGTTATCAAATCCTTCAGGAGAAGTTAAAAATTGGTAAATTCCAAGACAAGCCCATACTCCTGGCAAAGTAAAAGCAGCATTTTTTAGCAAGACCATCATTAAAATAGCTACTACAAGTGCCGTACTCAGTAAAACAATTCCCCATGTTTCTTCTGAAAGTCCTCCTCTATTCCAGTCAATTTTCTCTAGGTAAGCTGCGATATTCACTATGGACGCTATTAGTAACCAGCCATTATAAAGTCCAAATGTAAGAGATAAAATGCTTTTCCTATTGTCATTGATTTTTACAATCAGTCGATTGATCACTGCGAGAACTACTGTAAGGGCCAATATCAAGACAGTTGACACCAAAACTTGATCGTATAAAAAAGTAATGATCCAACCTATATTAAAAAGGGACGATAACCAAAATAGAGGCGATAGTGTATCGATAGTTCTTTTATAGCTTTCTTTGTTCCGATTTAAAATCAGGATAATGATCGATATGAAAAGTAGTGTATAGATCACTCCCCATATACCGAATGTAAAAGGAGCCGGTGTGATCGGAGTAAGGTATTTATCAGACATTTCTTTTTGATCCGTATTATTTATCACTCCTGTACTGCTTATATAATTAATCGCTAAGACAATGACAAATACAATGGCGTTCACCCAAGTTTTTACAGCTGTTTTCATATTCCATTCCTCCTACAAGATTTTTACACTACTTTGAAAAATATACTGCTTTATTTCTTTATTTTTTATCATTTCCTCTGCTATTTTACTTTAACTCAGACTACAATTGCAAAATAACAGGTCAGTTAAATACGTTAATTCATTTAAACTGGGTATGTCAGCAAGCGTTTTCCATATGTTAAACTTACATGAAAAGCATGCAGCTTTCAAGAAAACGCCTTTTCCATTCCATGAGTTACTCTTGTCAATTTTCCTAAGAGCTTTATAATGATAAAAGATGTGTAAAGGCTGAACTTCTTTGGTTAAGCAATGTGTCAGCTGCGAAAGAATGTCTTTAGAACAGAAAACAGGCGGGAGGAAATAATGAAAAAAATTGGATTTGATTCAGAGAAATACTTGCACGAACAATCTACTTATATTTTGGAACGTGTACAACATTACGATAAGCTTTATATGGAGTTTGGCGGAAAATTGATTGGTGATAAACATGCTAAACGTGTCTTGCCAGGATTTGATGAAGATGCCAAAATGAAATTGCTAGCAACATTGAAAGAACAGGCGGAAATTATCATTTGTGTTTATGCAGGAGATATTGAACGAAACAAAGTGCGAGAAGACTATGGCATCACTTACGATCAAGATGTGTTGCGATTGATTGATGAGTATAGAGCTTATGGCATTTCTGTTAATAGCGTATTGATTACACGTTACCAAAACCAGCCGAATGCCAGTGTATTTATAACCAAACTAGAACGCAGCGGAATCAAAGTATATACACACCAAGCCATTGAAGGATACCCAACGAATGTGGAAACGATTGTAGGAGAAGAAGGATTCGCTAAAAATCCTTACATTGAAACGACAAAACCAATTGTTGTAGTGACCGCCCCAGGCCCTGGAAGTGGGAAACTAGCTACTTGCCTTAATCAGATGTATCACGAATACGAAAACGGCAATAAAACAGGTTATGCCAAGTTTGAAACATTTCCAGTATGGAACCTTCCATTGAAACACCCAGTAAATATTGCTTATGAGGCAGCAACCGTTGATTTAAAAGATGTAAATGTCATTGATAACTACCACTATGAAGCTTATGGGGAAGTAGCGGTCAATTACAATCGTGATATGGAAACATTTCCAGTCATCAAGCGCATCATTGAAAAAATAACGGGTACAGACTCCATTTATCAATCTCCAACAGATATGGGTGTCAACCGTCTAAAAACAGGTATCATTGATGACCAAGTCGTTCAGGAAGCAGCAAAACAAGAAATTATCCGCCGCAGTTTTGCTGTCGAAAACGATTATAAAAAAGGTACAGCTGATGAAGAAACTTTGCGCCGCATGCAAGTCATCTTAGAAGAAACCGATCAGAAACAGGAAGATCGCGTGCCTGTGCTGCCGGCTCGTCATTATGCCAAAGCCATACAAGAAAAATTCAATAGCACGAATTTGCAAGCCGTCATCGCAATCGAACTGCCCAATGGTGAAATCATTACAGGACGAACTACAACACTGATGGATGCTTCCGCTGCTGCTATTTTGAATGCTTTAAAGTTACTGGCAAATATTTCAGATGAAATTGATCTTTTAGCTCCAATGATCTTGCAAACTATTCAGCATTTAAAAATAGATGATCTGAACAGCAGAGTGCCAACATTGAGTGCCAACGAACTGCTTATTGCATTGGCAATCAGTGCGGTAACCAACCCGACAGCTCAGCTTGCTTATCATCAGCTGCCTAATCTTAAAGATACACAAGCTCATTCAACGGTTATTTTAAACAGAGAAAACGAACAAACTATGAAAAAACTGGGCATTGATATCACCAATGATCCAGTATATCCAACCGAAAACTTGTATTACAATTAAAAAGATACATTTAGCTTCTATTGTCTAATTTATATGTCAAACAGGCTCATTCTTGCTTTTCTTTAGAAAACGAGAATGAGCCTGTTTTATTTCAAAGCAGTTACTTCATTTTTCTAGAAACTTCTAGTAGAATTCTGCTACTCAAGATCTCTTGGAAATAATCGAGGTTATTCCATTATATATTCCTAAAGGGTCCTTCCTAATAGTAAAAGAAATCTTTCATTCCTAATTTATCCAACTCACTTTATCTTTAGTAAGAAATAGAATAAGCAGGCCATAGGGCGTAAAAATTGACAGGGTTTCTTTTGCTATGCTAGATTTAAAGCAAAAAATACAACGGTAAAAAAGGAGGTGCTTCTATGGGCAGAGGTGGTGGAAGCCGAGGTGGTGGTTCATTCGGTGGAAGCCGAGGCGGCGGCGGTTCGTTCGGCGGAAACAGAGGAGGTGCCGGTCGCAGCAGCGGCGGCGGTAGAGGCGGTGGCTCATTTGGCGGCGGTTCATCTGGCCGCGGATCTTATGGTGGCAACCGCGGGTCAGGCGGACCGATTTTCAGGCCAGGACCCATCTTTATACCAGGCGGATCAAGACGTCGTTACGGAAGAGGACCAAGTTATTATGGTGGCGGAGGAGGAAACTCCGGATGCGGATGTGGAACAATCTTGATTATCTTATTCATTTTGTTTGTTCTGTTTTCTTTATTTAGCGGCGGCCTATTGTTTGGCAGCACTACTAGTGGTTCGAATGATATCACGAAATCAACGATAGAACGTAAGCCGTTAGACAAAGGCTCTGTAAATGAAACAGCTTACTTTACAGATGAAGCTGGTTGGATCGGCAACCAAACAGAATTAACTAAAGGTCTGAAGCATTTTTACAATGAAACAGGCGTTCAGCCTTACGTTTACATTACAGACAAGATCAACGGGTCTACTAGTACGAATCTGACAAATGAAGAAATGGCTAACTTTGCCAATCAACTTTATGATCAGCTATTTACAGATGAGGCACATCTCCTACTTGTATTCTATGAACCTGTCCCGAGTCAATATATGGATTATTATGTGACCGGAACACAGGCGAAAAGCGTCATTGATGCAGAAGCCGGCGACATTCTATTAGATTACATTGACCGCTATTATTACGATAATAGTTTGTCAGACGAAGAAGTTTTCAGTCAGGCTTTTCAAAAATCAGCTGACCGTATCATGGAAGTTACTAAATCTCCATGGATTACTGTCTTTATCGTTATTGGCAGCGTACTGCTGATAGGTCTGCTCTTTATTTGGTGGCAACGCTCCAAACAACAGAAGAACCTTGAAGCTAAGCAAACTGAAGCTATCCTCAACACACCACTGGAAAAATACGGCAGCTCAGAGGCAGAAGATTTGGCAAAAAAATATGAAGACGATAAAAAATAAAACTACCCTTTAAGGAGGAATACAATATGGCTATTTTAGACCGTTTTTCCGATATTATTAGTGCGAACATCAACTCACTTATCGACCGAATGGAAGATCCAGAAAAAATGATCGATCAGTACTTACGTAACATGACAGAAGATTTGGCAGAAGTTAAACGCAATACCGCTGGGGTCATTGCAGAAGAAACCCGTACTAAACGTGCAGTTGACCAAAACGAAGCCGAAGTGATGAAATACAATGATTACGCTAAAAAAGCTTTATCAGCTGGCAATGAAGACGATGCACGTATTTTCCTGAAGAAAAAACAAGAATTGGAAAACGTCGGTACCGGCTTGGCACAATCTTATGCTGCTGCACACGAAAATGCAATGAAGATGCGTCAAATGCATGACAAACTGGCTTCTGATATTGAAACTTTAAAAGGTCGTCGTGCCATGATCAAAGGCAAGATGTCTGTAGCGAAAACGCAGGAAAAGCTGAACAATGTCAGCGAATCTGTTGGCAAAACGCAAGGTGCAATGGGTTCATTCTCACGGATGGAAGATAAAGCTGATCGGATGCTGGATGAAGCCAATGCGATGTCAGAATTAAACCAAGAGCCGGTTGATGAAGCTAAATCACTGGAAGAAAAATACTCTAGCGAAGGGTCAGCTGCTGTTGAAGACGAGCTGAGCCGTCTGAAGTCAGAAATGGGCTTATAATAACGGATTTTTTCTATTGAAACGAGCAAAAGCAGAACGGTCTATTCAAAAGACTGTTCTGCTTTTATTTTTTTCATAGCACTATAGTTCATCGATAAAGTTAACAATCAGATTATTGACATGTTCTGGTTCTTCATGATGCACCCAGTGAGTAGCTTCTCCTAGTAGTACTCCCTGGCCTTCATCACAAAATTCAAGACTTTTACTGGCCAACTCATGACCCAAGAAGTGATCTTTGGCTCCCCATATCACTAAGGTGGGCACAGTGACTCGGGATGGAATAGTTGGGTCGGAAAGGTTGCGTATATTAGCGCGATACCAATTCATCATCGAACGCATGGCTCCCAATCGAGACCAGGCAGCACGGTATTTTTGTAAATCATCCTTGTTGAATGTACCTTTCTGGCTGCTATTCTTCAACACCTTTACCGCAAAATTCCAATCGGACAGTCTAAATAATCTCTCCGGTATCTCTCGCAATTGAAAGAAAAGGATATATGAGCTTTTCAGAATTTGTACGGGGTGTTGTGAGATTTGTCTGGTCATAGCTGCTTCATGAGGTGCATTGAGGATGACTAACTTCTGCAGCAGCTCAGGATACACTCTCGCCACTCTCCAAGCCACAATTCCTCCCCAATCATGGCCCACAAGAATCGCTTTTTCTTTTCCAGAAGCTTTGATCAAACCCGCAATGTCCTCAACTAAATGATTTATTCGGTAGTCACTTACTTTTTTAGGTTTATCACTGAGATTGTACCCTCTTTGGTCCGGTGCCCATACTCGGAATCCTTTATTTGCCAAATCAGAAATTTGGTTGCGCCAGCCATACCAGTATTCGGGAAACCCATGCAGCAAAATAACCAGTTGTCCTTCTTCAGGCCCTTGTTGAACAACGTGCAGTTTAATTCCATTCGTTTCTACATATAAATGCTCTTTTGTCATCCCCATCTAGTTTAAAACCTCCTAACCTATTAAGAAAAGAGGGACAAGTCTGCTCTTCGAAAAAATCTAGTGGTTCTCTATTTGCTTATGATCTAGTTCTTCTTAAACAAACATCCTTACACAAAGTTTATGCTAACATCTTACATATTTGCGTTTGAAACCTAGCCTTCCTCTATCCTTTTCTTTTTGGATGCTTTCATAAGCATTTAAGAGACTGTTTTTTTTCTTTTCTCGCTTAATTTCTACTGTCCCTACTTCTCTTGCGACCTCAATGGCCTTTTCGTTTAGTGGTAAAAATGAAACACCAACAGTGTATAAGAAATTATTCATCGATGCTTTCGTTCGCTCTGGTGACTGATGAATTTCCTTTTTCACAATATCCAACATATTGGAAATCTTGCTTTCAGAAAATTGATTGTCCGGTCGATTACCTAGAAGCCAACAGTAGCAGCTCCAGCCTGCAGACATTTTCAATTCTTGACCGCTGGCAATCCACTTATCAGCAACATCTTGTGCAATATCAGCCTCAGCCAATGTTACGGCCACCACATAATCAGATAGCATATAAAAATAAGCGGCATCTATCCAACGGTCAAAATCGGATTCTGTCATGGCTTTCGGATCGGCAATGATCCCTGCAAAGTACATGGCATCATAGTTCCCAGTAGCATAAAGCTCTTCAGCCAGCTGTTGATTTATTTTGATTTTCTTTGTCATTGGCTTCATCGCACCGGTAGCCACGCCAAAAAGCGGCTCATGGGCACCGTTGGATAGGTATATTTTTTTCGTTCTTTCCTTACCTAAGGCTTCAAGCTCCTGCATCACTGTTTCGACATCCATTTTTTTGTACTTCCTTTCTTAATTTTACTTCCTGCTTAAATCGAAGAATCAAATTGATATTTTTTTTGTAGCTTCTATTCTTTTTAATTTTACCATAATTGTTTAGTATTCTTCTCTTCCTTTGTTCAAATGAAACAATAAATAGACTAAGATATGTTGGAAGAAAACTCCCTATACTAAACTTAGTCTATTTTATAAAGTGGTTTGAAAATAACCGTTTAAGAAATAACGATTTGTTATGTCAAATATTCTTTTGTACTATTTTGATACTGCTCAATCATATCCAAATAGTTGTCTATTTGAACATATTCATCAACTTGGTGTGGCAAGGTTGGTTCTCCTGGACCATAAATTAGAGGGTTCTCCAATGATCAAACCATCTAAGTCATGTTTCCTCAGTTAATGGCTGTGAGCCTAGTTCGCCGATTTCTTCTCCAACTGTTGCAAGAAGCTTAATTTTCCCGTTAATTGGTATGCCCTTTTCTTTCAATTCAATCATCGCAATTGCCATAGCAGCTAGTCCACTCTTCATATCTGTTGTTTCGCGGCCATATATTTTATTTCCTTCTTATGCCCTTCATACGGAGGATAAGTCCTTTGAGATTCGTCGCCTGCATCCACCACATCCTTGTGTCCAGTAAATCCTAATACTTTACCTTCTCCATTGCTTAATTCAGCAACTAAACTACTGCGTCCAGGAGAATAGTTGACCAATATTGAATCGGTTTCGTGCTTTTTAAACAAGTTTTTCAACTAATTGGCAGCTTTAAAATACTGGAAAATCTTGTACTTTCCATCCGTTTTTGTATATCTCTTTAGAAATCATCACGTGCTTTGCGCAACGCTACAAAATCTTCCACTGTCTCTGCCTGAAGAAACAGATTGATTTTTTTCTCCCGTCCAATAGTTGACGGTAAAGTGGGATCTTCTTTTGCACGCAAATCATTGACTTGATCTAATGCTTCAGAAACTGCTTTGTTAGACGGCTGCACAGAATGGGCAAAACGTAGATTCGTTTGCGTATATTCATGAGCTGCATAAACTTGTATTTCATCACCTAAGCGTTTGAATTTCTGCAAGGCATCGTATTGGGCTTGGTAATCTCCGGTGAACACCCGGCCGCAGCCTGCTGAGAACAGGGCGTCTCCACAAAATAAGGCTTTATCTCCCATTAAGAAACTGATGTGCCCATGGGTATGCCCTCCTGTTTTGATGACCTGAAAATGTTGGCCCAATAACTTGAAACTTTCTCCTTCTTGAACAATGCGATCAGCTAAGGGCACGGTTTCTTCTGGTCCATAAACGGGAGTATCCGAGTATTTCGCTAAGATCTCTTTTACTCCACCGATATGGTCCTCGTGGTTATGGGTCAAAAGAATGGCAGTTAAATTCAGCTGCTGTTCTTTTAGGTAATCCATCACACCTTCAGCTTCTCCTGGATCGACTACCACTGCTTCTGTTCCTTCTTCAATCATCCAAATATAATTGTCAGAAAAGGCCTTAATTGGGTGTATATTCATTACTGTTCCTCCTCATTTTTAATTTTTGCTGTAATTAATTCATTTCCAAGTAAATCAATAATTCTTATCAAATATTCAGTCAGGGTAACCACCGTTTGATTAGGTTGGGCATTTGCTTTATTTGTTTAAAAATTAAAATTTTAGTAGATAACTTATGCTTAAGGTGCTTTTTCTGATATTATATTCCTATGACGATGAAAAGGAGGAATATACATTATGTTGAAATTTAACCAAAATATACGGGGAAATGTAGCCCTAGGTATCAATCCACTTGGATGCAAACAAGAAGTAGTGAATCAAATTGACTATGTGAAAAACAAAGGGACTTACCAAGGTCCAAAAAAAGTATTGATCATTGGCGCATCATCAAGCTACGGTTTAGCCACTCGGATCAACTTGGCTTTCGGTGCGGGAGCAGATACGATCGGCGTTTCTTTTGAAAAAGGACCAAAGAATGAAAGGAATCTAGGGACAGCTGGCTGGTACAACAATATTGCTTTTCGAGAAGCTGCTGAAAAAGAAGGTCTGGTTGCTAAAAATTTTGTGCAAGACGCCTTCAGCCATGAAAGTAAACAAGAAGTCATCGATTATATAAAGAGTGAATTTGGCGGCAAAGTAGACTTAGTCGTTTACAGTCTGGCAAGCGGTAGAAGAACCGATCCTGATACTGGAGAGACCTATACTTCTTCCATTAAAGCCATTGGGGAACCGGTTGTTGGCCCTAATATCAATATGCAAGAGCAGACTTTCTATACTGAAACGCTGGAACCTGCAACTGAACAAGAAATCCATGATACCGTCAAAGTAATGGGTGGAGAAGACTGGCAACTATGGATGGAAGCCCTAAAAGAAGCCGACGTGTTGGCAGATGGAGTTCTCACAACTAATTATTCTTACTTAGGAACTGAACTGAATCATGATTACTATGGCGGCGGTACGCTTGGCCGCGCTAAAGCCGATTGTGATGAAAAGGCAAATGCGATCAATGAATTATTGACTGATATTAACGGCAAAGCCCTGATTGTGGTTGCCACTGCCGTTACCACTAAAGCAAGTTCAGTTATTCCTTTCTTCCCAGTTTACTGTATTGGTCTTTACAAAGTCATGGAAGAGAAAGGTACCCACGAAACACCGATTATGCATCAAGATCGGATTTATCGAGAAATGATTTATGGTGACAAAGCCGAATATGATGAAGTCGGCCGACTAAGACCGGATAGTTGGGAACTTGACAGCGACACTCAAGCCAAAACGAAGGAACTTATTTTAAAACTAAATGAAGAAAACTTTAATTCTGACATGACAGCTTATGACACTTTTTACAAAGAGTTCTCAAATTTAAGCGGCTTCCTGGTTGATAACTATGTTGAACAAGACGTTACTCTAGAAGAATTAAAAGCATTAACGTATTAACTTTTTAGTATGAATTTTTCAAAAAGACGGTGTTTATTAGGGGGTTACAAACCCATAATAAACACCCTCTTTTTTTGTTAGATATAGGGCTCATAAGCGTCCTCAATTAGTTTAGAAAGCTGCGCCTTTACCTCTAAACTCGTAAAAGCCCCTGCTAAGCCATTTAAATTCAGCAACTTCATCGTTGAGTAGCTGATTCCAAACTGTTCAGCCAAAAGCAAGTATTCTCTAGTCAGTGTTGTATCAGACACCGTACGATTATCGGTATTGATACAGCAGCTAATTCCCTTTTTCAAAAAATCGAGCAAAGGGTAGTCTGCCCAGTCATCAACCGCATTCGTTTGGATATTGCTGGTCGGACACATTTCAATAACCGTTCCTTTTTCCAAACAAAGTGTTTGTGCCGCTTCATCTTTTCGGATAGCGATCCCATGTCCAATACGTTTTGCTCCTAAATGTATCGCTTGAACAACATTGTGAACACAGCCGCATTCACCAGCATGCAGAGTAACTTGTAATCCCTTTTCTTGCGCGAAAGCGGTCAGGGGTTCAATATGGTCATTCGCCAAATCAGGTTCTGGACCGGCCATATCAAAACCAACCATTAAGTCTTCTTTCGTATTCATTACTTCAGACAGCATAACAAGATTGTCTTCATTGGAATGCTGACGCATGCCGCAGACCAATAAGTTTACTATAATGTTGTGTTGTTCCATAGCACGACGAATTCCTTCGCTGACTGCTGCGATGACTTCTGATACTGATAAACCTGCTTCAGTATGTAAAAGCGGGGCAAAACGCAACTCCATATAGCGAACATTTTCCAAAGCCGCTGCTTTAATAGTCGCATAAGCTGATTCTTCTAATTGTTCGTAGGTTTGCATCAGTTGATGAATGATATCAAAGCTCTTTAAGTAATCAACTAAGTTGCTGCATTTTGTTGGCGCAACGACTTGGTCAAGTAACGCCATATTGAATGGCTGTTTTTCTGCCAATTTTTTTAACGTTTCTAAAGGGACAGAGCCGTCTAAATGGCAGTGTAATTCTACTTTAGGTAGTTGATAAACGATGTTTCTCTGCAAGTTGCTCACGTCCCTTCTCAAAATAGTTTATAGTTTAATGAGGTATTTCGACTACAACGTAGTAATGATGGGGCCTTCCTGCGTAAGTATAATTGTATGCTCATATTGAGCCACCAAACTTTTATGAGTTCGGAGGGTCCATTCATCTTCGGATTCGAATACTTCTTCTTCCACTGTAGAAATAAAAGGTTCAAAAGCAATTACCATACCATCTTTTAAGAGTTCATCGTCCCAACGAGAAAAATAATTAAAAATGTGGTCCGGTGCTTCATGAATGGAACGTCCAATCCCATGGCCAGTAAGATCTTTAATAACGGTCAAGCCATGCCGTTTAGCTACATTGTGTACTGCTTTTCCAAGGGCACTTTTTTTAGAACCGGGTTTTGCTTTTTTAAGGCCTGCATAGAATGCTTCTTTAGCAACCTCACATACTTTTTCTTTGCTTGTCTCACCTTGGCCAACCACAAAAGAAATCCCTGTGTCTGCAAAATACCCATTTTTAGAAGCTGATACATCGATATTGATCAGATCACCTTCTTGGATGATCCGATCTCCTGGAATCCCGTGTGCTACTTCCTCATTTACGCTTATGCACACATATCCTGGAAAATCATATATTTCTTTAGGTGCAGATTGAGCTCCTGCTTTTTCAAAGCTCTTCTTTGCGATTTCATCAAGCTCTTTTGTTGTCATTCTAGGCTTAGTATATTCAACTAATTTATTTCTAATCGATCCGCAAATACGGCCAATTTCTTTTAGTCCATTAAAGTCTTCTTCACTCTTTGCAATCATGACATGCCCTCTTTTTTATATAATCTTATGCCTTTTTCTTATATCGTGATGTGTATTTTCCTTTAAAAAAGATAGTTACTAGTTACTTATAGAATAGTTCTCCCTAATGTATTTAAATAAACGTTTACTTCGATTTAAGAAGAGAAAAAACTCACTACCTTGTTTTTGTGACCTACTCCCCAAGCGGTTGGTACTCCACTGCTAGGCCTTTTTGCACGCCAGGTCGTTCTGCGATGCGCTGAGACCATTCCAAGAGATGCGGGTATTCATCCAGATTTAAAAATTCATATGATCCTTCATATAATTTTCCTAAAGCTAAACGACCGTACCAAGACCAGATGGCAATATCTGCGATGGTATAGGTATCACCAGCTATATAAGGACTCTTTGCTAAGGTTTTATCGAGTAAATCTAATTGTCGTTTCGTTTCCATCGTGAAGCGATCAATCGGGTATTTCATAGGTTCTGGAGCATAAGCGAAAAAGTGGCCAAATCCTCCACCAACATAAGGTCCTGCTCCAATTTGCCAGAATAACCAATTAAGGGTTTCAGTCCGACCATGAATATCTTTCGGAATCAGTTGATCAAATTTCTCGGCTAAATAAAGAAGAATGGAACCTGACTCAAACATTTTCACGCGAGGACTTTGGCTTTGGTCAACTAGGGCTGGAATCTTAGAGTTAGGATTAATATCGACGAAATCCGAACCAAATTGGTCGCCTTCCCCAATATTAATAGTGTACAGGTCATAGTCTGCGCCTTCTACGCCTAATTCTTTTAGCTCTTCAAACATAATCGTAACTTTAATGCCATTCGGGGTCCCCAATGAATAGAGTTGGAAAGGAGCCTCTCCGACTGGTAATGTTTGTTCGAAGCGACTGCCAGCTGTTGGACGATTGCCATCTTTGTTAGAATTCTCTTCTTCCCACTGCCACACTTTTGGTAATTCATATGCTGTCATCATACCACTCCTCATACTATTTATAGTACCTCCATCATACTACTCCTGGACCAATATGCCCAAGTTTTAGCTTATTTATTTATGATACGAGTCTCTCAACTCCTTTAAGCTGTGCTTTTTGCCTATTGATCTATTAGAAAACAATATAGACATCTTCCATGGGCGTGCCTATATGACCGTTTCATGTTAGAATAAAAATAAGAAACTATTGGAGGATGATATGATTATGAAGCAAGAACTCGTTGAGATTTGCCTACGTGTCAGAGATATTGAGGCTACTTTAGACTTTTATACGAATCTATTCGATTTTGAAGTTGCCAGCCGCAGAGAATTCCCTGAAAATAAATTTGATTTAGTTTACCTGAATTCTCCCGGTTCGTCTGTTCAAATTGAACTCACTTACAATTACGATGCCGAGCCATATAATGTAGGAAATGGCTTCAGTCATTTAGGTGTGACTGTCAGTGACTTAGAAAAAATGCATGAAGTTTGTAAAGCTTCTGCTTACGAAACAGGTGAGTTAAGAGGACTTTCAGGCGGCACGCCCTCATATTTCTTTGTGACAGACCCTGATGGTTACCGAATTGAAGTAAAGCGCGCAAAATAATTTTTTCGACTATTTTAAATGTAAGCATATTGGCTGTTGCCAATATGCTTACATTTTTTAATTCCCTCTTATCATTTCTTAAAATCATTTGTACATTCATTACTTTCTAAAAACTGCAGTAACAAATGATACGGTTCTTCGTATCATTTGTTACTGCAGTTTTAATCGTAAAGCTTAAAAATTCTTATTTAATTGATTTATTTTTTTAGTTTGATTGCTGAGAACTTATCAAGTTCATTAACTCAAATCCTGTATTCATTTTAGAATAAATTGAGCAAACTACAAAGAGCTCTTTGCCTGCAAATTGCACAACTTTGCTTCGTCCAGATGATGCTGGTATATGATGATGACCATGTATAGCTCCAATTAAATTATATTCCTTAAATAATTTTTCAATATCAGGTTCGGAACAATTATATTCATTGTTATATGCATTGCTTTTCATTGAGAGCATATTCAATTCGTTAAATAGTGGTGCATGTGAAACAATTACTGTTGGAATATCATAATCATTATTGAGTAGCCTTTTTAAGGTTTTGAGAATAAACTTTTGTTGCTCCTTCTTTCTCTTAACCAAAATAACTGGTACTGTAATCCCAATATATCTGATTCCTTCATGAATTATATGACTATTATGCAATATACTTATTCGTGGAAATCGTTGTTCAAGTTCAACCTTCACTATCTCGTAAAATGTATGATTACCCACAGGCAACATATACCACGACTCATCTGGATTTTCTAAAAGCTGTTTAAACCATTTACTTTTCAGAAATGGTTTCCATTTTTTTGCTTGAAGTTCTTTTCTATTACTTGGCAATACATCTACTAATTCATGATTTCCAATAACATAGAGACCTTTAATATCTCCATTAGCTACTCGAGAATCTGAAATATCACCTACTAGTATATTGAAGTTTTTGTTGATGAATGGGAGCTTTCCATCATTAGAGTGGACATCAGAGATAACATTCAATAAATTTTTATTCTCTGTAGAAATAATATTTTCAAAGTGTCTTTCTGTATTTTTAGGATGAATACTATGCGGAATATAATTTTTTCTAATATTAGTAATTTCTTTTCCGGATTTTGATCGCAAAATAGGTTTTACTTTTACAGATTGAGATTGTCTTGCAATGGTGATTGAATTTTCTAAACTTTCTTTTAATTCTTGAGGTATCAAACTAAGTGCTGAATTGATATTTGATTTATAAGTCAAAAACTCAACTTCAATTCTACTCTTAAAAAAAGCTCTCTCTAACTGGCTTTTTTCTAACAATTCGACTCTTTTTCCATCAGTTTTTATGGGTAATGAATTAGTTAATTGAACAACAAAATTAAGGTATTCAAAAATATACTCAGATATTCCTGTGTTTATATTCTCACTAAACAAGAATTTACCTGCAATATTTGCAGAGATCGGTCCAGTTTCGTCATGCTGCAGAAGTCGCCCAAGAATTTGAATCTCAAATAATGGATTTTGAAATATTGCATTATAAGCTTTTTTAACTTCACTATTGTTTTTACTCATCCTTTTATTGGTAACTTGAAACAAACTTAATTTAATGTAATTTTCTAAGTTACCTTTATGCATTTCAATATACTTACGTGCATCTTCTGGATGGAGTAAATACTGAATAGCTGCACGTTGGATATAGTTTCTAGCTGTATCATATGGAATAGCTGAATAGACGATGTCTCCTCTGGATTCTACAGTTAGTTCTTTTATTTTCGTATTATATTTTAATTCAAAGTAATCGTTTCTAAACAAAGTCTTGTTGACAGGTCGTCGGACATTTTCTGGATAAAGTTCAAAACGCGCAATAAGTTCTGACGGTAGTTTGTTCAAAATTTTTGTTGATATAAAAGGGACATACTTTTCAGCGATGATTAAAGAATCTTTTATTTTATTAAATTTCATTTATTCACCTCATTTTTTATAGATAATAATTAACTTTTTTAGCTTTTAAAGAGTTACTTCTCAGGCTAATAACACTATTTATAGTTGAATCAAATCCGTTAAATAATCTATACACTTCCATTCTTAATGATAGTCCAAAGTAAATTTCTATATAGAGTGATAGACTACTAATACCTTTTTACATTAGAATTTAAAACTGATTTATTCCTAAAAAATCATAAATAACTTATAAGATTAATGCATATAAGTTATTTATAATTAAACTAATCACACATTTCAAGTAATATTTGTAACAATGATTTATAACCTTTGCTTCGGTTTTAGCTACAGTTTTGGAAAACCTCATTTACTTATGATACAGTTCTCCGTATCACACTAAGTGAGATTTTTCATTAAAAATTTGATGAAATTTTATTCTTCAATAGAGTTTATAACTACATTACTAATATGCTTTACTACCTCGTCTAGAGTAAATTTATTAGTATTTAATGCAAACTTATTAACCTGATATGAGTTATATTGTTGCACTTCTTCGACTGAAACTTCATGCCAAATTGGTAAAATAGTTATCGAATTTATTTTTGTTGAAATTCTCAATAAAGTAATTCTTAAAAATATTCTTGAGTCAATTTTCTCTTATACTTTTAACTGTTTTCGATGCAGTTGAAGGAGTTTGGATAAAACCTTCGTCTCTGGCCTCTAATTCTGCTCCTCTTAGCACTTCTTGGAAGTCCACATACTTTAACTTATTTAAGTTAATTTTCATTCTAATTATGGTTCCCTTAATGTCACAATCATTAACAAGTTCTTCTTCTGCATTGTATGTTATTGACTTTGTACCTGAAGCAATACTAAATGTCCCCTCTGTTTGTTGAATTATTTTTTTTACTAATGTTAAACCATACCCAGAATTTTTATAGTCTTCAGGCGCATATGAATGATTTGAAAAAGCAGATAAACCAGGTATTAATGACTTTTTTATTGCTTCTTCATCTGTGTTTTTCTTAAACCATCTTTCTTCAATATCAAATGGAATTGTAGCCAGTAGTCCAACACCAATGTCTGCGATAACAACCTCTACACAATTACTTGCTTTATACGACTGTAATGCATAATAATAATGCGGTGCTTGCGCATGGTCAAAGATATTTCTTACCATCTCTCTTACTACGAATATAAATAAATCGTTAACACTTTCCACTACATTTGTATCTACAAGTTCTAACGCTTTAAGAACTATTAGTTCAGAAATTTGTTCAAAGTATTGCTCTAATGATCCTTCTAGATCTTCATAGACCTTCTTTATTTCAACCTTTTTCGGGGCTAAGTATGTGAGTCCAGAACTATATGATGGGGCATCTGAAAGACCTATTTGTTGAAATATTCCCATAGTCTCACCATATGAAATTGCAGATTTATCTTTATATTTATCAATAGGTTCAAATTCATATGGAATTTGTAATTCATTTATCTTGTCCATTGTACTTAAAAACAAAATAGCTCCTGCCGGCTCTATAAACCTTAACTCTTTAAAAGTAATCTTCACTCCATCTTCTGAATCCAAATAGTAGTTATTATTGTATAAATGTGCCGTCATTTTCAACATATTTTCATACTTCATTTCTTCAACAACTAACATAAATACCTCCTCAAGTCTGATCAAAATTAAATATTTTCACTTCCAAATTTTCAAAAAAAACTTACTTACTTATGATACGGTTCATTCTTCATAATCCGGAAGCTGCGGTAAATTTGTTCGATCAGCACTAAACGCATCAATTGATGAGGCAATGTCATTTTTCCAAATGAGATTTGGGTATTGCTACGTTTCATTACTGCTTCGCTTAATCCTAATGAGCCCCCGATCACAAAAACTAAATTGCTTTTACCTTGCGTGCCCAATTGTTCAATTTCTTTGGAAAATGCTTCGGAAGTCCGTTGTTTTCCTTCAATTGCTAAAGCAAATACATAAGCCTGATCTGAAATTTTGGCTAATATTCGCTCGCCTTCTTTTTCTTTAACTTGTATCATTTCTGCTTGGCTTAATTTTTCCGGAGCTTTTTCATCTGGAACTTCAATTAATTCAATTTTGCAATAACTTCCTAGTCGTTTTGCATACTCCGCAATTCCCATTTTCAAGTATTTTTCTTTTAATTTTCCCACCGTGATAATTTTGATATTCACAGTTATCCCCCTTCATCCACTACTTATCCACAAAAGTTATCCACATGTTCACAACTCAAACACTTCATATGGTAGACGAATATCCGTTCTCTACCATATATATAGCTGGCTCTTGGCAATAAGCACATTTTACTATGCCGTTATCCACAGGGGTAACAGGCTTTAAAATCGGCAATTCAAAACCACCGTAAACCGCGTCATCTAAAGCTTCTTCCACATCTTTTTGACAGGCATATATTTGTTCCATCCACAGTCTCCTCCTTATTTTGTGGATAACTTTTCAACTCCACAAGTTCTTTCGTTTCTCATTTTACAGCAGTTATACACAATGTTCAAAACTATTTTCTTTTTCTTATCCACAGAAGCTCGATTTTCTCTAAAAAAGAGACAAAAAAATCCCCTTATTCCGTTCAGTTTATTACTGAATGAATATGGGGATTTTGCTCTATCATTTTTAGTGTTGGTAAGAAGAATGAATCTATTCCACAACTTGAAATTTTCGGAGGAATAGCGGCTGCTTGCCGCCATGTAAAGGATTCAATGCGAATTACGAAGCGGTTAAGCTTCGTTTGAGGCTTGAAAGGCTGGAGACATGAAAGGCTCCAGTCGTTCCCATGGCTCTTGCAAGCAGACGCGTAAATTCCGGAGGAAATTTCACTATCTAAGAACTACCAACACGATAAAAAGCAGGGAATTTTCTATAAATATAATTTTAAAAACGGAAAGTGTTTTGTTTTTAGGACATGGTTTCTGAAGTTGTCATGGTAATGTTTGTTTTTTCAAGTTTGCCATTCCGGTAGTATTCTACTTCTACTTCTTTACCTAGTTCTGATTTATAGATTTCTTTACGTAAAGAGATGGTATCAATAACTTCTTCACCATTAAATTTAACAATGACATCGTATTTTTCTAATCCGCCTTTTTCTGCAGCTGAATCTGGTTGAACTTGTCCAACAACAACTCCGGCTGTTACGTCTTTCGGTAATTTCAGTACACTTTCTTGCTGTTGTTCAGAAATTTGCGAAATATCTAGTAAGCTGATGCCTAGAACTGGGCGAATCACTTTTCCATCTGTTTCTAATTGATTAATAATATTCACTACATCATTACTTGGAATAGCAAATCCCATTCCTTCAACTGTATCAGTAGAAATTTTCATTGAATTGATCCCGATGACTTGGCCTGCAATGTTGATCAATGCTCCTCCTGAATTACCAGGGTTGATCGCCGCATCTGTTTGTAAAGCTGTCATGGTCCAGTCTACTACACCGTCGCCATTAACATCTGTATCTACGTTTCTATTTTTTGCAGAAATGATTCCTTGTGTAACGGAAGAAGCAAAGTTAGTACCTAGCGGAGACCCAATGGCAATCGCTGGTTCACCTACTGTTAAACTATCTGAATCACCGAAAGTAGCTGCCTTAGTCACTTTATCAGCTGGAATAGATAATACTGCTAAATCTGTCCATACATCTGAACCAATTACTTCAGCTTTAACTTTTGTCCCGTCTTTTAATAAAACTTCTACAGCATCTGATTCATTGATAACGTGATGGTTTGTAACCACATACGCAGTTTTTCCATCGATTTTGTAGATGACGCCGCTGCCTTCTCCAGCTGTTTGCAACGTAGAGTCATCAGACGAACCAGATGAGTCTATTGTATCTGAACCAAATATTCCGCCGAATCCTTCTAAATTTTGTTTTTGCATGTTGATTACGGAAACAACTGAATCTTCGACTTTGGCTACCGCATCGGTTACGTCAGAAGTTACGTTGACACTAACATCTGTGGTGGTAACTTTTCCTTTATCGTCAACCACTCCCGCTTGATTACTTGTTGCAGGCATATTCAACTCGTCATTTGCATAAAGGTAACCACCGCCCAACACTGCAATAACTAAACCACCGATAATTCCACCCAGGATACCGCTTTTCAATGTTCCGCGTTTTCTTGGTTTTTCCTCTGAATTTTTACTCATTTTGTACACCTCTCACCTTAATTTATAGGTTGATCGTAACACCTTTTCGTGAATTTTTTATGAAAAAGATTAGACAACTTTTAGCTAAATAAGATTTTTTGTTTAAAATAATCTCTTTAATTTTATTTTACCTTTATTTTCGCAAGATAACCATCAAAGCGCCTTTGAATATCGTTTTCAATTATTTAGTTACAAAAAAAGCGGCATAAGCCCGCCCTGACCTCCGTAAAATAAGGAATACAACTTGGGAGGCAACACTCCTTTCGTTTGTAATGGTACTCTACCAGATGAATCTCTTAAAACACCAGCAGATGAACATACTGAATAATTACTAAGAAACGTCCAGCTTTAACTGGTTACGTTGAATAGTATAAAGCTCGCGTAGCGAGACTTTAGATCCTTTGATAAGAGCTTTTTTCTTGTTTTTTTATTCTTTTATTACCTAGAGTGTTTCTACTTAACATTTCACTCCTCTTTTCTGCTGCTTTTGTTCGCTAGACTGCCTCTACCAGACAATTCACTCCTCTTTTCTGATTCTTTTGTTCGCTAGACCGACTCTACCTGACATTTCACTCCTCTTTTCTGCTGCTTTTGTTCGCTAGACCGACTCTACCTGACATTTCACTCCTCTTTCCTGCTGCTTTTGTTCGCTAGACCGACTCTACCTAACATTTCACCTCTCTTTTCTACTTCTTTTGTTCGCTAGACCGACTCTACCGGACAATTCACTCCTCTTTCCTGCTGCTTTTGTTTGCTAGACCGCCTCTACCGGACAATTCACTCTTGTTTCCTACTTCTTTTGTTTGCTAGACCGCCTCTACCGGACAATTCACTCCTGTTTCCTACTTCTTTTGTTTGCTAGGCCGCCTCTACCGGACAATTCGCTCCTGTTTCCTACTTCTTTTGTTCGCTAGACCGACTCTATTTGACATTTTATCCTTCACTAACTGCGTAACAAGATAAAAAGCTATAAAAAGTTTAATCTTTTCCTATTTTCCTACACTGTTTTATAATACCAGACTCTACAAAAAAACTTTTTAATTCTAGTCATCAGCCAACTAGAATTAAAAAGTTTTAGTTTTGCATTTTTTAGATAATAAACAAAGAAGTAGGTTCGTTTGGATCTGTATCGTAAATAGCAAAAGCTTCACCTACACCAGTTTCTTTTTCTGCTAAAATACTTTCGGCTGTTAAATGCGCCAATTCTTTCATATTGTTATCTTTGCTCAAATGGCCTAAATACACGCGTTTCGTTTTGTCTCCAATGATCTCAGCTAAAGCTAAAGCTCCATCTTCATTTGACAAATGGCCTTTATCTCCTAGAATCCGTTGTTTTAAATGCCAAGGGTAACCACCCATTCTTAGCATTTCTAAATCGTGATTGCTTTCGAATAAGTAAGCATCCGCATTGGCTAAAATACCGCGCATCCGATCGCTGACATATCCTGTATCCGTCAGCATAACAAATCGTTTATTGTTTTTATGAAAAGTATAGAATTGAGGCGCAATGGCATCATGAGATACTCCGAAACTTTCAATATCGATATCCCCGATCGTCATCGTTTTACCCATTTCAAAAATATACTTTTGTTCTGTTTTAATGTTTCCGATAAGTGGATCCATGGCTTCCCAAGTTTTTTCATTTGCATATACATCTAATTGATACTTTCGGGCCAACACGCCTACTCCATGAACATGATCACGGTGTTCATGAGTCACTAAGATTCCATCTAAATCAGCAACATCACGATTGATTTTTTTTAACAGCTCCGTCACTTTTTTCCCGCTTAGTCCGCTGTCTACTAGTAATTTTTTCTTTTCTGATTCAATATATGTCACATTGCCGGAACTTCCACTCGCTAGAATGCTGACCTTTAATGCTTGTTCTTGACCTCTTAACATTATTTAAATCCTCCTCAGTCATCCCTTCTAGTTTATACCAAATAAAGCAAAATATCTACAAGTCCGTGTTCTAATTTAACAAATCAAAGGACAAAAAAATACCAGTAAACCTTAGTATGTTTTCAAGGTTTACCGGTTGTATTCGCTTTGCTTTATGAAGAAGAATCTGAACGAGAACGCAGCTCAGCTGATTCTTTGTCAGAAGTTTTATCTTTTTCATCTGAATGCGGCATATCCAACATAGATGACTTTAATATGCTGCCGTTGATTGCATCTACACGCTTTACTTGTGTGTCTGTACTGGAAACTACCTCAACATACCAAACCGGTGCATACATGCTTAGTTCTTCTAAGTTTAATGTCCGGTAATAGCTTAAGATCGGTTTCTTAACGGTTGTATCCGCCGATATCTCATTATTTTGATAGAGTATATCAACTGCATTTTTATCTGTGATCAATTCTCGGCTGTCACCTTGAACCGTTACAGGACCAGCATAATTTTGTTCATACGAAATGACTTTTTTATTGCTGTCCAAGTGAAATACGATTTCAGACGTTCCATCAGTGATTGGAATATTATTCGCAATTTGGACGTATACAATTTGCTGATTACTTTTAAGGTAACGGAAAAATTGGTACTCAGATCCAAATAAAACTTGATCGCTTTTGACAAAATCATTTAATTTTTCAATGTCTTTAGAAGTCAAATTTTTGTCTTCTGATAATACGATCGGATTAGAAAGGATACTACTGTAAATAGACCCATTCTCTTCAATTACACCGGTCTGATTACTCAACTGATTATGATTTTCTGCTAGCAATTCATTCGTTTCTGCTTGAATATAAGGAACTTTGTTCTTTTCATTTTGGAAAACAGGTAATTTAATATTCGATTTATTCATTTCATCAACAAAATTAAGTTCTGAATTGGAACTATTTTGATAAAAATCATTGTAATTTTTGTCAAAATAAGTCGACAAGAGGAAGATGTTCAGTGCCAGAAAGGTTAAAACAAGTATGGTTTCAATTCGTTTAAAATCCATAATCTAATCCCCTCCGTTCTGGATCAAATCTTGCAAACTGGTCCAATTGCCATTCTTATAAATATACCAGCTCGGTTCTAAATTAATGACCCGGTCAGATTCCGAACTATTAGTCCATGTATACCCTATCTTAATATCATCAATTTTTTCAATCGCATAACCATAATTGATCAAAGTATCCAATAATTCATCACCGCTTAGCAATTCTTTTTCTTTGCCTTCATCAGAAATGGGTGTTTGAGCCACAACTAACGGTACTTGCAACTGTGACAACCCTTCTCTGACAACCGTAATATAGGTCGCGCCATATCCAGTTAGACTAAAAACTGGGAAACCTTCAATATAGCGACGATAAGTGACTTCATTACTTTGATGATTGTAATCAAAGTAATGAATTTCGTCTGACCAATTTTCAAACCTCATTAGTTCATTAAAGGAATCCATTAGTGTTCTTGTCAACGATAGGGTGTCACCAGAATTTCGATTGCGGTAATAATTCAAGATATTGGTTTTTTCATTTACCCGCATTTCACTAATGTAATCAATGTACTGTACCGCATTTTCGCTTCGATTTTCTCTTACTTCTGAAGTATCGTCAAACAACCGTTCAATAAACAAGCTGTTCGGCTGTCTTTCAACCATATAAGTCAAGTAAGGCAGCTTCAATGAAGAAAGAGGCAAATAAATCATCTTGTCGGCAACTTTTATAGTCGTTACTGGACGATAAGTCACGTCTTTCCGATGGATACTTTCTGATAATTGAATTTGATCAACGTTTTCCAATGTACTTGTATACAGTAATTTAGTTTCTGTATTATAAAAGTAAAGCGTATCTGGATCAGATTGGGATAAATAAACTCGGTCAAACGTCTGGTCTTGGTATTCTCCTGGCAAGTTAGCAAATAAATTGCTCAACACCCCAAAAGGAATACTTTCAAAATACAGCAACTCAATTTCATTGCCTGAATGATTTAATTCGGCTTGGTATTCATCAGGTGTTAATTTGATTGGGTCATCCAAGCTGTCCAGCTTCCAACTATTAAAAGCTTTCGTAAAAGCTGATAAAACATCTCTGTTTGTCGTGATTTCTGCTGTGTCAGATTCGTGTAAAACAACTTGAGAAGGACCAAACACGCGAGCAAGCTGTCTGGAAATCGTAACAGAGGACGTCTTTTTTTGATCGCTGCTGGTTTGTTCCCCATATTGTCCCGGCATCGTCCAAATAGCCCAAGTCAGAAATAGGCTGAGGACGATAAGCAATATCATTAACGGTCTAATAAACTTGGACCACTTCATTCCCAATCATCCTCCTCATAAGGGATATAAGGTAATAGAACATAAAACGTCGTACCTTTTCCTTCACTACTGTTTGCCCATATTTTTCCGCCATGACGTTGAACGACTTCCTTGGAAATAGCTAATCCTAATCCAGTTCCTCCCATCGAACGAGCACGTGCTTTTTCAACCCGATAAAAACGGTCAAATACATGAGGCAGATCTTTTTTAGGGATCCCCATTCCTTGATCGGAGATACTGATCACGACATTATCATGAGTTTCTCTTAAACTACACGTGATGGTGCCGCCGTCAGGAGAATATTTGATGGCATTATTCATAATATTATCAAATACCTGCATCATTTTATCTGTATCTATTTCAGCCCAGATTTGTCGATTCGTGATCTCTCGTTTAATGAAGAAGGTTTTCTTCGGTTGATCAGAAGATTGGATCATCATATCAAAACGATTTAATACATGGTTAAACAATTCATTGATATTAACATACTCCATATCCAATGCATTATTTCCCGCGTCCATTCTGGATAAGTTTAATAAATCAGAAATCATCCGAATCATTCGATCTGTTTCTTCTTGAGTGACCTGTAAAAAGTTCGGTGCAATTTCCGGATCTTTCCAAGCTCCGTCAATCAATGCTTCCAAATAACTCCGCATACTAGTCAACGGTGTTCTTAACTCATGGGAAACGTTGGAAACAAAATCTCTTCGTTCACGTTCAATTTTTTCTTGCTCGGTCACATCATGTAAGACACAGACAATTCCGCTGATAAAGCCGGTTTCTCTTTGGATCAAAGAAAACCCGCCATGCAGAATCAACGGTGTTTCAGGAGTTGAAAAATCAAAAGACAATTCTTGCTCCGTTTTTAATAATTTTCGTAACGTAAATTCATTTTCTTTTTTAAGCACCTTTAAAATAGATTGTCCGATGGCTTCTTCTTGAGAAGTATTCAACATTTCCATCGCCATTTCATTAATGATCACAATTTTCCCTCTGCGATCCGTCGCAATAACGCCATCTGTCATATGCGTTAACACACTATTTAGTCTTCTTCTTTCTGCTTCAGTTGATTCTTGCGCTTCCTCAACTTTAATAGACAGGTCATTGATTGCCAGTGACAACTGCCCTAACTCATCTTCTCCATAAATTTTTACTTGACCTGAATAATTTCCTCCTGCCATTTGAATGGCTTGATGGGTCATTTCTGTAATGGGTTTTGTAATAGCACGTGAAATAAATAAGGCTAATAGGATTGTCAGACCAACGGCTAACAGTGAAGCATTTAAAAAGATGACTGTAATTTCTTCTATCTGCTGATAAACACTCTCAATATTGGTTTTTAGTGAAATAACGCCTAATACTTCATTAGACCCATCATTCGCTATAATTGGAGAAACCAACTTCCAGATGCGGTCGTTGGTTGTTTTGTCGGTATATTGATTTGTGATTTTACTACTCAATAGTAACGCTTGGTGAACGTCGCGGTCATTAGAATTTCCGCCGACAATCGATTGGTTTGTACTGTCGCTTGTTCCTAAAATATGGTGTTGAGGATTAATGACTTGAGCTTCCAACACACCATTTCCTGAAAAGTCTGCTAAGAGTCTGCTGATTTCTTCAGTTAGGTTCTGATCTTCATCATTTTCCAATAAAGGCTGCAGTGTGTTATCCAAAAAGCCAACTTGAAGACGTCGTTCTTCTTGGAAATTATCAACTAATTGGGTTTCTAGCTGACGGATAAAATAAGCTCCAATTAATTCAAGTGCAACCAATAATAAAATAATAAAAACAAATACGATTTTAAAATCAATAGATTGAAAAAAACCGATTTTTTTCTTCATAAACGATTACTCCTGTTCAGGATTTCTTAGATAATACCCCACGCCTCGTCTAGTGACCAGCCACGCTGGGTGACTTGGGCTATCCTCAATCTTTTCTCTTAATCTTCTGACAGTGACATCAACTGTCCGAACATCTCCAAAATAGTCATATCCCCAAACCGTTTGCAACAAGTGTTCTCTCGTCATCACTTGTCCTAAATGTCTAGCCAGATAATGCAACAATTCAAATTCACGGTGTGTCAATTCGATTGTTTCGCCTCTTTTAGATACAATATAAGCATCCGGATGTACAGTTAACGCACCGATCTCAATATCATTTGTTTCTTCTTCTTCAACTGCTGCTGGTTTTGCATTGCCATGGCGTCGTAAATTTGCTTTTACCCGTGCCACTAATTCACGGTTTGAAAAAGGTTTTGTGACATAGTCATCTGCACCTAATTCTAAACCAAGAACTTTATCGATTTCTGAATCTTTCGCTGTTACCATAATGATCGGCATATCATGTGTTTTTCTTATTTCACGACACACTTCTAATCCGTCAATTTTAGGCAGCATCAAATCCAATACAATTAAATCCGGTTCAACTTCTTCAACTTTTTCTAAGGCCTCTTCACCATCATAAGCGGTATAAACGTCATACCCTTCTTTTGTTAAATTAAATTTCACAATATCTGAAATTGGTTTTTCGTCGTCCACTACTAGTATCTTTTTCAATGTAAACCCTCCTTGGAGTTTCAAACTTTCAGACAAGAGGACACAATCATTCCACTTTATCCTTCATTATACCTAACCGTTGAAAAAAGTGCAAAAAAATTAGAATATCGGTTTGTGTCAAGTTTTTCTCGAGCGTCCTATTACTCCACTAGTTTAGGCACTCTACTTTTGTACACTCATCAGCTACCGCACGGCTCCGCCGCTTGCTGGCCCATCTTTTGGAAGAACGTTCCTAAAACCAGGAACCTTCTCCCAAAAGACAGGAATTAACGAAAACTTTTAATTAATTGTCCTATTGCCGATGAACGAGAGGCATACAAGGGAATGGTCCCATTCTTTGCCCCGATTGACTGCCGTGTTTTCTCATGCAATAACGACGCTAAACGAACCGGTTGGTTCAGCTTGCGTTGTTGTCTCGCACTTCTATTTTGTTGGTGAAGGTAGGCTTCACGCAAGGTGTGATTGAACATCCCTTGTTTTACCTTTACCATAGCTTCGCAACCTTCTGCGCTCCAATGCATCCCACGTTTTTTCATGCGAAAAGAGATGTGTCGTTGATTCGACTCCATTGCGCCTAAACCTCTTGCATCCTCTGGTGCTTGTTCTACTT
Organism: Carnobacterium mobile DSM 4848; assembly: GCF_000744825.1. Lineage (NCBI taxonomy): Bacteria > Bacillati > Bacillota > Bacilli > Lactobacillales > Carnobacteriaceae > Carnobacterium > Carnobacterium mobile. Next base: position 1,718,199 of record NZ_JQMR01000001.1, read on the forward strand.
TTTCGCGCCAATCGAAAATTCGATCCCAGTTTCGTACTACATAGGTTCTAAATGTATTCAGTTTTTCCACTGCTGAAGTTTCGTCTAACGTACTTTCATACGTATCTAACCAAATAGTTAAATGATCTAAATCATGCGTCTTTAATGCTTGCTTGACCTGCTGTTTAAAAACGTTAGTTTTCACGCCAAATGCACGATTCAACCCTTGAAAAACATGATAAGAGTCTAGCTGATTGAGAACGGGATAATTCGATTGAGAAAAAGCTTCTTGGAATCTATCTGCAGTATAGCCTTGTCCACCGTCACTATTGGTAATGACTTGGGCTTGTTGTAAGGCATAATGATTCGCTGTAAAGGCTTGGACCTCTGCCCAAAAACCAGCGGTTTTTTTAGTCGTCATAATGGCTTTAGGTTCCTTTAAAGAAACGCGTTTTCCGTTTTTATTCCATCCTTCGTAAAGAATGGCATGACGAACTTCTAAGCTTTTTTTCTTTTCTGTTCCACGCACAAAAACACCATCCGCTTCGGCATAGAAATAGTCCACTTTTTTCCCTTCTGGCAATTCAGCTGCTTCTTCTAGCTCCAATACGCTTTCTTCATCTTCACGTGCTTGTGCGGATCCAACGCGTTTAAGAAGACTGCCAACTGTTTGGTGGCTGATCGTGACAGCCGTCCATTCATTTAGCATAGTTGCAGTATCTCGATAAGTAGCTTTACTCGCCAACTCAGCCACTTTTACTTCTACTAATGGACTATGACGCTGATATTTCCGAATGCCTAACCACTCATCTAGTGGATAATGATTCTGATCCGTGTGATCTACCATTAAGGTACGATAGTACCGAACGGGACCGAAACTAAATTGGACCGTTTTCCAATCTTCTCGTTTCACTTTCCAACCTTCAAGTTGTTTCTCCTCTTTGATCACTTGATTGATATGAGTGAAGACATCTCCTACTAATTCAGAAAATACTTCATACATATAAACTTGAATAGCTTCTTCTGTCTCTATTAAGTTACTTGAATCCTTTATTATTTGGTAAACCTTTGATATAATCTTATTCATAAGAAGGCCTCTTTCATTTATGTATTTGCCGCTCAAGCATACATTTATGATAGAACGCCTTCTTTCTTTTTGCTAGTAAAAAATGATAGTATCTCGAGAACTATTTTACACATACAGAATATCGCTTTCTTCCTCTCATTAACAAATTAAGAAAATAAACCTGAAAAATATTTTTCAGGCTTCTGCTTCTATATTCTTTATTTTTCTTTTGATTTAAAAACCGTTAAAGCCAAAGTTTTTCCAGCCACCGCATGTTCTTCTTTGTTTAATTCATAATGGTAAAGATCGCTGCTGCCATTTATCACGACTACAGAAATGGTTAATTCACACCCGCGGCTAATTAAATAATCACGGTCCATTTGAACTAACGGCTCTCCTTGTTTTATCAGCATGCCTCTTCTTAAAGAACTCGTAAAGCCTTCTCCTCTTAAAGTAACTGTATCTAATCCAACATGGATCAGTACTTCTATCCCTTCTTCTGTCAGAATACCATATGCATGCAGTGTATCGGCGACCTGAAATAACTGTCCAGTGACAGGGGCAAGCACAATTTCCGAAGTCGGCTCCATAGCAAAGCCGTCTCCCATCATTTTTTCAGAGAAAACGGGATCCGCTACATCCTCGATTGCTATGACTTCTCCATCTGTAACAGAGAATAATTCTATTTTTATTTCCTTTTTTTTATTCATTTGGTCTGCATGGGCACCCAATTTAACCATCCTCTCAGTTCTCCTCGTTTATCTTTTTTAATAAAACGTCCTTTTCGTTCAGTTATCCTTTATTGTAACGGATAAATTCCATTTTGACTACAAGTTCAAAAAAACAGTTTTTCTAATTTTAGTAAGGAGAATCCGATTACATATTGTTTGGTTATTCATACATTTAGTGGTATTCTAAAGACAATAAAGAGTGTTTTACTATAGAAAGGGGCGTGAAACTATATGTCAGGTGGCATCATTGCAATAATCATTGCTGTTTTAGCCTTGATCGCATTGATTGTTTTTGGAATAATGATCGGTAAAAAAGTTTCTAGCTTAATGAAAGAAATTGACAACACTTCAAAGACGGTTCAAAATAAACTAAATTTTTTCACTAAAGAAGCAGATGCGATCAAGCTTAAAATAGACCAGATGACGCAAAAAGTAAATGGTATGACGGCAGAAATGAACGGTAAGACGAAAAATTTTGAGTACTTATCTGAGTCAACAGCTGATTTCCAAAATGCTCTTGATGAATTAAAACAAGCTGTGATGGATTTGTTTACTCAATTCTTTAGTTTTTCACATAAAAAATCGAGTTCAGAAGCGTCAACTTTTACTGTTCTAAAGAAAACCGTTCAAAAATTAGCACAGAAACAAAAAGCAGTTTGATTTAGTTGATTGGATACAAATAAAAAAACAGTTTCATTAAAGGAGATTACTACTATGTCAAAAAATAATTTTATGTGTACATTGCTTGTTGGAGCAGCTTCTGCCGCTACAGCGTTACTATTAGCTCCAAAGTCAGGCAGAGAATTACGTGAAGACCTTAAAGATGAAGCTCTTTCTTTAAAAAAACAAGCAATGGATAAAGTCAGCAACTATATGGATGAAATAAAAGAAACTTATCGTGAAGTCGAAGAAGAAGTTAATTACACAAATCCTGATTTAGCAGAAACTATTGATAATATTGAGTCTGACTTAAATACAAAACAAGCAACTCCAGAAAACAATGACGTTATTCTTCATTCTAGTCAAGTTCAAACTTCTATGCCTTCTGAAACAAGTGGAGAATATCCGCCGCTTGAAGATCTAGAGTCACCGGTTGATTTAAAAATCCAAGACAAACGCGGACAACTGTAATAAAAAAATTTAGCTAAGTTCAAATTTTTAAGAACACCCTCTTACGTATGGAACATTCATCCATACGTAAGAGGGTGTTCTTTTAATCTTATTCTTTATCATTCAGAAGATTATTGTTCAATCTCAACTTTAACTATACTCATTCCCGGAATCTGTGGTGGAAGAGACATGGTAACAGGAAAATTTTCCTGCAAGGTCACATCAACTTGAGCGTTTTCTTTGATTTCTTCTATTGTTACCGGTTTCTCAGTTTGTTTATCGATCAAAGGAGTATCTTCACTCACTAATAAAATAACTTCATCATATGTTGGCAAATCAGCAGCTGAAGCATTTGGAACAAAATTTTCAATAAACAGGCGCTTACTTTCTTTCGATTCCGTTTCTTTTACAACACCATGGTATAACACTGTCTCTTTCTCCTTTTCTGGTACATATTCTGATACTGATTCGCTAGTTGAAGAAAAACTAGCACTGTCTTTTTTAGGTTCCGTTAAGCCGTTTGAAGAGCAGCCTACCAATAAAAATCCAGATAATATGATTAAAACAGGTAAGGTTTTCATTTTTTCTCCCTTTCTTTATTGTTGGATTGGAAGATCTCTTAGCTTCAATCTTTATCGTCTTTCAGCCACACCGAAATTGAACCGGGACTCACTAAAAATCGTCCTATTCCTTGGTCATCAATAGTGACTGTTTCTTCATTATTCCCTAGATAGTCGTTAAAGCTTTGACCCGCGTATTTTTCACCGACGTACATTTCTTTATACCCAGCTTCTCCATTAGAAATTACAACGGCACACCCATCTGGATGAGCTTCATTTCCTAAACGGGTCCAGCCAATACAATTAGGGTGATCTAAGTAATCCTTTTGTTCTCCATAAGCATAATGAGTACGAACATAAAGCAGCGAGTCGATTATCTCTTTTTGAGGTTCTATCGGATTTTCTCCTTTGATACCATAATAATCGCCATAAAATACACAAGGATACCCTTTTTCTCGTAATAAAATAGCACCATAAGCCATTGGTTTGAACCAAGGCTCAACATAAGACTCTAAGGATTGTCCAGGTTGTGAATCATGGTTATCTACAAATGTTACCGCGTAAGAAGCATTCTTTTTCATTAAAGTAGCATCAAACAATTGGCACAAGTCATACTCGTCTCCTGATTTTGATGCTTGTTCTAGATTGGTATGCAATCCGACATCAACTAAGCCTAAATTAAAATTTTGATCTTCTAAATACCCTTCAACTTCACTGTAATCAGCATCCCAATATTCTCCTACTACAAAGAATTGTTCTCCAAATGTTTCGCGCATTGTTTCGATCAAGTCATAGATAAAGTCCTCATTGATATGTTTGACAGCATCTAAACGAAACCCGTCGACTCCTGTCTCATTGACAAACCACTCTGCCCATTTTTTTGTTTCTTCAACTACTTCTGGATGAGCATAGTCAATATCAGCATACATTAAGTAATCGTAGTTGCCATGTTCATTATTCACCTTGTCGTCTTCTGCCCAACCTTTATTTTCTCCTTCAATTCGATAAATCGCCTTTTTTCCATTCTCTTGATTGTAATCAATCCCTGAAAAATGCACCCAGGACCATTGGAATGGTGAATACGCTCCATTTCTTCCCGGAAAAGTAAACTTTGTCCATCCTTCGATTTCATATGGATCACTAACCGGTTGATTTCGGTTCTCGGGATCAACTTCTCTAGCCATAAAGCGCTCTGTTTCATCAGCACCTGCTTTATGATTCAATACAATATCTGCATAGACTTGTATATCGTATTTGTGCAATTCGTCTATCGCGGCTTTTAACTCTTCTTTTGTTCCATATTTGGTTCGTACTGTGCCTTTTTGGTCAAATTCTCCCAAATCATAAACATCATAAATACCATATCCGACATCATTTGAGCCGGTTCCTTTAAAACAAGGCGGAATCCAAACACCGGTTATACCAATTTCTTTTAAGTGTTTTGCATCTGCTTTTAATCGTTGCCAATGTTTTCCGTCATCTTCTATATGCCATTCAAAATACTGCATCATTACACCATTTTCAGTCATAGCGCTCTTCCTCTCTACTCTTTCAAATAAACAAAACTACCTTTTTAATTAAGAATACGTCTTGATGTCTTTTTTGGCAATTTTTAAGACATATTCTGTTAACTATTTTTTATCTCTTTTTTTGCACATCAAGTCATATTATTCGACACTTTTAAAAAAAGCTTTATAGTAGAATATATACAAAAAGGAGGGAAAATCATGAAAACATTAGACAGTATTGCTTTAGGACTTTTAATTGTTGGCGGATTAAATTGGCTATTAGTTGGTTTATTCGAGTTTGATCTTGTTGCTACTATTTTTGGCGGGCAAACAGCTATTCTTTCAAAAATCATCTATGTTATTGTCGGACTATGCGCTCTTTATGCTTTAAAATTTTTCCCATTGATTTCGAATGCAGGACGCAGAGAAAGATAATTTTCTTTTTTACATTAGCTGCCAAGTCGCTTTGCTTGAGCAGCTTTTTCTATGCTGCTAATGAAACACCAATTGAATAGCGTTAAAAAATGTACAAATAAAGCTAGTCATTGACTCCTTTATTTGTACATTTATTTGATTTTTCTCTTTTTAATTTAGCTTAATGGCTCATCTGTTACAGAGTGACTGCGCAATTCCTTGGCATCATCTACGATAATCAAAATTTTTCCATCTTCTAATTCGCTTTTATAATCTAAGTCGCTCGCTACATCGTCTGAAACGCCATATTCAGCTAATGGGTTTGCTGCTGGATTGCCTTTTTCATATCGATTAACGGTAAAAGTCTCTTTAATTTTTTCCCAGACTGATTCATCGTCATCTTCCTTAGTTGCATCAGCTGTTGAAACTTTAGCAGCTTTCAAATCTTTTAATTCTGGATTTTTATCTTGTCCTGTCACAACAGTGATTTCATTTGCAGTATATCCTTCAGTTTTAAGCTGGTTGATTGCATTGAGTGTTTCTTGTGCGTTAGTATAGATTCCTTTTACCATTTTACTCACTTTCATCACTCCTGTTTTTCATTTTTTTCTTCTACACTATTTATGGTATCGCTTTTATAATAGGAATACAACTAATACGCTTGCTTCATTGGCTGTTTGATGGACTTTCCATTCTGTTCGAGAGATAGCCGCTATAATAAATTGTGCAGATTATAGATGTATAGATAATAACATTTGGAGACCGCCAATAAACCACCTCCTCATCACACTTGCTGAAAAATCTCTTTTGTACCTGTTACATTTGTGAGATACTACTAAGCGTGACTGAAAATGGAGGGAACAAAATGATTTATATTAAAGAAGCAATTTTACACATTTTTGATTTGAACAGCAATGAACCGATTTTTTCTTTTGCTGGATTAGATCTCACAGAAAAATTTACAATGGATTATCTTCATGCCATGATTGAGAAAGTAGAAGATTCAGACAATATGAAAACCGGGGTGTTAACCGCAGATAACCCTTTAAACCAAACTTTTTCTACTATTCAAGAAGATTTTATTGAAACTACAAAAACGTTAACCGAAAAGTTCTTTTCCATTACAAAAATCAATCCGGAAATACCGGCAGCTGATTTATTATTTGTCTTCTTTACTGTGGATGAAGTACCTTGTCTAGGCCTTTTTAAATTAAATTATTCTGACAGCATAACTCATTATGTTTCATATGAAGAGGATACATTAACGAACCAATTGATTGTGAACCGTTCCATCTTACCAAGCGCTCGTCAAGCGATTCAAGAAGGGATGGTACTGAATTTAACCAACATGGAATACCATGTGATCGAGAAAAAACACCTGATTGATGAATTAGCAGAGAAAGTTTATTATTTTACAGAGTTATTTTTAGAAGATAAGCCTCAGCCAAGCCTCAAAGAGAACATCTCCATCATAAAAAAAGCTGTCCAAAAAACAAGTAAAGCTTTCAATGATGAAGAATTCCAAGTATTGGCCGATACGAAAGAAGCGCTTGTTCATAGTATGACAGAAGAAAATGTCATTGATAACCAAGTGATTGCTGAGACGCTTTATGGCGATAATTATGCAAAAAAAGAAAAGTTTTTTGAAGAAGTAAAAGAATTAGGATATGTAAATCTTGCTTCTGCTGAAGTGGCCGTAGCTGGACCAAAATACTCGAAGCAAAAATTCCGCTTAGATAACGGAATAGAAATCAGTATCCCGCTAGAACTTTATAAAGATCCCGAGGTTGTTGAATTTATTAATAACCCAGATGGAACTACTTCAGTTATGATTAAAAATATTGAAAAAATAAAAAACTTATTTTAATAAGCCATGCGAAATAAGTTCATAGTGAGCCTTCCAGAATATAATGAACAGTACTCTGAATGAATATCGAAAAACTCATTCAAGGTACTATTTTTCTGACTAATGTATAATAAATAAAAGTCTTGTTCAACCATCCAATTCTGCTCCTTAAAACCTACGCTCAGATAAATGTGAATTGCTGATGTAAATAGAATCAATTTTTTAGAAGTCTTTTACTAAAAACCAAACATAAGGGTGGTCGTCAAGATGGAAATAAATCACGAAGAGACACTCAATGCACTTTATAATCTTATCCTCAATCCAGCGACTCGGGAATGGGAACGGTCATTATTACAGTCAACCAAAGATGCCTTAGATGAGGATATAAATTTCGAGGGGCAACTTTCAAAGCTTGAAGCTGATTTGCGTCCACTTGCACTAAGGGAAAATTTAACGCCTGACGTGATGGATTTTTATAACAGCATAACCGGTAATCCTGCTGCCAACGTTCAATTTGATTTCACAAAACACTCCCTCGCTGACTTGACTTATCAAGATTCTGTGAGATTTGCAGGAGGCTGTTTCTGGTGTATGGTAGAGCCTTTTGAAACCCTTAATGGAATTGTTTCCGTATTATCTGGGTACACCGGTGGGCACACAGATCATCCCACTTATGAGCAAGTGATCGGCCGCCACACAGGGCATGCAGAAGCTGTTGAGATTATTTTTGATACAAGGATTATACAATATAAAGAACTAGTCGAGCTTTATTGGCAGCTGACGGATCCCACAGATGAGTTTGGCCAGTTTCAAGATCGAGGTAGTCAATACCGTCCCATTATTTTCGTTCAAAATGAGCAACAACGTCAGATTGCTGAAAAGTCAAAACAACGGTTAATGGAATCTGGTAAATATAAGCGTCCGATTGTAACCACCATTGAGCCAGCAAACGTATTTTGGCCAGCTGAGAACTACCACCAGCAATTTTATAAGAAAAATCGCAAGAGATACAAAAGAATCGGGCGAGCTCGCCAACGCTATTTAGCATACCAACAGTTACAAGGTAAAATCCGTACTAAACTCAACCGGTCTACAAAACATTCTTAATTAAATGTAAATTGGTTAGGTATGTTCATTCAATTTATTTGCAAAAAAACGCAGCTGCTCAATTGAAAAGCGCCTGCGTTTTCCTTTTAATTCAAGACTTGTTCTTGTACATACTCGCGATATAAGCCATGATTCTCTAGCAATTCTTGATGGGTCCCTTGTCCTGTGACTTGACCATTTTCGATAAAATAAATCTGATCAGCGCCCACAATTGTGAACAAACGATGTTCGATCACTAAAGTTGTCCGATATTATCTTTTTTATAATTTTTTTCCTTATACTAAAAAAGTTCAATTAGTTTCTGCAGTTAGTTCTAATAATTAAACAGCTATTGAACTACTCCCACTTACGCGGTCGCTTAGAAGTGGGAGATTCTTGGGAACAAAGTAGACTTAACAGCGGATGTCTTTACTGTCAGAGGTTGCTTTTATGGACCAAGCTATCCCCGCAGTACCTGCGGTTTTGTTTTTTATACAAGTTGTAAGGACCTCAATCCCTCTTGCAGAATGGTAATACTCGCATTGATATCTCGGTCATGAAGTATCCCGCATTCCGGGCAGACCCATGCTCGTATGTTCAAGGGTTTCTTTCCGTCCCGATGGCCACATGCAGAACAGATCTGACTGGAAGGGAACCACCGACTGACTTTAATGACTTTCTTTCCATACCAATCTGCTTTGTAGGTCAATTTTTGTACAAAAGCCGACCACGACACATCGGAAATACTTTTGGCGAGTTTATGGTTCCTTTTCATGCCTTGCACATTCAGGTCTTCGATACAGATGATATCGTGGTTTTTGATGATCTCTGTACTGAGCTTGTTTAAGAAGTCTTCTCGTTGATTGGCAACTTTCTCATGGAGTTTTGCTGTTTTTTGTTTCTGTTTCTGATAGTTTTTGGCTTCCCACAACTCTTTCCCGTCTTTTTTCGCTTGTTCGTATTTTCGGGAGAGTTTCCGTTGTTCCCGCTTCAATTTCTTATCCATCTGAGCAGTAAACCGTTGGTTGTCTCTCTTTTTTCCGGTGGACAAAATGGCAAAATCTGTTATTCCCAGATCAATGCCTACGGCAGAACCCGTCTTGTGAAAGGGATGAATGTCCACTTCGCACAAAAGCGAGACAAAACACTTTCCAGAAGGATTTTTCCGAATAGCAGCTCTCACTATTCTGCCAGCAACTTCTCTGCTTTTCGCAAAACGAATCCATCCTATCTTAGGGAGTTTCAATTGGTTTCCTGAAATAGCGATGTTTCCATTCGTTTGTTTAGTGGTATAAGATTGGACAAGGTTCTTTTTACTTTTGAATCGCGGGTACTTGGTTTGTTTCTTGAAGAAACGCTCGAAGCCATCCGCCAGATGTTCAAGAGAAGACTGAAGCGCAATACTGTCAACTTCTTTCAACCAAAGAGTTTCAGTTTCTTTTTTGAGCCGTGTGAGGAGGGAGGAACACGTACTGTACGATAATCCTTTGCCTGTTTCTTGGTAGGTTTCAGTCCACTGGTGTAAGAAATGATTGAAGACAAAACGAGCACAACCGATCGTCTGGTTGATGGACTGTTGTTGTTTCTTGTTTGGGTAAATCCGGTAGCGATAAGTTTTGTACTTGAACATCTGTTCCCCCTCCTTGTGCTGTTAGTATACTCTAAAAAGAGTCCCACTTCAATAGTAACGCTTACATTTTCAGGTTTATTTTTTATGCCTGAATGGGAACAAAAAACGAGACAACTTGTTGAACAACGTTCAAACGATAGTCATCTCCCCCTTAGAGAAGAGGGAGTCTTCTGTCGGGAAATGATAAAATAGTATACTAGTAAGAATTATGCCAATAGTCAGCTATTTTTAAGCAAAAAAAAGAGAAGAATTGTTTCCAACATGCTTTCGCACTAACAATTCTTCTCCTTATGAACTTGGTTCTTGATGGGCTGTGGGGGGCTCGAACCCTCGACCCGCTGATTAAGAGTCAGCTGCTCTGCCAACTGAGCTAACAACCCTGGCATTTATCATCCTAACTACTTGAATAATTGTAGCACAAAAATGGAACTTTTAGCAAGAGTCCCGTTTAATTTTTTTGAAATCCAGCCTGATAAAATCAACATTTACCAGGCTAATTCTATTAAATCTGCGACCAAACACTTTCCAAAATATTGGTTTGCTCACGGTCAGGTCCAACAGAAAAAGTGGAGATACGTACCCCAACTAATTCTGAGATCCGATGAATGTAGTTCCGCGCATTTTCCGGAAGCTCTTCTAATGTTCGACAGCTTGTAATGTCTTCACTCCAGCCTGGCAGTTCTTCATAAACTGGTGTACATTCAGCCAATTCTTTTAAACTTGCTGGGTAATGAAGAATGTGTTCGCCATTGCGTTCATAGGCCGTACAAATTTTGACTGTTTCCAACCCGCTTAGTACATCAATTGAGTTTAAAGCTAGATTTGTGATACCAGAAACGCGTTTTGAGTGACGCATAACAACCGTATCAAACCAGCCGATCCGGCGTGGACGCCCTGTTGTAGTTCCATATTCTTTACCAATATCACGAATTTGCTGCCCGATTTCATCATGTAATTCTGTCGGAAAAGGGCCATCTCCAACACGAGAGGTATAAGCTTTACAGACGCCGACAACTTTATTGATTTTTGATGGTCCGACACCACTACCAATGGTTACGCCGCCAGCAACAGGATTAGAAGAAGTTACAAACGGATAAGTTCCTTGGTCAATATCCAGCATAACGCCTTGTGCGCCTTCAAATAAAACACGTTTGCCGGCATCTAAAGCATCATTTAGAATAACGGAAGTGTCGCAAACGTATTGTTTGATTTCTTGGCCGTATTGATAATACTCTTCAAATACATCAGTAAACTCAATCGGTTCAGCATCAAACATTTTAGTGAAAATACGGTTTTTTTCTTCTAAATTACTGCGTAAACGTTCTTCAAAGATTTCTTTATCTAATAAATCAGCGATCCGGATCCCTACTCTTGCGGCTTTATCCATATAAGCAGGCCCAATTCCTTTAATGGTTGTGCCAATTTTTTGATCGCCTTTTGCATCTTCTTGTAATTGATCTAATTGGATATGATAAGGCAAAATGACATGTGCCCGATCAGAAATACGAAGGTTGTCTGTACTGATATTGTGTTCATGTAAGTAAGCGAGTTCTTGGATAAGCGATTTAGGGTTAATCACTACCCCATTTCCAATTACGCTGATTTTATCAGTTGCAAATATCCCAGATGGAATCAAATGCAGTTTATAAGTTACACCATTGAATTTAATTGTATGTCCGGCGTTGTCTCCACCTTGATAACGTGCGATAACTTCTGCATTTTCACTTAAAAAATCTGTAATCTTACCTTTTCCTTCATCGCCCCATTGTGTACCTACTACTACTACAGAAGACATATGAACACCTCATTACTGTTTATTTTCTAAAATACTTGTCTAGTTTAGCAGTATTCTTTTAAGGATTCAACAAAAAAGCGAATATTTAATATTTTTATAACTATTTCAAAGCAATAAAACGAACTTTTTTTTGTTTTTTTTTAAAATAAGAGCTAAAAACGAACGATTTCGTTTTTAGCTCTATTTTATCTTTGCGGTACATCATCAGGAAAATAAGCTAATGATGAAAATTTGTTGTATTCTTTAATAAATAACAGTTTTACAGTTCCGCGGGCTCCACTTCTGTTTTTCTCAATAATAACTTCAACGATATTATCTTGCCCAGCCATATCCGCTTCTTCCTCATCATCGCCTTCTTCTCGGTCGTAATAATCATCACGATAAAGAAAAGCTACGATATCAGCATCTTGCTCAATGGAACCAGATTCACGGATATCACTCAATACAGGACGCTTATCTTGTCGTTGTTCAACCCCACGAGACAATTGGGATAAAGCCATAACTGGCACGTCCAGCTCTTTAGCCAGCTTTTTTAACTGTCGTGAAATCTCAGAAACTTCTTGTTGCCGGCTTTCACGGCCAGTTCCTTCAATCAATTGTAGATAATCGATTAGTATCAAACCCAATTCGCCTTTTTCTTGTTTCAAGCGGCGGCATTTAGCACGAATTTCAGCAACACGAATACCCGGAGTATCATCAATATAAATACTAGCTTTAGATAAACTCCCCATCGCCACAATTAAGTTTTGCCATTCTTCTTCAGATAAATTACCTGTCCGCAAATTACTGGCATCAATACTGCCTTCTGCACATAACATCCGATTGACCAAAGATTCAGCACCCATTTCCAGACTAAAAATGGCCACTGTCTTATCTGTCTTTGTTCCGATATTTTGAGCAATATTTAAAGCAAAGGCCGTTTTACCAACAGCTGGTCTGGCAGCTAAGATAATTAGTTCTTCTTTTTGCAAGCCGGCTGTCATTTTATCCAACGCTTTGTACCCTGTTGGCAGTCCGGTAATTTCTTCATCGTTTTGATACAATTCATCAATTCTGGCAATAGAGGTATTCAATACTTCTGAAATAGATAAAAAACCGCTTCTGCTGCGTTTTTCAGATACTTCAAGTATACTGCGCTCAGCTTCATCTAAAATCGCTGCTAGCTCGTCTCCTTCTTCATATCCTTTAGTCACAATTTCAGTAGCTGTTCGAATCAAATTGCGTAAAATAGATTTCTGTTCAACTATCTTAGCGTAATGCTCCATATTGGCTGCAGTTGGTACGGTCACAGCCAGTTCAGCTAAATAAGCCATTCCACCTACATCTTCCAGTTGGTTTTTAGACTCTAACGCATTTGTGATGGTAACAATATCAATCGCTTCATTGTTATTATTTAAATCTAACATCGTTTGGAAAATCAATTGATGTCCTCGGCGATAAAAATCTTTTGCTTCAATAAATTCTAATGCACCGACCACTGTGTCCGGATCTAAGAAAACCGACCCGAGTACAGCTTGCTCCGCTTCAATACTTTGAGGTGGTAGGCGGTCTTGAAAAGCTTCATTTGCCAAATTTCCTCTTCCTTTCAACAGTCTGGTTTCTTTTGATTAAAATCTTTAAATCAACGTTCTTATTTTACCTCAAAAATAGTGGGAATACAATGCAACAACAGGAACGTGCGTTCTTTTTTTACTGATTGTTGGTTTACTTCAGATAGAAAAAAGTCCAGTCAGAGTTTTCTGACTGAACTTTTTTCTATTGTATCACCTATTTTTATCTTACCTATTCCGGCAAAACATTTACCGTCATTGTGGCAACTACTTCTGGGTGTACTTTAACGTCTAATTTCATGGAAGTGACTGTCCGAATTGGCACATTTAATTCGATTTTACGCTTGTCCAATTTAATACCCAATTGTTTTTGGGCAGCAGCAGCAATTTGCTTTGTTGTAATTGATCCAAATAACCGACCATCTTCAGCAGCTTTTGCTTTAATCACAATGGCATTAGCTTCTTTCTCTAAAAGTGCTTTTAGTTCTTCTGCTTCTTGTTTGATTTCTGCTTGTTGTTTTTCTTCTGCCTTTACTTTTCCTTTTAATTCACTCAAACTGCCGGATGTTGCTTCTTTAGCTAAACCATTTTTAATTAAAAAGTTGTGTGCGTATCCATCAGCAACATTTTTTACATCGCCTTTTTTACCTTTACCTTTTACATCTTCTAAAAATATAACTTTCATTCTTTTTCCTCCTCTTCTTGATTTACTACTACAGCACGCAGCATCTCTTTTGCTTCTGCAACCGTACGATCCTCTATTTGAGTGGCTGCATTAGATAAGTGACCGCCGCCGCCAAGTTTTTCCATGATTACTTGGACATTGATCTCGCCTAAACTGCGTGCACTGATTCCTATACGGTTATCGGAACGTTTCGTGATCACAAAAGCTGCATCCACATTCGTCATATTCAGCATAGTATCTGCTGTTTGTGCTGCTACTACTGTATCATAAACCTGATCTTCTTCACCAGTTGCTACGGCCATAGAATCGCTGATAAATTCAATTGTTTCAATCAAATGGCTGCGAAGCAAATACGTATCTGTATCTTCTTTTAACAGTCGTTGAATTAAAACAGCATCCGCTCCACATGACCTCAAATAACTCGCTGCATCAAATGTTCGTGTTCCTGTCCGCAAAGAAAAACTTTTTGTGTCTACGATGATGCCGCCCAACATAGCAGTCGCTTCAATTTTATTGATTGGGTTTCCATCATTAGGCTGATATTCAAATAATTCTGTAACTAATTCTGCAGTTGAAGAAGCATAGGGTTCTATATAGACTAAGACAGGTTTTTCCGGAAACTCCTCACTACGGCGATGATGATCAATAACCACCACGTTGTTAATCTCTTCTACTAGATCCGGTGCTATTGATAATGATGGACGATGGTGATCGACCATAATCAACAGCGTATTCGCAGTCGTCATTTCTTTAGCTGTTTCCGGTGTGATAATGTAACGGCTAATCGAGTTATCTTTTTCTATTTCATCCACTAGTTGTGAAATATCTTTGCTAAATTCTTCTGGTTCAATAATGATCCAAGCTTCTTTTCCATTCATTTCAGCAATTCTTCGAACACCTAGTGAAGAACCGATGGCATCCATATCCGGGTAACTATGTCCCATAATAAAGATTTGATCTGCTTGTTTCATTAATTCTTGAAGCGCTTGGCTAATGATTCTAGAGCGAACACGCGTTCTTTTCTCCATTGGATTTGTTTTCCCACCATAGTAACGGGGTTCCCCATCTGTCGATTTAACCACCACTTGGTCTCCGCCTCGTCCTAATGCTAAATCTAAGTTACTTTGAGACAGCTTCGCTAACTTACTTAAATCATTGTCTCCATAAGCTAATCCGATGCTAAGCGTTAAAGGAAAGTTTTGTTTAGACGTTCGTTCCCGAATACGATCAATAATGGCAAACTTTTCTTCTTCGATAGTGGCTAAAGACGAGCGGTGCATCATCACAATAAAGCGATCTTCTGCTACCCTTTTTAAATAAACATGGTGTTCCTTTGCCCAGTTGGATAATTCCATTGTAATAAAATTATTTAGACTCGAAACACTTCGGTCATTCATCCCTTGTACAATTTCATCATGATTATCTACGAAGATATTTCCAATCACTATTTTTTCATCTTCGTATTTTTCCTGAATTTGAGCATATTCAGTAATATCCATTAAATACACAACCCGGATATCCTCTTGTACAATGATTTGATAAATATTTCCGCCCCAATGAGCTGTTTTCAAACCTGATGTATTGCTATTCTGAATCAACTCAGCTAGTTCTTTATCGACCTCATTGATTTTCTTGCCTAAAACCTCTTGATATCCCAAATGATTTTGAAGATAAGGGTTAGTCCACTGTACTTCATACTCTTCATTAAACAATAAAATACCAATCGGCATTTTAATGAGAGCTTCTTGTTCTCCTCTCTTAATCCGGTAAGATAAGTCAGCGATGTATTTAGTAGTTTCAACACTAATTTTTTTAGCCATGTCATATAACAAAACGACAGTAACCGCAAAAACGACTGTCAAGATGATACCTAATGCAATATGTGTTAAAAATCCTAATACAATCGTTACTAATTGTAGTAAACCAATACCAACAGCAAACCATTTGAATTTGTCATCATTCAAAAACTTTGGGAGTTTTTCTTGAGACAGTTTCTCCATAATGAGCTCCTTTTTTCATATGTTACTTTTTAAATATCCAGACTCTATTTTACCATGTTTTACTTTGAGATACCAGATGCTTAAATTGTTCCACATGAAACAATTTAGTCGCTTCCCTCTTTCAAAAAGCATATCTAGCTTTTATTCACTTCTTTTAAAAACTATGAAAATAGAAAGAAAAAAAGGACATGATAAATGAAATTACCATGTCCCTTGCTATTCTTTTATTCAGCCGTAACGAATGGTAATAGTCCCATGATACGTGCACGTTTAATTGCAGTAGTTAATTTACGTTGGTTTTTAGCTGAAGTCCCAGTAACACGACGAGGTAAAATTTTACCTCTTTCAGAAATAAATCGTTTTAAAAGATCTAAATCTTTATAATCGATGTATTCGATATGGTTAGCTGCGATATAGTCAACTTTACGGCGTTTGCGTCCGCCTCTACGTTGGATAGCCATTTTTATTCCTCCTTTATACTCTAATTTAAATTAGAACGGTAAATCATCATCTGAAATATCTATCGGTTGGCTACTCTTTTCAAATGGATCAGAGTTTCCAAAATCAGGATATTGAGAATTTTGATTTTGAGGAGCCGATTTTTGTGAGTAATTATTTTGTGTTTGGTTATATGAATGTTGTTGAGAAGTTTTTGCATGGTCAGTATCATCTGAGCCGCGACGTTGGTCACTTGTGGCTTTTGATTCCAACATTGAAAAAGTATCAACAACAACTTCAGTAACGTAAACACGTTGCCCTTGTTGATTATCATAAGAACGCGTTTGAATACGCCCTTCCACACCAACTAATGAACCTTTACGCGTAAAATTAGCTAATGTTTCTGCTGTCTTTCTCCAAGCAACACAGTTAATAAAATCTGCTTCTCTTTCACCTTTTTGGTTTGTAAATTGTCTATTTACTGCCACAGTGAAAGAAGCAACAGCTGTACCATTTGAAGTGTATCTTAAATCCGCATCTTTAGTTAATCTTCCAACTAACACAACTCTATTAATCACATTAATCGCTCCTTCCAAAAATGTTTCACATGAAACAATCTTATTTTTAAGCTTCTACTTTAATAATCATATGACGTAAAATATCATCATTGATCTTAGACAAACGATCGAATTCGTTGATTGCCGCTGCATCTGTAGCAGTTAGTTTTACGATATGGTAAATTCCTTCGTGGAACTTCTTGATTTCGTAAGCTAAACGGCGTTTCGACCAGTCTTTAGATTCAGCGATTTCAGCACCATTATCTTTTAAAATAGTATCAAAACGTTCGATCAAAGTAGCTTTTTCAGCTTCTTCAATATTTGGACGGATAATGTATAAAATTTCATAATTTACTGTTTGGCTCATCTTGACTGTCACCTCCTTATGGACTTTGGCTCATTCATTTGAAAGAGCAAGGAGAGCATTCTATAATAGATTACTCACGTCCATTAAATATACCATATTAATTAATAAAGTTCAATGCTTTTTTCTCAGCAAATTATCCACTAGCTAAACACAAACTATTTCACAGCCATTACTGTATCGAATGCCTTTACCCTTACAGCTTTTCATTCTCAAAGATACTTTTTTAAGAAAGGGTCACTACTCTAATACGTCTACTCTATAAAAAAAGGACCCCAAAAGTTTGGGATCTCTCTTTTTCTTTTATTTTTTATTCTTCAGAATTTTGTTGTTCTTCCTCAAGTTGTTTCTCTGTTTCTGATACTACTTCAACATCTGATTCATGTCCATCTTTAGCTGAAACAATTTCTACATTTGCATCTGGTGCTTCAATCTCAGCTTCTTCAGCATCAACTTTTGCCATTGTAGAAACTATGCCATTGTCTGCTACACGGATTAAACGAACGCCTAGTGTAGCACGACCAGTTTGTGAAATACTGTCTACACTAAAACGAATAATAACGCCTGAGTTGGTAATCAACATGATGTCTTCATCACCTTTGACAGTTGTCAAGCCAGCTAAAGGACCATTTTTTTCAGTGATATTAGCTGTTTTCACGCCTTTACCCCCCCGGCCTTTAACTGCATATTCACTTGCGTTGGTCCGTTTTCCATAACCTTTTTCTGTAATGATCAGCACTTCAGAATCAGCTGTCAACAGATCCATTCCTACGACGTAATCATCGTCGCGTAAGCGAATACCGCGTACGCCGCTTGCACTACGTCCCATATTCCGTACAACCGTTTCTTCAAAGCTGACTGCATAACCTAAATGCGTTCCGATAATGATTGTTTGTTTTCCATCTGTAACCGAAACGGTCATCAACTCATCATCTTCTCGTAAAACAATTGCTCTGATCCCGTTGCTGCGGATATTTGAAAAAGCAGAAATGCTTGTCCGTTTTACGGTTCCTTGACGTGTTGTAAAGAAAAGATAATGATCATCGTCTGCTTTGCCTTTGATGTTGATAACGGCTTGAATCGTCTCTTCAGAATCGATTCCTAACAAGTTGATCACTGGTATCCCTTTTGCAGTCCGTCCATATTCGGGAATTTCATATCCTTTAGAACGGTATACTTTTCCGTTATTTGTAAAGAACAACAAGGTATCATGAGTCGAACAAGAAACCAGCGTTTCAATAAAGTCATCATCATGAACACCCATTCCTTGAACACCGCGTCCGCCTCTTCTTTGCGATTTGAACTCAGAACTTGGAAGACGTTTGATATACCCATTATGTGTTAAGGTGATCACAATTTCTTCTTCTTCGATCAAATCTTCATCTTCAAGGCTCAATACTTCTCCGACTAATAATTCTGTCCGGCGAGCATCGCCAAAACGTTCTTGGATTTCTAGTAATTCTGTTTCAATAATGGAATGGATTCTTTCCGGATTGCTTAAAATATCTGCTAGATCCGTAATCAATGCTATTAAATCGTTGTATTCAGATTCAATTTTTTCGCGTTCTAATCCAGTTAATCGAACCATTCGCATATCCAATATGGCTTGAGCTTGCTTATCAGATAAGCCGTATGTTTCAATCAACGTATTTTTAGCGATTTCTCCCGTTTTAGAACTCCGAATGATCCGAATGATTTCATCGATATGATCTAAAGCGATTCGTAACCCTTCTAAAATATGCGCACGAGCTTCTGCTTTGCGCTTATCGTATTCTGTTCTTCTGCGAATAATATTTTCTTGGTGTTTTAAATATTCTTCTAAAATCGATTTTAAGCTCAATACTTTTGGAATGCCATTCACAATGGCTAACATATTAAAACCAAAGGATGTTTGCAAAGAAGTCAATTTGTATAAATTATTCAAAACAACACTTGCGCTCATATCGCGACGGATGTCAATGACGATCCGCATACCGTCACGGTCTGATTCATCTGCTAGATCGGTAATGCCTTCAATCCGTTTGTCTCTTGCTAAATCTGCAATCCGTTCAACTAAACGAGCTTTATTGACCATATAAGGCAATTCATGAACAATGATTCGTTCTCGGCCGTTTTTAGTCGTTTCGATCTCCACTTTCGCACGGATAATGATTGAACCTCTGCCTGTTTCATAAGCTCGTCTGATTCCTGATTTACCCATCACCAGACCACCAGTTGGAAAATCAGGGCCTGGTAAAGCATCCATCAAGTCGGCTGTTGTGGCTTCTGGATCTTTCATCAAAATGTGCAGAGCTGAAATCACTTCCGTCAAATTATGCGGTGGAATGTTCGTCGCCATCCCTACAGCAATTCCTGTGGCACCATTGACTAGCAAATTGGGAAAACGAGCCGGTAAAACATCCGGTTCAAGTTCCGAACCATCGTAGTTATCATGGTAATCGATTGTATCCTTGTTGATATCACGCAGCATTTCTAAAGCCATTCGGGTCATCCGGGCCTCGGTGTACCGCATAGCTGCGGCTCCATCTCCGTCGACTGAACCAAAGTTGCCGTGTCCATCTACTAATGGATAACGGAAACTAAAGTCTTGAGCCATCCGAACCATGGATTCATAAATGGCACTGTCACCGTGAGGATGGTATTTCCCCATAACGTCCCCAACAATACGCGCTGATTTTTTATGGGCTTTGTCGGGCGTTACGCCTAACTCGCTCATGCCAAACAAAATCCGGCGATGGACTGGTTTTAAACCATCCCGTACATCAGGTAAAGCACGCGCTACAATAACACTCATCGCGTAATCGAGGAATGAGTTCCGCATTTCATAGCTTAAATTGATATTTTCAATGTTTTCTTTAAATTCTTCGGCCATTATTCATTATCCTCTCTGACTAAATATCTAAGTTTTGAACATAGCGAGCATTGTCTTCAATGAATTTACGACGTGGCTCTACACGGTCTCCCATCAGCATATCTAGTACTTGATCGGCTTCAATTGCATCTTCGACTGAGACTTGAAGCATCCGTCTATTTTCTGGATTCATCGTTGTTTCCCATAGTTGTTCAGCATCCATTTCTCCCAATCCTTTATACCGTTGAATAACTGGTTTAGGGGAAACTGGTAATTCTTCTAATAACTCATCTAATTCAACATCAGAATCTAAATAAACCACTTTTTTTCCTTGTCTTACTTGGTACAAAGGCGGTTGTGCGATATACACATAACCTGCTTCAACGACCGGACGCATGTAACGATAAAATAGGGTCAATAAAAGCGTACGAATATGGGCTCCATCCACATCGGCATCGGTCATGATCACTAATTTATGGTAACGTGCTTTGGAAAGATCAAAGTCTCCGCCAAAACCAGTTCCCATCGCTGTAAAGAGCGAACGGATTTCCTCGTTGGCTAGAATACGATCCAAAGTCGCTTTTTCCACGTTTAAAATCTTACCACGAATCGGTAAAATAGCTTGGAATAAACGAGAACGCCCTTGTTTAGCAGACCCACCGGCAGAATCTCCCTCAACAATAAATAGCTCACTGATCGATGGATCTTTACTTGAACAGTCGGCTAATTTCCCCGGCAAGTTACTGATTTCCAACCCGCTCTTTTTACGGGTAACTTCACGGGCACGTTTAGCAGCTAAACGAGCTCTAGAAGCCAACAACCCTTTTTCGACGACTTTTCTAGCTACTTGAGGGTTTTCCATTAGGAATTTATCAAAATGAGCTGAAAAAAGACGGTCCGTAATGGTTCTTGCTTCAGAGTTTCCTAGTTTTGTCTTAGTTTGTCCTTCAAATTGCGGATCAGGATGTTTGATCGATACCACAGCGGTCAATCCTTCACGAACATCTTCCCCAGTTAAATTCTCTTCTGACTCTTTTATCAGTTTATTTCGTTTAGCGTAGTCATTGATCACTCGTGTTAGAGCTGTTTTAAACCCTGATTCATGCGTTCCACCTTCATAGGTATGGATATTATTGGCAAATGTCAATAAGTTGGCATGATATCCGTCAGTATATTGCAAGGCAACTTCTACTGAAATACCTTGTTGTTCGCCTTCTAAAAAGATTGGATCTTCAAACAAGACATTTTTATTTTTGTTTAAGAAGGCTACATAACTTTTAATTCCGCCTTCATAGTGGTATTCCAATACTTTAGGAGTTTCTTCCCGTTTGTCTTCAATCGTTATTTTTAAGCCACGATTTAAAAAGGCCAATTCGCGCACCCGAACGGCTAAACGTTCAAAATCATAAGTAGTAGTTTCTTTAAAAATTTCTGGATCCGGTAAAAAATGAACGGTTGTCCCATGACGATCCGTATCCCCGATCACTTCCACGTCATTTAAAACAGCCCCTCTAGAATACCCTTGGAAATAAATCTTTCCATTTTTGTGTACACGAACTTCTAAACTAGTGGATAAGGCATTCACGACTGAGCCACCTACGCCATGTAAACCACCAGAAACTTTATAGCCTCCGCCACCAAATTTCCCACCGGCATGTAGAATCGTGAAAACCGTCTCAAGAGCAGGACGTCCTGTTTTCTTTTGGATATCTACTGGAATCCCACGTCCGTTATCAATAACGGTTATGCTGTTATCTTCTTCAACGATCACATTGATTTCATTAGCAAATCCAGCTAAAGCTTCATCAATCGAATTATCAACGATCTCCCAAACTAAATGATGCAGACCTTCACCGCTGGTTGAACCGATGTACATACCTGGACGTTTACGAACAGCTTCCAATCCTTCTAACACTTGAATTTGACTCGCATCATAATCTTGAGCCAAATCGGCTTTGTTTCTCATTTCTTCAGACAAATTCATTCACTCTCCATTTCTACATGACCATTTTCTATATGAAAAATTCTTGGAGCATCCAGCATTTCCTGTTTCACTCCATCTAAACTAGTTGTTGTTAAAAACGTTTGAACTTTATTTTGAATCACTTTTAATAAATGAGTCTGACGTTCATCATCCAATTCGGACAGGACATCATCTAATAACAAAAGTGGGTATTCTCCTGTCATTTCTTTCATCAAATCAATTTCTGCCAGTTTCACGCTTAAAGCTGTAGTTCTTTGTTGCCCTTGAGAGCCAAACGTTTGCACATTGCGCCCATTGACACTGAATTTTAAATCATCACGATGAGGACCAAAAAGCGTAATACGTTGATCAATTTCGCGTTTTCGGCCTTGTTCATAAGCTTGTAGCAAGTCTGCTTGATTCTGCTTTTTATCTTTCGGATTCGTTAAAACGAGTCCGGAAGCATATTGAATCTCTAAGTGTTCTTTCTGTTTAGAAATTTCTTGATGGATCGGAGCTGCCCAATTACCGAGTTTTTCCACAAATAAAAAGCGCTCCGCCAAGATAGCAGCTCCATGTTCTACTAACTGATCAGTCAACACTTCTAAAAAGGTTACATCTTGTTTTTGTTGAAAAGCTAGCTGTTTCAGATACTGATTGCGCTGTTTCAAGACGCGTTGGTATTGGACAAGATGATGTAAATAAATAGGGCTCATTTGGCCCATTTCCATATCTATAAACTTCCTTCGGATGGAAGGCGAGCCTTTCACTAAAGATAAATCTTCTGGTGCAAAAAGGATGACGTTCAAGTGGCCAATATATTCACTCAATTTTTTTTGCTCTAGATGGTTAAATTTAGCTTTTTTTCCTTTAGTAGAAATAATGAGTTCTAACGGAAACTGAGCATTCTTTTTTTGAACTCTCCCGCTTACTCGTGCAACTTCCTCTTCCCAGCGAATGAGTTCTTTATCATTTGCTGTTCGGTGACTTCTCGCCATTGCCAATACATAAATTGCTTCCATCAAACTGGTTTTTCCTTGAGCATTTTCGCCAAGAAAAACGTTAATGCCTTCTGAAAAATGAGCTTGCGCACTTTCATAATTACGGTAATTTGAAAGTTGGATATCTTTCAAAAACATTAACGTTCATCCTCAGAAGCCTGACTGATCGAGTCAACAGATTGTATAAAAAAAGTCCCTTCTTCAGGAATTTCTACAACTGTACCCGGATACAGTTTTTTGCCTCTTCGATTTTCTAATTCATTGTTTACTAAAATAGTATGTTCTGCTAAATACCATTTAGCCATTCCTCCGCTGCTGATAATGTCGGCATGCTTTAAAAACTGGCCCAATGTAATGAATTCATTCTCAATCATGATATTCTTTTTCATAAAATCACCTGCTTTCAATAAAATAAGCGTGGAGTATAAAAAACCCACGCATTTCGCACTTCTTTATTAATACCATTATACCCTTTTTTTCTTCATATTACAAATAATATTAGAAAATAAACCAGCTTCATTACATTTTGATAAACAAATACAAAAAGACCCTAAAAAGCTAAAAGTTCCTTAAAAGGGTAAAAAAAGGCTTTTTTTGAAGGAAGATAAAAAAATGAGTCGAGTTTACTCGAGCTAGTTCTGAAAATAGTCAGTAAGAATAAAAAATAGAACTGCTCTCACATGTTTCCATTCAGAATCTAATGCAGAGAGGCAGTCCTATTTTAAATTTTTAACTATCTTTGGGTTGGATGTAAAACTATTTTATCCCTTGTTGTTAGGCTGAAATACAAAATTTGATTAACTTTATCTAATTTTTCTGTCTTTTATTGTGCAGTATAACCGCCGTCAACTGCCAATTCAGCACCTGTCACATATTTAGATTCGTCTGAAGCTAGATATACGCAAGCATAAGCAATATCGTCAGCGTCACCAACATACTTCAGTGGTATCCCTTGAAGCATCTTGTCCAAAATTGTGGGTACGGATAAAGAAGGGGCAGACATTGGCGTTTTAATTGTTCCTGGGTGAATGGAGTTGCAACGGATGTGATCAGGTCCATAATTGACTGCAACGTTTTTAGTGAGCAAACGAACCCCGCCTTTTGAAGCTGTATAAGAAAAAGGACCGCCAGAACCAACTAATCCCGCAATTGAAGAAATATTTACGATCGACCCACCGCCATTTTCTTTCATAGCTGGAATCACTCGATTGACACCTAAGTAGACACTCTTCAAGTTGATGTCTATTACTTTTTGCCATTCTTCTTCATCCGTTAATTCAGCTGATTTTGTATAATCTCCAGTAATCCCCGCATTGTTAACCAAAATATCAATTTTTCCAAAAGTTTTCAGTGTTTCTTCTTTGACGTGATCCCAATCAGCTCCAGAAGCAACATTTTGTTTAATTGCGATCGCTTCTCCGCCTTTTTCTTTGATATCAGCAAGCAATTCTTGCATTTTTTCTTCTTGAAGATCTGTTAGGACAACTTTAGCCCCTTCTTTTACGAACATAACAGCTGTTGCTGCTCCCATTCCATTAGCTGCTCCAGTAATGATAGCTACTTTGTTTTCTAAAAGTCCCATTTTAAAATGTTCCTTTCCATAAATAACTTTAATAATGTTATTTTAGCGATTGGTGAAGCTATTTACAAGAAATAAGGAAAGAAATTCTATTATTAAGAAATTTCATTGCTAAATCATAGTGTGTTTGAAGAAGGCCAAAATAAAAGACTGTTTTTCTATAAAGTTAGAAAAACAGTCTGGCTTTTCTTAGAATGTCCGAACAGGTGTAATCAATTGGATAAAGTTTTGATCGTTTTCGCTCGGTACTAAAATAAAAGGCCGAACAGGCGATGTAAATTTTATTTTAATATCTGTTTGTCCAAATGTTCTTAACGCATCTTTCATGTAGTCTGGGTTGAAAGACAATTCGATTGGTTCACCTTCAACAGCCAGGTAATCAACTTCTTCTTGCACGTTTCCTACATCAGGAGAGTTTCCGGAAAGTTTCACTAATTCTGGATTGACCGTAATTTTGACAACATTATTTTTACCTTCATGTGACAATAACGATGCTCGTTCAATTGCTCCTAAAAGGACTGTGGCATTAAATTCAACTTCAGATGATGAACTGTCAGGAATCAGACGTTTTGTATCGGGATAATAACCTTCCAAAAGACGAGAATAGAAATACATATTTTCTGTTTTGAATAGAACTTGGTTTTCAGTAACCATCATTTCTAAGTTTTCAGAATTATCAACTAATGTACGAGCAAGTTCAATCAAACTTTTCCCTGGAATAATGACATTGTATTTCTTGCTTGCTTGTTCCTCTGTCATTTCCAATGGAATAATGCGTTGGCTCAAACGGTGACTGTCAGTAGCCACAGCCAGAAGTTGACCATTTTCAATGACCATATTGACACCAGTCAAAATAGGTCGGCTTTCATGAGTTGAAATAGCAATGACAGTTTGCCCAATGACTTGTTTGAATAAACCCACTGGTAAAGTAAATGATTCGTTTGTATCAATAACTGGTAAATGAGGGTAATTATTAGCATCTAAGCCATTAATGGTAAAAGATGCTGTTGCTGAAGTGATCAAGGTTTGAAAATGATCCAATACTTCTAATTCCATCGTTTCTTCAGGTAATTTTTTTACAATTTCACTGAAAAAACGAGCTTGTAAGACGATGCTTCCAGTTTTTTCAATGGTTAAAGCATTGGTCTCATCGGTTACTGGAATAAATGTTTCGATAGAAATATCCGAATCACTTCCCGTTAAGGTAAGTCCTTCTTCGTTAGCTACGATTTTGATCCCCGTTAAAATCGGAATAGTCGTTCTTGAAGAAATTGCACGTTGGACATCTGCAATGCTTTTTAAGAATGAACTTCTTTTGATTGTAAATTTCATTGAGTAAACCTCCAAAATTATAGTTAATTAATTTAATAAGATCTTTAGTAATAGTAGTAGGGCCTGTGGATACTGTGGGTAAGTTATTTGACGCTTAATATTACAAGGTTTTCCACATGTGGATAAGTTGTGGGTAACCTCGAGATAACTTTTATAGTTATATACATGGGCACAGATATTTTTTATCTCTTTAAAATGAGTTTAACGGATAATAGGAAAAAATGTAAATGAATAAGTCCATTACTTAAAAAAATTATTTCAATTTATTTTTTATTTCTTCTATATCTTGTTTTAATTGGTGATCTTTTGTAATAGCATGGGTAATTTTTTCATAAGCGTGAATAACAGTTGTATGATCTTTTCCGCCAAATTCAGCTCCGATTTTTGGTAAAGAATTTGCAGTTAATTCTCGTGAAAGGTACATAGCTATTTGTCTAGGAACAACAATGGATTTTACGCGCTTTTTCCCTTTTAAGTCGGTTAACGAGACTTGATAATATTTGCAAACCGTATTTTGAATATCGAGAATGGATAACGTACTCGGCTTATTTGTATGCAGCATGCTTTTTAAGGCATCTGCAGCAAGACTAGTAGTGATATCCCGACTTTCGATAGCAGCATAAGCTTGTACGCGTACTAAAGCTCCTTCTAATTCACGGATATTAGAGTCGATTTGTCCTGCGATATAGCTCAACGTATCATCTGGTATTTCCAATCTTTCAGCATTGGCTTTTTTCCGTAAAATGGCAATCCGGGTTTCCAAATCTGGCGGTGTGATATCCACTGACAAACCCCATGCAAATCTGGAAATCAACCGTTCTTGTAATTTAGGAATTTCGTTTGGTAAGCGATCGCTGGTTAAAACAATTTGTTTCCGGTCATCATATAAAGCATTAAATGTGTGAAAGAATTCTTCTTGTGTTCCTTCTTTGTCCGCAAAAAATTGAATATCATCGACTAATAAAAGATCCACGCTCCGGTATTCATTCCGAAATTTTTCTTGCATTTTATTTTGAATAGAATTGATGAAATCATTCGCAAAGGTTTCGCTACTGACGTACTTTACTTTTGCATCTGGGTTTAATAACAACATTTGATGGCCGATTGCATGCATTAAATGGGTTTTCCCAAGGCCGACGCCTCCATAGAAAAACAAAGGATTGTAAATCGTACCTGGTTCTTCAGCAACGACTAATGCTGCTGCATGAGCCATTTGATTACCTTTTCCGATAACAAAAGTATCAAATGTGTATTTGTCGTTTAATTGAATGTCCTTTTTAAAGGCATTTTTTTGCATGAGCGATTGGCTTTTTTGTTTTCCAGCAGTGTCTGGATTTTCCTGTTCATTTTTAATAACGAATAAGGGAGAAATTTCACGACTGGAGTATTCATAGATATTTTCGACAATGCGAGTGGCTAAGTTATTTTCCCAATATTCTTTATGTAAAGAAGAGGGAACTTCAATAATGATATTGTGTTCAGTGATGCGAACGGGGTGAGCACTTTCGATCCATGTATCGTAGCTGACTTTGGAAAGTGACTCTTTAAATTTTTCTTTTAAAAAATTCCACAAAGATTGCAAGTCATCCAAGCAAAGAACCTCCTTTATAAATCTGTCTTTCTTATTTTAGCACGTTCGTTAAAAGTTTTCCACAAGTAGTTTACTCCTGTTGAAAATTCATCCACCCTGTGCATATACAGTTATCCACAAGGTGAAAAAGACAGTGGATAACTTCTTCATTTAATGAGTTGTTCACTTAAAAAGTGGATAAAAGGTAAAAATGAAAGCTATAAGACACAGTGTTTTTGACGGTTATCCACAGTCCTCACAAAAAAAGATTCAGTGCTTACACACAGCTTGTTTGTTTGTGCATAACTTCAAAATAACTTGTTCCTAATAAAAAACTAGAAATAACTTATACCAGAGGCTGTGGATAATAAAAATGGTTTGTGGATATCTTTACATGCTGAGAAATAGAGTGAAAATAACCATAAGTTTTTAGTTATAGGTGGAAAAAGAAGAATAGATTTAATAAAAATCAGCGAGGAAAGGAAGGAAGAATAAATAGAATCAACTGTCTTTCGTTTACCTATTATGATGTAGCAAATAAACAGAAAGAGGAATATAAAATGCAAATTTGATGAGAATAATGTAAAAGAAAACGATTAAGCTGTAAAAAAATTAAAAAGAAGGTTTCCTATTTCTGAGATTTATGCTATCATACTGAAGTGAATGAATGAAAATAGGTTTGTCTCTTATTTGATTAAACTATTTTTAGTTCGTTATAATAATTGAGACTGTCTTATGTTGAACACGTACAAAATGATGAGAGATAGTTATTGCAGGAGGTGTATTACGAATGAAAAGAACTTACCAACCTAAAAAACGTAAACGTCAAAAATTACATGGCTTCCGTAAACGTATGAGTACAAAAAATGGACGTAATGTATTACAAAGTAGACGCCGTAAAGGCAGAAAATCATTGTCTGCATAGATCACTGAACGTCTCAGTGGTCTTTTTTTTCTTTTTAATTGCAGTTTTTTATGCAATTTGTAACTGTTCAAAAAAAGTGATGAGAGGTTATTTGAATGAAAAAAGCCTATCGTGTCAAAAAAGAATCAGAATTTCAAAAAGTTTTTCATCATGGAAAATCTACAGCTAATCGGCAATTTGTTCTTTATGTATTGGATAAAAAAGAACAACCTCATTTTCGAGTAGGCTTATCGGTCGGCAAAAAAATAGGGAATGCTGTTACAAGGAATGCGGTTAAACGAAAAATACGTCAAAGTTTAACCGAACTAAAGCCACATTTAAAAACGGAAGCAGATTTTATTGTAATAGCCCGCAAGCCAGCGGCGACTATGTCAGTAAAAGAAACTAAAAAAAGCTTGATTCATGTTTTAAAATTGGCTAAATTGTTAAATTAGCTTATTTTTATTTAAAGAATGCGGAGGGAAAAACGTGAAAAAACGTAAGCGATTACTCCTGTTATTAGGAACTGTTTTATTAGCAGTTGTTTTGGCAGGATGTGGGACAGCACCTATTACTGCTGAAAGTACTGGTTTTTGGGATCGGTATATTGTATTGAATTTCTCGCGTGTGATTATTTGGTTATCTGATTTATTTGGCGGCAGTTATGGTCTGGGGATTATTGTTTTCACTTTGATCATTAGAATTATTTTATTGCCGTTGATGCATGGACAAACTAAAAGTACGCGCAAAATGAGCGAATTACAACCGCAACTTAAAGCTCTGCAAGCAACCTATTCTTCTAAGGATGCTGAAACTCAAAGCAAATTAAAAGAAGAAACTTCTAAATTGTATTCAGAAGCTGGGGTTAATCCGGCAGCCGGGTGCTTACCATTACTGATTCAAATGCCTGTATTAATGGGACTGTACCAATCAATCAGCCGGACGGAAGCATTAAGCACGGGAAACTTCTTATGGATGAACTTAGGTAAACCAGATCCAATGTTTATCTTGCCTGTCTTAGCAGCTATTCTAACGTATGCGACTACAAAGTTGTCAAGTATGAGTCAAGCAGAATCAAATGCTACAACGACATCAATGATGTACATGATGCCGGCCTTGATTTTATTTATGGGGATCACTTTACCGAGTGCGTTATCATTATACTGGGTAGTAGGAAATGCTTTCTCTGTAGGGCAAACACTGTTATTAAATAACCCATTTAAAATCAGAAAAGAACGTGAAGAAAAACTGCAAGCTGAACGTGAACGACAACGTGCATTAGAAAAAGCGTTAAATCCGAAAAAGAAGAAGAAAAAGAAATAAATCTTTACTATCGATCAAGAGGAGATAGAACGGAGGATTAACAGATGAATAAGTACACAGCTCAAGCAGCGACAACAGCAGAAGCGATTCAAAAAGGATTAAAAATTTTGGGTATCAGTGAAAAAGAAGCTTCTATTGAAGTTATTACTGAAGGAAAAAAAGGCGTATTTGGTTTTGGTCAAAAAGATGCGATTGTGATAGTTGAAAAGAAAAAAATCGAAGCACCTCTAACACGATCAGATGCAAAAATTGATTCAGCGGCTATACTAGAAAACTTAGAAGGCCCGGAAGCTCAAAAGCAAGTTAAAGCAGAGTTTCAAGAAGAGAAAGAAGCGTCTCATCAAGTGGACCAAGAAGTTACAGATACGACTAAAAACGTGCAAAATGATGAAGAAGCAGTGCAATTAGTTTCCGCTTATTTAATTGATATTGCTCAAAAAATGGGTGCTCCGGCAACTGTATCAGCAGATATTGATGCCTCACAACGTCAAGTCGTTTTTCATATCCATACCGAAAAAGCTGGTTTGATTATCGGCAAACACGGGAAAGTTTTAAATGCTTTGCAATCACTTGCGCAAGTAGTGTTGTACCACCATGCAAAAACTAAGTTCACTGTTATAGTGAATGTTGGAGATTACAGGGAACGCCGTGAAGCTACGTTAAAACATCTGGCTGAACGCACTGCAGAAAAAGTTATGACTACTAATCAACCTGTTTTTTTAGAACCGATGCCTGCTTTTGAAAGAAAACAAATCCATTTTTACTTAAGTAAAAATAAACAAGTGACAACCCATTCAGAGGGCAATGAGCCTCATCGTTATTTAGTGGTTGAACCGACAAAATAAGAATTAAGAAAAGCTTGCTAAAGAAAGAGGCTGATCCTTTTGGGTCAGCCTCTTTCTTTTTTTTAGGTTGGCCTTTTATATGAATAAGAGAGCTTATTCTGAAAGAGGAGCACGATTTAGACAAACAACTTAGGAAAAAATGTAGTAGAGCTTCCAAGGTTTAACCTGTTTCTGACCGGATTCATTTTTATTGCGTGAAAAAAGATAAAACGCTTGCATTTTCTTGTGCAACAAGGTATATTCAACTTGTATATACAAGTTGAATATCTTTTTAAAAGGAGGAGAAAAAAATGGCAGATTACAAGCAAGATGCAAAACAATTGTTACAAGATATTGGAGGTCCGGAGAATATTTCTGCAGTTAGTCACTGTGCGACTCGGATGCGTTTTGTGCTAAATGATCCTGCAAAGGCGGATAGCAAAAAGATAGAAGAAATACCTGCAGTTAAAGGAACATTTACGCAAGCTGGTCAATATCAGGTTATTATCGGTAATGATGTCGCTACTTTTTATAATGAGTTTGCGAAAATTTCTGGTAAAGAAGGTGTTTCAAAAGATGAGGTGAAAGCAGCCAGTAAACAGAACCAAAATCCGGTTCAACGTGCTATGTCCGTTTTAGCTGAAATTTTTTCGCCTATTATTCCTGCAATTGTTGTCGGGGGGCTGATTTTAGGGTTCCGTAATATTTTAGAAGGCGTTCCGATGGAGTCACTTGGTCAACAGGTAATTGATGGTGCAGCACAATTTACTAAAGCTGGTGCTCCGATCTACAATACTATTGTAGATGTAAGTCAATTCTGGAGCGGCGTCAACAGTTTCTTATGGTTGATCGGCGAAGCTATTTTCCACTTCTTGCCAGTTGGAATCACATGGAGTATTGCTAAAAAAATGGGAACCACTCAAATACTAGGAATTGTTTTAGGAATTACATTAGTGTCACCGCAATTATTAAATGCTTACAGTGTAGCTGAAACAGCAGCTGCAGATGTTCCATTTTGGGACTTTGGTTATTTCCAAATTGATATGATTGGTTATCAAGCACAAGTTATTCCTGCTATGTTAGCTGGTTTCTTATTAGCTTATTTAGAGTTATGGCTGCGTAAAGTTATCCCGCAAGCTGTTTCAATGATTTTTGTACCGTTCTTCGCATTGGTACCGACTGTCTTGATTGCCCATACTGTTTTAGGTCCTATTGGCTGGGTTATCGGAGGATGGATTTCAAGTTTAGTTTATGCAGGATTAGGCAGTTCGGTCAATTGGCTATTTGGAGCTTTATTCGGCTTCTTGTATTCACCACTCGTTATTACGGGACTGCACCATATGTCAAATGCCATCGACTTGCAATTGATTGCAGACTATGGCGGAACCAATTTATGGCCAATGATCGCTTTATCGAATATTGCCCAAGGTTCTGCTGTACTAGCGATTATTTTCCTTCACCGCGGCGATAAAAAAGAAGAACAAGTTTCGATTCCAGCAGCTATTTCATGTTACTTGGGTGTAACAGAACCGGCGATGTTCGGGATCAATATCAAATACGTTTACCCCTTTGTAGCAGCAATGATCGGTTCTGGTCTAGCTGGAATGGTTTCAACGATGTTTAACGTTACAGCAAATTCAATCGGAGTCGGCGGACTTCCTGGGATTCTTTCAATTCAAAATCAATACTGGATCATCTTTATTATTTGTATGGCCATTGCTATTGTAGTGCCGTTTGTCTTAACTGTTGTGTTCCGCAAATACAATATCTTTAATAAATCAGATCAAACCATTGAAGCAAGCCAACCAGAATTAGGACAATAATTTTTTAGAAAGTAGGAATAACATTGAGTACGTTTCATGAAAAAGTCGTTTACCAAATTTATCCAAAGTCTTTTAAAGATTCAAATGGAGATGGAATTGGAGATTTAAAAGGAATTATTGAAAAGATTTCTTATTTAGCAAGCTTGGAAGTGGATATGCTCTGGCTGAATCCTTTCTTTTCATCTCCGCAAAAAGATAATGGATACGATATTTCCAATTATACTGAAATTGATCCGTTATTTGGAACGATGGAAGACTTTGAAGTGCTCGTGTCAGAAGCTAAAAAACACAAAATGGATATTATGTTAGATATGGTTTTGAATCATACGTCAATTGAACATGAATGGTTCCAAAAAGCATTAGCCGGTGACAAGAAGTACCAAGATTACTATATTTTGAGAGAGCCAAAAGCTGATGGTACCTATCCAACCAACTGGGTCTCCAAATTTGGCGGCCCGGCTTGGGCACCGTTTGGCGATACGGGGAAGTACTATTTGCATCTTTATGACGTTACTCAAGCTGATTTAAATTGGCGCAATCCAGAAGTTCGTCAGGAGCTATATGAAGTGGTTAATTTTTGGCTGGAAAAAGGTGTGACTGGATTCCGGTTTGATGTGATCAATGTCATCGGAAAAGACGAAGTGCTGATTGATGCGGAAGACCAGGTAGGCAAATCGTTGTATACAGATCGGCCGATTGCCCATCAATTTATTCATGAGTTGAATCAAAAATCATTCGGACGGATCGAAGGAGCCATGACAGTTGGAGAAATGTCTTCAACGACGATAGAAAATGGTGTAGCTTATTCCAACCCTGAAAATGAAGAATTATCGATGGTCTTTAGTTTCCATCATTTGAAAGTTGATTACTTGAATGGGGAAAAATGGAGCTTGATGCCGTTTGATTTTATGGAGTTGAAACGGTTGCTGGATGAATGGCAAGTGGGTATGTCAGAAGGCAATGGATGGAATGCACTGTTTTGGAACAATCATGACCAACCGCGAGCGATCAGCCGTTTTGGAGACCCTGTTCATCATTTTGAAGCTTCGGCAACCATGCAGGCTCAAACCATTCATTTACTGCGTGGAACGCCTTATATTTATCAGGGAGAAGAAATAGGGATGACGGATCCTGGTTTCGAAGAATTAGCTGATTATGTTGATGTAGAAACACATAACGCCTATGCAGAAATGGTGGAAAAAGGGTTGTCGCACGAAGAAGCCATGGAGATCATTAAAGTAAAATCCCGTGACAACAGTCGGACGCCGATGCAATGGAATAATGAGTTGCATGCTGGCTTCACAACAGGAAAACCTTGGTTGAAAGTAGCTGAGAACTTCCATGAAATTAACGTGGAGCAAGAACAAGCAAACGGCTCGATTTTAAATTATTATAAACAATTGATTCAGTTGCGCAAGGAAATGAAAGTTATTTCTGAAGGTAGTTATCGGGGAATCTTAATGGATCATCCAAGTGTTTATGCTTACGTTAGAGAATACCGAGGAGAACAATTGTTGGTGTTGAATCACTTTTATGACGAACGGGCAAGTGTTGAGATACCAAAAGAATTCTTGGAACGCAGGTGCCGTTATTTGATTGGAAACGGTGTGGAAAGAGAATTGACCGAATTGCTGACACTGGCTCCTTATGAAACCATTGCATTTTATTTTGAAGCTTAATTAAAAAATCCTCCAGATTCATTTCTGGAGGATTTTTTGATTTAAGATGTTTCACTAGGGTTTCGGCGCCGAGCAAATTCAACAAAACGGAACCGGTCCAACCGGTGCCGAGATTCGGTATATTGAAAGAGTGTCGTATCTTCTAAATAAACATCACTCCGGACGACCACAACATGTGTATCGTCATGCAGATCCATTAATCGATGATCTTCAGCAGTAGCCGGTTCAACCGTAATTTCTTTTTGAGCATAGCCAATTACTAATTCAAGGGTATGTTCAATGTAAGTATAGAGAGAATCACGTGCAGCCTCATCGGGCATATCAGAAATAACGGAAGTTAAAAGATAATCCTTATCTAAAATGACGACTTCACCGTTTACTTGACGTTGTCTTTCAACATAAATGGCAGTAGTTTCTTCGGGTAATTTTAAATGATCGGCTAAAAAGCTTGGCAAAGTAGTGAGAATATTTTGGGTAACAATCGTTTGGCTGTTGAAGTGTTGAGCCGCTTGCAATTCTTTGTAGCTGGTCAAGCCAGAAACGGGGAAATCAAAGCGTTTTACATCTAAAACAATTGAGCCTTTTCCTTGTTTTTTTTGGATGTACCCATTTTCTAATAACAAAGCCAAGGCTTTTCGAATGGTTTCGCGAGACACAGCATATTTTTTTGCTAAGTCATTTTCACTTGGCAAGAGGTCTCCAGCTAAATAAGACTGATTTAAAATAGCCGCTTCAATTTCTAAGTAAATTTCAGTGAATTTATTCATGATTTTTTGCCTCTCATTTCTTTTCTTCCCTTATAGTTTAGCACATTCAGTAACGGAAAAAACGCCTCCTAATCATTTCTTTAGGAATGAAATTTTTAACTCTGAAATAAAACACAGATTGGATATTTAGCAGAAAATAAGCTGTGTGTTTTAGTCAGATAAAAACAAAAAAACTCTCTCAACAATGGACTAGCCAAGGTGAGGGAGTTTTTTGATGAAAAGGTTTTTTATGCTAACTCAATAAAAGTCTTTTCAATTAGTTTGAAACTTGAACAGTTAGTGTTTGTCTGCCAAAGTTTAAAGCTTGGTTTAAATCAGTCATATGAATGTCGATGCGGTTTCCTTGAATAGCGCTACCTGTATCGCCAGCGACAAATGTACCGTATCCTGGGATAGTAACAGTTGATCCTAGAGGAATAACGCTTGGGTCTACAGCAATAACATTAGGATTTTCATTTAAATTGATTCCTGTTGCAGTTGTATCGCTTAATTCTGGTTGATTTGTTGAATAAGCAGTAGCTTGTACTGTAACAGTTTGACCAGATTGTGCTGCTGGTTCAGCTGCTTCAGTTGCTTGTGTTTCTTCTGGTTGTTGTTCAACAGGAGCAGCAGCTTCAGTTTCTTCTACAGGAGCTTGTGCTTCTTCAGCTGGAGCTTCTGTTTCTTGAGTTGTTTCAGCTTCGACAGCTTCTTCAGCTTGGGTTACATCATAGCTGACAACTTCGTCTTCTTTTTCGATGGTAACTGTTGAATGATCAGCAGATAAAGAGATAACATTGCCACTATAAATAATGTTGGCATTATTTATGTCGTTCACATCAATCAAAGCATTAAGGGATGTATCTGTAGCAGCTGCTACTGAAGATAAAGTATCTCCCCATTGAATTGTGTATTCTGTGCTGCCGTCTTCGTTATTTTGAATATCTTGTTTAATATCGGCTACTGAACGTGCTTCCCAAGTAGTCGTATCATATTCTGCTGCTGAAGCTTCAGTTGGGTTTGAAACAGCGACAACACCTGTTAGAGCTAAAGTAGCACTTGCGATAAATAATTTTGATTTTATGTTAAACATTTTTTTATTCTCCTTTTTATTCCATAATAGTTTTATTGACTACATTTCGTTAAGAGCAATTGACTGTAGTTTCTAGCGACTTATTTAATTGTAAGTTAAACTATTGTTGTAAATGAAGGGTTCGTTCCTTCAACATTTGCTATCCTACCATGAATATTGAAAAAATAAAGTGATTACGCCAAACGTTATCTTTTCTTAGTCTGTTTGTATTATTAGAGCTTTTATTTGTCGAAAGAACTACAAATAGTCATTTTTCGTAAGATAAGGCTTTCTTTGTAATCTCACCGACATACTAACGAATTATTCGTAAATTAACGTCCTGTTTTAGAGGGAGAAAAGTCGATTGTGTCGCTTTTTTTTAAAATTAAGGTCAAAAAGCGGGAAAAATAAAACCTATCTTTAGGTCATTTGCCTTATTTTGAATAAGTAAATTTTTGTTTTGTAATGTAAAAAAAGCTTGCTTTCTCTTTAAAAGGATAAAAAATATCCTGAAAAAGAAAAGTAAACGAGAGGTTAATGGCTATTGACTAGTAGATTATGCGGTAGTTTGAATAAAAAGAAAAACCGTTCATTTTTACTTTCTACTATATATAAGAGGTAAAATAGCTGAGGAAAAGTAGAAAGCAGTTCATGAATAGCAAAAAAAGTGAACTGAATTTATTGACAAATAGTTAGAGAACTTGTATAGTCTTAACGGAACAACTAGCAAAAGAAACCAAACTAAAAATTAAACTTATCTGAATGATAAAAGTAGTCAAAGTGCTTTATCCATTCCATTTGTCAACAGCAAAGGGGTGGAGTGGGCACTTTTTTCGTGCGAAAAATTAAGAAGGAGTGAAGGAGTTTGTCATTAGAATTTGAAACAATTGCAGCTATCTCAACGCCGCCGGGTGAAGGTGCTATCGGTATCGTCCGCCTAAGCGGAGAACATGCAGTAGAAGTTGCTGATCGTGTTTACCAATCAGGATCGAAAGTTTTAGCAGAACAAAAAAGCCACACCATTCATTATGGACACATCCAAAATCCAAAGACGAATGAAATAGTTGATGAAGTAATGATTTCAGTCATGCGAGCTCCTAAAACCTTTACTCGTGAAGACATTGTTGAAATAAACTGCCATGGTGGAATCACTTCGATCAATCAAGTGCTTCAAGTCGTCTTGCAACATGGTGCCCGCTTAGCAGAGCCGGGTGAATTTACCAAACGGGCCTTTTTAAACGGCCGCATTGATTTGTCACAAGCAGAAGCTGTGATGGACTTGATTCGGGCCAAAACAGATAGAGCGATGCATGTTGCTTTACAACAATTGGATGGCAATTTATCTGAATTGATCCGTCAATTGCGTTCGGATATTTTAGATACGCTTGCTCAAGTAGAAGTGAACATTGATTATCCAGAATACGATGATGTAGAAACACTGACGTCTCAATTACTAGTCGAAAAAGCTCGGCTGGTAAAAGCTCAAATCCAACAATTGCTGCAAACAGCCAGCCAAGGAAAAATTTTAAGAGAAGGTTTGGCAACAGCGATTATTGGCCGACCTAATGTTGGGAAATCGAGTTTATTGAACTTCTTGCTGCAAGAAGAAAAGGCGATTGTGACGGAAGTTGCAGGAACAACGCGAGATGTGATTGAAGAATATGTCAATGTCAGAGGCGTTCCGTTGAAATTGATCGATACAGCCGGAATTCGTGAAACAGAAGATATTGTTGAACGCATTGGCGTTGAACGAAGTCGCCAAGCACTGCAAGATGCTGACTTAGTATTGTTGGTGTTTAACCAAAATGAACCATTAACTGAAGAAGACAAGTTATTAATAAAAGCAACCGAACAAAATCACCGCATTATTATTTTAAATAAAATGGATCTGCCTAATCGTTTAGATTTATCTGAATTAGAACAACTGGTTGACCCTAGTTCGATCGTGAAAACATCTATTTTAACTAAATCAGGTATCGATCGATTAGAGGAACAAATCGCCAGCTTGTTTTTTGCCGGTCAAACAGGTGAAAGAGATGCAACGTATGTTTCCAATGTCCGGCATATTGCTTTATTGAATGATGCTGAGACTGCTCTAGATGACGTCATCAATGGAATTGAAACGGGCATGCCAGTCGATCTAGTCCAAATTGATATGACTCGTTGTTGGGATCTTTTAGGAGAAATCACAGGAGACAGCGTGCAAGATGAACTGCTTACTCAACTATTCAGCCAATTCTGCCTAGGAAAATAACAGGATGCGGAGTGCTCTCGTCCAGCTCAGACAGAAAATTTGGAAAATTCCCGCAAAAGGCTGCAAGCCTTGAGGACAATTTTATCTATTTTCCGAAGAGCTAGAGCACGCAGCTCAACTAAAGGATGCGAAGAACAACGTTTAGCTTCGAAAAGAAAATAGGAAAAGTTGAAGAAAACTATGATTTCAAAAACTTTTATCTTTTTCTCGAGTAGCTGTTGTTCGTAGCTCAACTACCCGGATATCAAATGTCTGGGTCACGCAGCTCAATTTAGGTAAGATGCGGAGTGACCCGTGTAGACACACAGCAATTTTAGGTAAGAGACAAACATTATTAGGGTTTATATATAGAAGAAAATAATGAATTTGATTAACGAAATGAGAGGAATGATTCGATGCAACAATATGAAGCAGGCAATTATGATGTGATTGTAGTGGGAGCTGGACACGCTGGTTCTGAAGCTGCTTTAGCAGCAGCGAGAATGGGCAGCAAAACACTCTTAATCACAATTAACTTAGATATGATCGCTTTTATGCCGTGTAATCCATCAATCGGCGGACCGGCTAAAGGAGTCGTCGTTCGTGAAATTGATGCATTAGGCGGAGAAATGGGGCGCAACATTGATAAAACCTATATCCAAATGAGAATGCTGAATACAGGTAAAGGTCCTGCCGTAAGAGCATTGAGAGCACAAGCCGATAAATTTATGTATGCTAATGAAATGAAAAAAACCATTGAAAACACTGAAAACCTCGTATTGAAACAAGGAATTGCTGAAGAATTAATTATTGAAGATGGCGTTTGTCAAGGAATTATTACCAATACAGGAGCCATTTATCGCGCCAAAGCAGTCATTTTAACAGCTGGTACTTCTTCTCGAGGAGAAATCATCATCGGCGAATTAAAATACTCTTCTGGCCCTAATAATTCTCAACCATCTATTAAACTATCTGAGAGTTTGTTGGAGCATGGTTTTGAATTAAATCGGTTTAAAACCGGTACACCGCCGCGTGTAAAAGCTTCAACGATCAATTATAGCGTAACAGATGAACAACCGGGTGATGAAAAAGCGAATCATTTTAGTTATGAAACGCCAAACAGTGCGTATTTAAAAGACCAATTGTCTTGTTGGTTAACGTATACAAACGAAAAAACACATAGCATTATTCAAGATAATCTGCACCGTGCACCTATGTTTACCGGAATCGTAGAAGGTGTAGGAGCGCGTTACTGCCCGTCAATCGAAGATAAAATCGTTCGATTTAGTGATAAGCCAAGACACCAACTGTTCTTAGAACCTGAAGGCCGTCATACAGAAGAAGTATATGTCCAAGGTTTATCAACTTCGCTTCCTGAAGACGTGCAAGAAGACATTCTGCATACGATCGAAGGATTGGAAAACGCAGAAATGATGCGGACCGGTTATGCGATCGAGTACGATGTGGTCGTTCCGTACCAATTACGCCCTTCACTTGAAACTAAAGTAGTAGAAAATTTATTTACAGCTGGACAAATGAATGGGACTTCCGGATATGAAGAAGCAGCTGGACAAGGAATTATGGCGGGCATCAATGCAGCGCTTAAAGTTCAAGGAAAAGAACCTTTTGTGATGAAGCGCAGCGAAGGATATATCGGAGTGATGATCGATGATTTAGTTACTAAAGGAACAAATGAACCGTACCGCTTATTGACCTCTCGTGCAGAATATCGTTTATTGTTGCGCCATGATAATGCTGATTTCCGCTTAACTGAAATAGGTCATCAGTTAGGCCTTGTTTCACAAGAACGCTATGCTGCTTTTCTTACTAAAAAAGCTCAAGTGGAAGAAGAATTGGAACGTTTAAGACACACTCGTTTAAAACCAACAGAAGAGATCCAAGCATTTTTAGCTGGAAAAAATATTGCTCCATTGAAAGACGGTATTCTAGCACTAGACTTCTTGCGTCGGCCAGAAATCTCGTATTGGGATATTCTCAAGTTTGCACCGCTAGCTGAAAACTTGTCTAGAGAAGTAGAAGAGCAAATTGAAATCCAAGTAAAATATGAAGGCTACATTCAAAAAGCCATTCAAAAAGTAGATAAATTAAAACGGATGGAAAACAAACGCATTCCTGAAAATATCGATTATTCGGCAATAAATGGAATCGCTACTGAAGCAAGACAAAAATTAGCACTGATTCAACCTGAAACGATTGCGCAAGCTAGTCGCGTCAGTGGAGTAAATCCCGCAGATATTTCTGTCTTAATGGTGTATGTTGAACAAGGAAAAATTGCGAAAGTAATGTAATACAAAAAACGTTCCGCTCCTTATTCTTATAAGAATAAGGAGCGGAACGTTTTTTTAGATAATGGTTTAGCCTAAAGCAACGTCTAAAATCATCATGACGGTAAACCCAAGCATTAAGGAGAGCGTAGCAATATCATTATTGCCATTTGTTTGTGATTCAGGAATCAATTGTTCAACAACAACAAAAATCATTGCGCCTGCTGCAAAGGCTAAAGCATAAGGTAAAATAGCGGACATTGAAATAACTGCGAATGCGCCAATAACGGCTGCAATCGGTTCTACTATAGCGGATAACTGTCCTAAGTTAAAAGCTTTCCAGCGGCTGCTTCCAGCTGCTCGAATCGGCATTGACAAAGCAGATCCTTCGGGAATATTTTGAATTCCGATTCCGATAGCCAGTCCGACAGCACTTAAGAAAGCATCGCCATTAGCTATCCCTACAGACGTAGCTCCAAAAGCAACACCAACCGATAAACCTTCCGGAATATTGTGTATCGTAATCGCTAAAAAAAGAAGCATATTTTTTGAAACGCTCGTTTTTGGTCCTTCTGCATGTTCTACTGGCTCTCCCAAATGCAAATGCGGAATAACCACATCAAGCAATCTTAAAAAGAATCCTCCAAATAGAAAGCCGACAGCTGCTGGAACCCAAGACCACAAACCATATCCATTTTGTTCAGCAGAAGAAATAGAAGGAGCTAATAAAGACCAAAATGAAGCTGCAATCATGACGCCGGCTGCAAAACCGTTCATGGAATCTAAAAATTTTCGGTTAACTTCTTTAAATAAAAAGACAAAAGCAGAACCGAAAATGGTACATCCCCAAGTAAATAAGCCTGCTATTAAAGCTTGTAAAACGGGGTGGAAAGCTTGAAATGTTTCAACCATATTATTATTATTCCTCCTTAAATGAAAATCTGATAGTATTTTAAAATTAAGCCTGCTTAAGAATAAAGTGCATGAACAACTACTACTTGCTAAAAGCTTTACTATAAAAAACAGTCAATTTATTGGGTATCTTTAGGGTTGCCTAAAAAATCATATTAAACTTAGACGACTATTTTTGCAAGCACTAAAGTGAAAATAGTGAATGATTAGCTATATGCTATTATGTTTCCAATTATAGTATTTATAAAGATAAAGGTTTAGCAATGGACTTGCCGCATTCAGAGAAGAAGAGGTTCAGGCTATAGAAGGCCTTAATCAGAACAGATGCTTTTAGAATTAAAAAGTTAGTTAGAACAAATTAATTGTGCCCTTATAAAGTTAGTAACTCGTATTTGTATATGGAACTTCGTGAAGAAGACTGATTAGAAGAGTTCTAACTTATAGTAATTAGTACAGATGGATGGAACTATTAATCATAAGTTATTTTGACTGGCTTCGATTATCTTAATAAGCTGACAATGAAATGGGAAGTTATTTTTTTGAAAAAAATCCTTACGAAAAAAATATTTCATGATAGAGTAGTTTCTGTTACTTAGAAAGGAGACGTTTATTTTGCCAACGAATAAAAAAGAAGGAATTATCTTTACGTCATTAATGTGTTTTTGTATGGTATTTGGTATGAGTTTATATAATTTAGTGATTCATAACCAGTTTACATGGACAGCTTTACTATTAGGATTGATCCCCGGATTTGTGGTCGCATTTATCTTAGATGTTTTTATTGTAGGAGTCATTGCGAAAAAACTTGCTTTTAAACTGCCGGTCAATAAAGACAGTAAACTTCAGCTGATTTTGACTATTTCTTCTCTGATGGTGCTGGGAATGGTAACTTGTATGTCGCTTTTTGGTATTTTAATGGA
This sequence comes from Carnobacterium mobile DSM 4848, assembly GCF_000744825.1. Taxonomy (NCBI): domain Bacteria; kingdom Bacillati; phylum Bacillota; class Bacilli; order Lactobacillales; family Carnobacteriaceae; genus Carnobacterium; species Carnobacterium mobile. The sequence goes on from NZ_JQMR01000001.1 coordinate 1,760,535, forward strand.
AGGAAGCGGTTCTGAAGATCTTTTGTCCGCTTACTTAACTGCATGGAAGATGAATGTGATTGCCGCATTGCCTTTACAATTGCTGCTGGTAGGACCTTTTTCAAGAAAAATTTTGAGCATTATTCAAGTTAAAAACCTAGCTTAAAGAAGCAATAGACTTATTGAAGATTTGCTGAAATGATGTAACCTAAGAAAACCGAGATCTTATCTTGACACACATGGGTTGCGACTATATAATTAACATCGTTAACTATATGTGGAGGAGATATTTATGAGTGATTCAAATTGGAAAGAGTTGGGTGAAAATATCGCTCTGCTCCATTCTTTTTCTAGAAAAGTACTGGCACAGCATTACTTACTTACTATTACTACAAATGAATTAGATATATTAACGTGGATTTTTTTTGCAAAGGGCAAAGAAACACCGATAAAGATAAGTCAGGATTTAAAATTAAAAAAGGAATCAGTTAGCAGGACATTGAAGAGTTTGATTGAAAAAGGTTTAGTAAAAAAAGAATTAAATAACTTAGATGAACGCAGTTACTATTTGGCTATTACAGAAAAAGGAATTGCAACTCTGGAGGAAAACTATATCTATTTAATGAAACCTTATTATTATTTGAAAAGAAGTATGGGAGACGACTATGATCTTTTTATTAAGCAAGTAGCTGAAGCTGATAAGTCATTAACCCATTTCAATAATGGAGGAACTAGCGAATGAATTTTTACCAATCACTTCAGTTAGATCCATTCGTTTTGAAACAACAAATGAAAAATGCAACCTCGAGTAAAGAAAAGCATTTTTTCATAAAGGCTTTAGTTGTTCGAGATATCTTATTAGTGGCTTTTGCAATTTTTTTTGTGTCTGTTATCACAACTTTTTTTGGAGAAGACACTAGTTCTCTTGCAGTAGTATTGTTTTGTATTTTGTTGAGTATCCGTTTTGTTGATTTTGGTTACCACATCACTCACTCTCTTATTAGTCTGGCTGTCGTATTTGCAGTTCTGTTTATTTCACCAGTTTTGAATCAGATAGTTTCACCAATTCCTGGATTCTTTATTAATTTTATATCTCTGTTAATTCTTTTTTTCTTAACAAGCAGTAACCCTCAAATGGGTAATGCTAGTTTATATTCATTTTCTTACATTTTTTTAACGGGAACTTCTAATGCTAAAGATATTTATAACTTAAGCAATAAAGGTCTGTTATTGGTTCTTTGTTATATACTGTTTGCAGTTATATTTTTTATAAAACACAAAAATAAAAATGAAAACCATTCGTTTATGCAAGAAATGATCGGAGAAGATTTCTTTTCTAAAAGAAATTTATGGCTCATATATGTAGTACTAGGAGTTAGTATGCTTTTCTTTATAGGGGAATATAGTTCATTAAACAGGTTTATGTGGGTTGGATTTGCCTGTTCCTCACTTTTATCTAATTATAATACTCATGATATTAAGCAACGTTTCTATGACCGTTTGATAGGGGTTGTTCTAGGTTCTGTATTATTTAGCGTAGTTTTACAACTCACTCCGCCTTCAGCAACATTTATTTTAGGACCTATGGGCGGATTGGCATTAGGACTTTGTTCTTCCTATAGATATAAGTCGCTCTTTAACTGTTTTGGAGCTTTAGCTTTGGCTAGTGGTATTTATGGGATTCATGATGCAGTAATTTTTCGTATCCTGAATAATTTGATAGGATTAATATTTGGGTACGTGTATTATATAATTTCCATAAAAATATTTTCATTATTGAAAACTAAACACGCGCATAACTGAGTAAAAAAAGAACGAGCTGAAAGTTTTAACTGGAGGTACGTTCTTTTTTACTTCTTTCTTAGAATAAATCACGTTGTTGGCGAGCCCATGGAGCTCTAAGGCTGTAAATGTGGTTAAAATAAAAATCGCCAATAAGAAAGACTGCTGTATCAGCATTTTCTTATTGGCGATTTATCATTTTTGGTATTTTGCGACTAATTAAAAAAATAAGAGAAAAAGTGCCTCAAACTACTGAAACAGTAGTAAAATATGGTTATCAGACTCATATAAGGAGGTCACTTTTCCCATGAATAGAATAACACAATTATCATTATTTGAAAACCATGAATTAGGCGATTTAGAAAAGTTGAATGATCTATTAACTGCATTACCGGATGAAAACCTGTTAACTGCATTAGAAGAAGAACGTGGAAAGGGCAGAAATGATTATCCAGTTCATACCATGTGGCGTGCTTTCGTAGCTAGTTTTGTCTTTCAACATCGCTCTGTCGCTTCTTTGATTCGAGAGTTGAAGCGGAATAGCCAACTCAGAGAACTATGCGGCTTTCAACCTCATTTTTCGCGCTCACAAAAAGGAAGGTATAGGGTTCAACTAGCTCCCACAGAAGCTGCTTTTTCTCGATTTTTAAAAAAGTTACTGCTCCATCAACACCTATTAGATGAGATGTTTACTGAATTGGTCACTACTTTATATGAAACACTGGATGGATTTGGGCAAACGTTAGCTTTAGATGGAAAAATCATCCCTTCTTATGCTACAAAACCAAATAAAAAAGTAGAACATGATGGCAGAAGAGATACTGAAGCAGATTTCACACTAAAACAATATACCACTACGACAGCCAATGGCGAGAAGATAACAAAGAAGAAAACATGGTTTGGTTATCGACTTCATTTAATCGTTGATGCAAATTATGAATTGCCTGTAGCCTACGAAGTGACTAAAGCATCTGAAGGCGAACCGACGGTCGCAAAAAGACTGATCAAACATTTTTCTACCTCACAAGCAAAACAGTGTGACTATCTTCTAGCTGACAGAGGATATGATGGAGCTCCATTATTAAGTCTCATTGAATCTAAAGAAATAATTCCCATTATTGATATTAAAAACCAGTGGGATAAAGATACGCTAACCAAACAATATCGAGATTCAGATTTGATTTATACGTATAATGGAGCCGTTTCCTATGTCGATGGAAAAGGAAATGAGATAAAGCTAGCGTATAAGGGATATGATAAGAAAACAGATTCTTTACGTTATGGATTTAAACCTCAATATCAGGATAACCGGCTTTTCAGAATAAAACGTGAAGAAGACAGACGTATATTTAACAAAGTCGCTAGGGATAGTTTTAAGTTCAAACGAATCTACAAAAAGCGAACCTCTATTGAGCGAGTAAATGGACGAATCGATCGAGATTACCTATTTGAGAATCATACGATACGAGGAAAAAAGAAACTGAATCTTTTTGTGACAATGACTTTTCTCATTATGTTAGCCTTTGCGAAAGATAAGATCAGTAAAAACCATCTAGCTCATCTAACTGCTTGGGTAGCTTAATTTTTTAAAAAATTAGAAGGGATAGTTTATTTGGCGTGCGCAAAAATAAAAGCGGAGTTAAAAAACAGACGCTTTTTTTACACAAACCATGGAATGAACTGACTACTTTTCGCTATTTTACAAATAATGAAGCCTACGGCTTATTTCTATGCTAGTTATTTTCACAAAAAATGGTACAACGTAATTTATTCTCTTATTAAAAAGCTTTACTTAAGGAATAAGCTCTATTATAATAAAGCTGTTGTTAATTTTTTAACAATAGAGAGAATAATTTACTCGGTTCCTTAGCTCAGTTGGGAGAGCACTACCTCGACAAGGTAGGGGTCGCTGGTTCGAGCCCAGTAGGGACCATACAGTAATTTTATATGAAGCCTTAGAACAGTTGGTACGAGTGCATTCTCGCAACTTTCTAGGCTTCTTTTTTGTTTCCCTTGCATATAAGCCTTGCATACGAATGAACGTTCTCATGATTAAAAGCCCATAAAACTAGCGAACTTAGCAGCCGTTTCTTCTTTTCTTTCTTTAGTTACGTGTGTATAGATGTTCATTGTAACTTCATAACTACTGTGGCCAAGTCGTTCTTGAACTTCTTTGATACTTGCACCAGCTTCAAAAAGCAATGAACAGTGCGAGTGGCGTAATTGGTGAACGGTGATGCGTTTAAGATTATGTTTCTTAACGATACGATCCATTACAGTGGTTAAGTGTGCATGCTGAATATAGTTATTTTCTAAGTTGGTAAATATATTCTGACCAGGTTTGTTTGTGTTCATACCTAGCTTTAAATAGTCTAAACGTTGCGCTGTACGCCATTGTTTTAGTATCTCAAGGGTTTTATCATCTAACGAGATTGTACGCTCTCCGGACGTTGTTTTAGTGGTTTGAATAATAAGCTTATTACCTTCTCCTCTAGCAAGCGTCTTGTTTATAGAGATTGTTTTATTTTCAAAATTAATATCTTTCCATTGTAAGCCTAGTGCCTCACCTTTACGCATACCACTAAAGGACAGCAGGCGAAGCAGAACAAACCATTTAGGGTTTTCTTCTTGTTTAGCACACTCCAAGAAATGCTCTAGTTCCTCACGACTATAAAAAGCGTAATCCTCTTTAGATGTTTTCTTTAAATTGGGAATATCCACACCACTCATAGGGTTCTTCTTAATAATATCCATTGCATAAATAGCATAATCGAAGATACGCTTACAGTAACCAGCCATAGATTTAGTTTTGGTTGTCTTTTTACTCCATTTATTAACCGCTTCTTGACAGTGCGCAAATGTAATGGCGGTTATACGCAGTTTTCCAAAGTCTTTTAAAATGTGGTTCTTAAATAGTTCTTTTGTTTTAACTGCCGTACTTTCTTTTACCTTATTTACATAACGAGATTCAAACCATAATTCATAAACTTCTTCGAACGTTTCGTAGGTGGGTTTTTGGTAGCCGTCTTCTTGATACTCTGATTTAAGCCGCATAGCTTCTTTTCTTGCATCACTTTTAGTAGCAAAGCCTTGTCTTGCTGCACGAACTACTTTCCCAGTTTCGTCTGTACCTAGATATGTTTGAAATTTGTAGTAGGTTTTACCGTTTTTCTTCGTATAAGATTTAATTTGTAACATTTTAATTACTCCCTTTTTACTACCGCAGGGCATTGGGTATGTATAAGGGTTAGGCGTTTAATGAATTTATTGTAGAATTATTTATTTTTATTATAAAACTCATTATATTCTTCATGAGCTTCTTTTGGAGTTAAGCCAAAATGTTTTCTATACCAAAATATTACTTCTTTCAAATGTCTACTAACCTCATCTAACTTCTTATGCTTTTCATCTAAAGATAATTTTTCAAATTTTTCTAAATCACTCAATATTTCATTTCTCTTAGAAGCCACTGCATATATTTCTTTTCCGAAACGCAAAATATATTCTTCTTTTGTATCTAGCTGTTCCTCTTTAAACGCCTTGTAAGCTTTAATGACTTCTTCTTCATTAGGAAATTCGTCTTCTTTCCATCTATTTGTTATTATCAGTGGATTTCTCGCTAACCATATAGTATTGTAATCATCTTTAATTTCATTGGCACTCTCTAATACGTCAACTATATAACTAGCTAATGAATCGTCTTTACCACTAAAAAGATAAGCTTCTGATACACCGAGAGATTTAGAGAGTTTTGTGATTGTGTCAGCACTAGGACTCTTTCTGTTATTCTCTAAATCACCTAAATATGACCTTGATAAACCAATTTTGGAAGCAAAATCTTTTTGTGTCATTTTTCTTTCTTTTCGTATGTTTTTGATGTTCTCGCCTATGTTTGCCACGAAAAAACACCTCCTTATTATTGATTAAACCACAAAATGACGCCGATAGCAATAAATTTCATGCGAATGGTTGACGCCGATAGAATGATATGATAAACTATGTTTAGGTTGAATGACGCCGAAAGAAAGAGGTGAGAGGATGAATGTTGGAAAATTTCAAAAAGAATTACAAAATACCATGCTTATAGGTAGAAAAAATAAAAAATGGACACAAGTAGAAGCAGCCGAACAACTTGGTATCTCTAGATCCTATTATTCAGAAATTGAAACCGGAATTAGTTTACCGAGTTTATCATTAGTTATAAAAATTAACAGTGTGTTTCCATTTTTTTTACTAATTAATGACGCCGATAGAGTGTTTATTTGAAAGGAGTGAACTAAATGGCACAACTATCTTTTGAAGTTTCTTCTGAACTGGAGAAGCAAATTGAAGGCATGGTATTCAACACAGCAAAGAACGTGCTTGCTGAATTAGAGAAAAGAGAACCTATGGGAAAACCATATATGAATCTTAAGGAATGCTGCCAGTATGTGGGTTGTTCAAATGTAACTTTGAATGATTGGATAAGAGAACGAAAATTACAAGTTATCAAAATAGGTGGCAAGAAATATATCGCTAAAATAACAATCGATCAATTCATGATGAATCATCAGAAATAAAAAAACACACTACCGCAGGGCATAGGGAAGTGCAAGGGAATGTGCAAGGATTTAATACATTCAACGTTACAAAATCACAAAAGTCAACCGTTTATAGGGTTAAAGCAGTCAAGTATTTGGAGTTAATAAGGTTCATAACAGTGAAAAATAGGAGGAAATAAAAGATGAATATTCATGAAAAAGTAGATATGCAATACAAATTTGTAGAAGCTTTCAATAGTAGAAACGATGAAAATGATGGTGCAATAAAAGATTTAGAAACATTAGTTGGTTATTACAAAGAAGGGCATGAGGTATTAAGTAGTATGGACATCGTCAATGAAATGTTTTCTGTTATCCAAGATATGTATTCAATAGAAATTGAGAAAGATACCTTGAGTAAGGTAATTAGAATTATCGGAGAGGAGGTTTAATGATATGAAACCAGAAGAAAAAAAGGCAATGGATAGTTTAAAAAAAGAATTAAATGACTACCCAGAAATGATGATGGTTACCATTTCAAGAAAAGATTTAGAAACAGTTATCAATTATTTAAAAAAGAGCACAAAAAAAGCCTTGAAATGAGCGACGAGCTCCACAAGGCAAATAGGTATAACTAGTAACTAGACACTACTATTATACCCCAAAAGAGTAAGAAATACTATAAGAATGGGGCTTTAACAATGGGAAAAGAACAATTAGGTGAGTTAATAAATAAATCTGAGAACATCTCTACAAAAAATGAATACTCAAAAGCTGTTTTGATGTCAATCCATAGTATCTTTGATGGAATTATAGACTGCACTAATGAAAAAGAAGATAAAAAAGATTGGACCTTTTATGAAGTTGAACGAGTAGCAGAAAGAACTGAAATCCTTTTAAACTTACTTTCTGACTTATTAAAAGATTCCAGTAGTTTTAATGATGAATTAGCAATTCAATTAATGCTGCTGAAAGATGAAGAAATGTAGGTGAGTTAAATGGTTGCATACGAATCTTTGCTAACAGACGCATTGAAACTCACTAAAACGTTTGACGTATATCCATTAGCGCCATTCACAAATATTCCTTTTCGTGGATCCAACGGAGATTTAAACGCCACTAAAGACCACCAGTTAATAGTTGAATGGTTTGAGAAAGAACCTTTGAGTAGTTTAGGATTGCGATTGAAAAATACAAATGTATTAGTGTTGGATGTTGACGACCATCTAAACGATGGAGCAGGTATAAAAGAACTGGCTGCATTATCTAATGGCAATAGTTTAGAGGGCGCTACAATCGTTAAAACTCCGAACGGTCAAGGTTTTCACGCTTACTATCATTTTCCGTCTAACCTAACTATTGAAGATGTAAATTTAACAAATAATATCGAAATTTTAAGAACGAAAGTTACCGCACCAGGCTCAAGAAAGAGATTGAAAGATGGTTCGATTGGTGAATATGTTTTAGCTGCTGAATCTTCTTTAAATGACTTAAAAATGATGCCTAAATGGCTTCTTGATTTGATTATGAGTAAGCAGCAAGGGGAACAACCAAATACGACGTACCAGTTAGATTACAACAATACAGCAGGGCGGACTAAAAAATATACTGCCACCTTGATCGAGGAGCTGACTCGAGGTGTACAGACATCCGAAAGAAATATTTGGGTGACAAAATACACAGGCAAACTTCTAGCTTTAGGAACGGAGCCAGATATAGCGTATCAATTTATCATGATGGTTAATGAGAGTTTTGTGCGACCTCCTTTACCAGATAGAGAAGTGAATTCCATTTTTCGAAGTGTATTAAAACGTGAAGTTAGGAAGAGAGGGGGAGAAATAAGTGAATGAGTGAGATGCCGGAAGATATCAAAAATTTAGTAAAAGAATATAAAGATAGCAACACAGAACTTTCAAATAAACCTTATCTAACTATGGAAAGTTTGAAATCAGCGCTTGCTGCAAAAGGGGAAGAATGGCGATTAGATCACGAGACTGTAAATGAAAAGACGGGGAAAACGAAAAAATACCCGGTCAGTCCAAGAGCAGTTGCTGATATCCTTCAAAAAGAATGTACATTTTGTCTTATCGGAGAAGATGATCCGGAGAGTTCTCCTCTGGCTGTATACGATATAGATAATGGTATCTATAACAAAGGTGAACGATTTATAAACAGTCTCTCTTTAACTGTAGAAAGAACTCTTAACGAACCTTCATGTAAGACTGTAAGGCATTATTTAACTGTTGAAAGCGTAGAGAAAGAACCTACTAAAGATAAGAACCTTATTATTGTTAATAATGGTATTTATGATAAAAAAAAAGCTTCTCTAGTACCCTTCAGCGATGAATATATTTTTGTAAATAAGATCGCAACAAACTATATAGAAGATGCAGCAGAACCGAAATTTGACGATTGGAACTTTTCAGAATGGATTGATGAATTATCAGACAATGACGAAAAGAAAAAAAACTTACTTTATCAAATTTTTGCAGTAGCAGTGAATAGTAATTATATTTCTGAAGTAGCATTTTTCTTCGTTAGTGAAGAAGGAAGAACGGGAAAATCAACTTTTCAGAATTTATTAAAAAATTTAATTGGTAATAAGAATACAACTAGTTTAAAAATCAAAGAATTTGAAAGTGATTTTAAGCTAGCCAGCGCATATAGCAAAAGCTTGATTATTGGTGATGATAACAATCCTAAAGATTTTAACCAAACAAGTGAAAATTTTAAATCGGTTATCACTGGAGAACTTGTTTTAATTAACCCGAAAATGGTTAAACCATTCTCTACCATATTAACCCCTACGGTTATTCAGTCAATGAATGGCACTCCTAAATTTAATGATGTATCGGATGGTTTGCTTAGAAGATTAAGGATTATTCGTTTTAACCATTCGTATAAGGGGAACCATGGAAATAGAAAAATCAAAGAAGAATATATTTGCGATAAACGCTTATTAGAATACATTTTGTTTGTTGCTTTAAATCTTGATGTTATCGAAGTGGAAAACACTAAAGAAAGTGAAGAAGCTGTAAAAGATATAGCAAAAGATAATGATCCGGTTATTGAATTTTATGAAGATGTTTTTTACCAGTTGGAAAGCACCAGATTACCTACGAAATTTATATTCTCTTTATATCAAGCTTGGTGCGATATCGAAAATAACCCAACTAAAATGAAGCAGCGGACATTTACCAAGAATTTAAGAAGCATAGTTACAAAAGACGGTTGGCTTTACGATGTGAAAAACCTTGCACCAATTCACTTTTTTTCTAAACGAGATGAAGAATTGTTAAAAGAATGGGACATAAACTACAAATATAGGTTTGAAGTAGACACAAAAAAGTATCAACCTTTGATTGAAAAAATAGAGTAACCGACTTACCGACATTAAACCGACATCATAAAAACATAAAGTCGGTATTCAAAACCGTTGAAGCTGTAAGGTTAGTCTCTATTTTACCGACTTACCGACTTTATATTTATATATTATTCGAAAATATAAAAATAAAATAAATAACAAAAAAATATATATAAGCTTTTTAGAGCATTTGATGTCGGTTGTCGGTTTTTTATCAAAATCATCTTAAAAACGTTGGTATAGCAATAAACACAAATACCGACATTAAACCGACTTCTCGACTTTCAATGTCGGTTGAATCCTAAAAAAAGAATAAATGAAAAGGAGCTGAAACATGACATTTTATAATTGGCTGATTAAGTTTAGAACTGTCGACCTAGCTATTGGAGAGTTAGCACAAGATGTATATAACGATGCTAAATTTCCTAAAGGGTCAAACGATTATAACAAGCTACTAAATTACTTGATATCTACTGCTGATAACGATGATTGTGTAGACACTTTTGTAAAAGCGTTTAAATTTTATGAAATTAGTATAAAAGGAGCTTAGATACATGAAGAATAAAAAACTGTCCATTATTCAAGAAGCTGTATTAACACAAATACCTAAAGGGATTGAAAACCCGATATTATCGCAAGATATTGCGAAAAGAATTGGATTGTCAAGACGTGATGTAATGGCCGTAATCAGTGCGTTGATTATAGATCATAACATACCGATTGGAGGTGCTCGAATAAGTGGTAAAAGTGGGTATTTTATTATCACTAACGAAGCCGAGCGCCTCAGAGCAATAGTGCCACTGAAAAATACAATAGTTAACATGCAGCAACGAGTTAATCGTTTAGAGAAAATTAAAATATGAGGATGCCATGATAAAAGGTGGGATTAGATGAGACAACTTTCCAGAAGAGCTAAGTTACTTGAGGATATGCTTCCAAAAGAAAATGCTGAACAAGTCATTATGCTTTTAATAGAACATAGTGATGGTACAGCTACATTTACTGATAAAAAAGGAACAAAAAAAGAATTGAATCAGCTTTTGGGCGAAAGTGATAAAGACATCACATTATTGTTATCGACATTTGAAACAGACGTTAAGCCACTGTATGGATAGGTATTATACACGAAGGAGAAAAGAGGTGAAATATTGGCTAAAGAAATCACTAATAGGCTAAAACGATTAGAAAAAATAGTCAATATAAATAGAGAAGATGTATTTTTAGTTTTTCTTTTCGAAGGTGAATATGACATATTCAATGCGGTAACTATGAAAGACATTGGTTCAATGAGCGAAAAAGCTTTCAGTAATTGGTTAATTGAAGTTGAACAATCTGGAGCAACGGTCATTGTTGACGATATTTTATAAAAACCAATATAAAATCCGACATATAAGGAGGTAAAACACATGAAGCAGCGGTTAAATGAACGTTTGAAATTATTGGAGTATAAAACGTCAAGGAACGATTCCCGTCCTTTGTTCATTGATATTATTGAAGATGGAATAGTAGAAATTTATTCTGAAATAGATGGTAAAAAAGAACGAATGAGTGAAGAAGAATATGCAAGATGGAGTAAACAGTTTTTACAATCAAAAGAAATAGCAAACTTTGAGTTGAACTTAGGCCGATGGGAAAATGGGTAATTTTAAGACAGTAGTTACACAAAACAATACATGGAGGTGGAAAATTGATTCAACTAAAACCGAAACAAGAGAAGTTCATTATTGCATTAATGAGTAAAGCAACAACAGAAGAAGCAATAGAAGAAGCTGGGATAAATAGAAATACAGCATATAAGTATTTACGAGATCCAGATTTTTCTAATGAATACCGTAGAATTAGACGGGAAACAATGCAACAAGTCACTTCTAAGCTTCAAAACGCTTCATTTATAGCGGTAGAAACGTTATTGGATGTAATGGCAGATAAAGAGTTGTCAACTTCATCATCAAGGGTGCAGGCATCAAGAGCAGTCCTAGAGAACGCATATAAAGGGCTTGAACTGGACGACTTGCAGCAGCGTATTGAGCAATTAGAAGAAAGATTGGGTGATTCCTGATGAAAAATAAAAATATTATCGCTCGATTGAAGCAATTGGAAGATAAAGTACCAAACTTAGAAAGATTAACAGAACAACGCTATGAAGAAGCAGCAAAGAAAGTTTTGGAACAAGCCACTACAGAAGAATTGAGAATAGCTTCAATGAGCGACAAATATAGAGATATATCAGAAGAAGAATCACTTGAAATGCTTGAGATCCTTTCTGAACGTGTTCGTTTAGTGATTCAACAAAGATAGGGTAGTTACTACCGACACCATCGACAAATTAGGTGTTGCGAAAGTAGGTAACTCCAAACCATATAAGAGTAAAAGGCTGCTATCTAAAGGTAATAAGGTTGTTTTATAGTTAAAACCAAGAAATGCTTGCATATTTACTTGCACTTGGAACAGAAAAAAACATATTTTGCAGGAGAGGTGGAGGTGAACTATTGGAAGATGTGCAAATTTATGACCTACAGGAAAAGCGAGACGATATAAACAAATGGCTAAACCTCCCCTACTCTATTGCTGAATTGGAGTATGAGCTAAAAACATTTAGCCAAAGCTACTACCAAGAACACAGCTTCTACTCTCATACTATTTATGACGAGATACATGGCGTAATTACCGAAGCCCCTAGAGTTGAAGATGTAGCAATCAACTTAGCAGATAGTTCTTTAGTGCTTGAAAGCCATATAAAGCGAAATAAGGCAGAATACAAGTTATTTGAACAGTATGTGTCGCGTTTACCCGTGTTTGAAGTAGATAGCTTAAACGATAAGGAAGTAACCGAATTATGCAGTGTCATACAAGAAATCAAGAAAATTTCCCGAACAAATAATATAGATTTAAAAATCAAGTTAGAAAAAGAATTTAAAAATAGAATGGAGAAATTAATATGAACATTGAAGAATTTACAGCAGATAGACAAGCTAAAATGAAACGTGTGGACGATTTACGTAAACAAGTGGAAGTAGATAAAGCAGAGCTGCAAGAGCTGGAACTGGTTTATAATACGGCTTTAATAGAGGGTAATGATAGTGAAGCTGATAAGCTATTCCCAGAATTAACTTCACTTAAAGATAAAATTAAGAGTAGCAGTTACAAAGCGGACAAATTGGAGTTTTTAAATGCTGAAGCAATTCATAAAAATGCAGAAGAAACTTTCTTACATTTGAAATCTATTCAAGCAGAGTATGAGAAAAAGGCTAAAAAATTAGATGATGAAATGAAACCTATTGAAGAAAAAGCATTGAAATTGCTGCATAAGTCTGACGAATTAGTAAATGAATATCGAGAAGTGACACAAGAGTATTTTAGATTAGCGGACAACTACAAAGTAAGCACAACTAATAAAGGTCTATCACGTTACAGCTCCTTAGATGTATTCAAAGAAACAGGCGTGAGAGTAAATGGCTATGGTGTAGTAGCTGAAAAAGATAGTGGCCGACCAACTGGCTCTAATCAATCGAACGATCATACGGAAGAAAGTACCATTTCAGATTTCGCGAAATCAAACAGACTTATTGGAGGGAAATAATATGACAAAATTAAACTATGAACGAATGTACAAAGATTTGACAAATAAGATCGTTACGTTGAAAGGTACTGATCCATTAGGGCAAAAGGTGGAAACCAAGACCGTTATTAATCTACTGAACATAGTAGAAGACCACGAGAAAGAACTTGTCAAAAGTGAAGCACCAGAACAAATTGAATCGACTAACAGCGAGCCAACCGATCAGCCAGCCAATCTTATTAGAGATTTTGCTAGGAGTAATCGTATCGTTAAAGACTAAGTAACTGGGGGAAAGACTAATGAAAAATAAAAAACTCTTGAAGAAAAAAGAGAAAGTTCGATCCATATATATCCATAAAGATGGAGTTTTGAGCCATGTAACTGTCGGAGAACAAGGTGTTATATCGATAAAACTCGATAAGTGGTCCGCTTTAATAAAAATGGATAACGGACAGAAACTTATTATTGATCAAGTTGAAGGTGTAGCAATAGAGGACAATAAAGGAATCATATCTACTTTTGTAAAAAATAAAATGGGAAAACTTAAAAAAATAAGAAATGAGGAAAAGTATGAAAAAAACAGTAAATAAATTATTTGTCTGGTTTGTAATATTTATTTTTGGATCCGTTACATTAGGTATGGCGTTATGGCTACTTGGTTTTATATGGACTGGTGTTCTTGAATTATGGAGTGCGCTGTTATAAACCAATAGGAAGGATAATGCAAATGGATAATATTAAATTGACAGAAAATGCAGTATACGTCGTTAAAAATGGAAAACTAGAGTTAGTAGATATGCCTAAAAGTGGTTTTGGTAAGACTATTTTAAATTGGCAAGATGGCAAGGTAATAAGCAAGGAAATAAGTTACACAATTCGATAACTAAATAGCTACTGTACAAAACAGGGCGTTAGTTGAGTGATCTAAATCACTTAATTAGCGCTCTTTTTATTTTACTTGAAAGAAGGTGGTTAAGAGAACAAGGGTGGGAGGATGGCGCAACATAAAGAGAAAGAAAGGTGAGAATAAATGAGTCAATATTCAGTTGAAGCAATATTGAAAGCAAGTGGTGTGGAAAATTTCCAAAAAGCGTTCTCTAAAGCAGAAGAAGCCGTAAAAAAATTTAAAGATGCTGGCGCTAAATTCGGCGAGATAGGTAGTAGTTTCCAAGACGTTGGTAAATCAATGACCAAGGGCATAACCGCTCCTGTAGTAGCTGGTATAGGCGCAGTAGTTAAATCATACGCTGATTTAGAACAAGCAGTCGGTGGGATTGAAACGCTGTTCAAAGGCTCGGCAAGTGGCGTGATAAAAAACTCTGAATCAGCCTACAAGCGAGCTGGAGTGTCGGGCGTTAAGTATATGGAGCAAGTAACATCGTTCTCAGCCACTCTTTTACAAGGGTTAGGCGGAGATACGGAAAAAGCCGGGGCGTATGCTGATAAAGCTATTGTTGATATGTCAGACAATGCGAATAAATTCGGTACAAACATTGGAGATATTCAAAATGCTTATCAAGGTTTCGCAAAAGATAACTATACAATGCTGGATAACTTAAAACTTGGTTATGGTGGTACTGCGGGAGAAATGGCTCGCTTAGTAAACGAGTCTGGTGTTATGGGTGATTCGTTTGAAGCAACAGCTGAAAACGTTAAAGATATACCGTTCGATCAATTGATAGAAGCAATCCATCAAACGCAAGTAGAAATGGACGTTACAGGAACAACAGCAAAAGAAGCGAGTGAAACAGTTAGTGGTTCGTTTGATTCTATGAAGGCAGCAGGCGCAAATTTGTTAGCCGGATTAGGGGATTCAACTGCCGATATAGGTATTTTAATGGAGAACTTAGGCTCAACAGTGCAGATATTTGCAAATAACGTAAAGGGTGTTTTATCCACAATTTGGGATAACTTGCCGTTAACAGACTTTCAAAAGTGGGTAGGTTTAATTATCGTTGGTGCTGGTCCTGTTCTGTTAGCTTTCGGGACGGTGTTAGGTGTGATAAGCAAAGTCGGTTTAGCTATCCAAGCAATGCCAGCAATACTATCTCTCTTGACAGGACCTGTTGGTATCGTTATAGGATTGTTAGCTGGTCTAATTGCAATTGGTGTGTTAGTTGCTGCTAATTGGGACACAATAAAAGAAGCAGCTACTAATATGTTTAACTCGATTTTTCCAAACTTTGAAGAGTTTAAAAATGTAATATTAGATTTGTGGGAAACAATCAAAACCTCATTTTCTGCAGGAAACTTTGATGAAGTTTCAGCGTTAGTAGGTGTAATGGTTACTAAGATGGTTCAGTATATTAGTGATTCTATACCAATATTCTTAGAAAAAGGTTTAGAACTAGTAACTAATATTATTAATGGAATTACACAAAAAGTGCCAGAACTCGTGCAAAAAGGACTAGAATTAATGGTTATGTTTGCAAATATACTCGCGGATAATTTACCTAAACTATTGCGACTAGGAATGGAGTTCGTTACAAGCCTAATAAAAGGATTGACTGACAAGCTACCTGAATGGATTGCAAAAGGCGTGGAGATGGTTGTCAAAATAGTTAATTCTATTTCTCAAAATTTGCCAAAAATAATTCAAGCTGGTGGACGTATGCTTTCTTCTGCGGCAAAAGGTTTTAGGGATAAATTTCCAGAGATGTTAAATGCAGCTGTTCAATTAATAGCTAAATTATTGGCTTCTCTAATGTCTAATCTCCCCAAATTACTAGCTGCAGGAGTTAAGTTAATTCTTTCACTGGTAAAGGGACTGATTCAAACAATACCTTCTGTTTTGAGTGCAATATTCGACATGGGGTCTGGTATCGTTGAAGGTGTAACCGGTATTGATTTATTTTCAGCCGGTAAAGCGATCATTGAAGGTTTCTTACGAGGTTTAAAATCAGCA
This sequence comes from Carnobacterium mobile DSM 4848, assembly GCF_000744825.1. Lineage (NCBI taxonomy): Bacteria > Bacillati > Bacillota > Bacilli > Lactobacillales > Carnobacteriaceae > Carnobacterium > Carnobacterium mobile. Next base: position 1,776,644 of record NZ_JQMR01000001.1, read on the forward strand.
TACGAAGGTGTCAAATCATTTGTAAGCGGCATAGCTGGTTGGATTGAATCCCATAAAGGTCCGATATCCTATGATAAAAAACTTTTAATTGGTGCAGGTAACGCCATCATGGGTGGTTTGAACAAAGGTTTGCAAACGAGCTTTAAAGACGTTCAGGCAACCGTTAGCGGTATGGCTGGTTCGATTTATGATACCATGAACACTTCGCCAGTAATGGACATCAACGGCTCAATCGCACGAAGTAATGCACAGGTTAAATCAAGCGTATCGCATGAATTGAAAAACAACAGTAGTAGCAGGTTAGAAAACGCCATTATGAAGCTAGCTAACCAAGGCATCTATTTAGATGGAGATACATTAGTTGGTGGAACGTATGCGAGATACGATAAGATGGGCGGAAATAAAACACAGTTAAACGAAAGGTGGGGCAGATAGACGAGGTAGGACTACCTAAATTCGGTAGTCCTTTCATTATTAATTATCAAATACTTTTTTAGAATTGACTTACAGATAGTTATACCTTTGGATTATGAAATGAGCTTAGGATGCTTCTAACAGGCACAAGTAAGATAACTAGTTTTTTGTTTTTTTATTTTCCATATCCTTCAATTCGTAACTCATGGGTAGTCCATAATTGGACTACCCTATTTTATATACATTGGCAACAAAAAGCAGTACAATAAACCTTAAATATAAGGAGGTCAAACCATGCAGCAACTAGAAGCTATCGTAAAAGTTGTTATTCCAGAAGAAATGATATTAGTCAAAAAAGTTGAATACGAAGAATTGCAAAATGACAAAAAAACTGGCTGGGGAAACTTGCAATGGCTGCTTAAGGAGACAGAAATAAAAAGTCCTCAAACAATCAAAGAAAAAGTCCTTTATCCATTCAGGCAAGAACTCGAAGACTTTGTTTACTATCCTGACGAAGGTCAAAACTGGAAATTTAATAAAAAACCAATGGTGAAATGGCTAGAAGAAAACTTCAAAAGAGTGTGGAACCGAAAAAACATGGTCTTGTAATAAAATTGCATGATTGTAAAATAATATAATTTTACTACTGTTGTTTAAAAAAACTAATGGTATATAAAATAAATAATTGGAGGTCTAACTCATGCCTAAACCAATCACGATAAACATCGAAGAAGTGAACCAAGATCCGGAACGGGCAGAAATAAAATACGGAAATAAAGCAGTCGTTTGTAAACTTTATAGCTTGAACAAATCAACATTGAATGACTGGCTAAAAGATATGCGCGGCAATCCTAAGTTCGCTGAAGGAGTCATAAACCCTACTCATAAAATTGTACTGATCCACTTAGACACTTTCGAAGATTACTTTAGGTGGTTAGAAAAGAACCGGTATAAAAGAAAAAAATGAATCGAATGGAGGTGTAACCATGCCTACAAAAAACAATAAAACAAAATTTACTGTTATCAATTACGACAAAAACGGAAAGGTCATTCATGACTTATCAAAGTTAGTTGTTCCGAGAGAATGGCAAATTGATCTATTGAAAACAATCAATCGGAATAATGGCTTTTAAAAGGGTTGAAAAAGCGCTTTTTTGTGATAACTAAACTATCTATAATGAGTGTTTGTCTGCCAGCTAAAAGGTCACTTGGGATTTGATTAGCCGAAGCCAAAGTTAGACAGGTAATTTTTCTCTTTCTCTAATGCTGAATGAAGAACTTGCACTGACAACCTATTTTTACCACGATTGAAAGAGGTGTATCAGGTATAAATAGTGAATGGAAAAATTGTATAACGGACATGAATGCTTCTTGTGGTAGTTGGATTGACTAAACTATCTATAAAATATAAATTTCTATAAAAGAGTTTATTATACGTGAAAAATACTCAATAATGAAAGAAATGTGACGGAAAACAACTCTTCATCTTAAGTGGTTTGAGATAAAATGCTTGATAAGCATTATTACAAGATGTAAGATGTAATAGAAGATAAGTTCAAAGCCATCTAGCGCCTTATCTTCTTTCTCAGAAACATTACCCATGTTTGCAGACGTGGAAAAAAGAGTGCACCACGTTGCCTGACGGAGGCATGATATCCGATCGTTGGTCCCGCATGAGACGTCTTCATGCTTGCGCTCTTATTTTTTTTGTATTTTTTAGAGAGAGGTTGCTGCTTTTTTGGAAAATGTTAATTCTGTAAAAGATAGTAATACTACTCATCTTTTAAGTATATATAATAATTATCGTAAAAATTATCATGGGAAAATGGTCACAATTACTACTGGATACAAACCTTTTTCCACAATAGAAATAACATTTAATGAAAAACAATTACCTCACTTGTTAGGTTTACATAAAATTGATAAAGATAAAGCTTCTAAGCAATTAACGAGAATTAAAAATGAGACTCTAACTTATCAGACTTTAAAAAAAAATGACAATTTCTATCAAATAAAAGATAGAATAAAATACTTTTCTTTTATAGATGATGTGTTTATTTTTCAAAAAGTTAAGCAATGTATATGTGTTTCAAAAGAAGATAGCAGAAATATTATGAGATTAGACATTGTCTTTTTAGAGGACAATATCGAGAGGGTTCTTAATTTAGGACTTAGAAAAGACTTTTCTGGAAAATACGCGCCAGTTACATTCTTTGTTAGCAAAAATAAAGTAAAAAGTTATCCTTCGTCTAAAAGAGCGAAAATAGAAACTTTAGAATGGGATACAAGTTTGAGTTTATTAGAAAAATCAAAAAAATAACTTCCTTAATCCCCTACTTCTTAATAGAGTTAGGGTATTTTTTGTTTATTCCTAAAAATCCACTCTTCATAGAGTAGTTTAATATCCAATGCCCTGCTTTTAGTAGTAGTTTTGCTTGCATGATTTCCCTGCATACGTTATTAAATGTATTTATATCTATTTTACTATTTTTCTAGTTCCTTCTATATAATACTGCTAAATATCACACTAATTAAAAGCTATTAAAACACCTACTTCTAAACCAGTAGGGACCATATAGGTTAATCAATAAAGACACCGGATATCCAATATCTGGTGTCTTTATTGATTAACTCGTCGAATTTTAGAAAAATCTGATTGCACTATCTATTAAAAAAAACTAAAAAAACTTTTGATTAAGCATTGCACTTAGCTTAGATTTGTTATACAGTTATACAGATGAACCTGTGAAACAAAATAGTGTTTCACACTATCAAAAGGAGTTGTCTTTATGAATCCAGAAGAGTTTAAACAGGCCCTTCATGACAAAGGGATTGACATTACGGAGAAGCAAATGCAACAGTTTGATGATTACTTGAGGTTATTACAGGAATGGAATGAAAAAATCAATCTAACAGCCATTACTGAAAAAGAAGAAGTTTATTTAAAACACTTTTATGATTCCATAACAGCCGGATTGTATGTGGATTTTAATAAAGGGGTCCAAAGCTTATGTGATGTAGGTGCTGGTGCTGGGTTTCCAAGCATCCCCCTAAAAATTATCTTTCCTCAACTAGAAGTAACCATTGTGGATTCTTTAAACAAAAGGATTCAATTTTTAACTACTTTAGCAGAGACATTAGCATTAGAAGGTGTGCACTTCTACCATGACCGTGCAGAGACATTTGGGCAAAATAAACAATTCCGTGAATCATTTGATTTTGTAACGGCCAGAGCTGTAGCCCGGATGAGTGTTTTAGCTGAATTGTGTTTACCTCTAGTAAAAAAAGGCGGTATTTTTATTGCATTGAAAGCAAGTAACAGTGATCAGGAGATGCAAGAAAGTCAAAAAGCCATTACGACACTTGGCGGGAAAATTCGCGAGGATTATATTTTCGAACTGCCAAAAGAAGCTGGCGAGCGTCATATTTTATTGATTGATAAGAAGAAAGAAACACCTAAAAAATTTCCAAGAAAACCAGGGACACCAAATAAAAGCCCGTTATAAATAGAATAAGGTCATCCGTTAATCTTGATAAAGAAAACAGCACAATTAAATAAAGAGCGAGAAATGAATGTTTCATTTTGAACAAATGCGTAGGAGAAAGATGCGCACCCGTATTCTTTCTCCTTTTTACCTTTTTAAGGAAAAGTAAGAGCACAAGATAGATACACATAGATGGAGGGAAAAGAATGGCACGGATTATAGCAGTTGCAAACCAAAAAGGCGGAGTCGGAAAAACTACTACAACGGTTAATTTAGGTGCTAGTTTAGCCTATTCTGGTAAAAAGATCTTACTGGTTGATATTGATGCTCAAGGAAACGCAACAAGCGGATTAGGGGTCCGCAAAGCAGATGTGGAAAAAGACATTTATGATATTTTAGTCAATGATACACCGATTGAAGAAGTGGTCCTGCCCTCTTCAAGAGAAAACCTTTGGGTTGTTCCTGCTACGATTCAATTAGCAGGTGCAGAAATTGAATTGACCAACCAAATGGCTCGTGAAATAAGGCTGAAACAAGCTTTAGAAAAAGTTTCGGATGACTATGATTATATCTTGATCGATTGTCCGCCTTCTCTCGGTCACTTAACAATCAATGCCTTTACTGCCAGCAATACGATTCTAATACCTGTCCAATGTGAGTACTATGCCCTTGAAGGACTAAGCCAATTGCTGAACACCGTCCGTTTAGTTCAAAAGCATTTTAATCCGGATTTAAAAATTGAAGGAGTCTTGTTAACGATGCTGGATGCACGAACCAATTTGGGTTATGAAGTAGTAGATGAAGTGAAGAAATACTTCCGCGAGAAAGTCTACAAATCGATTATTCCACGCAATATTCGGTTATCTGAGGCGCCAAGTCATGGATTGTCTATTATTGACTATGATCCACGTTCAAGAGGAGCAGAAGTTTATCTGGAGTTAGCAAAGGAAGTGATGGCACATGGTTAACAAAAACAGTAAAGGCTTAGGCAGAGGAATTGACGCACTTTTTAGCGATTATTCTAATTTAGATAAAATCGATATTGCAAGCGAACAGGTACAAGAAATTGGATTAAGCGATATCCGGCCAAATCCTTATCAGCCAAGAAAAACGTTTGATGAAGAAGCTTTGAACGAATTGGCACACTCTATTAAACAATCTGGTGTATTTCAGCCGATTATTTTGCGTGAGTCAACAGTCAAAGGCTATGAAATCATTGCCGGCGAACGGCGTTTTAGAGCGTCAAAAATAGCAGGGAAGACGACGATTCCAGCAATTATCCGTGAATTTGATGAAGAAAAAATGATGGAAGTAGCAGTCTTAGAAAACTTACAAAGAGAAGACCTCACATCACTTGAAGAAGCGGAAGCTTATGATATGTTGATGAAGAAATTAAAATTGACACAAGAAGAAGTAGCGGCTCGTTTAGGAAAAAGCCGTCCGTATATCGCAAACTATTTGCGGTTATTAGGATTGCCTGAAGCAGTCAAACAAATGCTGCAAGATAACGGCATTTCTATGGGACAAGCGCGCACACTATTAGGCTTAAAAGACAAAAAGCAAATCGTAAAATTGGCCAAACGGGTCATGAAAGATAATCTAACTGTCCGCCAAGTAGAACAGTTGGTGATTCAAATGAATCAACCAAAAGAGCAAAACGTACAGCCTGAAAAAGCAGCACAAAAACCTTATTATATTCGAGAGAGCGAAGAACGGTTAATGGACAAGTTTGGCACCTCTGTCACGATTCATGAAAAAAATAAAAAAGGTAAAATTGAAATTGAATATCTTTCCACAGATGATCTGACTCGTATTTTAGATGTTTTAGACATTCAGTTTGATGATGAATAGAGAAAATAACGATAGGGTGTGAAAAGAATGTATGATCTACATGATATGGTTGAAATGAAAAAAGCTCATCCTTGCGGGGAAAACCGTTGGGAAATTATTAGAATGGGTATGGACATTCGGATTAAATGTACGAAGTGCGGCCATATGGTTATGATGCCCAGAAGAGAATTTGAAAAAAAAATGAAAAAAGTTCTTGAACATGCTGAAAAAAGCAACTAAATATAAGAAGAGAAAGAGTGAATGAAGAATGGCATTAACAGCAGGAATCGTAGGTTTACCTAACGTTGGAAAGTCAACTCTTTTTAACGCAATTACAAAAGCAGGAGTAGAAGCTGCCAATTATCCTTTTGCTACTATTGATCCTAATGTAGGAGTAGTAGAAGTACCCGATTATCGTTTAGATCGTTTGACTGAATTGGTGATACCTAAAAAAACAGTACCGACAACGTTTGAATTTACCGATATTGCTGGTATTGTTAAAGGCGCTAGTAAGGGCGAAGGACTAGGGAATAAGTTCCTGGCTAATATTCGTCAAGTAGATGCGATTTGTCATGTTGTCCGTTGTTTTGACGATGACAATATTACCCATGTGACTGGAAAAGTTGATCCTTTAGCAGACATTGAAACAATCAATTTAGAATTGATTTTAGCGGATTTAGAATCGGTTGAAAAACGCTATGCTCGAGTAGCTAAGATTGCTAGAACGAAAGACAAAGAAGCGGTGTTAGAAGCAGCTACGCTAGAAAAAATCATTGCGACTTTGGAAAAAGGCGAATCTGCTCGAACAATTGAATTTAACGAAGAAGAAGAAAAAGTTGTACATGATTTATTCCTATTGACCACAAAACCAGTATTATATGTAGCGAATGTTGCGGAAGAAGAAGTAGGACAAGCAGATGATAACGAGTACGTTCAACAAGTGAGAGCTTTTGCTGAAAAAGAAAATTCAGAAGTGATTGTTATTTGTGCTCAAATAGAAGAAGAAATTGCTGAATTAGAAGATGATGAAAAAGAAATGTTCTTAGAAGATCTAGGTATTGAAGAATCTGGTTTGGATAAATTGATTCGTTCCACTTATTCTTTATTAGGATTGGCTACTTATTTTACAGCCGGTGTTCAAGAAGTTCGCGCCTGGACGTTCAAAAAAGGGATGAAAGCTCCTCAAGCTGCTGGAGTTATCCATACCGACTTTGAAAGAGGATTTATTCGGGCTGAAACAGTTTCTTTTGAAGATTTGGATAAATACGAAACCATGCAAGCAGCTAAAGAAGCTGGCCGTGTGCGTTCAGAAGGAAAAGAATACGTCGTTCAAGACGGCGATGTGATGTTGTTCCGATTTAATGTATAATAATAGAATTGATTTATCAGTTTAGTTTAATTAAGGATTCAATAGGAGGCTTTTCCAGTGGAACAAGAGAATACAAATGAACAAATGCTGAAACAAGAAGAAAATGAAGCATTATTTAAGCAATTGACTAAGCGAAACGATCAATACATGATGAATTTGGATAAAGCATTGATTGCCGCTAATATTTCAGAAAAAAAACGTGAATCCATTTATAATGATATGCTGAAAACTTTAATTAAAGGGCAAAAATCCGGTCAAACGGCTCGACAATTATATGGAACTGTTACGGAGCGCACCAATGCTTTATTAGAAGGGCCCAAAGAAGAAGAAACCGGCCGGTCAGAAGACTGGAAAATCATGTTGGATGGCGGATTGTTAATGGGAGCCATGTTCGCCTTGATTACAGGAGTGTCAGGTTTTATCGGCAAAGGCCAAGGTTCTGAAATGGGATTGATCACGATGATCTTAAACTTTATCATTGGTGGATTCGTCATTTTGCTTATTTCAAAAAATGTGCCAGATAAAAATAAAACAAAAAAAGGCAGCACTTTACGTTATATCCTGATTTCAACTGCCGGTATGTTAGGTTGGATGTTCTTGATGACGGCATCTATGGCGTTTATTCCGACCTCAATCAACATTTTACTGCCTGGAAGTGTCAATATTGCAATAGGTGTGGTGGCGTTCGCTGCTAAAATGTACTTTAAACGAAAATTAAATATCCGCGGCGGTTTATTTTAATTGAAAGAAAAGCAGGAGAAGCCTGCTTTGGCTCGAACTGCTAGACATCACGCAGATCCATACTTTGTTGAAGAAAAATCAAATAAAATATTCTACTCGGATGGAAAGCTTCAGGCTTTAGGCTATTGCCTGTCTGAGGCTTTTTTCTCATCATTTTTTCAGTAAATTCTTTCTTTCAAAGTGGCTTCATGAGAAAAGAAAAGATGTAAGCCTTATCTAAGCAAACTCATCTTGACGAACAAAAGTATCTCTGTTACTTTTGTAAGTAAAATCTCAACCAAATTTAAGGGAAAATAAAAAAAGGAGTGTTTAATAAATGTCAAATTGGGAAACGAAATTTGTAAAACAAGGTCTTACTTTCGACGATGTTCTTTTAATTCCAGCTGAAAGCCATGTTTTGCCGAATGAAGTGGATTTAAGTATTCAATTAGCTAAAAATATTAAATTGAATATGCCTATCATCAGTGCCAGCATGGATACTGTAACGGATTCAAAAATGGCGATTGCAATGGCGCGCCAAGGGGGACTAGGCGTCATTCATAAAAATATGAGCGCTGAAGCGCAAGCTGGGGAAGTCAGAAAAGTAAAGCGTTCCGAAAGTGGCGTCATTATTGATCCGTTTTTCCTTACTCCTACTCATTTGATTTCTGATGCAGAAAAATTAATGGGCCGTTACCGTATCAGTGGTGTTCCAATCGTTGACAATATGGAAGATCGCATTTTAGTTGGTATTTTAACAAATCGTGATTTGCGTTTTGTAACAGATTATAGCACTCCTATTGATGAAATCATGACAAAAGACAACTTGATCACAGCTCCTAAAGGAACTTCTTTAAAAGAAGCTGAAGAAATATTGCAAAAACACAAAATAGAAAAACTGCCGATCGTGGATGAAACAGGACGGTTAAGCGGACTGATCACCATCAAAGATATCGAAAAAATACTTGAGTTTCCCAATGCAGCTAAAGATAGCCACGGACGTTTATTAGTAGCAGCAGCTGTCGGTGTGACTTCTGATACATTTGAACGAGCACAAGCTCTAGTTGACGCAGACGTAGATGCTATTATTGTAGATACTGCACATGGACATAGTGCAGGTGTGATCCGCAAAATCAAAGAGATTCGCGAGACATTCCCGGACATCACTTTAATTGCTGGAAATGTAGCTACTGGAGAAGCGGCGCGTGCTCTTTATGAAGTCGGCGTAGATGTTGTAAAAGTAGGAATCGGACCAGGTTCTATTTGCACAACACGTGTAGTTGCGGGTGTAGGTGTTCCTCAAATTACAGCTATTTATGATGCTGCCGCAGTTGCTCGCGAATATGGCCGGACCATCATTGCAGATGGCGGAATCAAGTATTCCGGAGACATTGTTAAAGCTCTAGCAGCTGGCGGACACGCTGTGATGTTGGGCAGCATGCTGGCTGGAACAGATGAGTCTCCAGGTGAATTCGAAATTTTCCAAGGCCGCCGCTTTAAAACGTATCGCGGTATGGGCAGCTTAGCAGCCATGGAACATGGTTCTAGCGACCGTTATTTCCAAGGTAGCGTAAATGAAGCCAATAAATTAGTGCCGGAAGGAATTGAAGGACGAGTGGCTTATAAAGGAGCTGTCTCTGATATTATTTTCCAAATGCTCGGCGGACTAAGATCTGGTATGGGCTATGTGGGTGCTGCTAATTTAGAACAATTGCGCGAAGATGCTCAATTTGTTCAAATGAGCGGAGCCGGATTAAGAGAATCACATCCGCATGATATCCAAATTACTAAAGAAGCTCCTAACTACTCGATTCAATAAATTATGGACATCACAGTCAATAAGTAATTTCTAAAAGACAACCTAAAAGAAGTTGATCAAAAAGTCGAAAACGGCTAATGATCAGCTTTTTTTTAACGAATTCTTTAGTTATTTCTGTTATGATGAATAAAAATACGTCTGAAAATGAGGGAAATCAACCAATGAAAATTTTAGTAGTAGATGACGATAAAGAAATTGTTGAACTCTTAAGTATTTACATCAAAAATGAAGGATATGAAGTAGAAAAAGCTTATAATGGCAAAGATGCCTTAATGAAATTAACAACTCATAGAGACATTGATTTAATGGTATTAGACGTTATGATGCCGGCAATCAATGGCATGGAAGTAGTGAAAAAAGTTCGGGAAGATTCACAATTGCCGATTTTAATGTTAAGTGCCAAGACCACTGATGTGGATAAAATCAAAGGGTTAGTCTCTGGAGCAGACGATTACGTTGCTAAACCATTTAATCCATTGGAAGTCATGGCACGAATCAAATCATTATTAAGACGCAGTACCTATGCTTCTGTTGAAGATGGACCAGATAAGTTAGAAATTGGACCGCTGATCATCAGTAAAGAATCGCACGAAGTCTGGACATTGACCAACCAGTCGATTCAATTAACAGCTTTAGAATTTGGGATTCTTTATTTGCTAGCCAGCCACCCAAATCGCGTTTTTAGTGCAGATGAAATTTTTGAACGGGTTTGGCAACAAGAAAGTTTAGTATCTGCTAAGACAGTTATGGTTCATGTCAGCCATTTGCGGGATAAAATTGAAGAAGCAACCGGCGGAGAAAAAGTGATTCAAACGGTCTGGGGCGTTGGGTATAAAATTGAAGACCGGTAAACATTTGATGCGCCAATAATAGAGGAGATGAATAGCAGCTTGAAAATAACGAGAAAAGAAAAAAGCAAACTGATTTTTGAAGGGATTATTACAGTCGGCTTAATTAGCTTACTATACTATGCGGCTTTTGCTATCCTCAGCCGAATTGTCATAGCTTTTCCCGGAGTTATCCGTTCGTTATGGATATTCGGCGATGCAATCATTAGTATTCAGAGCAATCAAGTCATTTCAATCACGCCCTTTTTTGCTTTTGTATTGCTTATTATTGCTGGAATCACAGTTCATTGGCGCTTGAAAAGACGCTACAAGCAAATGCAGTTGAATCATGTGATCAGTGAATTGCATTATATTGCAGAAGGGCACTATGATCATCGGATCACCACAGACCTTAACGGGGATATGAAAAAAGTAGTAGACAGCATTCACGTTTTAGTAGACAGCACGGTTAAAGCGATGGAAGAAGAACGGAAAATCGAACAATCAAAAGATGAATTGATCACAAATGTCAGTCATGATATTCGAACGCCGCTTACTTCGGTGATTGGTTATTTGGGGTTAATAGAAGAAGGCAGTTACCGAGACGAAGAAGAAGTGCTGAAGTATACCCACACGGCTTATGAAAAAGCAAAGCAAATGAAAGTCTTAGTAGAAGACCTATTTGAATATACACGTGTCCGGCAAACCACTACTCCATTAAACTTAACTGAGTTCGATATGGTGCAATTATTGGAACAATTAGCCGCTGACTTTGAATTAGAAGCAGAAAAGAAACACATGCAAATTGAAGTTATCTGTAAACAAGAAGCTATCTTAATGGAAGCTGATACGGAAAAGATCGTGCGTGTCTTTAATAATCTCCTATCGAATGCTTTAAATTATGGAAACGACGGGCAGCGTGTTTTTATTGAAGCCGAAAAAGTCGGAGAAGAAGTTGTTATTTCAGTTAATAATGATGGCAAGTCCATTCCTGAACAATCCTTAAAACAATTATTCAACCGCTTTTACCGTGTAGAAGAGTCACGTTCACAAGAAACAGGCGGAACAGGTTTGGGGTTAGCGATTGCCCAAAGTATTGTGGAACTTCATAAAGGGACGATTTATGCAAAGTCCGATGAATACCTAACTCAGTTTATCCTGCATTTTCCTTTGTGCCAAACAAAATCAAAAGACCAAAATGTTTCACGTGAATCAAAAATAAAAGAACAAATTTAAAAACAGTTGTCTGCAAAGAGATAATGAAAAATATAGTTGTTTTTTTCGTGGAATTTCGCTAACATGGAACGGTGAGTGAATTTTTTTACTTAAAAAAAGTGTAAATTTATTGAGGAGAATTTAAGAAATGAAAAAAATGACGAAATTCGGACTGGTTTTTATTATTACCTTTATGGTAGGAACGTTTCTTCCAGTTTCTAACTTGAACAACACCGCTTCAGCTGCAGAAGCCGCTCCAAAAATTGATGCAGCAGCAGCCTTTATTATTGAACCTACAACAGGAAAAGTATTGTTGAATCAAAATGGAGATAAAAAGTTGGGAATTGCTTCGATGACGAAGATGATTTCAGAATACATTATTTTCGAATCCATTGAAAAAGGCGATATTACTTGGGATCAAAAGGTTCCTATCAGTGATTATGCTCATAAAATCAGCCAGAACAATTCGTTATCAAATGTTCCTTTAAGACAAGACGAAACTTATACATTTAAAGAACTGTATCAAGCGATGGCTATTTATTCAGCAAATGGTGCAACCATTGCGATTGCTGAAGCCATTGCCGGAGATGAGCCAAAATTTGTTGACATGATGCGCGAAAAAGTAGAATCATGGGGCATTTCTGATTATGAATTGTACAACAGTACTGGGTTGTCCAATACCGATTTGTATGGAAACCTGTATCCAGGAAGCAAGGAAGACAATGAAAATGCGATGACTGCACGTGATGTAGCTATCGTTGCTCAACACTTACTGGCATCTTATCCAGAGATATTGGAAACAACCAGTATTTCTGAAATGAAGTTTAAAGAAGGAACTTCTGATGAAATCAAAATGGAAAATTGGAATTGGATGTTGCCAGGTTTAAACTCTGAACGAGAAAATGTGGATGGACTGAAAACCGGAACAACTGATTTTGCAGGTGCTACCTTTACCGGGACAGCTGAAGAAAACGGTATGAGAATCATTACAGTTGTAATGAACGTAAAAGATGGAGAAGTTGACTTGAGAAGACGTTTTGTTGAAACAGACAAAATGATGGATTGGGCTTTTGCAAACTGGGAAAAAGTACAAGTTTATAAGAAAAACGATGTATTAAACGATGTGAAACCGTTAGCTGTAGAAAAAGGGAAAACGGACAGTGTAAAACTAGCCGTAGAATCGGATGTATCTTTATTTGTTCCAACTGATACAGATTTGGAAAATATGGAAGTAAGCTACACTCCTCAGAAAAATGTGTTAAATGATGCAGGCAAAGTAACGGCTCCGATTAAAAAATCTGAAGAAGTTGGAACTGCTCAAGTTTCAGTGAAAGATGATGAGTTAGGTTATGTCGATGGCGATCAAGGAGAAGAAGTAGCTGTAGTGGCAGCTGATGCTGTTGAAAAAGCGAATGTTTTTGTGCTATCAGGCCGTTGGATCAAAGATTTCTTTTCTAATTTATTTTAAGTCTTTTGAAAATAGAGAGATTTGTTTTCGTTGACTTAACGATAAGGGTTCGGTAAACTAGATTTACTAAAATTGAACAAATTGAACGTTAGTAATGCAAAATAGTAAAATAAATAAATACTGTTAGAGAGTCAGTGGTTGGTGAAAACTGATGATTTGTTTATTTGAATCCATTGCATGAAGTAAATAATGAATCAACTGCTGGTTCTGCTGGTTGACCAAATTATTTCGGCTCCAGACCGTTATCTGATGTAAAGCGTAGAAGTTTTCACTGTATAAACTTCTAAAGTTGGGTGGTACCGCGATTTTATCAGGCCATTTCGTCCCATATTCACTGGGGATGGAATGGCCTTTTTTGTATGGTAAAGAAATATAATAATCAGTCTAAAACAGAGGAGAGAAGAAAATGTTAGATATAAAAAAATTGCGGAACGATTACCAAATGGTTTCTAAAAAATTAGCCAGCCGAGGTGTCAAAAAAGAGACTTTGGATAACTTTATGCATTTAGACGAAAAAAGACGGTCTCTTTTAGTAGAAACAGAACAATTAAAGAATCAACGAAATGAAGTTTCTGGAGCGATTGCTGTCTTAAAACGCAACAAAGAAAATGCGGATGACAAAATTCAAGAAATGCGTGAAGTCGGGGAAAAAATCAAACAACTAGATGAACAATTAGCGCAAATCGATCTCCAAATCGAAGACATTGCTTCTGGCTTACCCAACTTGCCGCATGAGTCAGTGCCCATTGGTACGGATGAAGAGGACAATCTTGAAGTAAGAAAATGGGGAACACCTAAAACGTTTGATTTTGAAGTAAAACCTCATTGGGAAATTGCAGAAGCTTTAGATATTTTAGATTTTGAGCGGGGAGCAAAAGTTTCCGGCAGTCGTTTTGTTTACTATAAAGGATTGGGTGCCAGACTAGAACGCGCAATTTATAACTTTATGTTGGATCTGCACACGGGGGAACACGGCTACACTGAAATGATGACGCCTTATTTAGTCAACAGTGAATCAATGTATGGAACAGGTCAATTTCCTAAGTTCAAAGAAGATGTTTTTCAAATTGAAGATAGAGATCTTACGTTGATCCCAACAGCAGAAGTTCCTTTGACCAATTATTACCGCAATGAAATTTTAAGTGAAGGACAATTACCTGTTTATTTTACAGCTCTTAGCCCTTCATTTAGATCAGAAGCAGGCAGCGCTGGAAGAGATACACGTGGCTTGATACGATTACATCAATTTAACAAAGTAGAAATGGTGAAGTTCAGTAAACCTGAAGATTCATATGAAGAACTTGAGAAGATGACACAAAATGCTGAAGCAGTCTTACAAAAATTAGACTTGCCTTATCGCGTTTTGGCTTTGTGTACAGGCGACATGGGTTTTTCAGCTGCTAAAACGTATGACTTAGAGGTTTGGATCCCGGCACAAGATGTTTACCGTGAAATCAGCTCATGTTCAAACACAGAAGCTTTCCAAGCGCGGCGCGCAAAAATTCGTTACCGCAATGAGGCCACAGAAAAATTAGAATATGTGCATACATTGAATGGTTCAGGACTTGCGGTTGGTCGAACGGTTGCTGCTATTTTAGAAAATTACCAACAAGCTGACGGTTCAGTTAAAATCCCAGATGTTTTGGTTCCATACATGGGTGGAGTCACAGAAATAAGAAAATAAGTCTCATACAAATGTTAAAAACGTATCTTATATCTTGCTTTCTTAAGCGTAGATGTAGGATACGTTTTTTATTTCATTAACTTAGGCCAAAAGACTAGCAATTATCATAAGAAAGATTTATTATAAGATGAATAGTAACTAATAAAAAATAAGTATATAAAGAGTAATGGAGGAAAAATATGAAAGCAATTGTTATAGAAAACTATGGTAGCAAAGAAGAACTAAAAGAAATGCAACTAGACCGTCCTAAAGCAGGTGCAAAACAAGTAGTCGTTGAAGTAAAAGCGACATCCATCAATCCAATAGACTGGAAGTTACGTGAAGGATACTTGCAACAGATGATGGATTGGGCCTTCCCTATTATTCTTGGATGGGATGTAGCGGGAGTCATTAGTGAAGTTGGAGAAGAAGTCATCGATTGGAAAGTAGGCGATAAAGTTTTTGCTCGTCCAGAAACGACTCGTTTTGGTACGTATGCTGAATATACTGTAGTAGATCAAGAATTGCTTGCTAAAATCCCTGCTAATACTAGTTTTGAAGAAGCAGCAGCAGTTCCGCTTGCGGGCTTAACGGCTTGGCAAGGTTTGTTTAATCACGGTAACTTAAAAAAAGGTGAAACAGTTTTAATTCATGCTGGTGCTGGAGGAGTTGGGACATATGCCATCCAACTGGCAAAATCTATTGGAGCTAAGGTAATTACTACAGCTAGCAAAAAAAATCACGATCTGTTAATTGAGCTAGGTGCTGATCAAGTCATTGATTATAAAACAGAAAATTTTGCAGAGCTTTTAGATGGAGTGGACTTAGTTTTAGATACAATGGGTGGAGAAGTGCAAAAGGACAGTTTTAAAATCTTAAAACCAAAAACAGGTCGCATGATTTCTATTGTCGGTCTTGCTGATGAAGAGTTCAGAAAGCAATTCGATGTAGCATTTGAAAGCATATGGTTAGAACCTAATGGACAAGAATTATCAAAAATTGCTGAATTAATGGCAGCAGGAAAAGTCAAATCGATTATTGGCGCGAAATTTCCGCTTACCGAAAAGGGGATTTATGATGCGCATGAACTAAGTGAAACACATCATGCGCTTGGTAAAATCGTCATTGTTTCGAATTAAGATAGCTAGTGCTCAGTCTATTTAGCTAAACTGAATAGGTTAGAAAAGTGTCTCTATTCTTCTATGCAACTAGTTATGATATAATTTATCTAGCATGAAATGAAGGAGGAAAAGAGGATGAGTGAACAAGAATTTCAAAAAGCAACATTTGCAGGCGGCTGTTTTTGGTGCATGGTAAAACCATTTGATCAAGAGCCTGGTATCCATTCTGTTATTTCTGGTTACACAGGCGGACACACAGTTAATCCAACTTATGAAGAAGTATGCAGCGATACAACCGGACACACTGAAGCTGTTCAAATTACTTTTGATCCAGACATTATCAGTTACAATGACTTGGTTGAAATTTATTGGAGACAAACAGACCCAACCGATGCAAGCGGCCAATTTGCAGACCGAGGTTCATCCTATCGTCCCGTGATTTTTTACCACAGTGAAGAACAACGCCAAATTGCAGAAAATTCTAAAATGGCTTTGCAAAATAGCGGTCGCTTTAAAAAACCGGTCGTTACAATGATAGAGCCAGCTGAACCTTTTTATCCAGCAGAAACATACCATCAAGATTTCTATAAGAAGAACCCTGCTCATTATTCACGCTACAGTCAAGGGTCAGGTCGTGTCAATTTTATTGAAAAGACATGGCAAGAAAAATAAACAGTTGCCCTTCTCCTATTCTTTTGTAAGAAGAGAAGGGTATTGTTTTACGTATAAAAGAACGGAATAAGTATACTGGATTCGTCTTTTTTGTTTTTTTAAATAGATTTCAGCTAAATAAAATAAAGTCGTTCGTCTTTTATAAAAAAGAAGGTTTAATTGCTAGAAAACGTTGACTCAACGCCAAGTAGCTGGTATAGTAATACATGTTGTTGCAAGAGAACTTTAGCAACATAAAAAAAGAAATAAAAAAAGTTGTTGACAAGCAGTACAGCTTCTGGTAATATTTAGGAGTTGTCAAAACGGCAACACAAACACATTAGACCTTTGAAAACTGAACAAAGCAAGAACGAAATAACTGTGTAAGGTGGTTTAACAGTGTTAAACCAAAAGTAACAAAGTGAAAGAAATTTCGCTAGCAAGTCAAAAGAGCTTCAAACAGCATAATCAGTTGGAACCTTTCGAGGCAACAACTACTTTTATGAGAGTTTGATCCTGGCTCAGGACGAACGCTGGCGGCATGCCTAATACATGCAAGTCGAACGCTTTGATTCTACCGGGTGCTTGCACCCACCAGAATCAAAGAGTGGCGGACGGGTGAGTAACACGTGGGTAACCTGCCCATAAGTGGGGGATAACATTCGGAAACGGATGCTAATACCGCATAACTCCAACCACCTCCTGGTGGATGGATAAAAGACGGTTTCGGCTGTCGCTTATGGATGGACCCGCGGCGTATTAGCTAGTTGGTGAGGTAATGGCTCACCAAGGCAATGATACGTAGCCGACCTGAGAGGGTGATCGGCCACACTGGGACTGAGACACGGCCCAGACTCCTACGGGAGGCAGCAGTAGGGAATCTTCCGCAATGGACGAAAGTCTGACGGAGCAATGCCGCGTGAGTGAAGAAGGTTTTCGGATCGTAAAACTCTGTTGTTAGAGAAGAACAAGGATGAGCGTAACTACTCATCCCCTGACGGTATCTAACCAGAAAGCCATGGCTAACTACGTGCCAGCAGCCGCGGTAATACGTAGATGGCAAGCGTTGTCCGGATTTATTGGGCGTAAAGCGAGCGCAGGCGGTTCTTTAAGTCTGATGTGAAAGCCCCCAGCTCAACTGGGGAAGGTCATTGGAAACTGGGGAACTTGAGTGCAGAAGAGGAGAGTGGAATTCCACGTGTAGCGGTGAAATGCGTAGATATGTGGAGGAACACCAGTGGCGAAGGCGACTCTCTGGTCTGTAACTGACGCTGAGGCTCGAAAGCGTGGGGAGCAAACAGGATTAGATACCCTGGTAGTCCACGCCGTAAACGATGAGTGCTAAGTGTTGGAGGGTTTCCGCCCTTCAGTGCTGCAGTTAACGCATTAAGCACTCCGCCTGGGGAGTACGGCCGCAAGGCTGAAACTCAAAGGAATTGACGGGGACCCGCACAAGCGGTGGAGCATGTGGTTTAATTCGAAGCAACGCGAAGAACCTTACCAGGTCTTGACATCCTTTGACCACTCTAGAGATAGAGCTTTCCCTTCGGGGACAAAGTGACAGGTGGTGCATGGTTGTCGTCAGCTCGTGTCGTGAGATGTTGGGTTAAGTCCCGCAACGAGCGCAACCCTTATTACTAGTTGCCAGCATTCAGTTGGGCACTCTAGTGAGACTGCCGGTGATAAACCGGAGGAAGGTGGGGATGACGTCAAATCATCATGCCCCTTATGACCTGGGCTACACACGTGCTACAATGGATGGTACAACGAGTCGCAAGACCGCGAGGTCAAGCTAATCTCTTAAAGCCATTCTCAGTTCGGATTGCAGGCTGCAACTCGCCTGCATGAAGCCGGAATCGCTAGTAATCGCGGATCAGAACGCCGCGGTGAATACGTTCCCGGGTCTTGTACACACCGCCCGTCACACCACGAGAGTTTGTAACACCCGAAGTCGGTGAGGTAACCCTTTTGGGAGCCAGCCGCCTAAGGTGGGATAGATAATTGGGGTGAAGTCGTAACAAGGTAGCCGTATCGGAAGGTGCGGCTGGATCACCTCCTTTCTAAGGATTTTAACGGAACCTACACAGTCGTTCTTCTTTTGTTCAGTTTTGAGAGGTCTAATCTTCTCAAAATCGTTGTTCTTTGAAAACTGGATATTGTTTAATTGTAAAAATTGTAAGAAACCGAGAAACACACCGCGTTTGTAAGAGTTTGAAACGAATCCTTATCTTTTAAGATGAGAAGATTCAGATTAACACTAACCATAGGTTAAGTTAATAAGGGCGCACGGTGGATGCCTTGGCACTAGGAGCCGAAGAAGGACGGGACTAACGCCGATATGCTTTGGGGAGCTGTAAGTAAGCTGTGATCCAGAGATTTCCGAATGGGGAAACCCAACACCCTTTATCGGGTGTTACTGTTGACTGAATACATAGGTCAACAGAGGTAGACGCAGAGAACTGAAACATCTAAGTACCTGCAGGAAGAGAAAGAAAATTCGATTCCCTGAGTAGCGGCGAGCGAAACGGGAAAAGCCCAAACCAGAAAGCTTGCTTTCTGGGGTTGTAGGACTGAACACATAGAGTCATAAATGAATGAAGTAAGAGAAGCGACCTGGAAAGGTCTGCCAAAGAGGGTAAAAGCCCCGTATCTGAAACTTCGTTCACTCTGATCAGTATCCTGAGTACGGCGGAACACGAGAAATTCCGTCGGAATCCGGGAGGACCATCTCCCAAGGCTAAATACTCCCTAGTGACCGATAGTGAACCAGTACCGTGAGGGAAAGGTGAAAAGAACCCCGGAAGGGGAGTGAAACAGCACCTGAAACCGTGTGCTTACAAGTAGTTAGAGCCCGTTAATGGGTGATAGCGTGCCTTTTGTAGAATGAACCGGCGAGTTACGATCCCATGCGAGGTTAAGTTGATGAGACGGAGCCGCAGCGAAAGCGAGTCTGAATAGGGCGAATGAGTATGTGGTCGTAGACCCGAAACCAAGTGATCTACCCATGTCCAGGTTGAAGGTGCGGTAATACGCACTGGAGGACCGAACCCACGTATGTTGAAAAATGCGGGGATGAGGTGTGGGTAGCGGAGAAATTCCAATCGAACTTGGAGATAGCTGGTTCTCTCCGAAATAGCTTTAGGGCTAGCCTCGGAATTAGAATCATGGAGGTAGAGCAACTGTTTGGACTAGGGGCCCTTCTCGGGTTACCGAATTCAGATAAACTCCGAATGCCATTGATTTATATCCGGGAGTCAGACTACGAGTGATAAGATCCGTAGTCGAGAGGGAAACAGCCCAGACCACCAGCTAAGGTCCCAAAGTTTCTGTTAAGTGGAAAAGGATGTGGGGTTGCTTAGACAACTAGGATGTTGGCTCAGAAGCAGCCATCATTTAAAGAGTGCGTAATAGCTCACTAGTCGAGTGACCCTGCGCCGAAAATTTACCGGGGCTAAACAGAACACCGAAGCTGTGGATAGAACCTTTTGGTTCTATGGTAGGAGAGCGTTCTAAGGGCGTCGAAGCTGGACCGTGAGGACTGGTGGAGCGCTTAGAAGTGAGAATGCCGGTATGAGTAGCGAAAGACGGGTGAGAATCCCGTCCACCGAATGACTAAGGTTTCCTGGGGAAGGCTCGTCCTCCCAGGGTTAGTCGGGACCTAAGTCGAGGCCGATAGGCGTAGACGATGGACAACAGGTTGAGATTCCTGTACCAGTTCGTTTTGTTTGAACGATGGAGGGACACAGTAGGCTAAGGAATACGTGCTGTTGGATATGCACGTCCAAGCAATAAGTCTGGGAATGAGTCAAATGCTTATTCCCTTAAGGACAAGTTGTGATGGGGAGGGAAATCAAGTACCGAAGTTCCTGATGTCACACTGTCAAGAAAAGCTTCTAGTGAGAAACGATCTGCCCGTACCGCAAACCGACACAGGTAGTCGAGGAGAGAATCCTAAGGTGTGCGAGAGAACTCTCGTTAAGGAACTCGGCAAAATGACCCCGTAACTTCGGGAGAAGGGGTGCTGACCATTTGGTCAGCCGCAGTGAATAGGCCCAAGCAACTGTTTATCAAAAACACAGGTCTCTGCTAAATCGAAAGATGACGTATAGGGGCTGACGCCTGCCCGGTGCTGGAAGGTTAAGAGGATGGGTTAGCCGTAAGGCGAAGCTCAGAATTGAAGCCCCAGTAAACGGCGGCCGTAACTATAACGGTCCTAAGGTAGCGAAATTCCTTGTCGGGTAAGTTCCGACCCGCACGAAAGGCGTAATGATTTGGGCACTGTCTCAACGAGAGACTCGGTGAAATTATAGTACCTGTGAAGATGCAGGTTACCCGCGACAGGACGGAAAGACCCCATGGAGCTTTACTGCAGTTTGATATTGAGTGTTTGTACAGCTTGTACAGGATAGGTAGGAGCCAATGAAGCCAGGACGCTAGTCTTGGTGGAGGCAATGGTGGGATACTACCCTTGCTGTATGACCACTCTAACCCTCAGCCATGATCTGGCTGGGAGACAGTGTCTGACGGGCAGTTTGACTGGGGCGGTCGCCTCCTAAAGTGTAACGGAGGCGCCCAAAGGTTCCCTCAGAATGGTTGGAAATCATTCGTAGAGTGTAAAGGCAGAAGGGAGCTTGACTGCGAGACCTACAAGTCGAGCAGGGACGAAAGTCGGGCTTAGTGATCCGGTGGTTCCGCATGGAAGGGCCATCGCTCAACGGATAAAAGCTACCCTGGGGATAACAGGCTTATCTCCCCCAAGAGTCCACATCGACGGGGAGGTTTGGCACCTCGATGTCGGCTCATCGCATCCTGGGGCTGTAGTCGGTCCCAAGGGTTGGGCTGTTCGCCCATTAAAGCGGTACGCGAGCTGGGTTCAGAACGTCGTGAGACAGTTCGGTCCCTATCCGTCGCGGGCGCAGGAAATTTGAGAGGAGCTGTCCTTAGTACGAGAGGACCGGGATGGACACACCGCTGGTGTACCAGTTGTTCTGCCAAGGGCATTGCTGGGTAGCTATGTGTGGACGGGATAAACGCTGAAAGCATCTAAGCGTGAAGCCCCCCTCAAGATGAGATTTCCCATCACGTAAGTGAGTAAGACCCCTGAGAGATGATCAGGTAGATAGGTTGGAAGTGGAAGTACAGCGATGTATGGAGCGGACCAATACTAATCGGTCGAGGACTTAACCAATTTTTTAAACGGTGAACGAACGGTTTTAAACTAACTTTACAGTAAACAATACCCAGTTTTGAGAGAACAATGTTCTCTTATATGCAAGATGTGCGGTGGCAACGGCAAGAAGGTCACACCTGTTCCCATGCCGAACACAGCAGTTAAGCTTCTTAGCGCCGATGGTAGTGAAGGGTTTCCCTTTGTGAGAGTAGGACGCTGCCGCGCAAATCAAAAAGGTATCATCTTCGGATGGTACCTTTTTTATATTATACTGATTATTCAATAAGATAGGACGAAATACTAATTATCTGTTTTTTGAAAACCAAGGGAAGTCAATTAGTTTCTTATAATAGAGGAAGAAATGAGCGGATAATTCTTTAATTGCTGCTAAAACATGGTAAAATAAAGATAGTCATACCTGTTGTTTTTTAATAAAATGTATTTAACGCGTTGTTGCTCTTGTCACTCAAGTTTTTTATGTATAAACAAAGAAGGAATGAAGATAAATGAATAATAAGAAAAAATCAATTTTTATTGGATTAGGGATCTTTTTGATTTTAATGGGAGGCTTTTATATCTTTAAAAGCATGCAGTACCAGAATCAATTTCTGCCTAAAACAACTGCTGACGGCGTGTCGATTGGAAACAAGTCAGTAGAAGAAGCCAACAAAGCGCTTCAAAAGCATTACCAAGAAAGAACTTTTACGGCGGTAGAAGATGACAAAGAGTTATTTTCTTTTACAGGAACAGATATTGGCGTTGCAACTGACTTTACTAAAACTTTAAAAGAACAACTAAATAAACAACAAGCTTGGTCTTGGCCAATAAACCAATTCAGCTCAAGAGATAAGCAAGTAGCTCTTGAAGGTGTCTCATTGAATCAAGAAGAAGTGAAAAAATTTGTCTCTACATTATCTTTGGATCAAGAAGAACGGAAACTGCCAGTTAATGCGACCATAAAGAAAACTGAAAAAGATTTTACCATACAGCCTGAAGTAAAAGGAAATAGTTTTGATTTAGATAAAGTTGCAGCTTTAATCATGGATTCTGTTCAAGAAGATACAACTAAAATCAATATGAAAGAAGCTTATGCTGTTCCTACAGTTTTAGCTGATGATGAAACGTTACAAGCCAATCTTTCTAAATTAAAACAGTTAAGTGATTTATCCATTGTTTATCAAATCTATGGATCAGAAGAAATTGTGCCACGTGAAACATTAATGAGCTGGCTCAATGTTGATAAAACAGGAGACGTGATAGTAGACAAAGAAGGAATCACGACTTATATGCAAGGGTTGAGTGATAAATACAGTACCTATGAAAAAGCACGTGATTTTAAAACGTCTAAGAGAGGCGTCATTAAGGTTCCAGCTGGAACATATGGTTGGACATTAGATGTAGCAAGAGAAACAGAAGCTTTAGCAAATGATATTTTATTAGGAGAAGACATTGAACGTACTCCTCGATACAATGGTTCTGGCTACGCAGATGATGGAAATGAATTCGGCAAAAGTTACGTTGAAGTCGATTTAGAAGCACAGCATATGTGGTTCTATAAAGATGGGAAAATTGCGAAAGAGACGGATATTATTTCCGGAAAACCTGCTACGCCTACTCCAAAGGGAATCTATTATGTTTGGAAAAAAGAACGCAATGCTACTTTAACAGGCGAAGATTATGCAACACCAGTCGATCACTGGTTACCAATTGATTGGAGCGGTGTGGGCATCCATGATTCTCCTTGGCAAACCGTTTATGGCGGAAATACTCATTTAACTAAAGGGTCGCACGGTTGTATCAATACACCTCCTGGAGTAATGGTGGAAATTTACAATCAAATCGAAACGGGTACGCCGGTAATCGTATATTGATTCATTAGGAAGAGAAAAAAGCGCAACGAAATAAACTTTTCGTTGCGCTTTTTTTGTTAAAAGGCTATTCTTTTGATAGAAGCGAGAAGTAGAGCAGCAATAAATAACACTAAAAAATTTTGAAGGAGGCTTTTTTTTGAAGCAACAATACAGTGTTGGGATTGATATGGGAACGACCAGTACGAAGGCAGTGCTGTTTAGACAGAATGGAGAAGTCGTAGATGCTGCTTATGTGGCTTATCCCTTACTAAAAGAAACACCTTCGATGGCTGAACAGAACTTAGAGGATCTATTTGAAGCCGTTGTCGTGAGTATCCGTATGTTGATGGATAAAACAGCAGTTGAACCTAAAGAAATTTTATGTGTCAGCTTTGCCAGTGCTATGCATAGTTTAATTGCTATGGATTACGCTGATCAACCTTTGACAAGAAGCATCACTTGGGCAGATAACCGGTCTGCCAAATGGGCAAATCAATTAAAAGCAGCTAATGGAATGGAGATATATCATCGTACTGGAACGCCGATCCATCCAATGTCGCCGCTAGCCAAGATCATTTGGCTGCGTGAAGAACAGCCAACTACTTTTAGCCAAACAAAGAAATTTATTGGAATAAAAGAATATATTTTTTACCAATTATTTGGTCATTATATAGTAGATTATTCCATTGCTTCTAGTACAGGGTTGTTTAATATCCATCATTTCAAATGGGATGAAGCAGCTTTAGCAGCTGCGGGAATTATAGAAGACCAATTGTCTGTTTTAGCTTCTCCGACAGATAAACTAGTAGGATTACCACAAAAGTATGCAGATCAGATGGGGCTCTTACCCGAAACCCCTTTTGTGTTAGGGGGAAATGATGGTTGCCTTTCTAATTTAGGAGTAGGAGCAGTCGAACCAGGCGTGGCTGCTATTACGATTGGAACAAGCGGGGCTGTTCGAATGGTAACAGACCAACCTTATACGGATCCTAAAGGACGGACTTTTTGTTATGTGCTAGATGAACAGCACTGGGTAATTGGAGGAGCAGTTAATAATGGCGGGGTTGTTTTAAATTGGGCAAGCCATAATTACTTCCCAATGGAACAGCAATTGATCAGCCAAACAGGCGGCAACGCGTATGACTATATAATGGAGCAAATTGCTGCGGTACCAGCTGGAGCAAACGGTTTGTTTTTCCATCCTTATCTAAATGGAGAGCGTGCACCTTTATGGGATGCAGAGGCACGTGGATCGTTTTTTGGGATAAATATGCTGCATCAGCCGCAACATTTTTTACGGGCTGTGTTGGAAGGCATTTGTTTTAATCTTTATGATGTCTTTTGTACGTTAACCGAGCTAGCTGGAGAACCCAAAAAAATCATTGCTACAGGAGGATTTTCGCAATCACTAGTATGGCGCCAAATGCTGACAGATATTTTTGGTCGTCCATTTACGCTTCCAGAGAGTTTTGAAAGCTCTTGTTTAGGAGCAGCGGTAATGGGACTGAAAAGTATGGGTATCCTTCAAGAAGTCTCCGAAGTGGCTAACCTGATTGGAACAGAGCATCAGTATATTCCGCAGGCAGCAGAGGCAAGGATGTATGCTAAGTTATTTCCGATTTACCGTCAATTGAGCCAAACATTTAGTGGGGTATACCACCAAGTAGCTGAACTTCAAGAAAATCTAGATGAGTTAAAAGGATAGAAAGAGAAAAGAATCATGAAAGATACGTTCTTAAGAAAAAGACAGGAAATAATTGAAAGAGGATTATTTAATTAAAGGAGTCGAAACAGAGTATGCAAACAGAAAAAGAAAAAATGATTGCTGGGGAGCTGTATGATGCAGCAAATCAGGAATTACGCGAAGCGAGAAAATATGCGCAAGAAAAATTAAAAGCATTTCATCAAGCAAAAGAGGAAGATTCTCCAGAAGCTAAAACGATATTGAAAAAGTTGTTTGGTTCAACCGGAGAACAATTCCATATCAATCAAGGGTTAATAGTAGATTATGGGTTCAATGTACATATTGGAGAAAATTTCTATGCGAACTTTAACTGTACGCTGTTAGATATTTGTCCCATTACGATTGGAAAGAACTGTATGCTGGCCCCTAATGTTCAGCTCTATACAGCTACCCATCCGCTTGATCCCATTAAACGGAATACCTCAATAGAATATGGTAAGCCGATTACGCTAGGAGATAATGTCTGGGTCGGCGGCGGAGCTATTATTATTCCAGGAGTCACATTAGGCGATAATGTTGTAGTGGGTGCTGGAGCAGTTGTGACAAAATCGTTTCCAGATAATGTGGTAATTGGCGGCAACCCAGCTAGAGTGATTAAAGTGTTGGAAATTTAGCAAAAAAGCTGAACGATCAGCTAAATTTCATCTTATTCTATTACCAAATAAAAAACTATATGATTGCTTCGCAATGTATGTGTAAAATAGTTCTCGAGATATTATTATTTTTTACTGGCAAAAAGAAAGAAGGCGTTCTATCATAAATGTATGCTTGACCGGCAAATACATAATTGAAAGAGGCCTTCTTATGAATAAGATTATATCAAAGGTTTACCAAATAATAAAGGATTCAAACAATTTAATAGAGACAGAAGAAGCTATTCAGGTTTATATGTATGAAGTATTTTCTGAATTAGTGGGAGATGTCTTCACTCATATCAATCAGGTGATCAAAGAGGAGAAACAACTTGAAGGTTGGAAAGTGAAACGAGAAGATTGGAAAACGGTCCAATTTATTTTCGGTCCCGTTCGGTACTATCGTACCTTAATGGTAGATCACACGGATCAGAATCATTATCCACTAGATGAGTGGTTAGGCATTCGAAAATATCAGCGTCATAGTCCATTAGTAGAAGTAAAAGTGGCTGAGTTGGCGAGTAAAGCTACTTATCGAGATACTGCAACTATGCTAAATGAATGGACGGCTGTCACAATCAGCCACCAAACAGTTGGCAGTCTTCTTAAACGCGTTGGATCAGCACAAGCACGTGAAGATGAAGAAAGCGTATTGGAGCTAGAAGAAGCAGCTGAATTACCAGAAGGGAAAAAAGTGGACTATTTCTATGCCGAAGCGGATGGCGTTTTTGTTCGTGGAACAGAAAAGAAAAAAAGCTTAGAAGTTCGTCATGCCATTCTTTACGAAGGCTGGAATAAAAACGGAAAACGCGTTTCCTTAAAGGAACCTAAAGCCATTATGACGACTAAAAAAACCGCTGGTTTTTGGGCAGAGGTTCAAGCCTTTACAGCGAATCATTATGCCTTACAACAAGCCCAAGTCATTACCAATAGTGACGGTGGACAAGGCTATACTGCAGATAGATTCCAAGAAGCTTTTTCTCAATCGAATTATCCCGTTCTCAATCAGCTAGACTCTTATCATGTCTTCCAAGGCTTGAATCGTGCATTTGGCGTGAAAACTAACGTTTTTAAACAGCAGGTCAAGCAAGCATTAAAGACGCATGATTTAGATCATTTAACTATTTGGCTGGATACGTATGAAAGTACGTTAGACGAAACAGCAGCAGTGGAAAAACTGAATACATTTAGAACCTATGTTTTACGGAATTGGGATCGGATTTTCGATTGGCGCGAAAAAGTAGAACAGGCTCCGAAAGGCGCCAGAGGATTAGGCGCAATGGAGTCGAATCAACGACACATCTCTTTTCGCATGAAAAAGCGAGGAATGCATTGGAGTGCAGAAGGTTGCGAAGCTATGGTAAAGGTAAAACAAGGGATGTTCAATCACACCTTGCGTGAAGACTATCTTCACCAACAAAATAGAAGTGCGAGACAACAACGCAAGCTGAACCAAACGGTTCGTTTATCGTCGTTATTGCATGAGAAAACACGGCAGTCAGTCGGGGCAAAGAATGGGATCATTCCATTGTATGCCTCTCGTTCATCGGCAATAGGACAATTAATTAAAAGTTTTCGTTAATTCCTGTCTTTTGGGAGAAGGTTCCTGGTTTTAGGAACGTTCTTCCAAAAGATGGGCCAGCAAGCGGCGGAGCCGTGCGGTAGCTGATGGGTGTACAAAAATAGAGTGCCTAAACTAGTGAAGGAATAGGACGCTCGAGAAAAACTTGACACAAACCTTCGCAATCTAAGCCATGACAGAAAAGAGAGAGTATCATATAATTAACATAGGAAACGTTAATCCGATTCTTTAATGGGTTTTGCCGAACCTGTATAAAAAACTGGATGAACATTTTATCTTTTGCGATAAGCCGAATACATCTTAGAATGTGAAAATAAAATTACAATATTTTATAGAATGTTCTGTTTCCTAAATTATTTGATGGAGGTTTTCATCATGGAAGTTATGATTGAGACATGTTGTGGAATCGACGTTCATCAGAAGACAATTGTATGTTGTATATTAGATGGTCCTTTGGACACCAATAAACCTAAAAAGTCATATAAGATATTTGGTACTCGAACTAGTGAATTACGGAAAGCACTTGAATGGTTAGAAGAAAATGAAGTTACTGATATTTTTATGGAAAGTACAGGACAATATTGGGTACCGGTGTTTAATATCTTTTCCGAAGGAAATGTAAATATGGTTCTCGCAAATCCAGAACATATTAAGAATGTACCTGGTCGAAAAACAGATATGAAGGATGCAGAATGGATTGCGCAACTTGGACGAGTTGGTTTAATTCAAAACTCGTATATTCCAGCACCTGAAGTTATGGAATTACGTCTAATGACTCGCCGTAGGCAATCCTACACTCAAAAACGAACCCAATCGAAGAATGAGTTACACAACATTCTTCAACGATCTAACATTAAGTTGACGGGTTATTTAAGTAATATCTTTGGAAAAACTGGGCAAGCCTTGCTCCAATTATTTATAAATGGTGAAGTCTTAACTCTTGAATCTGTTGGAGCTTGTTTACATGGCAAAGTGAAAGCTTCTTCCAAGGATATACTTCAAGCAATGGATGGAAAAATATCTCTAACAGATAGGCGATTGCTTGATGATTCGTTAGATGAGTATCAATTCTATACTCAGAAAATCAAGAAAATAGAACATGATATCGAACAATATATTTTATCTCATTTTCCTCTGGAATATGAGTTGCTCCAAAGTATTCCTGGTGTGAAGCAACATAGTGCAGCGATTATCCTAGCAGAAATTGGTCCAAGTATAGAGGCCTTTAGGACAGTGAGCCACTTAGCTTCATGGGCTGGACTTTCACCTGGTTCTTATGAAAGTGCAGGAAAGAAGAAATCTTCGAGAGTAACTAGAGGTAATAAATATTTAAAAACAGCCCTAATTACTAGTGGTGGAATGGCCGGAAGGTCACGTGATCCAGCTTTCCGATCGTTATATCACAGAGTATCTAACAAAGGAACCAAAATAAAAGCAGTTGTGGCATGTGGGCACAAGTTACTACGAATCCTTTATAAGATTTTAGATGACAAAGTACCATATGACGAAAAAAGAGCACTAGGTCTGCGGCAACAGAAGCTAGCACTCAATTAATTAAAAAATTTCCTTGTCTTAATTATAGCATGGTATGTCTTTTTTTGCTTTTTTTAAGGTAATTCTTTTCAAATAAAATAAGACCGCAAGAAAACAAGTGTAAGGCTTGTTTTTCTTGCGGTCTATTTATGTTAATCGTATTTTCCAACTTATTTTAATTTAATAAGGTTAAATTAACGTAAAACTTCTTCTGTGTCAATATCAAAGAAATGACCTTTGTTAAGATCAAAAGCTAGGTTAATGAACTCACCTGGTTTATGGAAATCGCGCGCATCTACTTTCGAAATAAATTCCGTATCGTCAACACGTGTATACAACATTGTTTCAGCACCCAGCAACTCAGAAACCACAACTTCAGCATGGACTACACTATTAGGGTTGGTATCTAAAGCAATTTGCTCGCTATGGATATCTTCTGGACGAATACCAAAGATCAATTTTTTCCCGTCGTAACCTTTGCTGGCTAAGAACTTGCTTTTTCCTTCAGGAATAGTTAGTTTTAAACCGGCTCCGTTTGTAATCACATTGCCGTTTAACGTTACATTAAAGAAGTTCATAGCAGGGGAACCGATAAAGCCGGCAACAAACATATTTACAGGAGTATCATATACTTCTTTAGGTGATCCGATTTGTTGGACAAAGCCGTCTTTCATGATAACGATCCGATCCGCCATAGTCATTGCTTCAGTTTGGTCATGGGTTACATAGATTGTTGTAGTTTCTAGACGTTGATGCAGTTTTGCAATTTCTGCCCGCATGGCTACACGTAATTTAGCATCTAAGTTAGATAAAGGTTCATCCATCAAGAAAACTTTAGCATCTCGAACAATTGCCCGGCCTAATGCGACCCGTTGACGTTGTCCACCTGATAATGCAGCTGGTTTACGTTTTAAGTATTCTGTTAAGCCTAAAATTTCTGCGGCTTCTTCTACACGGCGTTTAATTTCTTCTTTTTTATATTTACGCAATTTTAAACCAAAAGCCATGTTATCATATACAGTCATATGCGGATATAAAGCGTAGTTTTGGAAAACCATGGCAATATCGCGGTCTTTAGGAGCAACGTCATTCATTAATGTATCGCCGATATATAGTTCACCTTCTGAAATGTCTTCCAAACCAGCAATCATTCGTAAAGTTGTCGATTTACCACAACCGGAAGGACCTACAAAAACGATAAACTCACGATCTTTGATTTTTAAATTAAAATCAGTAACAGAATAGTTTTCATTATTTTCATATTTTTTATGGATATTATTTAAAGCGATTTCTACCATGTTCTTCACCTATCCTTTGTTTTTTTTATCTATTGTTAGGGGTCAATATAATCAGTATAATGTAACCGTTATCTTTTTTAAACGTAGCAGTGCACAAGTTTTTAAATCTTTTTTTGTGCAGCTTGCACATAAAAGAGCACAATCAGCTATTCCAGCAAAGAAAACAGCCGTTAAGATATCGTAATACGATGCTATTTTTGTTATACTAGCAGTAATGTAAAACAGTGATCTTTAAAAAAAGAACTGGACGAAAGCAGCAGAACACTGATCAAGTGAATGAATAAGGAGTAGTTTAAAGAATGACGAAAAAACGTGGATTTGAAATTGTGACAGCTTATCAAGATAAAGCGATCCAACTGCCGATCAGAGCAACCAATCATGCAGCTGGTTATGACTTTGAAGCAGCAGAAGATTGTCTTGTACCTTCTATTTGGAAGGTATTGTTTAAAAATAGAAAATTGGAAACGGAGCAGCAAGCAGAAGGTGTGCTCCCTGAAGAGAACCGGAAGCACTTAAAATCAACTTTGGTACCAACCGGTATTAAAGCCTATATGGGAGAAGATGAATATCTGCAGTTAGCCAATCGTTCAAGCAACCCAATCAAAAACCAATTGCTGCTGCCGAATGGAGTGGGAATTATTGATGCAGATTATTACAATAATGAAGCCAATGAAGGCCACATCTATTTTCAATTTGTTAATTATGGTATCAAAGATCATCTCGTCAAAAAAGGCGATCGAATCGGCCAAGGGATTTTTATGCCCTTTCTAAAAGCGGACAATGAAAGAGCTTCTGGCAAGAATCGAATGGGCGGTTTTGGTTCATCCGGCCGATAAGCAAAACAAGAGAAAACGAAATAAAAAAGAGGAAACCAGAAGTAAATCTTCATGGTTTCTTCTTTTAAAAAGCCAGATTTATTCGATGGCGTATTGTATAGTATAGCGTAAGAAAAATAAATGTAAGTGCCTTTTGAAAAGACGAGTTGGATGTTTTCAAACGTATTATCTTACTTTTTATGGTAAAATAGAAGTACGATTAATGGAGATTATGAGAAAGGAAGGTCCGATCGGTGGCAAAAAAAGTAGCAACAAAGTTTGTCTGCCAAGCTTGTGGATACGAATCTCCGAAATGGATGGGACGTTGCCCAAACTGTGGTGCATGGAACCAAATGGAAGAAGAAGTTATTGCCGATAAAAACAACCGCAGAAGCCGTGTAAGTATGTCTGGAAAAGCAGCTAAAGCACAAACCATCAAAGAAGTGGCCGTTACTAAAATTCCTAGAGTCAAAACAAAGTTAGCAGAATTAAATCGTGTACTGGGCGGCGGCGTAGTACCCGGATCTTTGGTTTTGATCGGCGGCGATCCAGGTATTGGAAAATCAACCTTACTGTTACAAGTTTCAGCACAATTAAATGATACTGGCGGAAAAGTGTTGTATGTATCTGGAGAAGAAAGTGCCAGTCAATTAAAAATGAGCGCAAACCGTTTAGGAGTCAAAGGAGATAATTTTTATATTTATCCGGAGACGGATATGGCCGCTATTCGTCAGACGATTGAAGAAATTCAACCGGACTTCGTAGTGATTGATTCGATCCAAACGATGAGTCAACCTGATATTACCAGTGTGGTAGGGAGTGTGAGCCAAGTTCGGGAAAGCACGGCTGACTTAATGAAAATCGCTAAAACAAATAATATTGCAATCTTTATTGTTGGACATGTAACAAAAGAAGGATCGATTGCCGGTCCGAAAATGTTGGAGCATATGGTAGATACCGTTCTTTATTTTGAAGGAGATCGGCACCATACTTTCCGGATCTTACGGGCAGTTAAAAACCGTTTCGGTTCAACAAATGAAATTGGTATTTTTGAGATGCGTGAAGGCGGCTTAAAAGAAGTCGTCAATCCGTCTGAAATGTTTCTGGAAGAACGACTTGCTGGAGCAACCGGCTCTGCCGTTGTTGCAGCAATGGAAGGTACGAGACCGATTCTAGTTGAAATCCAGTCTCTTATCACACCAACTGTCTTTGGTAATGCAAAACGAACGGTCAGCGGATTAGACCACAATAGAGTTTCTTTGATTATGGCAGTGTTGGAAAAACGCGCCGGGTCTTTATTGCAAAACCAAGATGCTTATTTAAAAGCAGCAGGCGGCGTGAAATTGGACGAACCGGCTATTGATTTAGCTATTGCGATGAGCATCACTTCTAGCTACCAAGAGAAGGAAACACGTCCGCGTGATTGTTTTATTGGTGAAATAGGCTTAACAGGAGAAATACGTCGTGTGAGCCGAATCGAACAGCGGGTTCACGAAGCAGCTAAATTAGGATTTACGCGTTTGTTTGTTCCTAAAAACAATATCGGCGGCTGGACTTTTCCAGAAGGTGTCGAAATTATTGGCGTATCCACGATTACGGACAGTATTCGTAAAGCTTTTACAGAATAGAAATAAGAAAAAATATAGAGTGTGTTTTTTACTAAAACACACTCTAACAAAAGGAGGATTATTTTGGCCAAAAAAATTATTACTGGAATCTTCTTACTGATTGGCGGCAGCATTGGAGCTAGTTTATTGCCAATGGTATGGAATCTTTTCCATGTATCAAATCAATTTATGAACAATGGCTTTGTGAATATTTTAATCGGCGCAATTATATTTTTATTTCTTTCACTTCCAAGCACAAAGTACATTGAACAAGGTATTAAAAAAATCGAGCTTTTATTGAGTCAACAAAGTGTCACCTATTTATTATTTGGCAGTATCGGAACCATTATCGGAATGGTCTTAGCGTGGCTGGGCAGTTTGTTTTTGATTGGCTTGTCTTTGCCGGTGATCAGCAATGTTTTGCCTATTATTATTATGGTCGTCTTCGCTTATTTAGGTTTCCGAATCGGAACGACTAGACGTGAAGAATGGCGTAAAATGTTTCAAACAAAAGCTAAAAAAAATACAGACGAAGACAACAAAGTGCTTGAAAGAAGAGCAGATGAAACATTTAGAAAATATAAAATCTTAGATACAAGTGTCATTATTGATGGACGAATTTACGATATTGCTAAAACGGGCTTTATCGAAGGGGTCTTATTGATTCCTAATTTTGTTTTACAAGAATTGCAATATATTGCCGATTCTTCCGATAGTCTTAAGCGGGTCCGTGGTCGCCGCGGACTAGATATTCTAAATTCTTTGCAAAAAGAAAATGATATGGATGTAGAAATGTATGATGGAGATTTTGAAGACATTTCAGAAGTCGATTCTAAATTGATCAAATTAGCCAAGTTGTTGGATGGCGTCGTGGTTACAAATGATTACAACTTAAATAAAGTCAGCGAGTTTCAAAATGTACCTGTATTGAATATCAATGAGCTGGCTAATGCCGTTAAACCAGTGGTGATTCCGGGCGAAAATATGACAGTGATGGTCGTCAAAGTAGGAACGGAACGCAATCAAGGAGTAGCTTATTTGGATGATGGCACGATGATCGTAGTGGAAGACGGTCAATACTTTATGAACAAAACCATTGAAGTTGTGGTCACCAGTGCTCTGCAAACGGCAGCTGGCCGGATGATTTTTGCAAAACCCGTGCATTCTCAAAAAGGAATCAAAGAAAAAGAATAGGAGCCTTTTGATGAACAGAGACTATGAGCTGATTTTATTAGCAGCCGGTCAGGGGACGCGCATGGGGACTTCAAAAAATAAAATTCTATTGCCGCTCTTGAATAAGCCGTTGATTGCTTATCCTTTGCTCACTTTTTTAAGTGACCCTAATTGCCGGCATATGATTGTGGTAGCAAAAAAAGCTGAGATTCCCTTATTAAAAAAATGGATTCAAGCAGAAGTACCAAAAGCAACTATTCCGATCACGTTCGTCAAGGGCGGACTGGAAAGGCAAGACAGTGTCTATTGCGGGTTGCAAAAATTGCAGCAGCCTACCGGTTTTGTCCTGATTCACGATGGCGCCCGTCCTTTCATTGAACGGTATACGATTGAACGATTGAACGAAAAAGCTCGTAAGACGAATGCGGCCATTTTAGGAGTACCGGTTAAAGATACGATTAAAATGGTGCAGCAAGAAAAAATAATGGAAACTTTGCCTCGTCCTGCACTCTGGCAAGTTCAAACCCCTCAAGCATTTAGTAGTCCGCTGATTCTTAAAGCCCATCAAAAGGCGCAAGATGAAGGCTTTTTAGGTACGGATGATGCTTCATTGGTTGAACGCTTAGGAGAAACAGTGACGATTGTTGAAGGAAGTTATGATAATATCAAAATCACCACTCCAGGCGATTTGATCACAGGAGAAGCGATATTAAAACAGCAGCAAAGAGAACAATTAAAAGAACAGGAAGAGACGATTATGCTAAGAATTGGACAAGGATATGATGTACATCAACTGGTTCAGGAGCGTCCTTGTATTATCGGCGGTGTAACCTTGCCTTTTGAATGGGGGTTATTAGGCCATTCAGATGCCGATGTTTTACTACATGCTGTGATCGATGCACTGCTTGGCGCAGCTGGAAAAGGCGATATTGGCCATTTTTTCCCAGATGATGACCCAGCGTTTAAAGATGCCGATTCAAGAGTGCTGTTACGAAAAGTGTGTCAGGAATTAACAGCGGCAGATTTTAAAATCGGCAATATTGATGCAACGATTTTGGCCGAAAAGCCTAAAATGCAACCTTATTTAGCAGAAATGAAAAAAAACTTAGCATATGATTGTCAAATAGGTATAGAACGTGTTAACGTAAAAGCGACGACATCTGAAAAAATGGGGTTTGTCGGTCGCCAAGAAGGTATCGCAGCAATGGCCATTTGTTTATTAGAAAAAAATAAAATGTAGGAATGAGGAAAGAACTATGACAAAAAAAGTTCGCGTACGCTACGCACCAAGCCCAACAGGACATTTGCACATTGGAAATGCCCGGACAGCGTTATTCAATTATCTGTTTGCCCGTCATAATGATGGACAATTTATTGTTAGAATTGAAGATACCGATCAAAAAAGAAACATTGAAAATGGTGAAAAGAGCCAATTAGAAAACTTAAAATGGTTGGGAATGGATTGGGATGAAAGTCCGGATAACCCAGGAGAATACGGTCCTTACCGTCAATCCGAAAGACGGGCAATCTATGATCCATTAGTAGAGCAGTTGTTATTGAGCAACCGCGCTTATAAATGTTATTGTTCTGAAGAAGAATTAGAAGCTGAACGGGATGCACAAAGAGCTCGTGGAGAAATGCCTCACTATAGCGGAAAATGCTCGCATTTGACTCCTAAAGAACAACAAGAAAAAGAAGCTTCAGGGATTGAACCGGTCATTCGTTTCCGGGTTTCGTCAGAAAATACGTATAGTTTTGAAGATATGGTAAAAGGCCCGATTACGTTTGAAGCAGCAAGTGTGGGAGGCGACTTTGTGATCGTTAAGCGTGACGGCATGCCTACATATAATTTTGCAGTAGCAGTTGACGACCATTATATGGAGATTACGCATGTTTTACGTGGGGATGATCATATTGCTAATACGCCGAAGCAATTGATGATTTATGAAGCTTTTGGCTGGAAAGCACCGCAATTTGGCCATATGACGTTGATCATCAATAGTGAAACAGGTAAAAAGTTAAGTAAGCGTGATGAAAGTATTCTTCAATTTATTGAACAATACCGCGACTTAGGTTATTTACCAGAAGCCATGTTCAATTTTATTGCCTTATTAGGCTGGTCGCCAGTCGGAGAAGAAGAAATTTTTGATCAAGCAAGTTTTATTAAGATGTTTGACCCTGATCGCCTAAGTAAATCTCCAGCTGCTTTTGACCCTAAAAAATTGGACTGGATCAACAACCAGTATATGAAACAAACGGATCTTGAAATAGTGACAGCTCTTGCAGTGCCGCATTTAGTCAAAGCAGGGTACATTGAAGCAGATTTATCTGAAGAAAAAAAAGAATGGATCCAAAAAGTAGTCGGTTTGTACCATGAACAAATGAGTTATGGAGCTGAGATCGTTGGATTAGCCAGTTTGTTCTTTACTGAAACACCGGATTTGGATGAAGCAGCCAAAGAAGTATTAGCAGGAGAAACGGTTCCTGAAGTCCTTAAAGCCTTCGATAAAGTTCTAAGTGAATTAGAAACCTTTGATGTTGCTAGTATCAAAGCTGGAATCAAAACTGTGCAAAAAGAAACAGGTATTAAAGGTAAAAATCTCTTTATGCCGATTCGTGTAGCAGTTACTGGACAAACACATGGTCCTGAATTGGGCGAAACCATTGAATTATTAGGTCGTGAAAAAGCCAAAGCGCATTTGCAAACAGCGATTGCTCATTTATAAAATATAAATGACTTAATTGAATAGCATAAAAACAGTGACGAGAAAGAGTAGCTTGAAATAGGATCCAAAGAGAGTCTGTAGCGGTGGAAGCAGATGGTCTGTTCGAGTGAAGTGCCTCTCTGAGTTAGGGTACTGAAAATAAGTAGGTGCCTATCGGCTAACAGCCGTTATAGTGTCCAAGATAGCTGGAGATAGGATAACAAACACTTTTAGCTATAAAGCAAAGTGGAACCACGTGAACAGCGTCTTTTATGCAAATAAAAGGCGCTGTTTTGCATTTCAATAAATCAGTAAGTATTATTTTTCCTGAAGGAAGCGGGGGAGGAAAGTGTACAGAATAAAAGAAGATATCCAAACCATTAAAAAGAACGATTCTTCTGTTAAAAGCACACTTGAAATCATCTTAACTTACCCAAGTTTTTATGCGATTTTATTGCATCGCATAGCGCATCAGCTTTATAAACGAAAATTGTATTTGCTTGCTCGGATCATCGCTAATTTTTCAAGATTTATAACGGGAATTGAAATCCACCCAGGAGCTGTTATCGGCAGAAGATTTATGATCGACCATGGAATGGGTGTTGTAATAGGCGAAACGGCGGTCATTGGGGAGGATGTTTTGATGTTCCATGGTGTAACGTTAGGCGGTACAGGCAAAGATAAAGGGAAACGGCATCCGACTATTGGCAATAATGTCTTATTGTCGGCACACGTTCAAGTAATTGGGCCGATCACTATTGGGGATCATGCTAAAATAGGAGCTTCAGCAGTTGTATTGGAATCTATCCCAGCTAATGTGACGGCAGTTGGAATTCCTGCTAAAGTAGTGAAAAAGAAGTAGGTCGCTTCAATTGATCCGCCTTCATTTAAGGAATGAGTAAAGGAGAAGTGAAAAATGTTGAAAATATACAATACACTAACAAGAGCAAAAGAACTATTTACACCACTGGAAGCAGGCAAAGTAAAGATGTATGTTTGCGGTCCGACAGTGTATAATTACATTCATATCGGAAATGCTCGGAGCACCGTGGCTTTTGATACAGTTCGCCGTTATTTAGAATACCGTGGTTATCAAGTAGACTTTGTTTCTAATTTTACGGATGTTGACGATAAAATCATTAAAGCTGCTAAAGAATTAGAACTGACTGCACCGGAAGTAGCTGAACGATTTATTCAAGCTTATTATGACGATACAATGGCATTAGGGGTAGAAAAAGCAACAGTTAATCCGCGTGTAATGGATAATATTCCAGAAATTATTGACTTTATAACGGTTTTGATCGAAAAAGGCTACGCTTATGCTGTAGCTGGAGACGTCTATTATCGGACACGTAAATTTAAAAAGTACGGGCAATTAAGCGGAATCTCGCTTGATGAGTTAGAAGTTGGAGCAAGCAACCGAACAGAAGCAAGCGAGAACGAGAAAAAAGAAGATCCATTAGATTTCGCTTTATGGAAAGCTGCTAAACCAGGTGAAATCAGCTGGGAAGCTCCATGGGGTGCCGGACGTCCTGGTTGGCATATTGAATGTTCCGTTATGGCCACTAAGTATTTAGGCGATACCATTGATATTCATGCAGGAGGACAAGATTTAACTTTCCCGCATCATGAAAACGAAATTGCTCAAAGCGAAGCTAAAACTGGCCATCCATTTGCCAATTATTGGATGCACAATGGTTTTGTGACCATGGAGAATGAAAAAATGAGTAAATCATTGGGAAATTTTGTTTTGGTCCATGACATGATCAAACAAATGGATCCGCAAATTTTGCGCTTCTTTATGGCTACAACCCAATATCGGCGTCCAATCAGTTACAATGATACAACGATCGAAGAAGCACGTGTCAATCTAAATAGATTGAAAACAGCTTTTGATAACACTTCTTACCGGTTGACCGATGCTGTGGAACAGACTTCGGAGGACCAACAGTATTTAGACCAACTGGTTGAATTTAAAAATCATTTTATCAATGAGATGGATGATGATTTTAATGCAGCTAACGGCATCACGGTGATTTATGAGATGGCTAAGGCAATGAACATTTATAGCGAACAACAAGAAGTATCAGCCGTTGTTTTAAAAGCTATGCTGGCACAATACCAAGAACTGATGAGTATTTTTGGGATTACATTTGAACAAGATACCTTATTGGATGATAAAATTGAAGCCTTGATTGAAGAACGTACGGCTGCTCGCGCAAATAAAGATTTCCAACGAAGCGATGAGATCCGTGATTTACTAAAAAGGGAAGGAATTATTTTAGATGATACCCCACAAGGAACCAGATGGAGAAGAAAGTAACAAAGAGACAGCAGAAAAAGATTGGTCTCTTTTAAATGGACTGGCATTGGCTTACGTAGGCGATGCGATTTATGAAATTTACATTCGCGAACACTTAGTGCAGATTGGTTACACACGTCCAAATCAGTTGCACAAAACAGCAACAAAGTATGTTTCAGCAAAAGCACAAAGCAGTTTGATGCATGAGATGCTGGAAGAAGAAAATTTTTTAACGGAAGAAGAAGTGACCATGTACAAGCGCGGCCGAAATGCGAAAAGTCATACATCTGCTAAAAACGCGGATATCGTGACGTATCGTACGTCAACTGGCTTTGAAGCCTTAATGGGTTACTTACATTTGTCTAGACAAACGGAACGGCTGGAAGCAGTGATCAGCTGGTGTATTCATAAAGTGGAGGTGCAACATGCCAAAAGATAAAAATACCTTTCATAAACGCAATTCGAAGCAAACACGTCGTTC
Source organism: Carnobacterium mobile DSM 4848 (assembly GCF_000744825.1). Taxonomy (NCBI): domain Bacteria; kingdom Bacillati; phylum Bacillota; class Bacilli; order Lactobacillales; family Carnobacteriaceae; genus Carnobacterium; species Carnobacterium mobile. Next base: position 1,816,118 of record NZ_JQMR01000001.1, read on the forward strand.
GTCTAATCAAGAAAAGCCGAAAACCAGCCCAAGAAAACCGGTTGAAACGGTGGAAGAAGAGGAACGCGATTTAATTGCTGGTCGCTTGCCGGCTATTGAGGTTTTAAAATCAGACCGTGATATCAATAAGATCTTTATTCAAGAAGGTCTAAGCGGCTCTAAGATGAATGACATTCAACAATTGGCTAAAAAACGCAGTATTCAAGTTTCATTTGTCCCTAAAGCGAAGTTGGATCAACTAGTTGACGGCATAACGCATCAAGGCGTAGTGATTGCAGCGGCTGCTTTTCAGTATGCAACGATTGATGATTTATTTGCTGCAGCTGCCGAAAAAAATGAAGCACCATTTTTTATTATTTTGGATGGAGTGGAAGATCCTCATAACCTTGGTTCGATTATGCGGACAGCTGATGCCAGTGGAGCGCATGGGATCATTATTCCAAAACGACGTGCGGTTGGACTGACGGCTACTGTAGCAAAAGCCTCTACAGGAGCTATTGAGCATGTACCAGTAGCACGGGTAACGAATTTAACACAAACGATCAATGAGCTGAAAGAACGCGGTGTATGGCTATATGGGACAGATATGGCCGGGCAAGATTACCGTGAGTGGGAAACCAGTATCCCAATCGGTTTAGTGATCGGTAATGAAGGAAAAGGGATTACCCGACTAGTCAAAGAACAAATGGATGGGATGCTGACTATTCCGATGACTGGACATGTACAAAGTTTAAACGCAAGTGTTGCTGCCAGTCTTTTGATGTATGAGGTCTACCGCGGACGGCATAAAAGTTAAATGAAAATTGGATGAGGAAAGGGGGCTAAAATATTATGAAAAAAGAATTGTTAATTATTGATGGGTATAATATGATAGGTTCGTGGCCAGAGCTAGTGAGATTAAAAAACAAAGATGAAATGAATGATGCACGTGATTTGTTGCTGCACGAATTAGCAAATTACCAGCAGTATGAAGACATTGAAATTCGTGTGATATTTGATGCCCAACTTGTCCCGGGCATTCAAAAATCCTATAAAAAGTATAATTTGTCAGTTGTTTTCACAAAAGAAGGAGAAACAGCGGATAGTTATATTGAACGAATGATCGGAGAAGAAAATTTACTGATTACGCAAGTAACAGTTGCAACGAGTGATCTTGCGGAACAATGGTTAGTTTTTCAAAAAGGCGCGTTAAGAAAATCTGCTAATGAATTATATAAAGATTTACAGTTAGCTAAAAAATCCATTGAAGCCGATGCAAAAGATTACCGCTTTCAAAATTACCGCCGTAATTCTCCATGGAACCGCCTCCAATTAGATAAGCTTGAAAAGTTGAGAGATGACTTAACAAAAGAATAAACTAGAACAACTTGTTTTTAGAAACTTTCGAGAATAGTAGACCCGAAAACATAATGTTTGTTATTTTTTTAGCTTTAAAAGTAGACGATCTAAAGGAGGAGCAGGATATGTTAGGGAAAGAACAGCTTTATGTACAAATGAGTGACGATGAGTTGATACAACTCATCAAAAACGGCAACGAGGAACTATTTGATATCATTTTTCAACGGTACTATGTTTTAGCGATAAAAACGATAAAAGATTTTTACTTAAAGAGTTATGAACTGGAAGATTTATTACAAGAAGCCCGGATGGTCTTTCTTAAAGTGATTCATACTTATGATAGTGAAAAAGGTCACACGTTTGGAAATTTTTATAAATTAAATCTAAAGCATCATATTTTTAGCTTGGTTCGAAAGGATATGGCTAAGAAAAGAAGGCTTGAAAAAAACGCTGAGTCGTTGGAAGGCTTACTTGAGAAAAAGGAACATATGCAGCACTACATACTTCATGGAAAGGAGCAATTACCGACTGTGGAACTTTTACAAGTTCGGGAAAAATTAGTAGACTACCAAGAAACACTTTCCAAATTTGAACAACGTGTGTTTTTAAATTATATTCATCATATGGAAGTAGAAGAGATTGCTGATAAGTTAGAGTGTGATTTGATACAAGTCAAAAATGCTTTAGATCGTTGTAAGCGTAAAATGAAACATTTATTCGATTAAATTAAGTGGGTGGGGGAAGTTAGATTAATAAACTAGAAATTGTTTTTTAGTTAAATGTAAGCGCATACCTAAGAAAGGCAAATAATTCAACAAGCTGTCTACTATTCTTGCAAGTTTTTAAAAGGGTATAAAAAAGGAGGTCGAGACTGTTGTCTTGACCTCCTTTGCTTATTCAACTGCTTAGTTTAGAATCTATTTTAAAAAGCAGTTTATTTTCTATTAAAGAGAACGATTCAATAAATTACAAGTAATTTCGCGAATAATGGCTTTTTCAGGCTGATCTGGCAATTGTTCAATACGAGCAAGTGCTTTTTTCGTATATTTTTCTGCTAATCGTGCAGCTTCGGATAAGCTGCCTGATTCAATCACTAACTGTTGGACTTCTTTAGCATCTACTTCAGTCATGGTTGCTTGTTTAGCAATCAATTGTTGGAGCCGTGGATTCTTTTTGCGTAAAGCATAGATTAGCGGGGCGGTATAAATACCTTGCCGAACATCTTCTAAAACTGGCTTGCCGAATACTTCGGAAGCTTGCGAATAATCTAAAATATCATCCATAATTTGAAAAGCCATTCCGATATGGCTGCCGATATAATAACAATTTCTGGCAAACCGCTCTGTTTGGCCGCCATTCAAAGCCCCTGAATAACAAGCTAATGAAAATAATTGAGCTGTTTTGCCGGATATCTGTGTTAAGTAATTGCGAATCGTCATTTGTTGTTGATACCGCAAATGCATTTGATCGAGTTCGCCCATCAGAATGCGTTCCATTCCTCTAGTATTGATTTCCATGTGATCTGCTGTAGCAGCATAAGAAGATAGTAAACGAAAGCAGACAGTAAATAGATAATCGCCTGCATAAACAGCGACATCTTTACCATACTTGCCTTGTACACTAGGTTTCCCACGTCTTTGTGGGGAATCATCAATAATGTCATCATGGATCAAAGTAGCCGTATGCAATAATTCAATTGCAGCAGCAACTGCCTGAGTACGATCTGACTGCTCCTCATCGCCAAATTTAGAAAAGAGCAGCGTATAAGCAGGGCGAACCATTTTACCGCCGGAATAGATATGGTCTACAAGTACGGTTTCAATTTCTTTATTGCGTAGACGAACTTGTTTAGCCATTAACTGGGTCACTTTTTCCAGCTCTTTTTCTAATTCAGGGTAAGGTTTCCAAAGAGAATGAACAGGCATGACAGGTGCCTCCTTTATCTTATTTTTGTCGTTTTTTAATCTTTGATTGGTTTCAACCATTGGGACTGCTGGTTCTTTTTAGCAGACTGAGTATAATAAACCGCTTGGAAATCGCGCAGAGTGCGTACATGTTCCAATAAGTAGTTTGCCGCAATTCCAATCGCTATGCCAGATAAAATCCCCATAAATGAAAGTACGGGCAAGTAAAGCATAACAGTCCAAGTCTGCGAAATCCAGCTGGCGACAACTAATTGACCGACATTATGTAAAATACCACCGGTGGCACTGATGCCGATGATACTGACATATTTTGGTCCCAATTGTTTTACGAGCAGCATGCCTAAGTAACTAAGAAGAGCTCCAACACAACTGTACATAAAAGTAGATAATGTACCGCCTAGTAAAGTTGTCATGATCAACCGCATCCACACTACTGTAAAACTATCTTTAAGCGGCAAGGTAAAGATAGCAATAATGGTGATGAGATTGGCAATGCCTAATTTGGCCCCTGGAGCAAAAGCGAAAGGAAAGGGAATGCTTCTTTCGACTAATCCAAGAATAACAGCTTGGGCAGCCAATAAAGCGATATAAACGATTTTTTGATTCTTGGTCATAGTAAAACCGGCCTCATTTCATAAACTTTTTTTAAATAGAAAGTCGGTGCTTCTCCATTATAGAAAGCTATTAGATAAAATAGTAAGAGACAGCAAAGAAAAAATTTTACTTTCTTTGTTCTATCTTAATACTTTACATTTTAAAAATCATTAAAAAGAAAAGAGTGAGAGCAGATGAACCTGCGTTCACTCTTTTTCTCTTAGTTGCTAAACCCCTTAGGATTTTTTGCCATACAATGAACGAGGTGTGCCGTACCACCACTTGCCCGCAACTTTTTGAATCCATGGAATAACGTAGTAATCTAAACCAAGTGCACGTCCTGAGCCATTCATTAATGCAATAGCAACAAAGACGAACCAGATGTTGGCCCAATAAAACATACCGGATAAAGCAAAGCTGGCAACTAAACCAATAGTTAAAGCACTTAACAACCAAACGAATAAGCCGGCAATCAAAGCTAAGCCAATAGCAATTTCAAGCAGTGTCATCACTTTTTGGAAAATCAAAGCGACTTCAGGAGTAGGGATCATGACTTTCATGATGCTTTCAAACCAGCCGGGTGCTTTAGAGAAAACCATCATCGGCTCTTCACCGTAAACGTAACTTAAACCGAAGACGGGTTTAGCAGCTTCAGCAACTGCTCCTGCATCAGCGGCTTCAGAAGCTCCAGTTGTAGCTTCTTGCAGCCATGAGAAAGGCAATGCGACTTCATTTCCAAACCAGCTAGTTGTTCCAAATAAACCAAAGGCTTTTTTCACACCTTCAAAGAGCCACATACTACCATAAAAAGCTCTCAATGGTACGCTCCATAAAACATTTCCATAACGAGATAAGTGTCCACGGAAGACATTGCGTTGGTCTTTGATATGGAAAAATTCATGGAAAAGGTATTGAACGGCATAGTAACCAGAACGAATACCGAAATAGTAATATAAATTAACTAAATGTTTCATTAAAATAGCTATAAAACCACTTAAGTGAATATTTTTTCCTAAATGAGCTACACCATATTTTGAACCGATCGAAACCATAAAACCTTGGTAGTTTCCGACATATTTTTTCTTTTCAGTTCCTTCAATGGACGCAATAATATTTTCAGCAGCTGTGTGTCCAGTTTGTTCAGCAGCTTGTACGATTTGAGGAGTAGGCGTATTTTCAGTTTCTTCATAATAAACTAAGTCTCCAATAACATAAACGCCTTCGATGCCTTTAGCTTCCATGTATTCATTAGCTACTAAGCGGCCAGCACGTCCTGCTTCCATATCAAAAGCTTCTACATCAGTATTAGCTTTTACACCAGCTGTCCAAATCAAAGTATAAGTTGGAATTTTTTGTCCTGATTTTAAGACGATATGATCAGGTTCAACAGCAGTAATAGGAGAATTTTTTAATAATTGAATGCCTTTTTTATCCATAAAGCGTTCAGCTTTATCTGCATCTTTTCGTGTTAACATATTTAAAATCGTTGGTGCTGCTTCTACGACCATCAGAGTGATTTCTGAAGGGGAAATCTTATTGTCTTTGGCCAAACGTTTTTTCCAATCTAGTAATTCGCCGATCATTTCAATACCTGTAAATCCAGAACCACAAACCGTAAATGTCAGCATTGCTTTGCGTTTTGCTTCATCTCGTTCAAGAGCAGCTTTGGCAACCATTGCTTCTATATGATGACGTATCTTTATAGCATCATCCATTGACCATAACGTAAAGGCATGTTCTTTTACACCGGGAGTCCCAAAGTCATTTGGTTCGCCGCCCATTCCTAAGACCAATTGATCAAAAGGAAAGACACCATTTTCTGTAATCACCATTTTTTTGTCATGGTCGATCTTAGTGACGTTGTCTGTTACAAGGGTAACATTTTTCAAACGGCAGAATAAACGTTGTAAATCGTATTGAATGGCTTCAGGCTCAACACGTCCTCCGGCTACTTCATGCAACTCCGTCATATAAGTTTGATAAGAATGACGGTCAATCAATGTAATTTTGACATCTGGATTCTTTTTAAACCGTTTTGCTAGTTTTTTTGTGGCAGCAACGCCAGCAAATCCTGCACCAACCACAACTATATTTTTTGTAGACATAATTTTCTACTCCTTTTTATGTTATTAATTGAACAAATAATTGTAAAATAGTGCTAAAACCTTTTTGGGGATGAGAATAATTAAAAATAATAAAATGAATCAGCGAAAAGAAAGTTAAACTATTCACAATTAATTCGAGTTAAGTATACAAGATAAAAAAAAGATTGTCTAGACCTTTTAGCTAAAACAGAAAAACAAAACAAAAAAAAGACAGAAAATTGAATTCTAAAGATTCTTTGTGAAATTTATAGACAATTAAATTTAAATCAGTTATACTATTTTTAGATGAACTTCTCACTTGTGAATAAATTATCAAATAGAGCGGTTCAGACTAAAAAAAAGGTGGTAAATAATCATGGAAATCAAAAAAGGATTTAAGTTAGCATCAGTTATTTTTGCATCCACACTCGTTTTAGCTGCATGTGGCAGTGATAATACAGCAAATGATACAAGTTCAGAAGCTGTTTCAAGCGAAGCAGTATCAAGTGACGTTGTTTCAAGCGAAGCAACATCAAGTGACGTAGCCGCTGGCGAATTGCAAGATGGCACATACAAATTAGAAGAAAAGAACCTAGATAAAAATGGCTGGAAAGTAGATTTTACTTTGACAGTTAAAGACGGAAAAATTACCGAATCTAATTATGATTACCTTGATAAAGATGGCAACTTAAAATCAGAAGATGAAGAGTACCAAAAAGCTATGAAAGAAAAGTCAGGAACTGGCCCAGCAGAATACATCCCCGAATTAAATGCTGAATTAGTAGCTAAAGGCGATCCAGCTGGTGTCGAAGTTGTAACCGGTGCGACACATTCTTCAGAATCTTTCAAAAAATATGCACAACAGTTAGTTGATGCTGCTAAAGAAGGAAAAACAGAAACGATCATGGTTGACAATCAAGTAGAAGAATAAGGTTTTACAAGTACAATCTAGTGAGCTAAAATAACAAGGTCTTAGATAATAATTATCTAAGACCTTGTTGAAATTTTTCGACAGTTTAATTTGAATGATTCAACTTGCTAAATTGGAATCAGTGCGAAGAGAGGTATTATAATGAAATTCAATTCTAAATGGACAATGTTTTTCTTGTTATTTGGTGTCTTGTTGATTGTTTCAGGATGCGGTAAAAAAAATGAAGCGCGTGTTCTGGTAGATGAACCCTATAGCCGGACTGAATTTTTGATGGGAACAGTCGTGAATGTAAAGATTTATAATGAAGGAAAAGAAGCGGTTCTTGATCAAGCCTTTGACCGTATCGAAGAATTGGCTGCAAAAATTACCGTCAATGAAAAAGGCTCAGAAATCGATAAGGTAAATGCACAAGCAGGAAATGAACCTGTGGTTGTATCAGATGATGTGTATGAATTACTCAAAGCTGCTTATACGTACAGTAGTGAGAGTGAAGGCAGTTTTGATATGACGATCGGACCTTTGACCAATTTGTGGCACATTGGTTTCGATGATGCCAGAAAACCTGAACAAGCTGAAATTGATTCAACGTTGCCGTTGATTGATTATCAGCAAGTAGAATTTGACGACCAGGAACATAGCGTTTACTTGCCTAAAAAAGAAATGCTCTTAGATCTAGGTGCAATCGCTAAAGGATATATTACAGATGAAGTCGTTAAAGTGCTTAAAGCCAATGAAGTAGACACAGCTATTGTGGATTTAGGAGGAAACATTTTTGTTTTGGGCCATAGCCCGCGAGCTGAGAATGCAGAGTGGAATGTCGGAGTACAAAACCCGTTTGAAACACGCGGGGAAATTCTTGGTTCTTTACCCGTTACCAATCAAACGATTGTCACTTCAGGTATCTATGAACGCTTTATTGAAGTAGAGGGAGTCAATTACCACCATTTATTAGACCCTGATACAGGTTATCCTTTTGAGAACGACCTAGCAGGCGTCAGTATTGTGACAGATAAATCCATTGATGGCGACGGCTTATCAACGGTGATTTTTTCTAAAGGCTTGAAAGCTGGTTTAGATTTTGTCAATCAACGTGAAAATGTAGAAGCTATTTTTGTAACGAAAGACCGTTCTGTGTATGTATCAGATGGATTGAAAAAAAGCTTCCATTTAAACGACGATGATTTTACATTGAAAAATTAAAGTAGAAAAATTATATAAAGAAGAGAAGGTGTTATCATGACACTGAAAGTTTTTTTGAAATTAGTCGAGATCCAAACGAAAATCGCGAGTTTGTTTCCTTTTCTATTAGGAATATTATTCGCACAATTTTATTTTGACACCATCAATATCGGCAATACGCTGCTTTTCTTTTTAGCGATGTTGCTATTCGATCTGACGACTACAGCGATCAATAATTTAATGGATTACCAAAAGGCTAAAGACGTCAGTTATAAAGAAAATACAAATATTATTGGACAGGAAAAAATCGCTGAAAAGACAGTCATCCAGCTGATTTTGATGATGTTGACCTTTGCCTCTTTGCTTGGTCTTTGGCTGGTATTCCGTACGAATATCTTATTGCTCTTTTTAGGAGGAGCTTGTTTTATCGTTGGTATTTTTTATACATTCGGACCACTGCCGATTTCCAGAATGCCTCTGGGAGAAGCCCTTTCAGGTGTGGTGATGGGTTTTGGGATTTTCTTTATCGCAGTTTACGTTAATGTGGCTCCGACAACCCTGATTGACTTATCTTTTCACGGAACAACTTTTTTATTAGAAGGAAATGTACTGACTATTTTAAAGATTTTTCTTGTCTCATTGCCGACGGTCTTTCTAATTGCCAATATTATGTTGGCAAATAATACCTGCGATTTAGAACAAGACATCAGCAATCATCGTTTCACATTGCCGTTTTATATTGGCAAGTCAAATGCGGTCTTATTATTTAATCTTTTGATGTATGCTTCTTATGTTATGGTGATTCTGGCTGTTATTTTTCGTTTATTGCATCCTATATTACTCGGAGTGCTCATAACCCTTATTCCTATCCGAAAAAATTTGCAGCAATTTAATCAGCGGCAAGTTAAAGAAGAAACCTTCTCCGTTGCCATTAAAAATATATCGTTGTTCTGCGGAGTAGAAATTCTCTTATTAGCTGTCAGTCTAGGGTTAAATTAAAAATAGACATCATAGAGTGCAGCGAAAAGAACAATTGACACTATCTTCAAGAGATGGTAAATTTAAAAGGATATCACTAGCCAATTTAGAAAGTATAGGTGAAAAAATGGCTCTTAAAAAATCTGCTTTAGCTTGTTCTGTTTGCGGATCCAGAAACTATTCTAAAAAAGTGAATAGCGCCGGACGTACAGAACGCTTAGAAGTAAAGAAGTTTTGTAAATATTGTAACCAACATACCATTCATCGTGAAACGAAATAACAAAAGATCCAAAGACCGTTCGGAGGGAATAGCATGGGTAAAATAAAGAATTTTTTCAGTGGCGTACGTAATGAAATGAAAGCTGTCACTTGGCCAACAAGCAGAGAACTGAAAAGAAACAGCCTCATTGTATTTGGAGTTTGTTTAATATTTGCGGTTTTCTTTATGGTCGTTGACTTCGGTATTGTTTCGATTCTTGATTTAATTTTTTAAATTTAGGGAAACTACTAGCAGGATTACTTGCTAGATGGTATACTTAATGCAATTAATTGATGCGTGAAACCTTCCTACTACAGATGAAGGTTTTTTTGTATGTCGTAAATAAAAAATTTAAAAAGCATGAATAGCCAGATAATAAAGATAGGAGTTGTCAAGATGGAGCAAGTTGAAAGCGAAAAACACTGGTATGTCTTACACACATATTCAGGTTATGAAAATAAAGTAAAACAAAACATTGAATCACGTGCAAATAGTATGGGGATGGAAGATTACATCTTTCGTGTCGTTATTCCAGAAGAAGAAGAAACAGAAAAGAAAAACGGAAAAGACAAAGTAACGATGAAAAAAACCTTTCCTGGGTATGTATTAGTAGAAATGATTATGTCTGATGATTCTTGGTACGTTGTTCGGAATACACCGGGTGTAACAGGTTTCGTTGGTTCTCATGGGGCAGGGAGCAAGCCAGCGCCTCTATTGAGTGAGGAAATCGAAGTCATTCTACGTCGTCTAGGCATCAGCTCGCGACATAAAGAAATTGAATTTGAAGTAGGCGAAACAGTGACGATCATTGAAGGCGCATTTAGCGGAATGACCGGTAAAATCACTGAAATCGAGCATGAAAAAGCTAAGTTAAAAGTAAATGTGGAAATGTTCGGTCGCGAAACAAGTACAGAACTTGATTTTGAACAAGCCGATAAAATCTAATTGTATATAGGGAAAAGTCTTTGAAAAGACGATTGAATCGATAACATTCTTTCGTCTTTGAATCAAAGGCTTTTTTTATTGGATGATATTAAAGTGAAAGTGATTTTCTTCTAATGGTTTGGTTTGATCAAAGCAGCGTTCTACGAAAGTTACTTTATTGAAACGATCAATCATTAAGATGGTAGAAGAAACGGTACCGTATAGAGAATGTTGAAGAAAAAGAGCTTCTTTTTCTTGTTGGTCTAGCGGAACACTGGCCTTTTCTTTCAGCGGTGTGGTTAAAAAAGAAAAAAAGAGCTTCAGTTTTAGGCAACGCGTTGTTTTGAGTAGCTTGGATCAATTGTTCATTACCTCTTGTTACTTTAGGCCAAGGTATATCCAATGTATCGTTGCTTAGCCCGTGAGTGCCGGGCAAGACAGGAGTGAATTGATTTAATACATTATTATAATGAAACAATTCTTCTGCATCTCCGATCAGTAAATTAAATCCATCGAATTGCAGCCGCTTTTCTTGCAGTGCCGATATAAAAGCTTCAGGAGAGGTGTCTGATGTCAAATAGTCCCGAACAATGTTTCCGCGAGAGTGTGCATAAATGCTTTTTTCTTTAGCGTCGGCTTTTGAATTGTAAAAGTTGGTTAAAGCGGCAAAGCGGCCAGTTTTGGTGATTCCCAGCCAAGTGCCCATTTTGAGCAAATCTCTTCCAGCTAAGACAGTCGGAGCATCTTCCCAAAAATGAGCTGCAGCGGTTGGCCGGTCATAAGCTTCATCTCGATTAGCGGTAAGAATCAACTTATACTCAGGATGATCGTGAAATCGGAAGTTAAGTAAACACATAAGCTTTTTCCTCCTGTTTTTCTGGTTTGATTATAGTAAGACTAAGTATACGCGGGACAATAAAGCTTTGCAAAATATGAGTTTGAGGTCTGTCGCTTTTGATGGATTATGGTATACTGGGCGGTGAAAATTAAGCTTTATATTGACCATTCGATAAAGGGGAAGTAGGGGATTCAGATGAAACAAATCATCTTGTTTTTAGCGAGTTTAGTTAATGATATCCATGATCTGATCACACAACGGTTTGGTGTTCAGCTTTCTGACAAGGACTTGCATTTTTGGGTGATTAGCCTAATTGGAATGGGACTCTTTTTAGTAGTTTATTTGGTATTTAAATGGATCGAGACCTTTAAGTTTAAAACAACAATTTTAGCGTTTATCTATACCTTTACACTGATGGTGGTTCTGGTGTTTGCGATCGAAATCCAACAAGCCATCACCAATAGGGGAAACATGGAATTCGCTGATGCAGCAATGGGGTTGTGGGGCTTTTTAGTATTCTTTTTCTTTTATGCTGTGGTTGTTGGTATTTTATACGGAATGATACGTGCTGTCAAAAAAACACGAAAAAAAGAGCCGTTTAAGACTGAAGTGAAGGTTAAAGAAGAGCCGGTTAAACGATTTCGTTCAGAAAAAACAAAAAAGTGAATTTTAGGCTTGTCTTGCCGTAAGAAAAATGATATAGTCAGTGGGTACGTTTTGACGTATGAAAGAATGTGGGAGGGGAAATCTTAGCCCCATTAACCACATCACGGACTCATTCAAGGAGGTATGTCTCGTGGCCAAAAAAGTTGTTAAGTTAGTTAAATTGCAGATTCCTGCAGGAAAAGCAAGTCCAGCTCCCCCAGTAGGTCCAGCTTTAGGTCAAGCGCAAGTAAACATCATGGGATTCTGTAAAGAATTCAATGCTCGTACGCAAGACTTGAACGGCTTACTAACACCAGTTGTAATCTCTGTATATGAAGATCGTTCATTTACTTTTGTTACAAAAACACCGCCTGCCGCTGTTTTGCTTAAAAAAGCTGCTGGTATTGATAAAGCATCTGGCGAACCAAATACGAAAAAAGTTGCAACTGTTACAAGTGCACAAGTAAGAGAAATTGCTGAAACAAAAATGCCTGACCTAAATGCTGCAACAGTTGAAGCAGCTATGCAAATGGTTGAAGGTACTGCACGAAGCATGGGATTCGTTGTCGAAGGCTAATTCCGCAACACGCTTCTCAGTGTCTCTCGTATGAAAAAAGACGAGGATCAAGTGGGAGGTAAAACCGTTATAACCACAATCAAGGAGGAAATGAATCATGGCTAAAAAAGGTAAACAATATTTAGCAGCTCTAGAAAAAGTAGACGCTGAAAAACTTTACTCAGTAGAAGAAGCTGTAGCTTTAGTGCAAGAAACCAGTTTTGCTAAATTTGACGAAACAGTTGAAGTAGCATACAGACTTGGTGTTGACCCTAAAAAAGCTGACCAACAAATTCGTGGGGCAGTCGTTCTTCCGAACGGAACAGGTAAAACACAAAAAGTATTAGTTTTTGCTAAAGGCGAAAAAGCTAAAGAAGCAGAAGCAGCAGGCGCAGACTATGTCGGCGAAGCTGAACTTGTTCAAAAAATCAACGGCGGATGGTTTGATTTTGATGTTGTTGTAGCAACACCAGATATGATGGCTGAAGTTGGTCGTCTTGGACGTGTTTTAGGACCTAAAGGCCTAATGCCTAACCCTAAAACAGGTACTGTTACAATGGATGTTACAAAAGCAATCAACGAAATCAAAGCTGGTAAAGTAACTTACCGTGTAGACAAAGCAGGAAATGTCCATGCTCCTATCGGAAAAGTTTCATTCGACGCAACTAAATTAATAGAAAACTTTAATACAATCAATGACACAATGCTTAAAGTAAAACCGTCAACTGCTAAAGGACAATACATCAAAAATGTATCAATCACTAGCACATTTGGTCCTGGGATCAAAGTAGACGTGAATACATTCGCTTAAGAATTGTGAAATAAGAATTATAAATGTCTTGACCTGGACGATTTATCTTGTTAAAATCGTCTAGGTTAAGAAATATTACCGAAGACAGTAGGTGGCTTCATGCCTTAATTTCCTGCCGAGGATGATATGTGAAAACATACAACACTCCCTCTATGTCTACGGTGACATGGAGTTTTTTACGTTATGAAGACTTTTTAAGTTAACTACACGAAGAGATTCCACCAATCGATCGGGAGGTGAAAATTTAATGAGTCAAGCAGCAATCGCAGAAAAACAATTACTTGTTGAAAAAGCAACAACTCGTTTCCAAAACGCAGCATCAGTTGTCGTAGTGGATTACCGTGGTTTAACTGTTCAAGAAGTGACTGACTTACGTAAACAATTACGTGATGCAGGTATTGTGATGAAAGTTATCAAAAATTCTGTTTTATCCCGTGCAGCAGAAGCAGCCGGTTTATCAGGAATGGAAGATGTTTTTAAAGGGCCTACAGCTATCGCTTTTAGTGATGAAGATGTAATTGCACCTGCAAAAATCATCGCGGACTTTGCTAAAGAAGCACCTGCTTTGGAAATCAAAGGCGGCGTAATCGAAGGTAAAGTTTCATCAGCAGAAGAAATGAACGCTCTTGCAACATTACCAAATCGCGAAGGATTACTATCTATGCTACTATCTGTACTTCAAGCTCCTGTACGCAACACTGCTCTTATCATCAAAGCAGTTGCAGAATCAAAAGAAGAAGTTGCTTAATAGAGAAACAATCTTGGCAGTTTGAAAAAGCAAGCTGAACAAATGCACACAAATAACCTATACCTATATAAATGGAGGAAAATAACAATGGCATTAAACATTGAACAAATCGTTGCTGATTTGAAAGAATCATCAGTATTAGAATTAAACGACTTAGTAAAAGCAATCGAAGAAGAATTTGGCGTAACTGCAGCTGCTCCTGTAGCTGCTGCTGGCGGAGCAGAAACTGCTGCTGCTGAACAAACAGAATTCACAGTTGAATTAACATCTGTTGGAGAAGCAAAAATTAAAGTTATCAAAGCAGTTCGTGAAGCAACTGGTTTAGGCTTGAAAGAAGCTAAAGCTTTAGTTGATGGAGCTCCTGCACCACTTAAAGAAGGCGTATCTAAAGAAGACGCTGAAGCTATGAAAGAATCATTAGAAGCAGCTGGCGCAACTATCACACTTAAATAATCAGCGCTTTTAGATAGAATACTTTTGAGACACGCAGTTCACTGCGTGTCTTTTTTTTCTACAGGTAAAGTAAAGGAGGAGTAAAATGGCAGATCATTATTTTACGAATAAACCGCAAGCTGCAAGCGAACAGTCAGCTTGGTCTTATACCTTGCGTGGGCAAGCGTTTAAATTTGTGACGGATCTAGGCGTATTTTCGAAAAAAACAGTGGACTTTGGATCTCGTTTGTTAATCGAAACGATGGATCTAGCTTCAACGATAGAAGGCGATATACTGGATGTAGGGTGCGGCTATGGCCCAATGGGTTTGGCTTTCGCAAAAGAAGCGACTGACCGGACGGTTGAAATGGTCGACGTAAATGAACGTGCGCTTAACTTAGCGAAACAAAACGCTTCTAATAATCGCATCACTAATATCAATATCCATGTTTCTAATATGTATGAACAAGTAGAAGGACATTCTTTTGCAGCTATCGTCAGCAATCCGCCTATCCGGGCTGGAAAATCGGTGGTTCATGGTATTTTAACAGGTGCAGTTGACCGACTTAAGCCGCAAGGAACGCTGACCGTTGTTATTCAAAAAAAGCAAGGTGCTCCGAGTGCTAAAGCGAAAATGGAAGAAGCTTTTGGGAACGCAGAGGTCATCAGTAAAGAAAAAGGCTACTGGATTATCCAAAGCAAAAAACAAGTAAGTTAAAGAGTTGATAATCGGTCAGGAGTGCTTGACTTTTTGATTTTAATAATGTAAAATAATCTAATGCAGTAAGTGTGTCGAGTAGAGATAACCGAGTTCTGAAATATTGTCCAGACTAGGTTTTTTAAAGAAAAACAAAAGAAAATGTGATTTTTATTTTAAAGTTCACGACTCTTTTGGTTTTTTTTTGTCAAAAAATAAGGTCAATAACGAGATGTCACGTAACAATAATATTTGTTACGTGGTTGTAATGTCTTGTTGGGACGGGAATTTTGGCAGCTGCGGACACATTCAAAACATTTTGAGGGGTGAACAGGTTGGCAGGCCACTTAGTAAATTACGGAAAACACCGTACACGTAGAAGTTTCGCGCGAATCAGCGAAGTATTAGAACTTCCAAATTTGATTGAAATTCAAACCAATTCCTACCAATGGTTCTTAGATGAAGGATTGCGTGAAATGTTCAAAGACATTTCTCCAATCGAAGATTTCGCTGGGAACTTATCATTAGAGTTTCTGGACTACCAATTGCAAGAATCTAAATATACCGTTGAAGAAGCTCGTTCTCATGATGCAAACTATTCAGCACCTATCTATGTAAAATTACGTTTAGTTAATAAAGTAACCGGTGAAGTAAAAGACCAAGAAGTTTTCTTTGGTGACTTCCCGTTGATGACGGATATGGGTACTTTTGTTATTAATGGAGCTGAACGGGTTATCGTCTCTCAATTAGTCCGTTCGCCAGGCGTTTACTTCCATAGTAAATTAGATAAAAATGGTAAAGAAGGCTTCGGTACTACTTTAATTCCAAACCGCGGCGCATGGTTGGAATATGAAACAGATGCAAAAGATATTTCTTACGTTCGGATCGACCGCACACGTAAAATTCCTTTATCTGTTTTAGTTCGCGCATTAGGATTTGGCTCAGATGATGAAATTCTTGAAATTTTTGGCGACAACGAAAGCTTGCGTTTAACGTTAGAAAAAGACTTGCACAAAAATGCAAGTGATTCACGGACAGAAGAAGCTTTGAAAGATGTCTATGAACGGTTACGTCCAGGTGAACCCAAAACAGCAGACAGCTCAAGAAGTTTACTGACTGCTCGCTTTTTTGATCCAAAACGTTATGACTTGGCAAATGTTGGCCGTTATAAAGTAAATAAAAAATTAAACTTAAAGACCCGTTTATTCAATTTGACATTAGCTGAAACATTGGTTGATCCTGAAACAGGAGAAATTCTGATTGAAGAAGGAACCAAATTAGACCGTGATCAAATGGATATTTTAGATCCTTATCTAGATGCGGGATTAAATAGTGTTACTTACTACCCGTCAGAAGATGCAGTTGTAACAGAACCCGTTACAGTTCAAGTAGTGAAAGTGTATTCTCCTAAAGACGCTGAGCGAATCGTAAATGTCATTGGAAACGGCGTAATTTCGACAGAAATCAAAAATGCTACACCTGCTGACATCCTAGCTTCTATGAATTATTTCTTTAATTTACAAGAAGGTATCGGCAATGTAGACGATATTGACCATTTAGGTAACCGTCGTATTCGTTCAGTTGGTGAATTATTACAAAACCAATACCGGATCGGTTTATCTCGGATGGAACGTGTGGTTCGTGAACGGATGTCCATTCAAGATATGGCCACTGTTACACCGCAACAACTGATCAATATTCGTCCAGTTGTAGCAGCTATCAAAGAATTCTTTGGTTCTTCTCAACTATCGCAGTTTATGGATCAAACCAATCCATTAGGTGAATTAACACATAAACGTCGTTTGTCTGCTTTAGGACCCGGCGGATTGACTAGAGACCGAGCTGGATACGAAGTTCGTGACGTTCACTATTCTCACTATGGCCGTATGTGTCCGATTGAAACACCAGAAGGTCCGAATATTGGATTGATCAACAGCTTGTCCAGTTATGCAAAAGTAAATAAATTTGGTTTTATCGAAACGCCTTATCGCCGTGTAGACCGTGAAACAGGTAAAGTAACCGACACAATCGATTACTTAACAGCTGATGAAGAAGATGCTTATGTAGTAGCACAAGCAAACGCCAAATTAAATGAAGACGGCACATTTGCAAATGATGTTGTGCTGGCTCGTTATGTCGAAGAAAACTTAGAAGTTCCAATCAGTCGTGTCGACTATATGGATGTTTCGCCTAAGCAAGTAGTTGCTGTAGCGACAGCTTGTATTCCTTTCTTGGAAAATGATGACAGTAACCGGGCTTTGATGGGTGCAAACATGCAGCGTCAAGCCGTTCCGTTAATCAAACCACAAGCTCCACTAGTTGGAACTGGGATGGAATATGTAGCTGCAAAAGATTCTGGTGCCGCAATGATCTGTCAAAATGACGGTATCGTTGAATATGTGGATGCGAAAGAAATCCGTGTCCGTCAAAACAATGGTGCTTTAGACAAATATACGGTAACAAAATTCCGTCGTTCAAATGCTGGAACTTGTTATAACCAACGTCCAATCGTAGCTAAAGGTGATCGCGTAGAAAAAGGCGAAATCTTAGCTGATGGATCTTCTATGGAAAATGGTGAAATGGCATTAGGTCAAAACCCATTAGTAGCCTTCATGACTTGGGAAGGGTATAACTATGAAGATGCGATCATTATGAGCGAACGTCTAGTCAAAGATGATGTTTACACTTCAATCCATATTGAAGAATATGAATCAGAAGCACGTGATACAAAACTTGGACCTGAAGAGATCACTCGTGAAATTCCAAACGTCGGTGAAGATGCATTAAAAGATTTAGATGAAATGGGTATTATCCGTATTGGAGCTGAAGTTAAAGATGGCGACTTGTTAGTAGGGAAAGTCACGCCTAAGGGAGTAACTGAACTATCTGCAGAAGAACGTCTATTACATGCTATTTTTGGAGAAAAAGCACGTGAAGTACGTGATACTTCTCTTCGTGTACCACATGGTGGTGGCGGAACGGTTCATGATGTAAAAATCTTTACACGTGAAGCCGGCGACGAATTATCTCCAGGAGTAAACATGCTGGTTCGTGTTTACATTGTACAAAAACGTAAAATCAATGAAGGGGATAAAATGGCTGGACGTCATGGTAATAAAGGGGTTGTCTCTTTAATCATGCCGGAAGAAGATATGCCGTTTATGCCTGATGGAACACCAGTTGATATTATGTTGAACCCATTAGGGGTACCATCTCGGATGAACATCGGACAAGTATTAGAACTGCACATCGGAATGGCAGCACGCCAACTTGGCATTCACATTGCTACTCCAGTATTTGATGGCGCAAGCGATACAGATGTTTGGGAAACTGTTAAAGAAGCTGGAATGTCTTCAGATGCGAAAACCGTATTATACGATGGACGTACAGGGGAACCATTTGATAACCGGATCTCTGTTGGTGTTATGTACATGATTAAATTGGCCCATATGGTTGATGACAAATTACATGCACGTTCAACAGGACCTTACTCATTAGTTACACAACAACCATTGGGTGGTAAAGCTCAATTCGGTGGACAACGTTTTGGTGAAATGGAAGTATGGGCACTTGAAGCTTATGGCGCTGCTTATACGCTGCAAGAGATCCTTACGTACAAATCCGATGACGTGGTCGGCCGTGTGAAAACTTATGAAGCAATCGTCAAAGGCGAACCAATTCCAAAACCAGGTGTTCCTGAATCATTCCGCGTATTAGTGAAAGAATTACAAGCTTTGGGATTAGATATGAAAGTATTGAACCCAGATGATGAAGAAATCGAATTACGCGATATGGATGATGACGATGACATTGTAAACATCGATGCACTGAGCAAATATGCTGAAGAACAAGAAAAAATCCGTGCAGAAGCAACCGAACAAGAAAGACTACAAGATTAAAGATGCGGAGCGCTCTGTTCAGCTCTGACAGAAAAATAGGGAAATTCCCGCAAAAGGCTGTAAGCCTTGAGGACAATTTCATCTTTTTTCCGAAGAGCTAGAGCGTGCAGCTCAATTAAAACAAGATGCGAAGCGCCATTTGGGAGCTTCGATTCAAAATTAGGAATCTTGACGGAAATGTTTCATTTCCTGAAAGATTATCTATTTTGATGAAAAGCTGTGGCGCGTAGCTCAATTAAAATAAGATGCGAAAAACAACGTTTAGCTTCGACAAGAAAATAGGAAAAGTTGAAGAAATCTTTGATTTCAAATAGTTTTATCTTTTTCTCGAGAAGCTGTTGTTTGCAGCTCAATTAAAAAGATGCGGATAAATTTCTGCTGAATTTTGTAATGAACCATAAAACAGAGCAGATAGGGCAGCTCGACAAAAATAAAGGGAGGTAGGCCCCTTGATAGACGTTAATAATTTTGAAAGCATGCAAATTGGTTTGGCCTCTCCAGATAAGATTCGCAGTTGGTCTTATGGAGAAGTAAAAAAACCTGAAACCATTAACTATCGTACATTAAAACCTGAACGCGACGGTTTATTCTGTGAACGTATTTTCGGACCTTC
Source organism: Carnobacterium mobile DSM 4848 (assembly GCF_000744825.1). NCBI lineage: Bacteria > Bacillati > Bacillota > Bacilli > Lactobacillales > Carnobacteriaceae > Carnobacterium > Carnobacterium mobile. The sequence continues at coordinate 1,835,569 of NZ_JQMR01000001.1, forward strand.
AAAAGACTGGGAATGTGCTTGTGGAAAATACAAACGTATCCGTTACAAAGGAATTGTTTGTGACCGCTGTGGCGTAGAAGTTACTCGTTCAAAAGTACGTCGTGAACGGATGGGTCATATCGAACTAGCAGCACCTGTTACCCATATTTGGTATTTCAAAGGAATTCCGAGCCGGATGGGACTTGTATTAGACATGAGCCCTCGTGCACTTGAAGAAGTTATATACTTTGCTTCTTATGTAGTAATCGAACCTGGTAATACTCCGATGGAAAAGAAACAGTTGCTGACTGAAAGAGAATACCGCGAACGTCGTGAGCAATATGGAAATGAATTCCAAGCTGAAATGGGAGCAGAAGCCATTAAGCAATTATTAAACGATGTGAATGTGGAAAAAGAAGTAGCTGAATTAAAAGAAGAATTAAAATCAGCACAAGGTCAAAAACGTACACGTGCTATTCGCCGTTTAGATATCTTGGAAGCATTCCGTCATTCAGGCAACCAACCATCTTGGATGGTTATGGATGTTATTCCAATTATCCCGCCAGAAATACGCCCCATGGTTCAATTAGAAGGCGGACGTTTTGCAACAAGTGATTTAAATGATTTATACCGTCGTGTAATCAACCGTAACAACCGCTTGAAACGTCTATTAGATTTAATGGCTCCAAATATTATCGTCCAAAATGAAAAACGGATGTTACAAGAAGCTGTTGATGCTTTGATCGATAATGGTCGTCGCGGACGTCCAGTTACTGGACCAGGTAACCGTCCATTGAAATCATTGTCACATATGCTAAAAGGAAAACAAGGTCGTTTCCGTCAAAACTTATTAGGAAAACGTGTTGACTATTCAGGCCGTTCCGTTATCGTTGTTGGACCAACACTTAAAATGTACCAATGTGGTTTACCAAAGCAAATGGCTATTGAATTATTCAAACCATTTGTTATGCGTGAATTAGTTGCGCGCGATATTGCCAGCAATATCAAAAACGCAAAACGTAAAATCGATCGTCAAGATGATGCCATCTGGGCTATTCTAGAAGAAGTTATCCGTGAACACCCTGTTCTGTTGAACCGGGCACCAACATTGCATAGACTAGGTATCCAAGCTTTTGAACCAGTCCTTGTAGAAGGTAAAGCGATTCGTCTGCATCCATTAGTTTGTGAAGCATACAATGCCGACTTCGATGGTGACCAAATGGCCGTTCACGTTCCTTTAAGTGATGAAGCTCAAGCTGAAGCACGCATGTTGATGCTGGCTGCTCAAAACATCTTGAATCCAAAAGATGGAAAACCAGTTGTTACACCTTCTCAAGATATGGTCTTGGGGAACTATTATTTAACAATGGAAGAAGCAGGACGTGAAGGCGAAGGTATGACATTCAGCAGCTTAAATGAAGCAATGATTGCTTACCGTAGCGGATATGTACATCTACATTCACGGATCGGTATTCGTGCAGTAGATATTCCTGAAAAACCATTTACTGAATGGCAAAAAGATAAAATGCTGATCACAACGGTTGGTAAATTGATCTTCAATGAAATCATGCCAGGTGAATTCCCATACTTGAATGAACCAACTCAAAGCAATCTTGAAGTGGCTACGCCAGACAACTATTTTGTTGAAGCTGGAACAGATATTCCTGCTCATATTAAAGAACAAGAATTGATCAAACCATTCAAGAAGAAAAATCTAGGAAACATCATTGCTGAAGTATTCAAACGATTCAAAATTGCTGAAACTTCAAAAATGCTAGATAAGATGAAAGATTTAGGCTATAAATATTCAACAATCGCCGGAATCACAGTAGGGATTGCTGATATTGTAGTATTAGAAGAAAAACAACAAATCTTAGATGAAGCGCATGGCGAAGTAGAAAATATCACCAAACAATTCCGTCGTGGTTTGATTACAGACGAAGAACGTTATGAACGTGTTATTACTATTTGGAATGCTGCTAAAGACCGTATTCAAATCAAATTGATGGAAAGTTTAGATGACCGCAACCCGATCTTCATGATGAGTGACTCTGGTGCCCGTGGTAACATCTCCAACTTTACTCAGCTTGCTGGGATGCGTGGATTGATGGCTGCTCCGAATGGACAAATCATGGAATTACCGATCACTTCTAACTTCCGTGAAGGGTTATCTGTCTTAGAAATGTTTATTTCTACTCATGGAGCTCGTAAAGGAATGACCGATACCGCTCTGAAAACGGCTGACTCAGGTTACTTGACACGTCGTTTAGTAGATGTGGCACAAGATGTAATCATTCGTGAAACAGATTGTGGTACAGACCGTGGATTAGAAATCATGGCAATTAAAGAAGGCAATGAAGTCATTGAAACATTAGAAGAACGTTTATTGGGACGTTACACTCGTAAAACAGTCTTCGATCCTAGAGACGGTTCAGTGATTATCAAGAACAATGAAATCATTACAGAAGATATTGCTAAACAAATCATAGATGCTGGAATTGAATCAGTTACGATTCGTTCCGTATTCACTTGTAATACAAAACACGGTGTATGTAAGTATTGTTATGGTCGTAACTTGGCAACCGGTTCAGAAGTTGAAGTTGGAGAAGCAGTCGGAACCATCGCTGCTCAATCAATTGGAGAACCTGGTACTCAATTAACCATGCGTACATTCCATACCGGTGGGGTTGCCGGAGACGATATTACTCAAGGGCTTCCTCGTATTCAAGAAATCTTCGAAGCGCGTCACCCTAAAGGTCAATCCGTTATTACGGAAGTAACCGGGGAAGTTATCTCTATTGATGAAAACCCAGCTGACCGTACAAAAGAAGTGACCGTTAAAGGAGAAACAGATACACGCAGCTACCAAGTTCCGTTTATCTCGCGGATGAAAGTAGTTGAAGGCGATAAGATCGAACGGGGTACACGCTTAATTGAAGGATCAATTGACCCTAAACAATTATTAAGCGTCAGCGACGTTCTTTCAGTCGAAAACTATCTATTACGTGAAGTTCAAAAAGTATACCGTATGCAAGGGGTAGAAATCGGGGACAAACATATCGAAGTAATGGTTCGTCAAATGTTGCGTAAAGTACGAGTGATGGATCCAGGTGAAACAGATGTCTTGCCAGGTACATTAATCGATATCCACGACTTCACAGAAGAAAACAACAAAACTTTATTAGCTGGCGGCGTTCCAGCGACAGCTCGTCCGGTCTTATTAGGAATCACGAAAGCTTCATTGGAAACAAACAGCTTCTTATCTGCTGCTTCGTTCCAAGAAACGACACGTGTCTTAACGGATGCTGCTATTCGCGGAAAACGTGATCCACTATTAGGGTTGAAAGAAAATGTTATCATCGGGAAAATCATTCCAGCTGGTACCGGAATGGCGAAATACCGTAAAATGGAACCTAAAGGAATTGGCGTAGTAAGCGAAAATGTTTACAGCATCAATGACCAAAAGGAACCAAACAGATAAAATAAGTTAAAAGGCCGTTCAGTTGATAAAATCAGCTGAACGGCCTTTTTTCATTGAGTAGGGTATTATAAGTTTTGGTATTCACTGTCTAGCGTTCAAGCCTTGTCCGCTTTTTTTGTTTGGCTACTTAGCTGGAAGTGACATTATTTTCTGTGAGCAAAAAGGTGTGCTATGCTAATTAATGAGTAGAAATATAAAAACCAAAAAAATTGAAGGAGTGTTTTAAGTGGAGAGTACACGAAAAAAATTACCGGATATGCAAACAGGGTTATATATTAATGGGCAATGGACAACAGGTTCGCTGGAAAGCAAAGCAGTCAACAATCCTGCTACTGGCGAAGAATTAATCAAAGTGGCACAAGCCAATACAGCTGATACTGAAAAAGCTATTGCAGCAGCAAAAGCAGCTTTTCCGGTATGGTCAGGAATGGAACTGAAAGAAAGAGTGAACATTCTGCACAAAATTGCGGATTTAATGGAAGAAAATGCAGACCGACTAGCACTGATTATGACGCTAGAACAAGGCAAACCACTGGCAGAAGCAAAAGGCGAGATCGAAACAAACGTCGAAAATATGCATTGGAATGCTGAGGAAGCTAGAAGGATCTATGGTGAAACGATTCCTGCTCCTAACAACCACAAATTTGAAGTTAAAAAACAGCCGATAGGTGTTGTCGGAGCCATCACTCCGTGGAATTTTCCATCCAACATGATCATACGGAAGATATCGCCTGCTATCTCAGCCGGGTGCACGATTATTTTGAAACCAGCCAGCAGCACACCGCTATCTGCTATCGCGATATTTGAGTTATTCGAACAAGCTGGTCTGCCGGCAGGCGTAGCTAATTTGGTAATAGGGCCATCAAGTGATATCGGTAAAGCCTTAACGGATAGTAATGATGTTCGCAAATTAACGTTTACCGGCTCAACCAAGGTAGGGCAGCAATTGTATGAACAGTGCGGGGCTACCTTGAAAAAAATCTCATTAGAATTAGGCGGGCATGCACCGTTTATTGTTTTTGCAGATGCACCGATCGAAGAAACGGTCAAGACATTAGTAGCTATGAAATTCAGGAACAATGGGCAAGCTTGTACATCGCCTAACCGTATTTTTGTCGAAAAATCGATCAAAAAAGAATTCACGGCTGCTTTAAATCAAGCTGTTTCTCAAGTGAAGGTCGGGAATGGGCTAGATGAAGTGACGGTAGGCTCGCTAATCAATGAAGAAGCTCGTGAAACGATTGATGCTCAATTAGCGGATGCAAAAAATAAAGGTGCAGACATTCCTGTCGGTGGTGGTCGCTTGACAGAAGGAGAATATGAAAAAGGATTCTTTTATCAGCCAACTGTCGTCGATGGCGTAACGAAAGAAATGGATATATTCTATGAAGAAACGTTTGGTCCAGTCGTTCCGCTGATTGAATTTGAAGAAGAAGATGACGTGATTCAAATGGCTAATGATACCAACTTCGGTTTGGCTTCTTACGTTTTCACTACTGACTTGCGTCGTGCTGAAAAAGTGAGTCGAGCTTTAGAGTATGGATTAGTAGGAGTCAACAATACGCAAGTTTCTCAGTCAGAAACACCTTTTGGCGGCGTAAAACATTCTGGTTTAGGTCGTGAGAATGGACACTATGGGATTGAAGAATTTCTTGAAGTTAAATTCGTCCACACCACTTACTTTGTTGATTAAAAGTATTTGGTCTAAAAGAAAGAAGGGCTAGTGATGAAAGCTGTACGAGTCAACGAATTTGGCGGACCGGACGTATTAAAAATAGAAGAAATTGAGATTCCCATACCAAAAGACGATGAAGTCCTGATTAAAGTCGCATATGCAGGAGTATTGCCGATCGACTGGAAAATCCGACAAGGTAAAGCAGGTAAGAAACGATTTCCTTATACTCCTGGCATTGCGGCTTCCGGAATAATTGAACAAATTGGGAAAGATGTTACAGATTTTAAAGTCGGCGATGCCGTTTTTGGCAGGACAAAACGCGGAGCCTATAAAGAAAAAGCCACTATTCCCGTAACAACTTTGAACCACAAGCCAAAGCATCTTTCATTTGAACATGCGGCTACAATTATTGCCGGTGCGGAAACAGCCTGGAAAGCTTTATTTACGCAAGGCGATTTACAAGCAGGTCAACGTGTCTTGATTCATGCAGCGGCTGGTGGGGTCGGACATTATGCCGTTCAGCTGGCTAAATGGAAAGGAGCAGAAGTCATTGGAACAGCTTCAGCTGCTAACCAGAGCTTTTTAAAAGAATTAGGTGCAGATCAAACGATTGATTATAAACAACAACGCTTTGAAGAAGAAGTAGCGGATGTTGATTTAGTTATTGATTTGATTGGTGGCGAAACTCAAGACCGATCTTGGGATGTTATCAAACCGGGTGGGAAGTTAGTCAGTTTAGTTGGTATTCACAATCCGCAAGCGGCGGTCGAGCATGGGGTCCAAGGAATAGATAATCAAGAGAGCCCAACACTGAGCGAACTGGATCAACTAGCCGAATTGATGGCTGAAGGAACAATCAAAACGGAAATCAAAAAGATTTATCCATTGGAAAAGGTACAAGAAGCTGCACTACAAAGCGAGACTGGACATGGACGAGGGCGCATTTTGCTGAAAGTAACAGCTGAGGGATAGTAAACCAAGTTAAAAACTGTCAGGGCAAAAGGAGTAAGCATGCTTTTGCCCTGTTTGATGGGATCAATTAAAAAGTTTCTCAGCTAATGTTAAGAAAGCATCACCATACCGGATAGAAATGAAGACACCGAAAAAGATGAAAGGTGCAAACGGCAGAAAGGTTTGACGTGTGATTTTTTTAAACAGCAAGAGAATACTGGCAAGCAGCAATAGCGATAAAGAAGCGGCAAAAAGGGTAAACAGCATAAGTCTGAAACCCAACAATAAACCAAGCACGCCAAACAGCTTCACATCACCTCCGCCAATGGCTTGATTTGTCAGATAGTATAAGATATAAAACAGACTAAAATAGAAAAGCCCGCTGAATAGATAATAGGAAATCGTGAGCGGATGATACCAAATTCGGCCGATCATTACCAACATGAAGAAAAAAGCCATAAGCGAATCTGGTAATAATCGATAATGCAGATCGGTTATGCTGAAAACCAAGCTAAAAGCAGCCAGCACGTACATTAAAAAAAGGTCTTGCGGCTGTGCAGCAAAAAAAAATGCAATCAGAATAAAAAGCAGCCCGGCCCCAATCTCGATTAAAAGATAATAGAACGAAAATGGAGTGCGGCAATAACGACATCGTCCTTTTTGAAGTAGAAAAGAAAAAATAGGAATCAATTCCATAGGACCAAGCGTATGCTGGCAATGTGTGCAATGAGAAGCAGGTCGGATAATAGATTCTCCTAAAGGAATCCTTAAACCGACGACCATAAAAAAAGAACCAAAACAGCAACCCAGCCAACCAATCAATAAAAAGTATGCAAATTCGAACATCTTTTGATTCACCCAGCTTTCTTGTGTATGCTTTTGTTAGCTATAAGAAATGTACGCAGATTTTAAACAAAACATTATTTTTAAGAAAGTTAATAAAAGAGGGTACATTTTATAGGTAAAAAGTGACAGATATCGCCTCATATTTGACAGTGGAAATATCTGATAAAGCAAATCTTTTTGAGTGTCATAAGCAGGTTGAAATTTTATCGATATGTCAAGTAAGCTTTTCCTTGAGGTATTTTTTATGTTCAAAGTCGCAAGTTTCTGAACAAAATAATTATTTTAAAAAAGTTGTTGCCTTTTATTGACAAAAAAAAAAAGACATGGTATGATTCACAAGGTGCTTTTGTATACAGATTCCTGTCTATCGGTCGTTCTGACTGGTACAAGGGCCAATATTTCCACAAGCAAAGCTGGTTGCGATTTTCAGCACTATTTTTTTGCTGCAAAAAGAACCGCCTGGATGTGTGGACTAAAAAGATAAACACAGGGAAGGAGGAAATTACCAATGCCTACAATTAATCAATTAGTTCGTAGCCCTCGTAAATCTAAAGCTGGAAAATCAGAATCTCCTGCTTTAAACAGAGGATATAACAGTAAAAGAAAAAAACAAACAACAGCAAACTCACCTCAAAAGCGTGGTGTTTGTACTCGTGTGGGAACAATGACTCCTAAAAAACCTAACTCAGCGTTACGTAAATATGCACGTGTTCGTTTGTCTAACTTAATTGAAGTAACAGCATATATCCCAGGAGAAGGACATAACTTGCAAGAACATAGTGTTGTACTTATCCGTGGAGGACGTGTTAAAGATTTACCAGGGGTACGTTACCACATCGTTCGTGGTGCTTTAGATACTGCTGGTGTTACAGATCGTAAACAAAGCCGTTCTAAATATGGTGCTAAAAAACCTAAAAACTAAACGTTACATTAAAAACTGAACATAAAATAAAATACTCATAAATTATGATTGAAAGGAGGAATTTGGATGCCTCGTAAAGGTCCTGTTACTAAACGTGATGTATTACCTGATCCAATATATAATTCTAAATTAGCTACTCGTTTAATCAACCGTTTGATGGTTGATGGAAAACGTGGAAAGGCTGCTACTATTCTTTACAGTTCACTTGATATTGTTAAAGAACAAACTGGCAACGATCCTATGGAAGTGTTTGAACAAGCGATGAAAAACATCATGCCTGTTCTAGAAGTTAAAGCTCGTCGTGTTGGGGGTTCTAACTACCAAGTTCCAGTTGAAGTTCGTCCAGAACGTCGTACAGCTCTTGCGCTTCGTTGGTTAGTAAACTATTCACGTCTACGTGGAGAAGATACTATGGAACAACGTCTTGCTAAAGAAATTATGGATGCTGCAAACAATACTGGAGCAGCAGTTAAAAAACGTGAAGATACACATAAAATGGCTGAAGCCAACAAAGCTTTCGCTCATTACCGCTGGTAAGATTTTCTCAAGAAGGCTGGGTTCCTTATTTGGAAGCCATGCCTTTATAAGGAAAATGTGTATTTAATGCAAAGAAAATCTAAGTAAGAGAGGTGTTATTACAAGATGGCAAAAAGAGAATTTTCTCTAGAAAAAACCCGTAATATTGGGATCATGGCCCATATCGATGCTGGTAAAACAACAACGACTGAGCGTGTCCTTTATTATACTGGCCGTATCCATAAAATTGGCGAAACCCATGAAGGGGCTTCACAAATGGACTGGATGGAACAAGAACAAGAACGTGGTATTACAATCACTTCTGCTGCAACTACTGCTGCTTGGGCCGACCATCGCGTTAACATCATCGATACACCTGGTCACGTGGACTTCACTGTTGAAGTTGAACGTTCTCTTCGTGTATTAGATGGTGCAGTTGCTTTACTTGATGCTCAATCAGGTGTTGAACCTCAAACTGAAACAGTTTGGCGTCAAGCAACAACTTATGGGGTACCTCGTATTGTCTTTGTAAACAAAATGGATAAAACTGGTGCAGATTTCTTATATTCTGTCGGAACTATTCATGACCGTTTGCAAGCTAACGCACATCCGATCCAATTACCGATCGGTGCTGAAGACAACTTTACAGGTATCATCGATTTAGTTAAAATGAAAGCTGAAATTTACGAAGACGATTTAGGTATGAACATTCGTGAAGAAGAAATTCCAGCAGACTACCAAGAACTTGCTGAAGAATGGCGTACAAAATTAGTTGAAGCTGTTGCGGAAACTGATGAAGATTTGATGGAGAGATACCTTGAAGGTGAAGAAATTTCTCAAGACGAATTGAAAAAAGCTATTCGGACTGCAACAGTTAATGTTGATTTTTATCCAGTTCTTTGTGGTTCAGCGTTTAAAAACAAAGGTGTTCAATTAATGCTTGATGCAGTTATTGACTATCTTCCATCACCGCTTGATGTTAAAGCTATCGAAGGAACACTTATGGATACTGATGAAGTTGTTTTACGTCATGCAGATGACAACGAACCTTTCTCAGCATTAGCATTTAAAGTAATGACAGATCCATTTGTTGGACGTTTAACGTTCTTCCGTGTTTACTCAGGTACTTTACAAGCTGGTTCTTATGTTCAAAACTCATCTAAAGGAAAACGTGAACGTGTAGGTCGTATCTTACAAATGCATGCGAACTCTCGTAGCGAAATTCCTGAAGTATTTGCTGGAGATATCGCAGCAGCAGTTGGTTTGAAAAATACAACAACTGGTGATACTTTATGTGATGAAAAAGAACAAGTTATCTTAGAATCAATGGAATTCCCTGAACCAGTTATCCAAGTAGCGATTGAACCTAAATCAAAAGCTGACCAAGATAAAATGGGTGTTGCTTTACAAAAACTTGCTGAAGAAGATCCAACTTTCCGTGCTGAAACTGACCATGAAACTGGCGAAACAATCATTGCTGGTATGGGAGAATTGCACTTAGACATCATTGTTGACCGTATGAAACGTGAATTCAATGTTGACGCAACTGTTGGTGCTCCACAAGTTTCTTACCGTGAAACATTCCGCGGTTCTACTCAAGCAGAAGGTAAATTCGTTCGTCAATCAGGTGGTAAAGGTCAATACGGTCACGTATGGATTGAATTTTCTCCTAATGAAGAAGGAAAAGGCTTCGAGTTTGAAGATGCAATCGTTGGTGGGGTTGTTCCTCGTGAATACATCCCAGCAGTAAAAGCTGGATTAGAAGCTTCATTAGACAACGGGGTTCTTGCTGGTTATCCATTAGTGGATATTAAAGCAAAACTTTATGATGGTTCATACCATGATGTCGATTCAAATGAAACAGCCTTTAAAGTAGCTGCTTCAATGGCACTTAAAAACGCTGCTAAAAAAGCAAACCCAGTAATTCTAGAACCAATGATGGCTGTTGAAATCACAATTCCTGAAGATTATTTAGGAGATGTAATGGGACATATTTCTGCTCGTCGCGGACGTATCGAAGGTTCTGAAGTACGTGGAAACACAACAATCGTTAAAGGAACCATTCCTTTGGCTGAAATGTTTGGTTATGCTACTGCTTTACGTTCTTCAACTCAAGGTCGCGGTACATTCTCAATGACATTTGATCATTATGAAGATGTTCCAAAATCTATTTCTGAAGAAATCATCAAGAAAAACGGCGGAGAAGCATAAGCTTAATGTAATGGTTAGGTGTTGCTTTTCACGACAATAATAGGTATACTTTTTACAAATGATGGGCAAAGACTGACGTTTTTCCCATCTAAATAATAAAACCCAATTCGAGGAGGAAATTACTAAAATGGCAAAAGAAAAATATGATCGCTCAAAACCACATGTTAATATTGGTACTATCGGACACGTTGACCATGGTAAAACTACTTTAACAGCTGCTATTACTACTGTATTAGCTAAAAAAGGCTTCGTAAGTACTGCTAAAGACTACGCTTCTATCGATGGAGCTCCAGAAGAACGTGAACGTGGAATCACAATCTCAACTTCTCACGTTGAATACGAAACTGAAAACCGTCACTACGCACACGTAGACTGCCCAGGCCATGCTGACTATGTTAAAAACATGATCACTGGTGCTGCACAAATGGACGGAGCTATCTTAGTAGTATCTGCTGCTGATGGCCCAATGCCTCAAACACGTGAACACATTCTATTGTCTCGCCAAGTTGGTGTTCCATACATCGTTGTTTTCTTAAACAAAGTTGACATGGTTGATGACGAAGAATTACTAGAATTAGTTGAAATGGAAGTTCGTGACTTATTAACAGAATACGAATTCCCAGGAGACGACACTCCAGTTATTGCTGGTTCTGCTCTTAAAGCTCTTGAAGGCGAAGCAGAATACGAAGACAAAATCATGGACTTGATGGAAGCTGTAGACACTTACATTCCAACTCCAGAACGTGATACTGAAAAACCATTCATGATGCCAGTTGAGGATGTATTCTCAATCACTGGACGTGGAACAGTTGCTACAGGACGTGTAGAAGCTGGACAAATCAAAGTCGGTGAAGAAGTTGAAATCATCGGAATCCACGAAGCAACAACTAAATCTACTGTAACTGGTGTTGAAATGTTCCGTAAATTGTTAGACTTTGCTCAAGCAGGGGACAACATTGGTGCTTTATTACGTGGGGTTGCTCGTGAAGACATCCAACGTGGTCAAGTATTAGCTAAACCAGGTTCAATCACTCCACATACTAAATTTACAGGCGAAGTTTATATCTTATCAAAAGAAGAAGGCGGACGTCACACTCCATTCTTCGCAAACTACCGCCCACAATTCTACTTCCGTACAACTGACGTAACTGGTGTTGTTGAGTTACCAGAAGGTACTGAAATGGTTATGCCAGGAGACAACGTTACAATCAACGTTGAATTGATCGCACCTATCGCTATCGACCCAGGTACTAAATTCACTATCCGTGAAGGTGGACGTACTGTTGGAGCTGGCGTTGTAGCTTCAATCGAAGCTTAATAACAGCTGCACAAAAGATTTAAAAGACTCTATCAGTGATAGAGCGTGTTCAGACGAAAAAACCCCCGCATCGTTATCGGTGCGGGGGTTTTTATTTTTTAAAAAATAAATAAAGGCAGTTTTGACTTTTTAACTGGATTTTTTGTCTATTAGAATAGGCGAAGATGGGCAAGTCTAGAGGGATTCTTGTATGGGTTGTTCAAAAGCAGGCTTTTTAGTCGATTTTATTATACTTTTTATACATATTGAAAAAATTTCTTTTTTTCAAACATTACTTCATTTAGTAGATATAACTGAAATGCCACAAAAAAAGCTGTATTAAGATAAGCATTTAGCAATCAGCAATTTGAAAACCTATTTAAAAATTAAAAGAAAAAAACTTTATTTTTCACACTTTACTAATCGTGTTATACTGAAAAGCAATTAGAGAGCAAGGAGTGGATAAGATGAGTAAGACTGTAGAACTTGATTGGGAAAACTTAGGATTTAATTACATTAAAACTGATTACCGTTATCTATCTTATTGGAAAAATGGAAAATGGGATGATGGAACCTTAACAGAAGACAATAAGGTACATATCAGCGAAGGTTCAACGGCTTTGCATTATGGACAAACCGTTTTTGAAGGTATGAAAGCTTATCGTACAAAAGATGGTGGTATCAATTTATTCCGGCCGGACCAAAATGCTGAAAGAATGCAACGCAGCTGCAGTCGCTTGTTAATGCCGACTATTCCAACATCTGTTTTTATCGATGCGGTTAAACAGGTTGTTAAAGCGAATGAGGCTTATATTCCGCCATATGGCACTGACGGTTCCCTTTACCTTAGACCTTACATGATCGGCATAGGCGATAATATTGGCGTTAAACCAGCTTCCGAATATTTATTTTCTATTTTTTGTATTCCTGTAGGCTCCTATTTCAAAGGTGGTCTGATTCCGACTAACTTTTTGATCTCCGACTACGACCGTGCAGCTGGTAATGGAACAGGTGCTGCAAAAGTAGGCGGAAACTACGGCGGAAGTTTGCTGCCTGGCAGTGAAGCGCATAAGAGAAATTTTAGTGACGCCATTTACCTTGATCCGATCACCCATACGAAAATCGAAGAAGTCGGTTCAGCAAACTTTTTTGGTATCACAAAAGATCACAAGTTTATCACTCCTTATTCTCCTTCCATTTTACCAAGTACCACAAAATATTCTTTGTTGTATCTAGCAAAAGAACGTTTAGGACTGGAAGTGGAAGAAAGTGATGTCTATGTTGACGAATTAGATCAATTTGCAGAAGCCGGGGCTTGCGGGACAGCAGCGGTTATTTCTCCGATTGGCGGCATCCAGTATAAAGAAGATTTCCATGTTTTTTATAGTGAAACAGAAGTAGGGCCAATCACGCAAAAATTGTATAATGAATTAACCGGTATTCAGTATGGAGAAGTTCCTGCACCTGAAGGTTGGATCGTCAAAGTTTAAGTTGATTTCAAAAGGTTAGACACTCCATTTTTTTTTTTAAAAAAGTGAAAACATCAAGATGTTAAAGTGGACAAATGAAGAGCTATCCGTTACGATAAGAGGCGTTGAACATTTCTTGTCGTGACTTTTTATAGAGCTGAAAATTAGTTTCTACTATAATAATATAAGCCGTGTAAAAAAGTTGATTAAAACAACACGGCCAAAAAATGAAAATAAAATAAAATAAAGCTTGAAAAAAAAAGAGGTATCTTGTATAATTGAACAGGTGCTGATTTCAGAGAAGAAATCGTACTAGGGTTTCAAAAGAAACCAACGGCTATGAAACGAGAGGTTGCGACACACCCGGCCGCTTTGCCACGGCGAGTGTATCGGAAAATTTTCGTGGAGCAATGTCTAATTTCTAAGACTAGGCGAAGGAGGGAAAATGATGGCAAAACAAAAAATTCGTATCCGTTTAAAAGCGTATGAACATCGCATTTTAGATCAATCAGCGGAGAAAATTGTAGAAACTGCTAAAAGAACTGGTGCTAGCGTGTCTGGTCCAATTCCATTACCAACAGAAAGAAACCTTTATACTGTGATTCGTGCGACTCACAAATATAAAGATTCTCGTGAGCAATTCGAAATGCTTACACACAAACGTGTGATTGATATCATCAATCCAACACCAAAAACTGTTGATGCTTTAACAAAACTTGATCTACCATCAGGCGTAGATATCGAGATCAAACTTTAATACAAACTAAAAAAATGGAGGTGTACTCATGACCAAAGGAATCTTAGGCAAAAAAGTAGGTATGACACAAATTTTTACAGAATCTGGAGAATTAATTCCTGTAACTGTAATCGAAGCAACACCAAACGTTGTTTTGCAAGTTAAAACAATGGAAAACGACGGTTACGAAGCCGTTCAATTGGGTTACCAAGACAAACGCGATATTTTATCAAACAAACCTGCAAAAGGTCATGTAGCAAAAGCAAATGCTACTCCTAAGCGCTTCATACGTGAATTTGACGATGTTGAGCTGGGAGAATACGAAGTAGGGAAAGAAATTACTGTTGATACTTTCGCAGCTGGGGACTTCGTTAATGTAACGGGGACTTCAAAAGGTAAAGGATTCCAAGGTGTTATCAAACGTCACGGACATAGCCGTGGACCAATGGCACATGGATCTCGTCACCACCGTCGTCCTGGTTCATTGGGTGACGCTAACGCAGCTCGTGTATTTAAACAAACTTTACTACCTGGTCGTACTGGCGGAGAACGCATTACAATCAAAAATCTTGAAATTGTACGCGTAGATGCAGAGAAAAACGTTATTCTTATTAAAGGAAACGTACCAGGAGCTAAAAAATCCTTAATCCAAATTAAATCTGCTTTCCAAAAAGCAGCTAAATAATTAACTAAGAGAGGAGGAACAAGGAATGCCAAAATTAGCATTATACAAACAAGACGGTACTCAAAATGGCGAAGTTACTTTAAACGACTCTATTTTCGGTATTGAACCAAACGAAAACGTTGTGTTTGATGCAATCATCATGCAACGTGCTTCATTAAGACAAGGAACTCATGCAGTTAAAAGCCGTGGCCAAGTCAGCGGTGGCGGACGTAAACCATGGCGTCAAAAGGGAACAGGTCGTGCTCGTGCAGGATCTACTCGTTCTCCAATCTGGCGTGGCGGTGGAACAGTCTTCGGACCAACTCCACGTTCATATAGCTACAAGCTTCCTAAAAAAGTTCGTCGCTTAGCCATTAAATCTGTTCTTTCTACTAAAGTGATCGATCAAGATTTAATCGTTGTTGACGCATTGAACTTTGACGCACCAAAAACTAAAGAGTTTGCACAAGTGTTGAAAAATCTAAACGTTGATACAAAAGTATTAGTAGTTGTAGAAGACGGAAATGATTTTACAATGTTATCAGCACGTAACCTTCCAGGAGTTACAGTCGTAACTACTGACAACGTTACTGTACTAGACGTTGTTTCTCATAACAAACTGATTTTGACACAAACTGCTCTTACTAAGGTAGAGGAGGTTCTTCAATAATGGATGTACGTGACGTAATCAAGCGCCCGGTTATCACAGAAGCTTCAATGCTTGCTCAAGATAACAAAAAATTCACTTTTGAAGTGGATGTTCGCGCTAATAAAACGCTAGTAAAACACGCGGTTGAAGAAATTTTTGACGTTAAAGTTAAAAATGTAAACATCATGAACGTACGTGGGAAATTAAAACGTATGGGTAAATATGCTGGATACACAAAAAAACGTCGTAAAGCAATCGTGACATTAACAGATGATTCTAAAGAAATTCAATTTTTTGAAGCGTAATTAAGACTTCAAAATACTATTCGGGAGGGAAAACACGTGGCGATTAAAAAGTATAAACCTACCACAAACGGTCGTCGTAATATGACTGGTTCAGATTTCGCTGAAATCACTTCAACAACGCCTGAAAAGACTTTGTTAGAGCCGATTAAAAGAAATGCTGGTCGTAACAACGATGGAAAAATTACTGTCCGTCACCGCGGTGGTGGCCATAAACGCAATTACCGTGTGATCGACTTTAAACGTAATAAAGACGGTGTCGTAGGAATTGTTAAAACAGTTGAATACGATCCAAATCGTTCTGCAAATATTGCGTTAGTACAATATGCAGATGGAGTTAAAACGTATATCATAGCACCAAAAGGAATCGAAGTTGGACAACATGTTCTTTCTGGAGCAGATGCAGATATCAAAACTGGTAATGCATTGCCATTAGAAAACATTCCAGTAGGTACAGTTATCCATAACATCGAATTGAAACCTGGTAAAGGCGGACAATTAGTACGTTCTGCTGGAACTAACGCACAAGTGTTAGGAAAAGAAGGAAAATACGTATTGGTACGTTTAAACTCAGGAGAAGTTCGCATGATCTTAGGAACATGTCGTGCTACTGTTGGTTCTGTTGGGAACGAACAACACGAATTGATTAACATTGGTAAAGCTGGTCGTTCTCGTTGGTTAGGCAAACGCTCAACTGTACGTGGATCAGTAATGAACCCGAACGATCACCCACACGGTGGTGGTGAAGGTAAAGCTCCAATCGGACATGCAAGTCCAATGACTCCTTGGGGTAAACCAGCTCTTGGTTTGAAAACTCGTAATTCAAAAGCTAAATCAGACAAATTTATTGTTCGTAGACGTAAGAAAAAATAACTCTAAGTTAATTGGCACATGCCAGTTAACTTATCAGTGGGAGGAGGTTCAAACATGGGTCGTAGTCTAAAAAAAGGACCTTTTGTAGATGGACACTTGATGAAGAAAATGAACGAATTAGCTAAAAGCGAAAAGAAATCTGTTGTTAAAACGTGGTCACGCCGCTCAACAATTTTTCCAAGCTTTGTAGGATACACAATTGCTGTCTATGATGGACGCAAACATGTTCCAGTTTACATTCAAGAAGACATGGTAGGTCATAAATTAGGTGAATTTGCACCAACAAGAACATACCGTGGCCATGCTGCGGATGATAAAAGAACTAGACGTTAATATCGAGGGGAGGATTACTCATGCAAGAACAAATTACAACAGCTAAAGCAACAGCAAAAACTGTTCGTATTGCACCTCGTAAAGTTCGTTTAGTTGTCGATCTTATTAGAGGAAAAAGCGTTGGAGAAGCTATTTCAATTTTGAAATTCACTCCACGTGGAGCATCACCAGCAGTTGAAAAAGTGCTAATGTCAGCTATAGCTAATGCAGAACATAACTACGATTTAGACGTAGAAAACTTGGTAGTCAGCGAAGCTTATGTTAACGAAGGGGCAACAATGAAACGTTTCCGCCCACGTGCAAAAGGTTCAGCAGCACCAATTATGAAACGCACAAGCCACATTACAGTCGTGGTATCAGAGAAGAAGGAGGGATAATCTGTGGGTCAAAAAATTAATCCAACGGGCTTACGTGTAGGCATCATCCGTGATTGGGATGCTAAATGGTATGCAGAAAAAGAATTTGCTAACTATTTACATGAAGATCTACGTATCCGTGAATACATTGCTAAAAAACTTAGCGACGCTTCAATTTCTCAAATTGAAATCGAACGTGCTGCTAATCGTGTAAATGTGTCACTTCATACAGCTAAACCGGGTATGGTTATCGGTAAAGGCGGTTCTGAAGTTGATTCATTACGTAAAAAATTAAATGAATTAACAGGCAAACGCGTCCACATCAACATCGTGGAAATCAAAAAACCTGACTTAGACGCAAAATTAGTCGGCGAAGGAATTGCTCGTCAATTAGAAAGCCGTGTAGCTTTCCGTCGTGCTCAAAAACAAGCCATCCAACGTACAATGCGTGCTGGCGCTAAAGGAATCAAAACAATGGTTTCTGGTCGTTTGAACGGAGCAGATATCGCTCGTAGCGAAACTCACTCTGAAGGATCAGTTCCATTACACACATTGCGTGCCGATATCGACTACGCATGGGAAGAAGCAGATACTACTTATGGTAAATTAGGTGTTAAAGTCTGGATCTACCGTGGAGAAGTTCTTCCAACAAAAAAGAACGCTGAGAAAGGAGGGAAATAATCATGTTAGTACCTAAACGCGTAAAATTCCGTCGTGAATTTAGAGGTAAAATGCGTGGTGAAGCTAAAGGTGGGAAAGAAGTATCTTTTGGAGAATGGGGCTTACAAGCTGTTGACTCTCAATGGATTACTAACCGTCAAATCGAAGCAGCACGTATTGCAATGACACGTTATATGAAACGTGGTGGGAAAGTATGGATTAAAATTTTCCCTCATAAATCATATACGTCTAAAGCAATCGGAGTACGTATGGGTTCTGGTAAAGGAGCTCCAGAAGGTTGGGTAGCACCAGTTAAACGTGGAAAAATCATGTTTGAAGTTGGCGGCGTATCCGAAGAAGTAGCTCGTGAAGCATTACGTTTAGCTTCTCACAAATTACCCGTTAAAACGAAGATTGTAAAACGTACAGAAATTGGTGGTGAATCGAATGAAGGCTAATGAACTTAAAGAGTTAACCACTGCTGAAATGGTTGAAAAAGAAAAAGAATACAAGAGTGAACTATTCAATCTGCGATTCCAATTAGCAACAGGTCAATTAGAAAATACTTCTCGTTTAAGTGAAGTTCGTAAATCGATTGCACGCATTAAAACTGCGTTACGTCAAGCTGAGTTAAAAAAATAGTTGACTGGCAAAGGAGGTTACCAAGCAATGAGTGAAGAACGTAAT
The DNA here is from genome assembly GCF_000744825.1 of Carnobacterium mobile DSM 4848. Lineage (NCBI taxonomy): Bacteria > Bacillati > Bacillota > Bacilli > Lactobacillales > Carnobacteriaceae > Carnobacterium > Carnobacterium mobile. The sequence goes on from NZ_JQMR01000001.1 coordinate 1,854,176, forward strand.
CAACGTAAAGTTTACCAAGGCCGTGTTGTTTCAGATAAAATGGATAAGACCATCGTTGTCGTAACAGAAACACAAAAAAGACACAGTAAATATGGTAAACGTGTAAAATATTCTAAAAAATATAAAGCACATGATGAAAACAACGTAGCCAAAATTGGCGATATCGTAAAAATTATGGAAACTCGTCCATTATCTGCTACTAAACATTTCCGTTTAATGGAAGTTGTAGAAGAATCAGTTATTATCTAATTGACTCGAGAAAATAAAGTCAGTTTCTAAATCCGAAAGGAGGATACTATAGTGATCCAATCAGAAAGTCGTTTAAAAGTTGCAGATAATTCAGGAGCACGTGAAGTGTTAACGATCAAAGTACTTGGTGGCTCTGGCCGTAAGACTGCTAACATTGGTGACGTAATCGTTTGTAGCGTGAAAAATGCTACACCAGGTGGCGTTGTCAAAAAAGGTGAAGTAGTTAAAGCTGTTATTGTTCGTACTAAAACTGGCGCTCGTCGTGCAGATGGTTCGTACATCAAATTCGATGAAAATGCTTGTGTGATTATTCGTGACGATAAAAGTCCACGTGGAACACGTATCTTTGGACCTGTTGCACGTGAATTACGTGAAAACAACTTCATGAAAATCATCTCATTAGCACCAGAAGTACTATAATATCCAACCATCCACTCTAAGGAGGTGCAAGAAAACATGTACATTAAATCAGGCGATAAAGTAAAAGTTATTACTGGTAAAGACAAAGGAAAAGAAGGCGTCATTTTAAAAGCTTTCCCTAAAAAAGACCAAGTAATCGTTGAAGGAATCAACATGGTGAAAAAACACCAAAAACCTAGTTCAGTAAATCCGCAAGGAGGCATTATTGAAATGGAAGCTCCAGTTCACGTTTCTAACGTAATGCTAATTGACGCTTCTACTGGTGAACCAACTCGTGTTGGCTACAAAGTAGAAGAAGGTAAAAAAGTACGTATTTCTAAAAAAACTGGTGAAGTTTTAGATAAATAAATGATAAGGAAGGAGGGACAACCCGAATGAACCGCCTTAAAGAAAAATATTTGAACGAAATCACACCATCAATGATGGAAAAATTTGATTACACATCTGTAATGCAAACACCAAAAGTTGATAAAATCATCATCAACATGGGTGTCGGCGATGCTGTATCAAACGCTAAAAACTTAGATAAAGCTGTAGATGAATTAACAGCGATCTCTGGACAAAAACCAATGATCACAAAAGCTAAAAAATCAATTGCTGCTTTCCGTTTACGTGAAGGTATGCCAATTGGAACAAAAGTTACTTTACGTGGAGACAGAATGTACGATTTCTTAGATAAATTAGTATCTGTTTCACTTCCTCGTGTACGTGACTTCCATGGCGTAAGCACAAAAGCTTTCGACGGACGTGGAAACTACACTCTAGGAATTAAGGAACAATTGATTTTCTTGGAAGTTGACTACGATAAAGTAGACAAAGTACGAGGAATGGATATCGTAATCGTAACAACTGCTCAAACAGATGAAGAAGCGCGCGAACTTTTAACACAACTTGGAATGCCATTCCAAAAATAAGAATAGGAGGCGAACTACGTGGCTAAAAAATCACAAATTGCTAAAAACAAACGCCCTGCTAAATTCTCAACACAAGCATACACTCGTTGTGAACGTTGTGGACGTCCACATTCAGTTTACCGCAAATTTAGACTTTGCCGTATTTGCGTCCGTGAACTTGCCTATAAAGGACAAATTCCTGGCATGAAGAAAGCAAGCTGGTAAGACGATACTTGCATAAAGGAGGCTAAAAACAAATGGTCATGACAGATCCAATCGCAGACTTTCTAACACGTGTTCGTAATGCCAACATGGCACGTCACGAATCATTAGAAGTACCTGCTTCAAAAATTAAAAAAGATGTTGCTGATATTTTAAAACGTGAAGGTTTCGTAAAAAATGTAGAATACATCGAAGATGATAAACAAGGGGTTATCCGTGTTTTCTTGAAATATGGAAAAGAAAACGAACGAGTAATCACTGGATTGAAACGTATCTCTAAACCTGGTTTGCGTGTTTACGCTAAAGCTGGTGAAGTGCCTAAAGTTCTTAACGGACTTGGTATTGCGATCGTCTCAACTTCTGAAGGTGTCTTCACAGACAAAGAAGCTAGAGCTAAAAACGTTGGCGGAGAAATTATTGCTTACGTTTGGTAAGAATGAAAAATAAACAAGGAGGTGCATAGCTGTGAGCCGTATCGGTAATAAAACAATCACTGTTCCAGAAGGCGTAACTGTTACTCGTAATGAGAACGAAGTTACTGTTAAAGGACCTAAAGGTGAATTAACTCGCTCTTTCAGCCCTGTTATTACAATGACTGTCGAAGGTAACGAAATTTCGTTTACACGTCCAAATGACTTAAAAGAAAATCGTGCGATGCATGGAACAATGCGTGCTAACCTAAACAACATGATCGTTGGTGTAACTGAAGGATTTGAAAAAGGACTAGAATTGATTGGGGTTGGGTACCGTGCACAATTACAAGGCAACAAACTTGTAATGAGCGTTGGTTACTCTCATCCTGTAGAATTCGATATTGAAGAAGGATTAACTGTTGAAGTACCTTCTAATACTCGTGTTCTGATCAAGGGAGCAAACAAAGAACGTGTTGGCGAATTAGCTGCTAACGTTCGTGCTATTCGTCCGCCAGAACCTTATAAAGGCAAAGGAATTCGTTACGTTGATGAATTCGTACGCCGTAAAGAAGGTAAAACAGGTAAGTAATTACTTAGCTGCTTAAAGTAAGTAAATAAATTAAAGAGGTGACAATTGTGATTAACAAACCAGACAAAAACAAAGTACGTTTGAAAAGACATTCACGTGTACGTTCTAAAATCTCTGGTACTGCAGAGTGCCCACGTTTAAACGTTTTTCGTTCTAATAAAAATATCTACGCTCAATTAATTGATGACGTAGCGGGTGTGACGCTAGCAAGTGCATCTTCATTAGACAAAGACATCTCAGGCGAAACTAAAGTGAACCAAGCATCAGTAGTTGGGGAAGCTGTAGCTAAAAAAGCCGTAGAAAAAGGAATTAAAAAAGTAGTCTTTGACCGTGGTGGATACCTTTACCATGGCCGTGTGCAAGCTTTAGCTGAAGCTGCCCGCGAAAATGGACTAGAATTTTAAAAAAAGGAGGAATACCACACATGGTTTACATCGATCCAACTCACTTGGAATTAGAAGATCGTGTTGTTTCAATCAACCGCGTAACTAAAGTTGTTAAAGGTGGACGTCGTTTACGTTTTGCTGCATTAGTTGTTGTCGGAGATAAAAATGGACACGTAGGTTTCGGTACTGGTAAAGCACAAGAAGTACCTGAAGCTATCCGCAAAGCAATCGAAGACGCTAAAAAGAATCTTATTGAAGTACCTATGGTCGAAAGTACGATTCCTCATGAAGTTATCGGACGTTACAGCGGCGGAAACATCTTAATGAAACCTGCTAAAGAAGGTTCTGGAGTATCTGCTGGTGGTCCAGTACGTGCAATCTTAGAACTTGCTGGTGTCGCTGATATCACAAGTAAATCCCTAGGATCAAGCACACCGATCAACATGGTTCGTGCAACAGTTCAAGGATTACAACAATTAAAACGCGTTGAAGAAGTTGCAAAACTTCGTAACAAATCTGTAGAAGAAATTCTAGGATAAAAGGAGGACAACAAGAAATGGCTAATTTAGAAATCACTTTAAAACGTAGCGTTATCGGACGTCCTCAAAATCAACGTGATACAGTTAAAGCATTAGGTTTGAAAAAAACTAATACTTCTGTAGTTAAACCTGCTAATGATGCTATCAAAGGTATGGTCAACACAATTTCACATTTAGTGGACGTTAAAGAAGTTTAAAAAAGAACGAAATCTTTTATTGAAGGAGGTGCCCAATCTATATGAAACTTCATGAATTAACATATGCTGAAGGTTCTCGTAAAGAACGCAATCGCGTTGGACGTGGATCTTCATCAGGTAATGGTAAAACTTCAGGTCGTGGTCAAAAAGGACAAAAATCACGTTCAGGTGGTGGCGTACGTCTAGGGTTCGAGGGTGGACAAACACCATTGTTCCGTCGTTTACCAAAACGTGGATTTACAAACATCAACCGCAAAGAATATGCAATTGTAAACCTTGAAACCTTAAACCGTTTTGAAGATGGTACAGAAGTAACTCCAGCTATGCTGGTTGAAGCTGGTATCGTTAAAGCTGAAAAATCTGGGATTAAAGTTTTGGGTAACGGCCAAGTTGAACGTAAACTGACTGTTAAAGCAAGCAAATTCTCTCAAGCAGCTAAAGAAGCGATTGAAGCTGCTGGTGGTTCAATCGAGGTGATCTAATGTTCACACTTTTGAAAACAGCATTTCAAGCAAAAGACATTAGAAAAAGAATTCTCTTCACACTGGGTATTTTAATTATCTTTCGCATTGGGACACATTTAACGGTTCCTGGTGTGAATGCTTCAGCCTTACAAGGTCTTTCGGCTTCGTCGAATGGATTGTTCGGTTTGTTAAATACCTTTGGTGGGGGAGCGTTGAGCCAGTTTTCTATTTTTGCTTTAGGTGTTTCTCCTTATATCACTGCTTCGATCGTGATCCAATTATTGCAGATGGATATTATTCCTAAGTTTGTTGAATGGTCAAAACAAGGAGAAGTAGGACGTAGAAAATTAAATCAGGTAACGAGATATGTTACGATCGGCTTGGCTTTTGTTCAAGCAATCGGTATCTCTTTCGGATTTAATGCTCTCACAGGCGAAGGATTGATCAAAGATCCTGGAACTGCTACTTATCTGACAATTGCGATTATTTTAACAGCTGGGACGATGTTTGTTATGTGGTTAGGGGAACAAATCACGGTTAAAGGTTTTGGTAATGGGGTATCAATGATCATCTTTTCAGGGATCGTTGCAAAAATACCAAGTGATGTAGTCACTTATTACAATTCTCAGATTCGTAATGCCGGCGATCAGCTGACGACAGCGATTCTCTTTTCTGTCGCTTTAGTGATTGCGATTGCGATTGTAGCGATTGTAGTAGTTTATATCGAAAATGCAAAACGTAAAATACCGGTTCAATATTCGAAACGTGCAACTGGCACAAGCCAAAGTTCACATTTACCCTTAAAAGTAAACTCTGCCGGCGTAATTCCAGTTATTTTTGCAAGTTCATTTATTATGACTCCACAAACATTGTTAGGATTCTTTGGTCAGAATTATGGCGATGCTCAGTGGTTTATCATTATGAATAAGATCTTTAATATGCAAGAACCAATTGGAGCTGCTTTGTACATTCTGCTGATTGTAGTCTTTACTTATTTCTACGCATTCATTCAAGTGAATCCGGAGAAAGTGGCAGAAAACTTACAAAAACAAGGTGGTTATATTCCAAGTGTGCGACCTGGTAAACCGACACAAGACTATATTTCAAGCACGTTAACGCGCTTAAGTACAGTTGGTGCTCTTTATTTAGGAATTATCGCATTACTGCCGATTATTGCCTCTGGTTTATGGAATTTGCCTCAATCACTAGCTCTTGGCGGTACCAGCCTACTAATCGTAGTCGGTGTTGCTTTGGATTCAGTGAGACAATTAGAAGGTCAAATGATTAAACGTAGTTACCAAGGCTTTATACAATAAGAAGAACGTGTTGGGGAACTATCCTCAGCACCGATTCTTACATTAATAGGAGGGAAAATGATGAATCTCATTTTAATAGGTCTTCCTGGTGCAGGAAAAGGAACGCAAGCTGAACAAATTGTCGACACTTATCATGTGCCGCATATTTCAACAGGGGATATGTTCCGTGCTGCTATCAAAAATGAAACTGCCTTAGGATTAGAAGCAAAAACCTATATGGATAAAGGCGAATTAGTACCTGATGAAGTGACTAACGGTATTGTAAAAGAACGTTTAGCTGAAGCAGATACTGAAGTAGGCTTTTTACTAGATGGGTATCCAAGAACGCTGAACCAAGCGGAAGCTTTGGAAAGCAATCTGAAAGAACTAAATAAAGATTTAGATGCTGTTATTTACATTAATGTAAATAAAGACATTTTAATGGAACGTTTGACTGGACGGTTTATTTGTCGGACATGCGGTGCAACTTATCATAAACTCTATAATCCTCCAAAGGTGGCTGGAACTTGTGATCGTTGTGGTGGACATGACTTTTATCAAAGAGAAGATGATAAACCTGAAACTGTTGAAAAACGTATTGATGTTAACCTTGAGTCAACAAATACGCTAGTAGACTTCTATTCAAAACGCAATGTCTTGCATACCGTTAATGGCGAAGCAGAACTTCATGACGTGTTCAAAGAGATTCAAAACATTATTGGCGATGTTGAAAAATAATCGTATACACTAATGGGACTAGCTTTTAATTCGTTTTGATACCTGATCCGCATTGAAGCGGTCAATGAAAGTAAGCATAGCGATAGTCTGCAGCAAACTTGTTACTATATTAATTTTATGGTATAATGTGCCAGGTGTTGACTTTTCAATGCTGTTATGTTGTGATATAATTAATAGGTTAAGATGAAAACAGAAGGTGAGGGCTCAGGCGCTCACTGTTTATCGCGTTTAAAATGCGAAACACTTTTAAGGAGGTACGAGGCGTGGCGAAAGACGATGTCATTGAAATAGAAGGAACAGTCGTTGAAACTTTGCCGAATGCAATGTTTAAAGTCGAACTTGAAAATGGCCATATTGTATTGGCACATGTTTCAGGAAAAATTCGGATGCACTACATTAGAATCCTACCCGGAGACAAAGTAACTGTTGAATTGTCACCGTATGATCTAACCCGTGGGCGCATTACCTATCGCTTTAAATAATTGTACTCCGTCAATCAAAATGGGAGGTATAGTTCATGAAAGTAAGACCATCAGTTAAGAAAATTTGTGACAAATGTAAAGTTATCCGACGTAATGGTCATGTTATGGTGATTTGTGAAAATCCTAAACATAAACAACGTCAAGGTTAATCAAGTTAAATTATCAGGAGGTGTAATCTAAATGGCTCGTATTGCTGGTGTGGATATTCCGCGTGACAAACGTGTAGTAATTTCCCTAACATATATATATGGAATCGGTAAAACAACAGCTCAACAAGTATTGGCTGCTGCTGGAGTATCCGAAGAAATCCGTGTAAATGAATTAACAAATGATCAATTAGATGCTATTCGTGCAGAAATCGATAAGTTGAAAATTGAAGGTGATCTTCGTCGTGAAGTCAGTCAAAACGTTAAACGTTTAATTGAAATCGGCTCTTACAGAGGTATGCGTCATCGTCGTGGTTTACCAGTTCGTGGACAAAACACGAAAAACAACGCACGTACTCGTAAAGGTCCGTCAAAATCAATCGCAGGTAAGAAAAAATAATAATTAAGTAAGGAGGTCAACCTTCATGGTCAAAAAAGTTGTACGTAAACGCCGTGTGAAAAAAAATATTGAAAGTGGAATAGCTCATATTCGTTCTACTTTTAACAACACAATTGTAATGATTACAGATGTTCATGGAAATGCAGTTGCATGGTCTTCTGCAGGAGCTTTAGGCTTCCGTGGTTCTAAAAAATCAACTCCATTCGCAGCTCAAATGGCAGCAGAAACAGCCGCTAAAGTATGTATGGAAAATGGTATGAAAAATGTAGAAGTTGCCGTTAAAGGTCCTGGTTCAGGTCGTGAAGCAGCAATCCGTTCTCTACAAGCAACTGGGTTAGAAGTTACTGCAATCCGCGACGTAACTCCTATTCCTCATAATGGATGCCGCCCTCCAAAACGCCGTCGTGTTTAATTGAGAGCTGCTTCATTTTGTAGTTTTGCGCTCGGTAACATGAACTTCACGTTTTGAAAGGGGTATAGATAGAATGATCGAAATTGAAAAACCAAGAATTGAAACGATTGAGATCAGCGATGATGCTAAGTTTGGCAAATTCGTTGTAGAACCACTTGAACGCGGTTATGGAACTACGTTAGGTAACTCCTTACGTCGTATCTTGTTGTCTTCACTACCGGGAGCTGCAGTAACCACAATTCAAATTGATGGTGTATTACACGAATTTTCGGCTGTCGATGGTGTACTTGAAGATGTAACGTCAATCATTTTAAATATAAAAAAACTTGCACTCAAGTTATATTCTGGTGATGATAAAACGATTGAAATCGATGTAAAAGGTCCAGCAGTTGTCACTGCAGCGGATATCGTTTACGATAGCGATGTTGAAATCTTAAACCCTGATTTGTACATTTGTACTGTAGCAGAAGGCGCACGTTTCCATGTACGCATGACAGCTAAAACAGGCAGAGGTTATGCTAGAGCTGAACACAATAAACAAGATGATATGCCAATTGGTGTATTACCAGTCGATTCGATTTACACCCCAGTTAGTCGTGTAAACTACCAAGTAGAAAACACACGAGTGGGTCAAAAAAATATTTTTGACAAATTAACACTTGATGTATGGGCAGATGGTTCAATCAGTCCGGAAGAAGCAGTTAGTCTTGCTGCTAAAATTCTAACAGAACATTTAAACATCTTCGTAAATCTAACCGATGAAGCTCGCAAAGCTGAAATCATGGTAGAAAAAGAAGAAACGCATAAAGAAAAAATGCTTGAAATGACAATTGAAGAACTTGACTTATCTGTACGTTCATACAACTGTTTGAAACGTGCCGGAATTAATTCAGTTCAAGAATTAACGGATAAATCAGAAGCTGAAATGATTAAAGTACGTAATCTAGGACGTAAGTCACTTGAAGAAGTTAAATACAAGTTGTCAGAACTTGATTTAAGCTTACGCCAAGACGATTAGTACTGTAACAAGGGAGGAAAATCAAAATGGGTTACCGTAAATTAGGCCGTACAAGCTCTCAACGTAAAGCAATGTTACGTGATTTAACATCTGATCTAATCATTAACGAACGCATTGTAACGACTGAAGCTCGCGCTAAAGAAATCCGCAAAACAACTGAGCAAATGATTACTTTAGGTAAAAAAGGCGACTTGCATGCACGCCGTCAAGCAGCAGCTTACGTTCGTAATGAAGTAGCAGCTATTAAAGAAGAAAACGAAGAAGTAGTTGTTCAATCTGCTTTGCAAAAATTATTTAGTGATATCGCACCTCGTTACGCTGAACGTCAAGGCGGATACACGCGTATCATGAAAACAGAACCTCGTCGCGGCGATGCTGCACCAATGGTTATTATTGAATTAGTTTAATTTTAAGACTACTTGGCATTGGCGAATGACAATGAAACTTGAAGTTCACGATTATACAAAATTCAAACTGAGTTCGCTTTTTTGATGTATGTAAAGAGTGTTACGATGATGGAAAGACGAGTGTTTTTCTAAGTCTAGCTCGAAACTTCTCTTGGATGGAAATGGGTTCCATTCAAGAGAGGTAAATTCATCGAGAAAAGTGATTTTTTTTGTCTTAAAACAGGCAACAAATAAGTGGGTCTGTCCCTTTATTTGTTGCCTGTTTTAGTATAAAAAGCTCTACTGGCGTATTCAATCCGGTAAGTTGGAGCAGCTGCTAATAAAAATTAACTAATTAGTTGTCTATTATTAAACAAACTTATACTAAGTATTCAATTTATCATAACCACAATCAGAAATAAGTGCAGTTAAAAACAAGTAAATCAGTACCCGTTTCAATCAGCAATCACTCGTATATTGCACCGGACTTTAATTTTTGTTAGTCTTAAGTAGACTTGAATTCAACGAGAACGTGAGGAATGTTCAATGGATAAAATCATTAGTTTAAAAGATATTTCATATCAATACCATACGACAGACAATCGTTTAGCTTTAAACAAGGTTTCACTTTCAATCGAAGCTGGAGAATGGGTGGCGATTATTGGCCATAATGGATCCGGCAAATCGACATTAGCTAAAACGATCAATGGATTGATTGCACCTAGTCAAGGAGAAGTAACCGTCGGCGGCTTAGTTCTTAGCGAAGAAAACATTTGGAAGATCAGAGAAATGGTCGGAATGGTTTTTCAAAACCCCGATAACCAATTTGTCGGCTCCACAGTCCAAGACGATGTTGCTTTTGGATTGGAAAATTTAGGAGTCCCAAGAGAAGAAATGATTGAACGAGTAACAGATGCTATTGAACGTGTAAAAATGGCTGATTTTATGGAAAAAGAACCGGCACGTTTATCAGGTGGACAAAAGCAGCGGGTAGCGATTGCCGGCGTCGTTGCCTTACGACCAGCGATCATTATTTTAGATGAAGCCACCAGTATGCTCGACCCGCAAGGCAGACAAGAAGTCTTGGCAACCGTCAAAGCGATCAAGGAAAAAGCCAACTTAACGGTGATTTCTATCACACACGACATTGATGAAGCTGCAAATGCCAATCGTATTCTAGTGATGGAAAACGGGTCGTTGATCCAAGAAGGAACACCTGAAGAAATCTTTACTTCAGGAGAAAAATTGATTCATATGGGATTAGATTTGCCGTTTCCTGAAAAATTAAAACTAGATCTAAATGAACGCGGTATTGATGTACCGGCTGAATACCTTACAGAAGAAGGGATGGTGGACTGGCTATGGACATTACTTTCGAAAAAGTAGGGTTCACGTATCAAAAAGGTACGCCTTTTGAGAACCGTGCTCTTTATGATATTGATATGGTGATCAAAGAAGGCAGCTTCACCGCTTTAGTCGGGCATACGGGTAGTGGGAAATCGACTGTGCTGCAGCACTTGAACGCGTTGATGAAACCAACCGAAGGAACCGTGACGATCGGTGACCGAGTGATCACACCAGATACCAACAATAAAAACTTAAAATCGGTCCGCAAACAAGTCGGCATTGTTTTTCAATTTCCTGAAGCTCAATTATTTGAAGAAACGGTTGCGAAAGATATTGCATTTGGCCCTAAAAATTTTGGTGCTTCCGAAGCAGAAGCCGCTGAATTGGCCCGTAAAATGCTGCCGTTAGTTGGATTAGATGAAAGCTTTATGGAACGTTCACCTTTTGATTTATCAGGCGGACAAATGCGGCGTGTGGCGATTGCCGGCGTTTTAGCGATGGAGCCGGATGTATTGGTCTTAGATGAACCAACTGCTGGCTTGGACCCGCAAGGCCGGCGTGAAATGATGGAGATGTTCTATCGGTTGCACCAAGACAAAGGACTGACCATCGTGTTAGTCACCCACCAAATGGATGATGTGGCAAATTATGCCGATCATATGGTGATCCTGGAAAAAGGGACTGTCGTCAAAGAAGGATCGCCGCGCGTGATCTTTCAAGAAGAAGACTGGTTAAAATCGAAGCAGTTAGGTGTACCGGCTGCTGTTTCATTTGGCCGGCAGTTAAACGCGAAATTAGGCCTGCCAGCGGATCGGTTGTATTTAACGACCAATGAACTAGCTGATGCCATTGCTGCGCAAGTGAAGGCTGTAACGGCGGACAAAGGGCCCGCTACTTCAGAAACCAAAGCAGGTGAAGACAAATGATGGATAAATTGATTTTCGGCCGTTACATTCCTGGAGACTCTTGGATTCATCGGCTGGATCCCAGAGCAAAGTTGTTAGGCAGTATGTATTTTATCGGAATTATCTTTTTAGCCAATAATTGGCAAACGTATGCTTTATTGTTTCTTTTTACAATGTTTGTGATTCAACTGTCTAAAATCAAATTGAGCTTTTTCATCAATGGAGTCAAACCGCTGATCTGGTTGATTTTATTTACAGTTATTTTACAAGTACTGTTTACTGGCGGCGGAACGGTCTACTTTTCTTTAGGACCGATCACGATTTCTCAAGAAGGACTGCTGAACGGTGTATTTATCTTCTGTCGGTTTGTCTTGATCATTTTTATGTCGACCTTATTGACTTTAACGACTATGCCGTTATCCTTGACCGATGCGATTGAATTTTTATTGCGTCCGTTGATTGCTTTAAAAGTACCAGTTTATGAAATAGCTTTGATGTTGTCGATCGCACTGCGATTTGTTCCAACTTTGATGGATGAAACCGAAAAAATCATGAACGCCCAACGAGCCAGAGGAGTAGACTTTGGCGAAGGAAATGTTTTTCAACAAATGAAAGCCATTGTGCCGTTGCTGATTCCGTTATTCGTCAGTTCCTTTAACCGGGCTGAAGAGCTGGCAACAGCGATGGAAGCCCGCGGTTACCAAGGCGGCGAAGGACGGACCAAATACCGGCTGTTAAAATGGGAAATGCGCGATACGCTTGTGATCGTTGGTTATGCCCTATTGACAGTAGCCTTAGTTTTTTTAAAAAGTTAGGGTAGAGAAAAGGCTGATTCATCTTTAATTGAAACAGCCTTTTTTCTTTTGCATATAGTGTCTAGCAGGACAAGCCTGTCTCTCGGGAAAAAGACAAGTCCAACCCATTGCGCAGGATGCTCATTTGCCACGGCTCTTGCCATTTTAATGGCTTAGAGACATGGGGTACACTTGAGCTACAGCTCACAGTGCTTTTATTTTACTTGCACAACGTCGCTGGCGCTTCTCTGTTTAAGTATCTGTACGGATGGATCCTACAGATACTAAATATTTTCCTGTCGATCCAAAGCGTCTTGTCCCGCTGTTCTTATTTTAAATGTTATGATTAGGAGTCAGTGATAATGGAAACTACACGTTATAAAATTATTATTCAATACGATGGCACCAACTTTAATGGTTTTCAAATTCAGCCGAATGGTCGGACAGTTCAAGGAGAAATTGAACGTGTACTGAAGATCATGGCCAAAGGATTGGAAATCAAAATACAAGGATCAGGCCGAACGGATTCGGGTGTTCATGCTTTGGGACAAGTCATTCATTTTGACTACCCGATCCGGATGCCGATTGAAAATATGAAACGGGCTTTGAATAGCTTGACTACTGATGAGATTTACGTTCAACAAGTTGAATTTGTCAGTTTTGATTTTCACGCCCGCTACCAAACAACCGGGAAAAAATACCAATACCGAGTCGACACAAATCCCGTTACCGATCCATTTAAACGGCTGTACACCAAACACCACCAGTACCCGATCAATTTGCCGGTTTTAGAACAAGCGTTAAAAGACATTGAAGGGACGCATGATTTTTCCAGTTTCTGCGCTTCAAACAGCGGGCGCGAAGACAAAGTTCGGACTGTTTATGAAGCTAGCGTTGTAGAAGACCCTGAAAAAGGCGAGTTGATTTTTACTTTTAGAGGAGACGGCTTTTTGTACAATATGGTACGAATCTTTATCGGTACGTTGCTGCAAATTGCGAATGGACGCCGACCAGCTGATGATATGAAACGCTTGTTGGAAGTCAAAGACCGTCGTCAAGCAGGTCCAACAGCTGCCCCACAAGGTTTGTATTTAGTCGAAGTCTATTATGATGTGGAAGAAGCAACGAGAGGTACCCGTTTTTATCAACCAACCGTGCAAAAAACAAAAGGAGAATAAGCAGATGACAGTAGTCATACGGCCTAGCCGCTGGTCGGATTATCCGGACTTAGTAGCAATTGAAAACCAAATTTGGAATGAAACTAATACACCGAATGTCACCACTTATCCTTCAGCAGAAGCTTACCAGCAGCACCATCCCGTTGGGACACATTTAGTGGCGGTTAATGAAGAGTTGAATAAAGTAGTAGGGTTTGTGGGGTTTCATCCGCCAACGCCTCTAGCAGCTCACCAACGGACCTGGATGATCGATATCGGCGTAGATCCCACTGCACAAAGTACCGGAGTCGGCTCCCAATTGTTGGAAGCTGTAAAACAAAAAGCAAAAGAACAGCAGATCCATAAACTGGGATTGCGTGTGTTAGCTACGAATCAAAGTGCTATTCGTTTTTATCAAAAGAACGGCTTTGTGATCGAAGGAACACTAAAAGAGGAGTTCTGGTTGAATGGGCAATTTGTAGATGACATATTGATGGGCTTTACTTTAGAAAGCTAGCAAAATTTGCTATACTAGCACAGTAAATAAATCAGGTAACACTTTTACCTATCAATCAACGGATTGAAAACAATCGAAAAGGAGAATGGAAATGTATAAAAAATCACTAGTCTTTTTTGCGGCAGCATTTGTTTTAGGAGGTTGCAGTACTAATAAAGCAGATGCACCTGCTGAAGAATCGTCTGAAGCGGCTGTTCAATCTAGTCAAGAAATGGTACAAGAAAGTTCCTCAGAAAGTGTCGCATCTGAAAGCTCAGCGGTAGAAAGTTCTGCATCATCAGAAGCAGCCGATACAGAAACTGACAGCGAAGATATGGCACCAGTCAGCGAAGAAGAAGTAGCTAACGCTGAAGAAGCAACTGATCTCAGCCAATACGAAGAACTAACTTATGCAAAAGATCAAATTGATTTGTCAGATTACGAAAGCCGCATCTTGACCGATAACCCAGGAAAACGTGTGATGCTCTTTTCAGACGGCAACCAACAAGCTTACAAAACAATCTATATCAAACACAACAATTGGTTAAAAGTGATCGACTTGAACAATGACGGTTTAGTGGTAAACGAATCCATCAAATAACCGGTTAAAAACCCGATAAAAGTTTCAAAAAAGCGGCTGGAAGGATTGACAGCTGGCTTTTAAAACGGTATTATGTTAGATGGTATTGTTTGCCCCACATAATGAGCCCCGGAAACTTATATTGTGCACCAAACAAACAGATAAGAATATGGAGGAAACTAACGTGCGTACAACTTATATGGCTAAACCTAGCGAAGTAGAACGTAAATGGTATGTGGTAGACGCAACTGATATCCCAATGGGACGTTTGTCTACTGTAGTAGCATCAATTCTACGCGGTAAAAATAAACCAACTTTCACACCCCACATCGATACTGGTGACTTTGTGATCGTTATTAATGCAGAAAAAATCAAATTAACTGGTAAAAAAGCAACTGACAAAATTTACTCTCACCACACTGGATACATCGGTGGATTGAAACAAGTTTCAGCTGGAGAATTACGTGCGAACAACCCACGTAAATTGATTGAAATGTCTGTCAAAGGTATGTTGCCTAAGAACACTTTAGGACGCAAACAAGGCATGAAATTACACGTTTACGCTGGTGCTGAACACGATCACCAAGCACAACAACCTGAAGTACTAGACATTACAAACTTAATTTAAGGAGGGAAATTCTTTGGCACAAGTACAATATACCGGCACAGGCCGTCGTAAAAACTCAACAGCTCGCGTACGTTTAGTACCCGGAACTGGTAAAATCATCATGAACAAAAAAGATATTACTGAATACATGCCTTTCCCATATTTATACGTAATCGTTAAACAACCTTTAGCAGTTACAGAAACATTGGAAAGCTATGACATTCACGTAAACGTAAATGGCGGTGGCTACACTGGACAAGCAGGCGCTACTCGTCATGGTATCGCTCGTGCGTTATTACAAGTAGACCCAGCTTTCCGTGCACCATTAAAAGCTGCAGGACTATTAACACGTGACCCACGTATGGTTGAACGTAAAAAACCAGGTCTTAAGAAAGCTCGTAAAGCTTCTCAATTCTCAAAACGTTAATTGCTGCAGCCGTTGCGAATTTATTCGCTTGCGGATACAGTATGGGACGGAGATTTCGAGAGATATCGAGTACCAATCATTACAATATATAGTATCAAAAGAGAGCTGCTCATATGGCAGTTCTCTTTTTTTATGCACGAAAATTTAGATGGAATGAAAAAAACGTATGTAGACTGATCTATGTACCAAATAAGGTGGTGGGAAAAGTGAATCCAAAAGAGAAAATGTTAGAGTTGATCAAAAAGAAACAAACAGGTGGTGGAAGATCTAAACAACAAACCAACTCGCCAAAAAATGATATAAAAAATATGCGAAAAGGTCCAAAGATTTTTAATAAATAAGCTGTTTTACACTCCTTTGAAAGTATCAGACGGTGGTTTTATGTTTTATACAAGATATTTTTTTGATTCTGAATATGGACCATCTAGGTGATTAAAATGATGGAGATAGCAGAACCAGGGAAACAACTTGAAGTATTAGATACCACTGAATATATCCTGTTCTCATATTTACTTGAAGTTGTTAAACAACCTTTATTCTATGGACGCATTGCATTTAGTGCAGTGGGTCTATTTTTTGTCAAACACGGAAAAGGAGGGAATGATTCTTTATCTCGGAAACAGAGCATTGCTGATAAAGATGGTTCGCAACTTAGAAAACGGGTAGCGAACTATAAACAGGTTAACTCAGGAAAGCCTTTCACTTCTATCAAGGTTGGTTTATCAATGAAGACTTACGGCACTGAACTAAAAGATAATAAAATATTGTGAAGTATATCTAGAAAAGAAATGGTATTGATCAATACCAGTAGAAAAATTTCTTTGGACTGTTAAAACAAAAGTAGTTAGACAATACGACTGATTTAAAAGCCTTTTCCTCTCACAAAGTGATACCTAATCTCATTTGTTAAATCCGGCAATCATCTATTGAGGAGGTATAAAAAAATAACCCTATGGATAATGGGTTATTCATACACGATTTTAAAGAACTTTAAGTATCCGAATCTTCGTTACGAATTTCTCACTTAGAAGTCTCTTTAGTTTACCTTGAAAAAAGAAAGCTTTATCCTAAAGGTAACTTAATAAGTATGCCGGATCAACGATATGCCGTGTTTTAGTTGCTCCAAGGAGTACCTATTATTACCTTTTAAAACAGAATATCTAAATAAATAAGAAAGAACGGGTGACAAAATATGACAAAAGCTGTATTAATTGTAAATCCTTCATCAGGAGGAGAGTCAGGAGAAAAGTATACAGAGCTTGCCGTAGAAACATTAGCGTCACTATACGACAGCATTGTGGTGAAAGAGACTGAAAAAGAAGGAGACGCTGAACGTTTTGCGAATGAGGCTGCTAAAGAAAAGGTAGAAGCTGTGTTCGTTATGGGTGGGGATGGTACCGTTAACGAAGGAGTGAATGGCATTGCCAAAGAAGAGCCACGTCCAAAGTTCGGGATTATTCCTCTGGGAACGGTAAATGATCTGGGACGCGCTTTAGGAATTCCACTTGATCCTGAAGAAGCAATCCGGATGTTACCACATGCTGTTACAAAGGAATTAGATATTGGAAAAGTTAATGGCGGCTATTTTGTAGACGTCATTGCAATCGGAAAAATTCCAGAAGCGGTAAAAAATGTTAGTGCAGAACAAAAGACTCGTTTGGGAACATTAGCTTATTTCATAGAAGGAGCAAAGGCAATCACTGAAGATCAGAGTTATCCTTTTAGGTTCTTGTTAGATGATGAGGTTATCGAACAAGATTCCTCTTTGGTGTTGATTGCACTGACCAATTCGGTAGGAGGATTCGAAAAGATGCTGCCACATGCGAAAATAGATGATGGTTATCTGCATTTAGTTGCTTTAAAAGGAAGTTCTTTCCTGGATAAAGTCAAACTAGTTCCTCAAGTTCTTACAGGTAATACAACAAATGCAGATGGAATCTTTTACCGGAATTTCGAATCCGGAGAAATTAATAGTTTAAAAGGAGACAGGAAGGTCACGAGCAACATTGATGGAGACGAAGGAGTTCCGCTGCCACTTAGAGTTCAGGTTCTGCCAAAGCATTTAACTATTTTTGTAAAAGATGAGCAAGCAAGTAGTGGATTTTCAAGAGCAGAGGAAAACTTATCATAAAAAGAGGAGGGAGGTGCCATCTATGCTAGACAGTTCCTTCCTCTTCTATTTGTATAGAGATTATCATTCCAAAGTAATCTCTCTTGGCCTTTATACCAATGCAGGGTACATCTCCTTTCTTCAATACCTAGAGTCTGATAAGCTAGAGACACAGCACAGGCTCAATTCCTTGCAAGCAGCTTTCTTGTTTCTCCACTCCAGGAAAAATTTGTGATGCAATTTCATGATTCCTTTCAGATATATTTACAAGGAAATATATGTTCCTCCTATCCTATATTCTCTAGTGCAGTATATGGTTTTGTAACTTCATAGACATATCTGTTCACTTATTATTGCTTATAAAGTCTATATCTTTCATGATTTATAAAAGGTATACTCGGAGAAATAGGTTTATATAAGGAGAGTAGCAACATGCTAATAAATATAGATAATGATTTTTATGACAGAATAGCATCGATGGCAAAAGTTTTAGATATCTCTCCAGAAGAGTATTTAATAAAACAACATGACAGCAACGCTAACTTGAAGAGTGTTCTTCTTTCTGAGAAAGAAGAATTCACGACTTTTATTGTAGAATATAAAAATATGCTTGATCAATTATTTTATATTGAAGAAGATACAATGAAGACTTTAAATAAGGTCGGAAACCCGGCAGATATGAATAGAGTTTTTTCTCGGTTATGCACACTTATTGGTGAAGATGTTGGTTTTATCACTAAACTTTATATGGTTTATAAAGAAAAAGAACCTGTTCTTTAATAAGATGCTAACTTTTTTCTTTACTAGTAGGTTTTCTATTTCATATTCATTACATTTGCTTGTACTATGTGTTGGGTACACTCTTCGCATCTTTTTATTAAGAATAAACAAAAGAACCGTAATTAAATAAGCCTCTATATACACATTTACAGGTTATTTTATATGGTGGACTTAATAAAGCGGATTTCGAGGAAAACAAAAAAACAATGGCGTATCTTCCAGTCCATCCTCATGAATGGAAGATACGCTATTGTTTTTTATACTATGCTTGTTATTCGTTAGATCAGCAAATAAAGCACTAAGCACTGCGTATATCAGATAATCCAGACAAAAAGAGCTATTTAGTTATAGGCTTTGAGATAAGTACTATTTCTAATTTCATGTATAGAGGTAACTACTTGAATAATCAGATAATTGCTTATTATACATCTCTAAGCAAAGAGATTACACCATCAGAAGTAAATACATGCTTTACTATGAAATTATCTTGAAGAACGTGATCACTTCGTTTTAGTATCCAACAATATTATGAGCTCGCATTAATTCAAGGGCACGGACTTCTCTCGGTAAGAAACAGCGAATGTCATCTTCATTATACCCAATTTGCAATCTTTTATCGTCTATCAGAATTGGGCGACGTAATAACCCGGGGTTTTCTTGAACCAAAGTAAACAAATCTTTAAGCGGTAATTCTTCTAAATCAATATTTAATTCTTGAAACGCCTTAGAACGTGTAGAAATAATTTCTTCTGTACCCTCTTCTGTCATTCGTAAAATAGATTTAATTTCAAGGATATCTAACGGGTCTGAAAAAATATTCTGTGCTTTATAAGGAATATTATTTTCTTCAAGCCAAGCCACTGCTTTACGACAAGAAGAACAACTAGGTGCTGTATATATGGTGACCATTTGTTACACTCTCCTATGCAAAATTAATTTATAACTATAGTTTATAATATTTCGTTCACAATTGCTACACTTTTTTGTCACATTTTTGTCACTTTTATAAAAAATAACAAATTTTTACTTTTAGCAGTATGAAGAAATTAAATACGGTAAAGCTTAAACCGTTAATTTTAGTGGTTAAAATAGGGTGAATGCTTTTTTTATCATTTCTCGACAGAAGACTCCCTCTTCTCTAAGGGGGAGATGAATGTCGGTTGAACGTTGTTCAACAAGTTGTCTCGTTTTTTGTTCCCATTCAGGCATAAAAAATAAATCTAAAAATGTAAGCGTTACTATTGAAGCGGGACTCTTTTCGGAGTATACTAACAGCACAAGGAGGGGGAACAGATGTTCAAGTACAAAACTTATCGCTACCGGATTTACCCAAACAAGAAACAACAACAGTCCATTAACCAGACGATCGGTTGTGCTCGTTTTGTCTTCAATCATTTCTTACACCAGTGGACTGAAACCTACCAAGAAACAGGCAAAGGATTATCGTACAGTACGTGCTCCTCCCTCCTCACACGGCTCAAAAAAGAAACTGAAACTCTTTGGTTGAAAGAAGTTGACAGTATTGCGCTTCAGTCTTCTCTTGAACATCTGGCGGATGGCTTCGAGCGTTTCTTCAAGAAACAAACCAAGTACCCGCGATTCAAAAGTAAAAAGAACCTTGTCCAATCTTATACCACTAAACAAACGAATGGAAACATCGCTATTTCAGGAAACCAATTGAAACTCCCTAAGATAGGATGGATTCGTTTTGCGAAAAGCAGAGAAGTTGCTGGCAGAATAGTGAGGGCTGCTATTCGGAAAAATCCTTCTGGAAAGTGTTTTGTCTCGCTTTTGTGCGAAGTGGACATTCATCCCTTTCACAAGACGGGTTCTGCCGTAGGCATTGATCTGGGAATAACAGATTTTGCCATTTTGTCCACCGGAAAAAAGAGAGACAACCAACGGTTTACTGCTCAGATGGATAAGAAATTGAAGCGGGAACAACGGAAACTCTCCCGAAAATACGAACAAGCGAAAAAAGACGGGAAAGAGTTGTGGGAAGCCAAAAACTATCAGAAACAGAAACAAAAAACAGCAAAACTCCATGAGAAAGTTGCCAATCAACGAGAAGACTTCTTAAACAAGCTCAGTACAGAGATCATCAAAAACCACGATATCATCTGTATCGAAGACCTGAATGTGCAAGGCATGAAAAGGAACCATAAACTCGCCAAAAGTATTTCCGATGTGTCGTGGTCGGCTTTTGTACAAAAATTGACCTACAAAGCAGATTGGTATGGAAAGAAAGTCATTAAAGTCAGTCGGTGGTTCCCTTCCAGTCAGATCTGTTCTGCATGTGGCCATCGGGACGGAAAGAAACCCTTGAACATACGAGCATGGGTCTGCCCGGAATGCGGGATACTTCATGACCGAGATATCAATGCGAGTATTACCATTCTGCAAGAGGGATTGAGGTCCTTACAACTTGTATAAAAAACAAAACCGCAGGTACTGCGGGGATAGCTTGGTCCATAAAAGCAACCTCTGACAGTAAAGACATCCGCTGTTAAGTCTACTTTGTTCCCAAGAATCTCCCACTTCTAAGCGACCGCGTAAGTGGGAGTAGTTCAAAGGTTAGTGTTTCCTCTACATCGTATATGAGTAAGCATAGAACTCAATGACAATTTAGAATGAAAGTAATTAATAAAATAAGCATTCCTACTCAAGGAGTAGGAACGCTTATTTTATTGGAAATGTTTAGTTACATTCTTTCTTCATTTTGATCTGCTACAAATTTTGAGCCTAATAGGCCTGCAACAGAAGTTAAAACCATACCTAAAATTAAAGCTGCAAATTCCCAGATAGAAGATTTCTCAGTTGCGTCAGCCGCTTCGTCAGCTTCTTGTTGAGTTAAATCGGTGTTTTTATTCACTGCAATTGCTTCTTTGTCGTCTGCAGCTTTTGTAATAGTGTCAACATATTGTTGCAATGAGTCAGTTGTTTCCTTAATAATTTGGTCTGTTTGATCAGTATCGAGTAAGATTTCTTTTCCAGCCTTTGTAATATCAGATGCTGCTGCATTTAATTGGTCGTTAAGGTAGTTAGGTTGTAACTCTTTCACATCTGTCTCTTTTAAAATCTAGTTCGTTTGATCTGTGAGATCATTTGTATCAACACTTCCAACTTCCCCGATAATTTTGTCGAATCCCCTAGAAACAAGATCTCCGATTTCTGAAGCACCGGTTTCTACTCTTTTACCAGCGATAGAAAGAACAGAACCTAGAGTCGAACCGACAGCGGAAAAAATGCTTGTTGTGAGCATAGAAAGCATGATTACTAAAGCCCAGACGCTTATTGCCCACGTTAAGAAACCATAAACTAACCCTATCTGACGAGAAGTCATTCCAGCCACAAACCCTGCTGCTAGTAGAGAAAGGATAAAAGCGATAGCTGTCCAAATGAATAAACCTGTTTTGACACCCTCAATGGATTTCTCGAAGTTGCTTCTACTTGTCCGAACCCGATTGCAAATCCAACTAGAGAAAAAGTAATTAAAAGAGATAAGAAAGTGACGAGACCTGCAATAATAGCACCTCATGAACTATTGAAACCAGCCTCTGCTTGACCCGTACCCCGGCCTGCCAAATTCCACTTCAAACCTTTTTTTCTTATTTTTTCAATTATACCACTCCTTTTATTGTTACTCTTAATTTTAAAGAGTTCATTGTATTTAAATAAACAATAACCCTTCAAATGAAAAAGGATTTTGTATTGTTTAAACGGTAGTCTAAGGCTTATAAGCGAGGTATACCAAAAACCACTTATGTTAACGTATTGTTTGTGATGTCTGTGCTAAATGCGTATAATTACATTAAGTACGGAGGATGTATATTTAATGTGCATTTATTAATCTACGCGAAGGAGGAGACAGAATGAGTTATGTTGAAGGAAGTTATGCTACGCCAAACGAAGCGATTGCCGCAGTCAAACGCTTAGAAAAAGAAGGATACAAGAAAAAGGATCTTCGGTTAATTTCAAATACAGCAGCTCGTCATGCGTTCATGGAACAATCAAACCTGGAGATAACCTCTGAAAATGATTATAAAAAAGAATCTGGTTCAACTGCTGAGGCAGAACAGTATTCAATTTGGGATACAATAATCGATGCGTTTTCTGCCGATGAAGACGGCTCAGCGGAATCAACTGTCTCAAAAGAAAATCCTTTATCTCATTACCAAAATGATATTGCCAATGGGAATATCATTATCTTAGTTGAAGAGAATGCTGAAACGAAGACTGATTCTATACCTAATGACGTAACAGAAAATGAACAAACAATAAAATTGCAAGAAGAGCAGCTTGATGTGGATACGAATAAAGTTCAAACAGGCGAAGTGAATGTTTCCAAGAGAGTAATTGAGGAGACTAAAATGATTGAAGTTCCTGTGGAGCATGAAGAAATTGTGATCAAAAGACACAAAGTTAACGATGGAACATCCGTTGACGAAAATAACGAAGATGAAGAAATTGTCATTCCTATTTCCGAAGAACAAATTCATGTGACTAAAACACCTGTTGTGATTGAAGAAGTAACCATCGGCAAAGAGACCGTTGAAGAAACAAAACAGATCAGCGAGACGGTTAGAAAAGAAGACATAGAGGTAGAAACAGACGGAGATGTAGGCCTACACGACGATAGAAAACTGTAAAGCATTAGTGACTCTTACTTTAAAAATAATAAAGAAAAAAGCCAAAGTGATGAAGTCTCTCTGGCTTTTTTGGTATGTTCAGACTTCTTATCAAAGAGTCAAAAAAGCAAACGAGTTTATATTTCAACTCGTTTGCTTTTTTTGTTTATTCTTCTAATTTTCCAGCTGTATATCCGCCATCGACAGGAATCGTTACACCGCTGATTTGTTTAGCTAAATCTGAACATAAGAACATAACAACGTTCCCTTGATCTTCAGCTGTGGCCATCTTGCCTGTAGGAATAGACTTTAACGTTCCTTCATATTGTTCCGGGTGGTCTTTTGCCCATCCTTCAATTGCTGGCGTAAACGTTGCACCCGGGGCAATAGAATTGATTCGAATTCCTTGTTTTCCATATTCTAAAGCAACTGATTTTGTTAAACCGACAATCGCATGTTTCGAAGCCGTGTATGGAGCCATGTTTGGCGAACCTTCAATACCTGCTGCTGATGCAGAGTTAACAATCGAACCGCCGCCTGTTTTAAGCATCGCATTCACTTCATGTTTGATACTATAAAATGTACCATATAACGTTACTTTTAATGTTTTGTCCCAGTCTTTTGCATCCATTTCGCCAATTTTAACTTGGCCGGCATTAATACCTGCGTTATTATGAGCGAAATCAAGTTTACCGAAAACAGCTACCGTTTCATCAACTAATGCTTCGACTTGTTCTTCATCGCTGACATCACACTTGAAGAATTGGGCTTCTCCGCCGTTATCTTTAATCATTTGAACAGTCTCTTGTCCACTTTCTTCACTTACATCAGAAACCATCACTTTTGCGCCTGCTTCTGCTAAAGAGATAGCACTGGCACGTCCAATACCTGATCCTGCTGCTGTTACTAATCCTGCTTTTCCTTCTAATAATTTTGTCATATGACCAATCCTTTCTTCTTTAACAAACAGGAAGCAATTTTACACCTTTGATATTTAATGTCAAGGAAAATGACTTCTGGTAAAATGTAAATGATAGAAGGAATAAACTTAGATACCATACTGTAATCCTGTTTACCTTGCATTAATTTAGAAGAGGTTCGTAAACAACGAATAGTAGCAAAACTACACATATACGAGGAGAAATCAGAATTAGTTTAATTGGTAGTACAGTTGTTTTTGTAATATTAGGATTCATAACCTAGTGCTTTGCATGTTCGCAAACTAGTTGATGAAGGAGCTCCTTGTTAAAATAAGCTGCAATACTAACTACAATAAGCACAAATAAACACTAGAACAATCCTAGACTTGATAAAAGGAAAGATATAAATGTATGAAGTTTATATATATGTGTTTATTACAGCTCTGGGGGCAAAGTCCAACCGGCGTCCAGAATATGTTGTTTAGTAATGGGGTATAAAATACTGTTTGACTCTGTAAATATTAACGTTTTTTGATTATCTTCATTTTCTATTTTTAAAGAAAGATTACCATCTAAAGCTCCGTGTCCTCCTAATTCAGGAGTAGAGAATTCTATTGTCAGAGTATTTTCTTTAATTTTTTTATCCAATATATTATTTTTCAAATATACCCCTGCATTAAGCTCGCCATCGATAAAATAAGAATCGGTTATAATTATTAGATATTCAAGAGACGACTCGTAAGGAGTAGATTCATAAAATCCATATGTTCCTTTGAATTCTTCAAAAGTATAATTTGCTTCTTGGCTGATATTGGTTTCATTCATAATTTCTTTTATATCCGTAATGATAGCTTCGGATTTAGTTATCAAAGCAACTGAACCATTGTCTATATTAATCACAGATTTCGCATGGTTTAAAGATGATTTATAGTCATTGTCTTCAAAAGATTGCAAAGACTGATTAAAATACTTTGTTTGTAGAAGCAATGCATTTGCTTTTTCATCTTCTGGCTTCTCTTCTACAGTGTGTTCAAAGTAAGCCTCAGCTTTTTCGTATTCTTCTGCTGCTAAAGCATCTAAACCTTTTTGAATGAAGGAGGTATATGCTTCCTCATTTTTATTACCGCAACTGGTCAGAAAAAATAAAAAGAATAAGCTGGTAAACAAATATTTATGTTTCACTTTAATCCTCCGTTACTGTCTGTTTGACAGAATCTATATAACTTGCTCTAATGGTTAATATATGAGCGCATTTCTTCATACTGCGACATCGTCATTTCAGAAACTTCATCTACTTTTTCTACAGCAGCATCATAAGAATCTTTTGAATTTATATAACGATTATATAGATCCTTTTTAGAAATAGGAGATGAATCTAAAGAAACATCATCGTAGTTAGTGCCTCCTCCCATGTATACAACACCTTCAACTGGAGTGATTGTACTTTCGTCATATTCAATAATGAACCAGGGGTGTCCTGATCCAACGCCAGAATGAACATTAGTTAATAGATATCCCTCATCAAAATTATAATATAAATTGTAGCCTTCAAGATTTGGGCTCATCGCTCTCTCATCAACGGTTGTTGTTGCTAACAGTACCTTTAACGATTGATCCAGCTCGTTATATGCTTCTATAGGGTCTGATGGTTCTTCAGCAGCTACTTCGTTTTTTTTATCTGCCTCAGTATCAGCAAGGGTTTGATTATCTATCTCTTCATTAATGGATTTTTCTAGTTCTTTACTTGATTTCTTTAAAGAGGCATATTGAGAATCGTCAATTGAATCTTGTTGTAGTAAAGTCGTTACTTTTTCTAGAGCCTCAGAATACTTCTCATCTTTAAACAATGAATTTGCACTATCATATTGTTCTTGGTAGCTTGTTTTTGTAGTGACAACTAAGTTTATTTTTTCAATTATCTCATTAGATTTCTTTATTAATGCCTCAGAGCCATTTTTTGTTGTTTTAACGCTTTCAGCATTTTCTTTTGCTAAATCAAGGTTTCTATCTTCAAATGATTTTAAGGCAGTAACATAGGTCTCTGTTTGTAATTTTAAAGCTTCAGCTCGTTTATCATCTGCTTTTTCTTCAAGAGCGATTTCAAATGAAACAATAGCTTTATCGTAATTTTCTGCGGCTAAGTTATCTAACCCTTTTTGAATAGAACTATTATATACCTCTTCAGATTTATTACTACAACCCACTATAAAAAAAATAGCAATTAAAAAAAAGCAACTTATAAAAGACTTTTTAAAATCAAACCTTTTTCTTATCATTTTTTATTCCTCCTAGTTTTTATGTACATAATGATTATACTATTAAAAAAAGAATATTGTTATTTATATATTGAGCAAACCATCACATCAATATGATGTTGTTGAATTTAACAATAATCCCCAACTAGGTTTCTAACTATAATTATTTATCCTTTTAGTTTCTGCATATAATTGATACACGATACGTAGTAAATTTACTATACTTGTGATAGAGATTATAAGTGGCGATTAAATAGTTAAGGGTTCCTGGGTTGTAAAAAATTCGCAATATGTTTATCCAGTTAATTTCTTGGATGAAAGAGAAGAATTAAGCATAAGCAAGTTTTATAAACTATTGTGCTTAAAGTTATTTATTGAGATAATGTATGTATCAAACTTACGGAGGCTTTATTATGCAATTAAAACAAATTTCTAATAAAGGCGACGATACGGTTGCAAATGAGTTAAAGTTGAACTTAGATAAAAACTCTAAACTATCTATTATCGCAGCATACTTTACTATTTATGCCTTTGATGAATTAAAAGAACAATTGAAAACGGTTGAAAAAATGCGTTTTGTTTATACAGAACCTACATTTATTCAAAATGAAAATGATAAAAAAAGACAATATGAAATCGAAAAAAACAGCGAATCGAACCTTACGGGAAATGAATTTGAATTAAAATTAAGAAATCAAATGACGGGACCATACATAGCTAGAGAAGCAGCAGAATGGATAAAAGAAAAAGCCATTTTTAAATCTATTAAGGGAAATACTTCGGTTAGTAAGAAGTTTATTGTAGAGAATAGCGAACAAGAAAATAAAAATTTATCAGTCTTAGGAGAAATGGATTTTAGTTCAGACAAGCTAGGCATCACTCAATCTAATCATATAGGTGGTTTTCCAGTTTTATCCGGTAAAGATGTTGTAAAGGATTTAATAAAGGACTTTGATGAAATATGGACAGATAATCGACTAGTAAAAGATGTCACACAAGATGTTTTAGAGCATATTCAAAAATTTTATAAAGAAAATTCTCCAGAGTGGATCTATTTTGTTAGCTTATATCATATTTTCGAAAATCAAATTGGTGAATTGGTTGAAGACAATATTATTAAAAAAGGTGTTAATTTTAAAGATACGGTTATTTGGAATAAATTATATCAATTTCAACAAGATGGTGTTATTGGTGCTATTGATAAAATAGAAAAATATAATGGTTGTATCCTAGCAGATAGTGTTGGATTAGGAAAAACCTTTTCTGCTTTAGCAGTAATTAAATATTATGAACTTAGAAATGATAGGATATTGGTATTGTGTCCTAAAAAACTACGGGATAACTGGACGATCTATACCCAGAATGATAAACGGAATATTTTAGAAAAAGATCGATTTAACTATGATGTTCTTCATCACACAGACTTATCACGCTACTCTGGCTTTACAGGTGATATTAATTTAGGATCCATTCATTGGTCAAATTATGATTTAGTAGTGATTGATGAATCACACAATTTTAGAAATAATCCAACAACTAAAAAGGATACGATTACAAGGTATCAACGTTTAATGCAAGATATTATTAAATCAGGAGTAAAGACAAAAGTGATGATGCTGTCCGCTACACCAGTAAACAATCGCATGACAGATATAAAGAACCAGATTGCATTTATTACAGAAGGAAGTGAGACGGCATTAGCAGATGAAGGTATTTCCAGTATCAACTACACATTGAAATTAGCTCAAGAAACATTCAATGTTTGGAATAACGGGGACCCAAATGGTAGAACAACTGGTGATTTTGTTGAATCTGTCAATCCTGATTATTTTAAGTTATTGGATTTATTGACGATTGCCAGAAGCCGAAAACATATTGAAAAGTATTATAATTTATCGGATACCATCAAATTTCCAACCCGGTTAGATCCTAAATCTATTAAGTCAGATATTGATATCAGTAGGGAGTTTCCTTCTATTGGAGCTGTCAACGATGTAATTAAAGAGCTGAATTTGAGTGTTTACCGGCCAATATCTTACATCTTGCCAATGATGCGTAAAAAATACGCAGACAAATATGATACAGTCGTGAAGGGTGGACAAAGCACGTTTAAGCAATCAGACCGTGAAACAGCCCTTATTGGGCTCATAAGAGTTAATTTATTGAAACGTATGGAAAGTTCGATTCATTCATTTGCATTAACGTTAGAAAGAGTAGTAGGGAAAATTAATCATATTTTAAATAAAATAGAGCGCTTTGCTATCAATGGAGATATTGTGGACGAAGTATCTGACTTAGAGGACCTAGATGATGAACGTTTAGAAGATTTGATTGTTGGCGGGAAAGATTTAAAAATCCTACTGAAGGATATGGATTTGATAAAGTGGAAAGAATCGTTGATGGATGATAAAGAAAAAATCGAAACTATCCTAACTTCTGCTAAATTAGTTACACCAAATCGCGATCAAAAGTTAGCTGATTTGAAAGGCTTGATTCAAAAGAAAATCAACCATCCTATTAATATAGAAAATAAAAAGATTATTATTTTTACAGCTTTTGCTGATACAGCACAATACTTATATGAACAGTTATCTAACGAATTATTGAGTAATGAAAATATTAAATCAGCTTTGGTAACAGGTAGCGGAGTAAATAAAACAAATTTAAAAGGAGTACGCTCAACTGATTTGAATGATATTTTGACTAATTTTTCTCCTATATCAAAAGAACGTTCATCAATTTATCCAGAAATGAAGGGTGAAATTGATGTCTTGATTGCAACAGATTGTATATCAGAAGGACAAAATTTACAAGACTGCGATTATCTGATTAATTATGATATTCATTGGAATCCAGTAAGAGTGATCCAACGTTTTGGGCGGATTGATCGAATTGGGTCAAAAAATAATGTCATTCAACTAGTAAATTTTTGGCCTAATATAGAGTTGGATGAATACATTAATCTAGAACAAAGAGTTCGGGGAAGAATGGTTCTGCTAGATACTTCAGCAACTGGAGAAGAAAATTTATTGGATATCGGCAGCAAAGAAATGAATGATTTAAACTATCGAAAAAATCAATTAGAACAACTTCAGACACAAGTGGTAGACTTAGAAGATGTTTCTGGTTCAATATCGATTACGGATTTAACGTTTAATGACTATAAAATGGATTTAATGCAAGCACTTAAGGAACACCGTAAAGACTTAGAAAAAGCTCCTAAAGGGATGTATGCTATAACCGATAGTTCTAACTTTGAGGATTCTGAACCTGGGGTAATTTTTTTACTCAAGCAAAAAGTGGAGGATTTAGGACAAGAAAATAGTATCTTACCTTATATTTTGATTTATCTTACTGAAGATGGAAATGCGAAGTTGCATTACACTCAATCAAAAAAAATATTAGATCATTTTAAAAAGCTGTGTCTAGGAAACTACTCAGTCTACCAATTTTTAGTGGATAAATTTAATGAAGAAACTGATTATGGCAGTGAGATGGAGGAGTATTCTGATTTACTGCGTGATGCGATTGACATTATTCGCGGAAAAAAAGAGGAAGTTGGATTGGCTTCGCTGTTTTCAGCTGGTGGAACGACTATGCAGATGGACTTATTGACTAAGTTAGAAGATGTAGAACTTATTTCATTTTTAATTATTAAGGGGTGAGAAGATGAATACTGGAGAATGGATAAAGGTTCTTGGTATTCCAAATGACGCTATTGTTGATAGGAATTTCCCCAAAAAAATATTGTATCAGAATGCTGAACTCTCTAGTTCTGAGAAAGAACTGATAAAAGATGGTGTTAAACGCTTGAGATGGTTGGCGTCTATCAAGGAAAACAATACAAACGTTCCTAAATATGAAGATGAGAAAGTTCGATACGAAGAAATTCAGTATTTTTTTCTTGAAGTCAGTAGTCAAGATATGGCAAGTAAGATCAGCAAGTTTCTTTTTAACTCTGTACCTTATCCTCAAGTTTTAATTATTTCTTTTGAAGAAAAATATCACTTTCAAATGGCATTAACTAAAAAAAACCTTAGTGATACTAATTCGTTAATTTTAGAAAACGTATATGTATCACAGTGGAAAACTATGGACTCAATGGCCATAAGAGAAGAATTAAGTCCGTATCACTATTCAAATCAAAAGATGACAAATTTAAAAGAATATTACGAATCTTTATTAGTAATTTTACTAAGTGATACAGTTAGTATTTCAGGAAAAAATAGGCTTGGAAGTTCTAAAGAAGTTATCCAATTTTTTGATGAATTTCAAGAATTAGATGAAGAAATTCAAAAGCTAATGAAATTAGTAAAATTGGAAAAGCAATTAAACAAACGAATTGAATTGCAACTTAAATTAACACAATTAAAGAATCAACAAAAAAAGTTGTTATCAGAATATAGAGGAGATTGAACATGTTTGACAAAATGAAGGGTACGACTCCAGACTTAACGGTAAACAATATAGAAAAACTAAAACAGTTATTTCCAGAAATTATGACGGATGGAAAAATTGATTTTGAAAAGTTACAACTATTGTTAGGTAAAGAGATTGATGATAGTCCAGATAGGTATAATTTTACTTGGCATGGAAAAAAAGAAACGATGCAATTTGCTCAACAGCCTTCCAAAGGTACACTAAGACCAGTTAAAGAAAAGAGTAAGAATTGGAATACAACAGAAAACTTATACATCGAAGGAGATAATTTAGAGGTACTCAAATTATTACAAAAATCATACAATAATAAAGTGAAAATGATTTATATCGATCCACCCTACAATACAGGAAATGATTTTGTTTATAAGGATGATTTCAAAGATAGCGTAGATTCATATTTAGAATTAACAGGTCAAAAAGACAATGAGGGTGTTAAATTTAATTCTAATACAGAAAGTAACGGTAGGTACCATACTGATTGGTTAAATATGATATATTCAAGATTAAAACTAGCAAGAAACCTATTAACAAATGATGGCGTTATTTTTATTAGTATAGATGATAATGAGCAAACAAATTTAGAAAAAGTTTGTGATGAAATTTTTGGAACAGAAAATTTTGTTGAGAAGTTAATATGGAAAAAAAGAGCTACTCCACCTAATGATAGGAATATCGGTAGAATACATGAATATATTATTGTTTATGCAAGAGACATTAATGTACTATCGTTAGGATTATTACCAAGGAATAAAGATTCTATATCTCGATATACCAATCCTGATAAAGATCCTCGTGGTCCATGGGTAGCTTCAGATCTGAGTGCAAACGGAAAAGGAGGACGCTTCGTTAGTTCTTTAACTTACCCAATTAAGAACATTGAAACAGGAGAAGAATTTTATCCATCTGATGGAAGGTGTTGGTTATTTAATAAGGAAAAAATGAATAGATATATTAAAAGTGGCCAAGTTTCTTTTAGAAAAAATTCAGGCTCCCCATTTTTAAAAAGATATCTTTCAGAAGTGAGAGATGGGCTCACTTTGCCTACAATTTTGTTAGATTTCGGGTTTTCGTCAAATTCAGCAATAGAAATAGATAATGCTTTTAATAAAAAGGGTATTTTTGAATATGCAAAACCTACACTATTATTAAAAGAACTAATTAGAGTAGGATGTCCAAACAAAGATGGAATTATTCTCGATTTTTTCTCTGGTTCAGCTACTACTGCTCAAGCAATGATGAAATTAAATGCTGAAGATGGTGGAAGTCGTAAGTTTATTATGGTGCAACTACCTGAAATATTAGATGAGAAATCGGAAGCTTATAAAAACGGATATCATACAATTTGTGATATTGGTGAAGAACGTATTCGTCGTGGTGGAGAAAAAGTAAAAAATGATTTAATTGATAAAAATAATAAAGAAGGCTTACTCTCAGAAGGTCAAATAAATTCTGATGAATTAGATATTGGGTTTAAAGTCTTCAACTTAGATACTTCCAATTTGAATGAGTGGCAGGCTGATTTTGATGATATAGAAACAAAAATCGACTTATTTGAAAGTAACTTTGTTAATGGGCGTTCAGAAGAAGACATATTGTATGAAATCATCTTAAAAAATGGTTTAGATTTAACTTATCCTATTAATGAAGTACTAACTGAAGGATTTAAAATTTACGATGTAGCATTTGGAAATTTATTTGTTTGTCTAAACGAAAAAATTAACCGCAACGTAGCGCGTAAAATTGTAAGTTTAAAAGATAATTATGACATTGAAACTAGTCAAGTAGTATTTAAAGATAATGGTTTTGAGAATGATACGGAAAAACTGAATTGTTATGAAATTCTAAAAGATGCGGGATATCAAGATTCTGATTTGTTGAGTATTTAAAAGGTGGACTGAAAAATGAAAATAAAATTTGATGAATTGAAGTATCAAGAAAAAGCTATCAATTCAGTAATTAATCTTTTTGAAGGGCAAGGAATTAAGCAGTCCAACTTCACAGTAATCAGTAATGACTTACAAGGAAAGTTGTGGAATGATCATGGGATTGGAAATAAAATTGATTTGCCCAATGATGAATTAATTAAGAATTTGAAAAAAGTGCAGTTAGAAAACAACATAGCTCCTTCAGAAGAGTTGGAGAATAATGAAAAACAGTTCAATATTGAGATGGAAACAGGAACAGGTAAAACCTATGTTTACTTAAAATCTATTTTGAAACTAAACAAGCAATATGGATTTTCAAAATTTGTGATTGTTGTGCCTTCATTGGCTATTAAAGAAGGAGTCAATAAAACACTAGAAATGACAAAGAATCACTTTAAGAAGAAGTTTAATGGAATTGTTTACAATAGCTTCACGTATAACAGTAAAAAACTAGATCAGGTAAGAAACTTTGCGGTAGATAGTACAATTCAAGTTATGGTTATCAATATCCAAGCTTTTATTAAGGACACTAAAAATAAAGATCAATCTAACATCATTTACCGTGAAAGTGATTTTCTTAGTGGTATGCGACCGATTGAATTAATTCAGGAAACGAATCCAATTGTGATCATAGATGAACCACAATCAGTTGATAACACTGCTAAATCAAAAGAAGCGATTAAATCACTGAATCCATCTGTGATATTCAGATACTCAGCTACGCATAAATCGAAATACCCTTTATTATACAAATTAGGTCCAGTAGAAGCGTACGATGAAAAATTAGTTAAGCAGATAGAAGTAGCGGGCATTAAAACTGAAAATGACGGGAATGATGCTTATATGAGATTAGTCAGCGTCAGTAATAAGAGCAATCAATTCTCAGCTAAGATAGAAATAAATTACCGTAATAAAAACAGCATTGATAAGAAAATAGTTACAGTTAGACAGGGCGATGATTTATATATCAAGTCCAATAAATTAGATGCTTATGATAAAGGGTTGATAGTAAGTGAAATCTATACTGGTGAAGAAAATGAATATATTGAATTTACTAGTTACGATGCCTTATTAACTAAAGGAAAAGAAATTGGCGGTACGAATGAGGATATTCTTAAACGTCAACAAATCCGTAAAACTATTGAAGAACACCTTGAAAAAGAAATGCGTTTAAACGTACAAGGAATCAAAGTATTAAGTTTGTTCTTTATTGATCGAGTTGAGAACTATCGTCAGTATGATAAAGATGGATATCAGATAAACGGAAAATATGCGGATATGTTTGAAGAGGAATATACAAAACTAATTAACAAACCAAAATTTTCAACAATTCGTGATAAAGAAATACCAGTTTCTGAAGTCCATGACGGTTACTTTTCAGTAGATAACAAAGGAAAAGTAAAAGATTCTAGTGGGAAAACTGCAGCAGATGATTCTACTTACAATGCAATCATGAAAGATAAGGAAGAATTATTAACCTTTTATGACGCTGAAAAAGAAAATAATGCAGCTAACAATAAAGCCAGAAAAATGCGTTTTATTTTTTCTCATTCAACTTTAAAAGAAGGTTGGGATAATCCGAACGTCTTCCAGATATGTACATTAGTGGATACAAAAGACACTATCACTAAACGCCAAAAAATTGGACGAGGTCTACGTTTGGCAGTTAACCAAGAAGGTGAACGTCAATATGGATTTGACGTAAATACATTAACTGTTATGGCGAACGAGAGTTACGAAGAGTTTGCTGAAGGACTACAAAATGAGTTTGAAGAAGAGTCAGGTATAAAATTTGGAGTTTTTGAGAAGGATACGTTTTCAAACGTCATGCGTATAACTGATGAAGCTTTGGGAGAAAAAGAATTATTAGGCAACGAAAGAGCTGCTGAACTTTTTGAATTCTTTAAATTTAAAAATTATATTGCGAAAAACGGAAAAGCAACTGATGCGTTGAAGCTGGCAATTAAAGAAGAAACGCTTGATATCCCTGGTAACTTAGTTGGTTTTGAAACAAGCATTATTCATAAAACAAAAAGTAAGATTAAAACCTTGGAAGTTAAAAATCATGCTGCTCGTAAACAAGTAGCCTTCAAAAAAGAAGCTTTTTTAAATCTGGATTTCAAAGAACTTTGGGATTCGATTAAGTATAAAACGACTTATTCTGTTGAATTT
The DNA here is from genome assembly GCF_000744825.1 of Carnobacterium mobile DSM 4848. Taxonomy (NCBI): domain Bacteria; kingdom Bacillati; phylum Bacillota; class Bacilli; order Lactobacillales; family Carnobacteriaceae; genus Carnobacterium; species Carnobacterium mobile. The sequence goes on from NZ_JQMR01000001.1 coordinate 1,888,968, forward strand.
GATACAGAAACTTTGATTACCATAGCTGCCAGAGATTTAAGAGAAAAGGTTATTGTCAGCGAAGTTAAAATGAATTTTATTAAAGCTATGATAGCTACAAAAGATGCAGGTTATGTTACTGATAAAAATGTAGACACATATTTAACAAATATAACTCATGACTATGTAGCTCCAGATATCATTACGTATCTGCAAAATGAAACTGAACTAACAAGGAAGACAATTGTTCGTATTTTGAAAGAAAGCAATACATTAAAAGACTTCAAAAAAAATCCTCAAATGTATATGATGAATGTAGCGAAAATTATTAATGCCTGCAAACGAGAATTAATTGTAGACGGGATTAAATATCAAAAAATTGGTGATAATGATTATTACTCTCAAGAGTTATTTGATACTGAAGAACTATCGGGTTACTTAGAAAGGAATATGATTCAAACAACTACAGAACGCACCATATATGATTATGTTGTTTATGACTCGCAAGTCGAACGTAAATTTGCAACAGACTGCGAGCAAGATCCGAGTGTTAAATTTTATATTAAACTCCCAAATTGGTTTAAAATTCGTACTCCATTAGGAAACTATAATCCTGACTGGGCAGTCCTATTGGAAGAAGATGATGAACGGAAACTTTATTTTGTAGCAGAAACTAAAGGTAGTGTCTTATCTGAAGATTTAAGACCAACAGAACGCAAGAAAATTGAATGTGGAATTAAACATTTCGAAGCGTTGAACACAAAAGTAGAATTAAAACCTGTAGAGTCGTTGGAGCAACTTCAAGATATTGCAAGAAGCTAAATAGAATTTAATATTAATACTATATGTTGTACTTTTTGATAATTATCAAAAAAGTGCAACATATTTTTGTTTTTACCAAAAAAACACTTAACGGCTTCTGATTTGGCAAAAATGAGCTCGCATTTACGTTTTTTATTATTTATCATATGAATCCTCAGTTTTTAATAAAAACCGTTTAAGGATGTTATATTTAGACATTACATTGAAAAGAACGAATGTTTGTGATACTATATGTAGTGAAGAGAGCGAAAAAAAACAATAGATCTGCAAATCTATTGTTAGTGTTGTGTATCTCAATATGTGTTGAACGTAAATCCAAAGTTGTTGTAGAATACAAGCTTATTTTATTATACGCCTAAAATTTTAACACAAATTAATACGTTTGTGAAGATTTTTTGATAAGTAAGTGTAACGCAATAACCTACTGACTACATAAAGAAATGTGCAGAACACTATTTTGATTCTCTATCAATAATAGAAAATGAGGCGAACTAGTGCAAAAAGTAACAGAAAGATTTAAAATTGGATTAAAACAAGAAGAAATAGACTTTGTGGATGTAAATTTAGAAAGTGATGCATTACTGTTTTTAAATCCAACATTATTTAGAGAATTAGTAGATACTGATTTCTCGAAGAAGGTTAGTCACAATGTATACAGTTTTTTTGAAACCGTTTTAAATCTTTATTCAACAAATAGAAAAAACCAAGCAATAAAATTATTTAATCAATCTGGAGAAACGAACAGTGTTCATTTAGGCTACTCTAAAACAAATAAAGGAAAAGGTACGTCTGAAAAAGCACTGACTAAGTTATTTGATACAGTACTTTCTTCAAAAGTATTGGAAAATAAAGTTCTCTCTAATCCAATTAGCTTGGTTTTATTTGTAGAAGATTTTGCAGAAGACAGAATGTCTGATTTAATCATTAGTATATTGAAGAAGGAACTAATTGAATATACATTAGAGCAAGCTATTCTTTATCATATAGCAATTGAAATTGATGAAATAAATTATGGGCAATATTGGGATGCATCTTCGAGAAGTTGGAAGATTTTAAAGAATAGATATATAAAGGATCAAAAGGGTAACCCTATAATATTGGTACCAAAGCAAATAATTTCAAAAAAATACGGCTTTTCTGCAAATACTTACCTGAGTAACGTTATTTTAAAGTGGAGACAAGCTAAGCATAGTGCAGAACTTTCAAATCTATGTGAAATAAAAAGAGATAAAAATGGCAACATTATTAAAGTTAAGCCACCGTCCCAAAAAATATTAAGAAAGATAGAAATTGATGAAGTATATAGAGTGAAGCGTGGTAAAACAAAAAAATATATCATGAATAAAACATTTGAAAATCCTGGATTATTAGATCAGTTTTTTGAGCAGCATACGAACGAAGCTGTTAAAAGGAATGGAAATATTCTTTCTGATCAAGAAATAACAAAGATTATAGAAGAATCAGAATCTGATAATAATACTAAATAAATATTGGGAGGAGGAATGCCTATAATGGCAAAACATAGCGGTGGAAAAGTAGGAAATGCTGGAAAAAAATTAAGTAGTAAAACTACTACCAAGAAACAGAAATCAAATGCTGCAAAAATTTTGAAAGATCATCAAGATAAAAAACATTAAAAAGGGATAGATGTAAATAAACAGTCTGAGATTGCTAATTAAGCAACTTTAGACTGTTTTTCTTTGAAATGTAATATTTACAATAGCAAAGTTCATACTAAAAAAGTATTACTAATAAATACTGATAAAGAAAGTGGTTACAAACGTTGCGGTCTCCATTATAATACAGAGTAAAGAACCATATATTATCTAATCTAACTTGAAGGTGAAGACATTTGGAGAAACTACAGGCAAAAGTTAATTACTTAGTAAGAGATGATGAAAAAAATCTTATCGGAAATAGGAAAAGGCTTTTAGGATTTATGCATGTAGAAGAAGAGCTGTATAATGAGATACAAATAAAAGCACAGCAAATACTGAAATATCCTAATAACAATCGGTATGAATATACTTACTCTGAAAAATCTATGATTGTGACAATGGGAGCCATCCTTTTTTGTATGTATGAAATTAACGGGAGTCGTTTTTGGGAAGAGTTAAGTAAAAAATACCAAATGCATGAATTAAACTTACAAAGCGAGATAAAAGGCTATATCTCTTCATTTATTTCATCGAACTCTTTGCCCTATTATCAAGGAACAAATAGAAACGAATATGTTGAAACTATTCAAATGCAGAGTGTTATACCAAACAACTATAGTTCAAAAATAATAAAGACAATTTATTTTATGTACTTAAAAGATTTAGGGATGGATACTACGAGTAAAAGTATAAACGCCTTTTTAACTTATTTAACTGTAGCCTTTACTAGGCAAATAAATACTAATAACGCTACTAAAGAAGAAGCCGCTCCTACGTTGATGACTATGCAATTACAATCTATACCAAAGTCTTTTATGCAGGCTTACTTAACAAAAAGCAAACGGGTTAAATCTCTAATGAAAAGATTTTTTCTACAGTTTGATGCGCTAAGTAAAAAAGAAATTCCAATCTTTAACCCTAAGAACAGGTTCGATGTTATGTTTCAAAAAGAATTGAAAAACTTTAACTTTGGTGAAATGGAAACTACTGTAAAAATGAAGGATAAAGAAATCATGCATAAAGCTACTATCAGCGCAACAATAAGAGGACAAGTAAATCCGCTATTTTATATTTTAATTCCTCAACATTATATTATTCCTGAAAGAATTACATATCCGAAAGCAACAGTCACATTTTATAATAATCAAGAAGCATACTTAGAAAAGGAAGTTAGCTTAAAAGAAGGCGGAGTCAGTTGGAAAACGAATCCTAAACAATATGAGCTTAATCTTTTTTTAAGTAAATTAAGTTACAAGATTTCATATGGAGATACAGTTTTATACGATTCAAAAAAAGAGTTATACAAAGACTATATTTTGTTTGATGATCATAGTATGTCAAAGGAAGTCCAGTTAACTGATATTAAAATAAATCAATGTTTTTATATATTATCTGCTAAAGATAACCGTATTATTTTTGAAAATAGTGAACCTATTATAAGCGAATTAGATTATGGCATACTCTATTACTTTAAAGCAAAAAAGGAAATGAAAATAACAATGAATGATCAAGTTTTATTTAATACTATGGTTTTAGAAGAGTTCCCTTCTAAAAAAAGAAAAGGTATAGAGTATGAAATCAGTATAGTTGATAATGCTGCATATGATAATGATGTCTATTTAAATATGTTATTTGTATATGATAATCCAAGAAGCAAAACTAAGCTAGCAATTCACCTTGCGGATAGTTACAAAATAGACACTGTTGATTATTATTTAAAACTATTTGCAGCATTTGAAGAACTTAACTCTGAAGGTACGGACTTTCAATTAATAGATGATGAGATTCTTGTAAGTATTTTAGAACTGTTAGATAAAAAAGGCAGTGCAGCATTAATGAAGATTTCTTTGAAAAGAGTTTATTTAATGTCTGAGTATGAAATACAAATAAATAATAAATACTATAAGGATGAATTACTGGAAATATGCCAAACTTATGCAAAAAAGTATATTGGAAATTTAAATTTCTCTAGTTTCAAAAAAAGTGAGAGTGATAAGAAGTTATTGACAACTGAAAACCAAAACACTTGTGAATCAGAATCATCGAGCGAAATAATAAAAGAAAATTCTTTGGTGTTTTTATTACCTTTTGTCAGCGTCTCAGTAGGTTTTCAAAGGATGTTAAAAGAGTACTTTGAAATTGATAATGCAAAGTCAAATGAGGTAAATCTGCTGAATAGGTTTATGAATGAGTATGAAAAGATAGAAAACAGAAAAAGTGTTTCTCTATCTGTGATTGATAAAGAAATCACGCTTAACTATATAGCTTTTACAGCTTACAAAGAAGATAGCTTGAAAATGTTAGGTAGTGTTAATGGGGATAGTTACTATTGGGTATATACTATCGATTTAAAACAATGTATTGGTTTTATTCTAGATATTAGCAAAAAGTACAGATTAAAAATATCTGGTGGACATACTTATAACTATTCTGTTGATGGTAACTCTATTATAGAAATAGAAGGTGAATACCGACTGGAGTTGCAAGTTGTATAATTAAACCTAACTGAATGTAATTTTTATTTAGGTAGTCTTATTGCAGAAAAGAATAAAGATATAAAATTAACGACTATATTGTTAGTCTTAAAAACTAGATTGGGGTGTTTATTAGATGCCAGAAGAAGTCATGTATGTTTCTGAAGATGGAGTAACTGTTATTGGTAAGAATAGAATTAATCCTGGGAAAATTGGAAAGCAGAATAGACGGCTATCTGATTTAATTTCTTTTAGCAGAGAAAATAGTATCGCTAATACAATGACTGGCATTATAATAAATAGTCCTAATATACTCGAGTTTTTTTTAAGTGAGAATGAAATGGTTGTTGATTTGCCAAGAAATATTGCTAATAAAATCAAAAGTGGGGAATATACTTTTTCAAATGCAAAAGACGGGTCAATCAAAGCGCAAGTTAGAGATGTTAAAACTGGACAAATCGTTAGAAATCTTGATTTAAAAGAAATATCAAAGGTATCAGAAATAACTAGCTTGGCTAATATGGCTGCGACCGCAGCGTTGTATGCTCAACTAAAAACATTAGAAAACAAAATTGACAAAGTAAACAAAGGCGTTGAAACACTAATTAAAAGTCTTGAAAACGATCGGCTAGCAAGAGTCATTAGTGTTAGTGAGTCTATGAGTCAAGCGCTTTCCATTAAGAATGACTCTATAAGAAAGAAAATGTTAGTAAATACGTTAAATGAAGCGCTGAAGGCTAAGAATATGTTCTATAAACAAATAGAAATGAAAGTAAAACAATTAATGGATGATGAGAAACAGCCGAAAAGAAAGAGAATGTCTGCAGATGAAGGTAACCAGAAAGCAAAAGAAATTTTAAATGACTTTTACCCTTATAGTGAAGCTTACAAAATTCAAATGAGATGTTATATAGAACTAGAAGAATACACAGCTTTGAGTCTTTCTATTGGAACTTTTTATGAACAAATTGAAAATATTTATAGTGATGATATTAAAGTGGAAATAGATGGCTCTTTCGAAAAAACAGACAATTTATATAGTAAATCTGTTAATGAACTATTATTATCACTAGAGAATATGGAAACCAATATATTCGAAAATATTAGAAATCTTGATAATGATGTTTATAAAGAAATTGCATACTCTGGAGGTGAATGTGATGAAAGAAGCTAAGAAAGAAAAAAGGAAATATGATAAGCGAAAAGAGAATGATCGTATCCAATTTTTAAAGAAATTAGCTGTTGGTGGAGCACCGCTACTCATGAGTATAGGGTTAGTAACTATAAAGAAGTTAAAAAAATAGTTGCTCTAGGATTAACAAAAATTAGAATAAAACAAACTGGCTTAAAAAGTTATATTCAATAAAGGTATTATAGACAATTAAAAAGCATAGAGTTATGAGCGAAAGTTTCCTAGGGATAAAAAATCATTTTTTGAATACCCTCGTTTACGAAGAAGTGAATAGTAGTATTATTCTGCTTGCTTTGAGGAATAGCAATCTAACATATATGAAAGGATCTTGCCGTTGGATAATGAATTGAGGTAAATGAAGGTAGGGGGAAAGTGGTTGTTTCCATTTTAGAAAATACCACTAAAAGGAAATGAGACTTAGAATCTGACCAATTGATACTTTGAAAGGTCTTATTCAAATCGATTCACAAGTTTTACTTGCTCTATAATAACTAATGATAAAGGTGGGATTGTTATGGGAAAGTTGTTCAATAAAAGAATGACCGTTGGTAAAAAAGAACGTCAAGAAAAAGAAGCAGCTGAAGATCAAGTTGAAAGAGAATTTTCAGAGAGTGATCTGGAGGAAAATGAAAATGAATTTGACTCCTTCTTTTCAGAAGTATTAAAAAGATTGCCGCAAAAAACAGCAACCATCATATTAAGTGCTTATGATAAATCAAGAGAACAAGCTGAAAGAACGTTGGCTAAAAGCAAAACTCAATTTGACAGTGTGTTTGAGACCTTTTTGGAAGGTGTCGATGAAGTAACGCGTAAAAAATGCCATAAGACTATTCATGCTGCATCATTAACAGCAGCGATTATCGGCTGTTCACCTATTCCCTTTTCGGATGCTTTCTTGTTGGTGCCGGTTCAGTTAACGATGATGGCTCGGTTGCATAAGATATTCGGTCAGTCTTGGTCTGAAAGTCTCGGTAAAAGCTTATCTAAGGAACTAGTAGTGGTTGGTGTGGGCAGAAGTGCAGTCGGGAATATGCTAAAGCTTATTCCTGCTGTTGGGACTGTTACAGGCGCTGCAATCAACGCGACCGTTGCTAGTGCAATCACAGAATCTTTAGGATGGGTGACTGTAAAAATGCTAAATGACGGGGAAGATATTTTTGAACAAATGCTGTCGTTTAAAGGACAGTTTCGTACGTTGCTTAAACTACTTCAAGGGTCTACTAAGTCTGGAAGCAAAAAATAGAGGTTCTATTATGTTTAGTGTTGGTAAGAAGAATGGATCTATTCCACAACTTGAAATTTTCGGAGGAATAGCGGCTGCTTGCAGCCATGTAAAGGATTCAATGCGAATTACGAAGCGGTTAGTTAGGCTTCGTTTGAGACTTGAAAGGCTCCAGTCGTTCCCATGGCTCTTGCAGGAAGCCGCTTAAATTCCGGAGGAAATTTCATTATCTAAAGGTTACCAATACAATTTAACAAAGAACCAAAATAGCTTTATACTAGAAGATTTCTCAAAGAGGCAAAGTAGTATTTACTTTGTCTCTTTTTTTTTAAAATATGTGTTTCCGTTGGATATGAACTGAGATAAAAAAACTACTTAATTAAGTTACTTCGAAGCAATAGCTAGTATACTGATCAAAAAAAACGGGCTGTTCAGAGTAGAGGGATCAACTCTTTTTTTTACTTTCAAATGAAATGAAACCACTTTCAAAAAATGCTTTTTTTTGATTCTTATTTCGTTTAATTTGAAAGCACTTTCTAAATTTTAAAAGGTATAGAAATTAGTTTCATTATCCTCTATACTTTTAATTGTAAGCGGTATATAAAAGGAAGGTGATTACATATGACAGATTCGAGTTGGAGCAAACAGCTCAAAGGCAATCTAATCGTTTCTTGCCAGGCATTAGACGATGAACCTCTACATTCGTCGTTTATTATGGGAAGAATGGCAGTAGCAGCTGAACAAGGCGGTGCAAGCGGTATTCGAGCTAACTCGGCTGAAGATATTAAAGAAATCAAGAAACTAGTTGACTTGCCTATAATCGGTATTATCAAACGAGATTATGAAGACAGCGAGGTTTTCATTACGGCTACAATGAAAGAAATCGATGAGTTAATGACAGTTGGACCTGAAATTATTGCATTAGATGCTACTTCATCAGTTCGTCCGAATGGCGAAACATTAGATGAGTTTTATTATGCAATTCGAAAAAAGTATCCAGACGTTTCCTTAATGGCAGATTGTTCAACGTTTGAAGAAATGTTGAAAGCGGATGCTTTAGGATTTGACTTTATCGGAACTACATTAGTAGGATACACAAAACAAAGTAAAGGGAATAAAATTGAAGCAGATGATTTTTCCCTTATACAGAAAGCAGTTGAAAAGCTAAACCGACCTATTATTGCAGAGGGCAACATCAATACACCGGAAAAGGTAAAACGTGTTTTAGAAATTGGTGTATACAGTGTTGTAGTAGGATCCGCTATCACTCGCCCGCAACTCATTACAGAAACATTCGTCGCTGCAATAAAGTAAATTAATTTATACGTATGATAAAAAAACAAAACTTAAAGGAGAGAATTAAACATGGCAAACGAAGATTTAAAAGGATTGATTTCAGCGTTATTGGTTCCTTTCAACGAAGACGGTACGGTAAACGAAGCAGGATTGCGACAAATAATTCGTCACAATATCGAAAACATGAAAGTAGATGGGTTGTACGTTGGTGGTTCTTCTGGAGAAAACTTTATGCTTGAAAAAGAAACGAAAAAACAAATTTTTGATATCGTAAAAGACGAAGTAAAGGATCAAGTTATTTTAATGGCTCAAGTTGGCGGTACAAATTTATATGAAGCTATTGAATTAGGACAATATGCTACTGAATTAGGCTATGATGCAATTTCAGCTGTTACTCCTTTCTACTACAAATTCAGCTTTGAAGAAGTAAAACAATATTACTTCGATTTAGTAGATAAAGTAGATAATCGCTTAATCGTTTATTCAATTCCTGCTCTTACTGGTGTTGAAATTGGTGTATCTCAATTTAAAGAATTATTCGAAAATGACAAGATCATTGGAGTTAAATTTACTGCTGCTGACTTCTTTTTACTAGAGCGTTTACGTAAAGCTTGTCCAGATCATTTGATCTTCTCAGGATTCGATGAGATGCTGCTTCCGGCTGTTATTAATAATGTAGATGGAGCAATCGGTTCAACATACAACGTCAACGGCATTCGCAGCCGCAAAATCATGGAACTAGCACAAGCTGGAAAAATTCAAGAAGCTCTTGTTGTTCAAAATGATACTAATGACTTGATTGAAGCAATTCTTGATAACGGATTATACCCAACGATTAAACAATTGCTTAAATTACAGGGTTGCGATAGTGGTTCATTCTTATCTAGGAAACCAATGGCTTCTGCAACACAGGCTCAAATTGACCGTTCAAAAGAAATTTATGATACTTACTTGAAAGATGTAAAATAAAAAATTAACAAATCCAGCTTCCTTCATTTTTAGGAAGCCGGATTTGATTCTTTACAATCATGGAGAGGAGCTTAATTTATGGGGAAATCCGGTTTTACAACAATTGATTTTGTCATTTTAGTCGTTTATTTAATTTTAGTGCTTTTAGCAGGTCTTTTATTCTCTAAAAAAGATATGGAAGGAAAAGAATTTTTTAAAGGTGATGGTTCAATACCTTGGTATGTAACATCTGTTTCAATATTTGCTACATTACTGAGCCCTATTTCTTTCTTAACATTAGCTGGAAACTCTTTTGCGGGAAGCTGGATTTTGTGGTTTGCTCAACTGGGTATGATTATTGCTATTCCAATTGCTATGCGTTTCTTTTTGCCTATCTATGCTAAATTAGATATTGATACAGCATATGACTACTTAGAACGACGTTTTGATTCAAAAGGGTTACGTGTTATAGGTGCTTTAATGTTTATTATCTTCCAACTTGGAAGAATGTCCATTATCATGTATTTGCCATCAGTAGCTTTGTCAACACTTACCGGCATTAGTGTAAACGTTTTAATTATTGTTATGGGTGTAATTGCTATTATCTATTCTTACACCGGCGGGATTAAATCTGTTTTATGGACAGACTTTATACAAGGGGTTGTATTATTGATTGGTGTGACACTTTCGCTATTTTTCCTTGTTAAAGACATAAACGGAGGATTCGGCGAAATCTTTAGTGCTATGGGGAACAATAAGTTCTTAGGTCCTGATGAGGCTATTTTTGATCCAAACATCTTAAAAACTTCTGTTATTATGATGGTGGTCGGAGCAGGTCTGAATACTTGTTCTTCTTACGTTTCTTCCCAAGATATTGTACAGCGATTTACGACAACTACAGATACGAAAAAATTAAACAAAATGATGATTACGAATGGTTTACTTTCAATCTTTATTGCAACCGCTTTTTATCTGATTGGTACTGGTCTCTATGTATATTACAAAGTGCAAAATCCTGGTGATGCTGGTGCAGCCATTCCGCAAGACCAGATTTACGCCTATTTTATTGCTTATCGTCTTCCAGTAGGGATGACAGGTGTCTTGTTAGCCGCTATCTACGCTGCGTCTCAATCAACGCTTTCAACCGGCTTGAATTCTGTTGCTACTTCATGGACTTTAGACATACAAGAAGTTATCACTAAAAACATGGATGATAAAGCCAAAACAGCACTAGCTCGATCTATTTCTTTAGGGGTAGGTATCTTTGCAATTGCAATTTCAATCGTAATGGCTCACTCTAACATCCAATCTGCTTATGAGTTTTTCAATGGTTTTATGGGACTTGTCCTTGGTGTATTAGGCGGAACGTTTGCCCTGGGAATCTTTACAAAAAAAGGAAACAAATTTGGGGCTTACGCTGCTTTGATTTCTTCTTCAGCAGTTATGATCTTTATCAAATACGGACTGCCTTCTGAAGCGGTTAGTCTGTGGTCCTATTCTCTTATCTCCATAACTGTTTCTTTAGTTGTTGGTTACATTGTTTCTCTGTTAATTCCAGTAAAAACAGAAACTCCGAAGTATACAACAGTCTCGGATATCCCAGAAATCAGAGCAGATCATACGACTCCGGTTCATTAATTCAAAGGAGGAAAAAGAAATATGGAATTGATTAGTTTGGTATCTCAAGTAAATGGAAATATCACATCAGCTCAGCAAAAAGTAATAGATTATTTAAAGAAACATGATTTAGCTTCAATGGAAAAAGGAACTCATCCTATTGAAGGAGATGATTTCTTTGTAAATGTTATCGAATACGACACAACAGATGAAAAAAATCGTATCTGGGAAGCTCATAAAGCGTATCTTGATATTCATGTCGTTGTAACAGGTGTAGAATGTATTTACCATAGCTTCATCGAAAACATGGAAACTAGTGACTATCATGAGAAAGATGATTACCTCGAAATAACAGGTACGAAAGAAAATATCATCAACTTATCTCCAAATCAGCTTTTAGTATTTTATCCTGAAGATACACATAAAACGGGTGTTAAAGCAGATAAGGAAATGACTGTTAAAAAAGGTGTTTTTAAAGTAAAAATTTAAGAAAGCTGCTATGTTTAACTGATACTGAATAATAGAGATGAAGCTTTCGCTTTGTCTCTATTATTACTATTTAACTAAAAATAAGTTTTCCACTATGCTAAACTAAAGGTAAAGATTGATAAAAGAGGGTAATAAAATGACTGACTATAAAATAAGTATTGTTCCACATATTGAATCGATGGTTAACTTGTTGACTCCGCTAGAAAAAAAAATAGCCCAATACTTTATTGCAGACCATGACTCCTCTACGGATTTTTCTTCCAAAGCTGTCTCTAAAAGATTATTTGTATCTGAAGCTTCTTTGACTCGATTTGCTAAAAAATGCGGATTTTCTGGATACAGGGAGTTTATTTATCAATATCAAGAATCCTTTACAGAGTCAAAACCTCTCCCATCCAATTTAATGACAAACGTATTTGATAGTTATCAAGAACTCTTAAATAAAAGTTATTCTATCATTGATCAAGAAAAAATATCGCGAATCATTAAATTGTTATTGTCACAAAAAAGAGTTTACATATATGGTAAAGGAAGTTCAGGGCTAGTAGCAGAAGAAATGAAATTTCGTTTTATGCGTATTGGCCTTGTGTGCGAAGCGATAACAGATAACCATATTATGCAAATGAACCAAGTTCTTCTTGGAAAAGATTGTCTTGTTATCGGGTTGTCAATCAGTGGGCAAACTTCTGAGGTTTTAACTGGCCTTAAAATGGCTAAAAAAAGAGGAGCTAAAACCATTTTATTTACAGCAAATCAAACAAATGAAACTTCTGCTTATTGTGATGAAGTTCAGCTTTTTGCAATAAAAGACAACTTAAGTACAGGGAATATCATTTCACCACAATTTCCTATTTTGATTATGATTGACATCATTTATGCTTTTTTCATGGAGACAAACCGCAAACAGCGACAAGAAATTTGGCAAGAAACTTTTGAAGCCTTGCAAGAAAAAGACTAGGTATGTATGGTTTAAAGGAGAGGATACAATGAATATTTTGGCTTTAGATATTGGCGGAACAGCTATAAAATACGGACTTTTTGATTCTTCTGGTACTGCACTCACAGATTTATATGAAAAAGTGACACCAAAGTCCGAAACAACCAATTACATCATGAAAACGATTACCGAAATTATTAAATCTATGAAAGAAGAAAATACTGTTGAGGGGATTGCTGTTTCTACAGCAGGAGTAGTTGATTCTCAAGAAGGTAGAGTTGTATTTGCTGGACCTACTATTCCTGACTACACAAACACATCAATCAAGCAAATGGTTGAGGCTTCCTTTGGTATTCCTTGTGAAGTAGAAAATGATGTGAATTGCGCTGCTCTCGGTGAATGGTGGAGAGGAGCCGGAAAAGGAAGCCGTTCTCTTGTTTGTGTTACCATTGGAACTGGTTTAGGTGGCGCAGTGATACTGAATGGTAAGTTATGGAGTGGTGCTGCTCACTCTGCTGGAGAAATTGGCTATCTTCCTATGCCGAGCGGCAGAACACTGCAAGAGGAGGCTTCAGCATCTTCTTTAGTCGCCGATTATAGTGTGTTGAGTGGCATTCCTGTCAAACAACTGAATGGGAAAGTTATCTTTGAAAAAGCTAAATCTGGTGATAATGAAGCAGCCAAAGCCATTGACAATATGTTGACCGCCTTGAATCAAGGATTGTTGGCAGCAACTTATCTCATTTCTCCTGACACAATTGTGATAGGCGGTGGTGTCGCTGCGCAAAAAGAGTATTTAGAAAATAAAATAGAAGATAAATTAAAACAACACATTATTTCTACTCGTATGCTGCCTGGAAAAATCAGTTGTGCAGAATTAGGAAACTCTGCAGGAATGATTGGAGCAGTTTACCACTTCAAAGAAAAACACTTTATCGTCGACTGAAGGAAGACTTCTAGAACGGCTTGGAATTATTGAAACAAAATCTTGTTCTTCTACTTAAAAAAGTAGGAATATTTTTCTGGTTTACTATGAAGTAGATGCTGTTTAAACTGTGATAAGGATATTCTCTGTGAGTGATGAAAACAAGTAGCAAGCATTTTGAAGAAGTTAATGTGTTTGTATTACTTTATCAACTAAACCAGATTATAAAGCACCTCAGGAGGAATTAATATGTATTTAGTAGAATTACAACAGGGAGATGGGCGCCATACAGTGGGTTTGTTTAATGTTAGAAATGACAGCAGATGACTTCCGTCAAGTAGTGGATATTGACTTAGATGGCCACTTCATTATGTCAAATATACTAAGATTAGTAGTGCATATCCACGACGGTGGATATGCACTACTATTTTTTTATATAGTAGAGGTGAAGATGAGGCCGGCAACGTCAGAAGACCATGAGTCTGCATGTCAAACTGGGCTCTTCACTATCCTTGATTGAATCAAGTTTGAAGTATGTTGGTCCTTTGAGATCGTCTATAGGAAAGTGGAATCGTTAAGGCATAGTGGAGTACTTCAATTTAATATAGAAAGAAACGAAAATAAATGAGAATAATGGCTGGATAGGCTACAATGAAGCAAAAACGACAAACGTATTGAATCGTAAATTCTTAAGAGACAACCCATTAGAAGCGATCGTAACAGACTTGACTTATGTACGAGTCGGAAAAAGATGGCATTATATCTGTTTCATTTTGGATCTGTTCAATCGAGAAATTCTCGGCTATTCTTGTGGAGAACATAAAGATGCTGTTCTAGTAAAAAAAGCATTTAGCTGTATCAAACAACCTCTGACAAAGGTTGAGATTTTTCATACTGATCGTGGAAAAGAGTTTGATAACCAAGCTATTGATAAATTATTAACAACGTTTGACATCGACGGATCATTGAGTCATAAAGGCTGTCCTTTTGATAATGCCGTAGTTGAATCAACTTATAAGTCGTTGAAAGTAGAATTTGTCTACCAATACACATTTGAAACCTTACAACAATTGGATTTGGAGTTATTTGACTATGATAATTGGTGGAACCACCTTCGGTTGCACGGTACACTTGGCTACGAGACACCGGGTGGTTACCGTAACCAGAGATTGGCGCAGTGAATCCTTGATAATGAGCTCGGATGTGCTAACACTAGCAAGGCAGTCTAACTTTAACTGTTAGCTCCTGCCGAAGATCGTCACATCCGAGGAAGCTCATTGTCAAGGACAATCGGAATAGAATACGGAAAGAAGTTCTGCGCCTTATAAAATTTGTCAAAAAAACAGTTGCCATTCCATGATTTAAAGAATTGCCAATAGATACCTCCGGCTTAACACTATAAGTTGGAGATTTTTTTGATTTTTTTATATAAAAGGGTTTACAATAGGCGAAAAAATGTTATTATGTACATGGTTAACACATTAAGTTAAGGGGGGCAGAAATGACACGACCCAAATATGAAGTAATAAAACAAGATATTATAGAAAAAATTAATTCAGGAGAGTTTGAACCAGGAAAAAAGATATATTCTGAAGGAGAACTCAAAGGAATTTACGGAGTGAGTAGTACGACTGTTGTACGAGCCTTACAAGATTTAGTATTAGAAGGATACTTAATCAGACGACAAGGAGAAGGGACGTACGTAAGAAGAAACTTACGTCATAAAAAAGTTTACTTTGATGAGTTAGGGCCATTGATTGAGAAAAAATCTAAAGAAGTTAGTAAAGATACAATTGAACAAACAATAACTAAGATTCATCGTGGTGTTGAGCAAAACAAGATTGAAAAAAAATTAAGTTTAAAAAATGAAGAAAATTTAGTACAAATTGTTCAAATCGGCATGATTGATGATCTAGTTTGGAAGATTCAAATTCGCTATATGGCAGATAGTATGTTAACTGATGATATGATATCACAGCTACAAGATGGTGGTAGTTTATCAGAAGAATACAAAAGAAGAAACCATTTAAAATATTTACCAATGAATCAAGAAATTAAGTATAGCGTAGTAGCATATGAAAGCGATGTTTTAAACTTAATTCCTGAAGAAATGCTTTATGTTGATTGGGCATTAAATTTACCAGTTGTAAAATTGAATAAGACTTATTTTGATAATCAAAAAAAAGCAATAGAATTTTCAACGACATTAATTCACTACAAACATTACGCAATTAATATTGAATTTGAAGGGATATAGTTATGAATAAGTTAAATGTTGAAGTTTTAAAAGATAGTCATCGTTTTATGGAGAATGGTCTATTAACTAAAGAAAAAGTTGAAAAAGCCATTGAAGAAGCTATTAAAAAGATTGATCATAACATGAGTCGATTAGGAGAACGCTTCCCTTCTCCTAGTACAATTAACCATAGTTATCAAACCATTGAGAACATAGAGTGGACAACGGGTTTTTGGACTGGCATGTTGTGGTTAGCTTATGAATATACAAAAGATGAGAAATATAAAAAATTAGCAGATAAACATGTAGACTTTTTTTTAGAAAGAATCGAAAAAAATATTGAAGTTGATCATCATGATATGGGCTTCTTGTACTCTCCTTCTTGTGTAGCAGCATATAAACTTACAGGAAATGAAAAAGGCAGAAAAGCAGCTATTCTAGCGGCAGATAAGTTAATGACTCGATATCAAGAAAAAGGTAACTTTATTCAAGCCTGGGGAGAATTAGGAGCTAAAGACAATTACCGACTAATTGTAGATTGTTTATTAAATATTCCATTACTTTATTGGGCTTCTGAAGAAACAGGAGACTCTAAATATAGTGAGGTTGCCGATAAACACTATAAAACAACAATTGCTAATGCAATAAGAGAAGATGCATCAGCGTTCCATACATTTTATTTTGATCCTGAAACGGGAGAGCCTATTGAAGGACGAACTCGTCAAGGATATGCTGATGATTCAAGTTGGGCACGCGGACAAAGTTGGTTGATTTATGGTATTGCGTTAAATTATAATTTCAGACCAAAAGAAGAAGACTTTGTTAGTTACGAAGCAGTTACTAATTACTTTTTAAATCGTTTGCCAAAAGATTTAATTTGTTACTGGGATTTGATTTTTGATGATCAATCACAACAATCAAGAGATTCCTCTACTGCAGCGATTGCTGTTTGTGGAATGAATTTAATGAACAAGTTTTTACCAGAAACTTTTGAGAAAAAACAAGTGTATACTTATGCGCAACATAGCATATTAGAAAGTTTGATTGACGGGTATACTGAACAGTTAGGTCAAGGAACTGTAGCATTAATTAATCATGGTGTTTATTCTTGGCATAGTGGAAAAGGAGTGGATGAAGGAAATATCTGGGGAGATTACTACTATTTAGAAGCACTTATTCGTTTTTACAAAGATTGGAAAATGTATTGGTAACTATTTAAGGGGGGAAAAGTAAATGGATGCAAAGCCAAATGTTAAGATGATTAGAATTGATGAGAGGTTGATTCATGGACAAGGTCAATTGTGGATAAAAAGTTTAGGTGTAAATTTGGTTATCTGCGCTAATGACAAGGCAGCTGCAGATAGTATGCAACAATCGTTGATGAAAGCTGTTGTTCCTAAAGATATTGGTTTACGTTTTTGGAATATTGAAAGAACGGCAAAAATAATTTGGAAAGCGTTACCTAATCAATCGATTTTTGTTGTTGTGTCATCTCCAAAGGATGTATTAACATTAGCAGAACAAGGATTTCCAGTTGGAGAAGTGAATGTTGGAAATATTCATGCAAAAGAAGAAAAAGAGAAAGTTTCACAATTTATTTATTTGGGTGAAGAGGATAAAGAAGCATTGAGAACTTTACGTGATAAATTTGGATGTACATTTAATACTAAAACATCACCAGTATCAAATGATGGAGAACAATCACTAGAAAAATTGGAAAGTATTTTAGGATAAGGAGAAAAAGAAGATGGATATTTCAATAACACAAGCACTACTCATTGCTTTAATCACTGGTTTCTGTTATGCCGGTCAATTGTTAGGGATTTATACAAATCGTGCGCTTGTAATGTCATTTTTTGTTGGAGTTGTTTTAAATGATATTCCAACAGCTATTACCATGGGAGCTATTGCTGAACTTGCTTATATGGGATTTGGTGTAGGAGCAGGGGGAACAGTACCTCCTAACCCAGTAGGTCCTGGTATTGTAGGTACAATTATGGCGATTACTTTGAAAGACCAAGGAGTAACACCAGAATCAGCCTTGGCATTATCATTTCCATTTGCCGTGCTATTCCAATTAGTAACAACTGCGCTTTACTCAATATTTGCTGGAACAACAAATAATGCTAGAAATCTAATTCAACAAGGAAAATTCAAACAATTTAATTTGTTAGCTAATTTGACATTTGTAAGTTTCTTTGTCACTGGATGTGCGATTGGTTTCTTTGCATCAGTATCACGTCCAGCTTTACAAGCTTTTGTAGAAGCGTTACCAGAGTGGTTGATCACAGGATTTTCAGTTTCAGGTGGATTAATTCCTGCAATTGGTTTTGCAATGATTCTGTCTGTTATGCTAGATAAAAAACTTATGCCATATGCATTACTTGGATATATCTGTGCAGCATACTTAGAATTGCCAACAATGGCAATTGCTTTAGCAGGAACTTTCTTTGCCTTAATTACTTTTTATGCAAACAATGATAAAGATTCAACAAAGCAGACTGAAACAAAAAATGATAAAGAATCATACCATGATTTATCTAATTTTGCTGAGGAGGATTTTTCTAATGGAATCTAAACAAAGCAGATTAACTCAAAAAGACTATATGAAAACTGCACTACGGTCTTATCTTTTGCAAAACGGATTTAATTATAATGTCTACCAAGGAACAGGATACTTGAATAGTATTTTACCAGCCTTAAAGAAAATCTATGCAGATGATCCAGAGAAACTAAAAGAAACAGCCGGTGCTAATATTGAGTTTTATAATGTAAATCCTCATATGGCTCCATTTGTTACAAGCATGCAACTGGCTATGTATGATCATGGAGAAGAAATTGAAGATGCTAGAAGTATTAAAATGGCTTTAATGGGTCCTCTGTCAGGTATTGGTGATTCATTAGCACAATTTGGTATTGCTCCTTTATTTTCTACTCTTTTTGCTGGGCTAGCATTAGATGGTTTAGGATTTGCTCCTATGGGATTCTGGGTATCAATGTTGATATCAATGTTTGTTATCAAAATGTTCTCAGGATATTTAGGATTCAAGTTAGGAACAAGCATTATTGATACATTAAGTGAACAAATCAGTAAAATATCTGCTGCAGCTAACATTGTGGGGGTTACAGTAATTGCGGGACTTTCTACTACCTTTGTAAAAGCGAATATCCCTATTCAATATACTTCTATAATGGCAGATGGTACAGAACAAATTATCTCTCTTCAAGAAATTTTAGATAAGATTTTACCTAAATTGTTACCTGTTGTACTTACTATTATTGTTTTTTATTTAATTAAGAAACGTAACTGGTCAACATACCGTTTGTTAATTTTATTATTTGCAATTGGAATTTTAGGTTCTCTTCTAGGTATATTAGGATAAAGAAAAAAAGGAGCTAATATAATTTATTAACTCCTTTTTTTTGAAAGGATATATTGATGGATTTTAAATTAATTGAAAAATATCACAATGAATTTTTTTTAGAACAGTCTGTAGAAGAGGAAGTATCAAAGAATAGAACTTTTTTTGATACAATTGTTAATAGAGGAAACTACTTAAAAAAAGGGCAAATTATATTTGATGACTCCTTAGATATGGAAGCTGTAAGCACACCTTATAACTTAGATTTAGCTAATTTGGTGGAAAGTCCGAATGGCGATTTAGAGTGGTGTTACATGGCTAGTCGTAATGGATATCTTGTAGACTTAGGGATTCTATACGCTTATACAAAAGAAGAAGTGTATTTTAATCTTTGGAAAAAATATCTTTTTTCTTTTATTGAATGGCAAGAGAAGAGTCCTCATATGTGGCGAAGTTTAGATGTAGGGTTACGTTTGAATAACTGGATGAAAAGTTTTATTTACATTTCTGATTTGGCTAATCAATTATCATGTACTGAGAAAATCAAATTAGAAAAATCTATCATTAAACAAATTATTTATTTAAAAAATAATTTTCCTAAAAAGAGTTATTTAAGTAACTGGGGTGTGTTAGCTATAGCAGGAGTTTTATCTGCCAGTCAATTATTACCAGAATTAGTTGATAAAGAAACAGAAGAATGGTCATGGACAACTTTAACAGAGGCACTTGAAATTCAATTTTACGATGATGGAATCCAGTGGGAGCAAAGTCCCATGTATCATCATGAAGTTACTATGTGTGTGTTGCAATTGTGGTTAAATAGTTATTACTTAGAACACTCTTTCCCTGCACATATACAGTCTATTTTAGAAAAAGCAATTGACGTTAGTTATTATTATTGCGATCATGCCTTTAATTTATTACCTTTACATGATAGTGATGCTGTGGATTTCACATATATTTACAGTATTTATGAATTATTAGGTTTTTTGGATTTAGATATAAAAAAAACGCCAGGAATTTTTTATACTGGAAAAAGAATTATTACAAAAAAGAAGAGGCTGTTACCCAATCTATTTAAAACAGGTGAAAGTGGTTTTCTAGCATATAAAGACTCAGATATTTACTTAACTTTATTTAATGGACGACATGGTAGTGGACATGGTCACGGGTCTTTAGGTTCTATTACTTTGAATTATCAAGGAAAAGAACTAATAAAGGATCCAGGAAGGTATACTTATCTTGAGGTTCCTTTAAGAAGTTATTTGAAAGAAGAGTTTAGTCACAGTTCATTAATTGTTGATGGGAAACCGTTAACTCAAATAGATTCATCTTGGTCATATAAAACGATGGCAGAACCAATTTTTCATAAGAGTTTTGAAAATAAAGAGTATGTACTATTTGAGATTAGTTGGCATGGAAAGCAAGAAAATAATTTAGTTATCTTTAAAAGAAAAATCATTTTTTTTAAGAAACTTATTGTTATTCTAGTGGTAAATACAACAGATTGTCTTGGGAACCATATTTTGAGTACGCGTTACCAAATGGGAGATAATCTTCAGCTAGATAAACAAGACAATAATATTCTATTAAAGTCAACCCCATTTGCACTGCATGTTGGAAATCAAGCTGATGTTACGATTAATAATAAAACATGGTCCCCTAAATACAATGAAAAAGAACAGTATGAAGAAATATTGCTCGAACAGCCATTTAACAATAAATTAGTGTCGTATGAATGTTTTTATCCTTGGAATCAAGTAGAAATTGAAAAAATTGATTGTTATCAAAATAATCAATCAGATCCGTGTGATATGTTGTTATATTTTGGAGTGAAAATGACTACTAATCAAGGAAAAGTTTATGAATATTATCATAGCGCATATGATACATTTAGAGGCGATAAGTTGTATTTTGGAGAACAAGGACGTTTATTATATGGGAAATACAAAATTTTTAGAAAAGAGTTAGGAGAATAGTTATGATTGGTTTTATTATTACAGGACACGGAGCTTATGCTCCAGGAATTTACGGTGCTATGGAAATGATTACTGGAAAACAAGAAAAGGTTAAGGTAATTCCTTTTTTGCCTGAAATGACATTAGAAGTTTTCAAAAACGAAATTGTTGCAAGTATTGATATTCTTAAAAAAGAGGTATCAGAAATAATTATTTTTTCAGACCTTTTGGGAGGAACTCCATTCAAGACTGCTGCAGAAATAGTAATGAACCAAAGTGGTATAGAAGTAGTTTCAGGTACTAACTTATCGATGTTGATAGAAGGTTCAATCCTTAGATTAGGAATGACAAGTTCTCAAGAATTAGTTAGTCAGTTACTTCAAACTGGGAAAGATGGAATTAGTAGATTAGAGTTAATTATTGAAGACTTTGAAAATGATACAGTGGATTTTTTAGATGGGATTTAATTAGAATCACTTAACCTAATATAGTAGAAAATTGAATAAGCTGTAATAATAAATGTTTTTCCGATTGAAGGCATATCTTTCAACTTGGTGATAATCTAATATTGTTACAGTTTATTTAACTTTATAAGCTAACACGGAACATTTTTTGGAAGCGTGTACAGTTGATTGTTTTTTCCGAAGGTAAACTAACAAAGGAGTGTCTTTTTAGATATTTATGCTTAAAAATAATTCGTATCAATTCTCCAATCGCCTTTCAAGACAGTTGCATTCTAGAAACTATGATATATCAAGGAAAAAACTTATAACAATTATGAAGTGATTCAAGGGGTGTATTGTTTGATTTTTAAAGAAGAAGCTAATAAGTGTTAATTTGAAGCTCATAATTATATTGATAAGGAGAAATAATAATGAAAAATAAAATAGTAATGAATAGTTTGATTGTTTTAGCATTATTGTCATCTACAAGTCTAAATGCCTCAGCAGAGGAGCCAGAATCACTTAATGAAGCAGAATAATCTATTAATAAAACAGTAAAACCATCTGATGATAGTCAAGGTAATTCTAATTTAGTGCAGAATGGTGATTTCTCAAATATTGAATCTCAAGAAGGTAAGTGGTCAGGAAATAAACCAAGTAGTTGGGGTATATGGATACCTGGAGATATAACCACTATAGACTATACAGCTGAAGTAAACGATAACAACCAAATAGTATTATCTAGTTCAAAAGATGATTTTCGTGTAGGGATAACACAAAAAATTGAGGTAGATCCTAATAAACTTTATCAGCTGTCATTCAAATTAAAAACAGATGAGTTAACAAATGTGGCTCGTGTACGAATTAATGAGCAGAGTAAAAATGGACAAACTAATTTGTGGTATTCAAAATCTGTCAAGGGAACAACTGATTGGAAAACAATTACGCAAGACCTCGAACTAAATCCAGAAACTAGTTTTGTCACTATTGAATTGTTTTTTGAAAAAGGTACAGGGACACTTTATTATGATGACGTATCATTTTTAGAGAAGCAGGCTGAAGAAGATGATGGTATAACAATCGAAGATAAAATTGAGATCAATACAAACAATATTTATGTAACAAAACAAGAAAATTATAAATACGTTGTAGGTGATACTTCAATAGCAACCGAAGAAGAAGGAATGTTGTATCCTGATAAAGAAGGAGAAACAACTGTAAAAATACTGGATGAAGAAGGTGTGCTATTGAAGGAAATTCCTTTGGTTGTATCTTCATATAATGAAAAAAAGTATAATAAAATGCTTAATCAATGGAATGAAGTAATTGCGGGAAATTCGTATTACAATGAAAATAATGATGTAATGGTTCAGCAAAATAAAGATTTAGATTATTCAGTAGAAAACATTATCTCTTTATATACTTATAAAGAAAATTCTAAAACGCTTTGGAGTGATATCACAGACTATAAAGTTTCTGCTAATATCACTGAGTCATATAGAAGAATTGAAACAATTTCAAAACAAGTGACTCAACCCGCTTCTAAATATTATCAAGATAAAGAAGTCATTCGCATTGCAAAGAATGCAATGGAGTGGATGAATAAAAACGTCTATAACGAAAATTCGTCTCTTCAAGGTAATTGGTGGGATTATGAAATTGGAGCGCCACGTGCTATTAACAACGCGCTGTCTCTGATGCAAGCATATTTTACTCAGTCAGAAATATTGACGTACACTAATCCGATTAATTATTTTGTACCTGATCCTTATAATTTTAGAGTGACATTAGGCAAACCATTTAAAGCATTAGGTGGTAATTTGATTGATATGGGTAGAGTAAAAATTATTTCAGGTGCTTTAAGAGAAGATGGAGATATTGTCAGTAAATCAGTAGAATCTTTGCAACAAGCTTTCGAGTATGCCAAACCTGGTGAATCAGGATTTTATGAAGATGGATCATATATAGACCATGATAACGTTGCTTTAACAGGTGCGTATGGTAGTGTTTTAATAGATGGTTTATCACAATTACTACCAGTAGTATTGGAGAGCGAATTACTACCTGTTAGCAAGTTAAATAATTTATATAATTTTATAGACAATTCATTTATACCATTAATGTACAAAGGTGAAATGATGGATATGGTCCGAGGTCGAGCGATTAGTAGAGAGGCGCTTCAAAGTCATGTTGCGGGAGGGGAAGTTCTTCGAGGTTTGATGCGAGTAGCTAATTCATCAGAAGAAAATCAAAAGAATCGATTGAATACACTGGTTAAAACATTTGTTAAAGGAAATACCTACTATGATATATACAATAGTCTAAATTCATATAAAGATATTGATTTGATGGATAAATTATTAGCAGATGATTCTATTTCGACAACTGGTTTTTCAAATAGTTTAGCAACTTTTAATGAGATGGATAAAGTAGCATATCAAAATGTAAATGCAAAGTTTGGTATTGGAGTGAGTATGTATTCTGATAAAACACAAAACTATGAGTATATGAATGGAGAAAACGCTCATGGATGGTATACATCAGATGGGGCAGTTTATCTATATAATGAAGATTTAGGTCAATTCAATGATAATTACTGGGCAACCGTAGATCCGTATCATATCCCGGGAACTACAATTATTCCAACGGAAAGAGAAGATGGGTCTGGAATGGTTACATCACCTAATAGTTTTGTTGGTGCAACTAAGCTAGATGATACAACCGCTTCAATAGTTATGGAATTTACTAACTGGGATGAGTCATTAAATGCGAATAAATCTTGGTTCATTTTCAATGATAAAGTTGTATTTTTAGGTTCAGATATTCAAACTGCTGGAGACACACAATCAATTACTACAATCGAGAATAGAAAAAATACTGATATGACACAATATGATGTGTATGTAAATGGAGATAAGCAAGCATTAACTAATGAAGAAGTAAAATTAAAAGATGTACACTCTTTATTGTTATCTTCACCAAACAACCAAGCAATGAATATTGGATATACTTTTTTGGACACAACTTCATTAGATTTTATAAATAAGACAAGCCAAGGCAGCTGGAAGGATATTAATGCTAGTCAGTCAGATCAATTACACGAAAACAATTTTTTAACATTTTATAAAGCACATTCTAAGGAAGATACAACATACGCTTATGTGATGTATCCGAATATATCAAATGATGAACTAGCTAAGAAAGAAGAATCAAATAAAGTCAAGGTATTGCAAAATAATGCGTCTGTTCAAGCTGTCTATGACGCTGGTGAAGAAAGTTGGGGAGTTGTATTATACGAGGATATGCCCTTTGAGATTGATGAAGCTATAACACTAACTAAAAAAGGTGTTTATAGTATTAAGAAGGAGAAAGATGAGTACAGAGTTGCATATCTTGCCCCATCAGATGAAGAATATCATTCAGATACAATTGAGAGTATCTTACCTCAAGAGATAATACAAGAAGCAAGAAATAAAGATAAAAGCACGATTGTTAGACTTAGTTTTGATAAAGATGCAAGAAAAGTATTAAAAGATAAACAAAAAGAGAAAGAAAAACAGAGAAAAGAGCAGAGAAAGATAGAAAGAAATAAGAAAAAGCAATTAGAAAAAGAGAAAAGAGAAAAAAGAACTAAGAAAAATAAAAATCTTTAATGGATTTAATTTGACAAACAAAATTATGAAAAAAGATGAATAGGAGAGATTGAATTGTTAACATTAGTATTAAAAAACGAAAATGAAATTATTAAGGAAAGAAGTCACTCTACAGAGACTTATTTAGGGTTGAAACGTAGAGAATATGCAGAAGGAGAAGTAGTAGAATTAATCCTAGATGAAGCTAATCAATTTGTATGGGTTCAGGTAGATGAAGCTATTGAACCAAGTTTAATTTACTTAACTGAAAAAACTTGGGAATTTCCGATTATCTTAGATGAGAGGTTACGTTTAGCTTATTCACCTAAAATATTTACAGGAGATCGTCATTATATAAGAGCTTGGTTACCTACAGAAAAGGAAATTCATAGTTACCGCAATTTAACACGTAATGCACACGATCAAAAGGACGTTACTAATGCTTACCCACATGCATTTGCTAATGTTGAGACACGTAATGATTCAACATTCTTCGCTCGCAATGCAATTGACGGTGTTTTAGCAAATGAAGACCATGGTGCTTATCCATATCAATCATGGGGAATTAACCAGAACAAAGATGCAGAAATTACAATTGATTTTGGTCGTGAAGTTGAAATTGATAAATTAGCATTAGTTTTACGTGGTGACTACCCTCATGATAGTTTTTGGACACAGATTACAGTTGTATTTTCAGACGGTGAAGAAAAAATTTTAGAAACAACTAATCAATTGGATCGTCAGTATTTTAATCTACCTTTGACAAAAACAAAAAAAATTACATTAAAAAAATTAATTAAAAATGAAGATGAGTCTCCTTTTCCAGCATTAACTCAATTTGAAGCTTACGGAAAAGAGGTTTAAAAACCAGATGATTAGAGTTAGTCTCTTAAAGATGAATTGCATCTATATGTAGGTCTATCTATTAAAGTAGAGGAGAAAGAACAATTATTTAGCTTACAGCACGAAGATACATTTTCTGGGCTTAAACTTTATTTTGTAAATAAAGAACCAGTTTGCGGAAAAGTAACCTGGATTATAAAGAATAAACATAATGTGAAATATAAGCGTTTACTTTGATGTTGTAACACAAATATTTTCAAAAAAAAGCAGATGCTTCGTCAGTTAGAACCATTAGGAGTTCATATTGTTATAGCTACAGGTAGAAGTCTATATTTATCTAAAAAATAATGAATGAAATTAGGATAAAAGGTTATATCATTGGTCTAAATGGAACGTCTATTTCTCATGTTAAAGATGGAAAAGCATTGCATGTAAGTGAGATACCATATTCTATAGTTAACGCAGTAATGATTATTGGCAATCAAAATGAAATAAATATTTAATTTAATTGCATTAAATATGTCGTATCTCATTTTGCGTGATTATAAATTTTATCATTATTTTGGAATAAAAAAGAATGGTAGATTTTATAATGAAGTAAGCCACTTCTGAATAAAAAAGAATTTAAAATTATTAACATAGATAGAGTTAAAGCTATGGAAATGAAGGAAGTAGTTATCTCAAAGATTTTATTTTTTAATAAAAACTCAAAACTACTTGCAGAGTGTTAACAATACGATAGTAAATTAAATCTAGAAATGGTTTACCCTGATAGTTTAAGCGCTGAATTATACTTGAAAGGAACAAATAAGGCCATTGGTTTAAGATTTCTGTCTCAAAGCTTAAAAAATATTAGCTCAAGACACGGTAGCTATTAGTGATAGTGAAAATAATCGCTCCATGATTAAATATGTTGGTCATGGTATAGCTATGAGAAACGCGATGAATTCAGTTAATAGGGTAGCAGATGAAATAATAAAAATAAATGATGAGGATGGTGTTGCAGAAATGATAGAGAAGTTTATTTTGAAATCTCAATGAGCCGCCTTTAAAAACGAGATACTCCTTCTTTAGAAGTTTCTTATATGGTAAAATTAGTTTCTAATAAGGAAAGGATATGAATATGACTATGGAAAACTTAAAAAAACCTTATGGAACTGTTTTAATTAGAGCTTCAAAGATACTTAATCTATTGTCTGAGTCCGATAAAGGCAGAACGTTAAAGGAAGTTTCGTTCTATACAGAAATGACAGCATCAACTACTTTGAAAATTCTAGATACCTTGTTATCAATTGGTTATGTATCGAAGGATAACGAAAAAAAAGCATACCTTCTAGGCCCAGCTTTAGTAAAATACGCAAATAAATATGTTAATGATTCTTTGTTAATTAGAGTTGCAACGCCACATTTAGAAAAACTGCATAAAACCATTGATGAGACTATTCATCTGGGAATACCTACTGCTGATGAAGTTATGTATTTAACAAAATTAGAGCCTCAAAAGCAATCAATCTATATGAGTTCTAAGGTTGGAATTACACGCCCATTGTATAGTTCTGCTATGGGAAAATCGATTTTGGCTCATTTGGACAAAGAAGAGTTACAAGACTATTTAGACAGAGTTCCATTAATTCCATATACAGAAAATACAATTACTAGCTCAGTTCAACTTATTGAAGAATTGAAACGAATTAACCAGACAGATATAGCGTTTGATGATGAGGAAATGGAAAACGAATGTTTTTGTATTGGAGCCAGTATTGAAATTGAGAAGGATAAATATGGAGCTTTTAGTGTTAGTATTCCCAAATATAGGATGACAAAAAATCTAGAAGACTATCTAATCAGTTTAATTAAAGAGACAAAAATAAAAATAGAAAATGATATTAAGGAGTGCTAGAGTAGCGATCAAAGTATCTATTATTAATGTATTAGAAGAGATTAAACGTAAACATGAAGCTAATGAGAATGTCTATCTAGGATATAAAGAAGAGTATCAAGAAGGGGATGTTATACAAGTTGATATAACTATTAAAAATAATTATTTAATAGTTAATCTTGATAGCTCCTTAGAAGAAAGTCTTATCTGTCTTTTAGGAAACCAGCTGAAACGTTTCGTGCAGCATTTTTACCTAATTTATTTAAAGGAGAACGCCATTATCTATCTGTCCGCTATGCTACAGTACACCAAATTTCACAATATAGAAAGTTTACGTTAAATCCGCATGCAAGCGCAAACGTTGAAACTCGAAATGAAACAAATTTTTTTCTCGTAATGCTATTGATGGTATTTTAGCAAATGAATACCAAGGCCGCTTTCCTTGTCAGTCGTGGATATTAACCAAGATCTTAATGCACAGTTACGTATTGATTTTGGAAGAAAAATAGACATTAACAAGCTAGGTTTCATTTTACGTGGAGACTATCCACATGGTAGTTACTGGACAGAAGCAAAAGTAACTTTTTCTAATGGTAATGAAAATACTTTTAATTTGGAAAAGTTAATGGAAGAACAACGTTTTGAAATTGAAGAACAAGATATTGAATGGCTAGAACTTCATAGCTTAATAAAAGCAACTGACAAATCTGTTTTTCCTGCTTTAACTTAGTTGCTTGTTTATGGTAAGGGTAAATGATTAATTGAAATGGTTACTTAAACTCTCTGCTTTTGGAACTTCAACGAAGTAGATTGAGTTTATGAAAATGAGAAGGTTTTCTAGATAAACGATAAACTTTTTTGTGTGAAATAGCTTGAATTAAATTTTTACTACAGTTATACTACGATTATAGTTTCTTTAAGAGAAATACGATTTCCTATAAGGAAATAATAAAATGTGGGAGGATATTTACAATGAAAATGGAAACGAGATATGCACATAGCCCAGAGGATATTCAACACTATTCAACTGAGCAGTTACGTGAAAAGTTTTTAGTAGAATCACTTTTTTCTCCAGGAGAAGTTTCATTAACTTATACACACAACGACCGTATGATATTTGGTGGAGTTACTCCAACTACAGAACCTTTAGAAATTATTTTATCTAAAGAATTAGGTGTTGATTATTTCTTAGAACGTAGAGAATTAGGTGTTATTAATATAGGTGGCCCAGGAAGTATAGTAATTGATGGCGAAGAGTCAGAGATGAAAAAACAAGATGGCTATTATATTGGAAAAGAAACAAAACAAGTTTTATTCAAATCAAAAGATAAACTGAATCCAGCTAAGTTTTACTGTGTATCTGTACCTGCACATAAAATTTATCCAAATGTAAAAATTAGTATTGATAAGATTACACCAATGAAGACTGGTGAGCAAAAAACGTTAAACGAAAGATCAATCTATCAATACATTCATCCGAACGTCTGCAAGAGCTGCCAGTTACAAATGGGTTATACTATTTTAGCTGAAGGATCATCTTGGAATACTATGCCTTGCCATACTCATGAACGTCGTATGGAAACTTATCTATATTTCGATATGGAAGCAGACACAAGAACGTTCCACTTTATGGGTAAACCAAATGAAACAAAACACTTAGTTGTGGCTAATGAGCAAGCTGTTATCTCACCAAGTTGGTCAATTCATACAGGAGTCGGAACAGCGGACTATACGTTCATATGGGCAATGTGTGGAGAAAATATCACCTATACAGATATGGATATGGTAGCAATGGATGAGCTAAAATAAAATGATTCTATTTTGAAAAGAGGAGTATTTAAAATGACAGAATTTGGTATGGATGCATTTAAATTAGATAGTAAGATAGCGCTTGTTACAGGCGCAGTTTACGGAATTGGCTTTGGAATTGCTGAATCTTTAGCTAAAGCAGGAGCTAAGATTGTCTTTAACAGTATCAATCAAGAAAGTGTTGAACAGGGATTGGCTTCGTATAAAGAAGCAGGAATTGAAGCATACGGCTATGTCTGTGATATTACAGATGAAGAGGCTGTGGAAAAAATGGTTAAACAGATTGAATCTGAGGTTGGAGTAATTGACATTTTAGTAAATAATGCTGGAATTATTAAACGCATTCCAATGTTAGACATGTCGGCTGAAGATTACCGTCAAGTGATAGATATAAATTTAACAGGACAATTTATTGTATCAAAAGCTGTTCTTCCATCAATGATTAAAAAAGGACATGGGAAAATCATCAATATCTGTTCAATGATGAGTGAATTAGGTAGAGAAACAGTAAGTGCCTATGCATCAGCTAAAGGTGGATTGAAAATGTTGACCAAAAACATTTGTGCTGAATTTGGAGAGAATAATATTCAATGTAATGGAATTGGACCTGGGTATATAGAAACGCCACAAACTGCTCCATTACGTGTCGAAGGACATCCTTTTAATGAGTTTATTATTGATAAAACACCTGCAGCTCGCTGGGGCAAAGTGGAAGACTTACAAGGTCCTGCATTATTTTTAGCATCAGATGCATCTAATTTTGTTAATGGACATATTTTATATGTTGATGGCGGCATCTTAGCTTCTATTGGTAAACAACCTTAACAGAAAAATAAACCGTTTAAAATAAATAATAAATAGTATCAGGAAAAATAAGAAACACTGATCTCATATGTGTTTCTTATTTTCTTTAGAATTAAGAAAGGAAATCAATTTGTGCAAAAAAATGCTTTTTATAATGATTTAAGCGATACTAATAAGTATATTATCAAGTGTTGTTTTTTTATCTTTTTCGTTAATGGTATTTATGCAATGGTTTTTGGGTCTATCTTGCCATTATTAAGCAGTGCTTATCAATTAAATGATTTAGTGAGTGGTATGCTAATTTCGAGTCACCAAATAGGAAATTTAATAGCAGGCCTTCTAGCCGGAATCCTACCTATTTATTTAGGAAAGAAAAATTCTATTCTTTTCTTAAGTAGTTTTGTTGTTGTTGGATTTTTATTAATCATAACAACAGGTCAACCTTGGTTATTATTAGCTGCATTTTTCTTTACAGGAATTAGTAGAGGGAGTATTTCTAACTTTAATAATAAAGTGGTTAATGATATTTCAAACAGTAGCCCGACTGCTTCTAACTTATTACATAGTCTTTTTGCAGTAGGTGCATTAATATCTCCATTTTTGGTTATTGTAACAACAAAATTATTTGGTGTAAATGGATGGAGAGTAACGGGTATCATTATCATTATTTTAATTTTAATTTCACAATTCATGTTCTCTAGGATGCCGATAGATGAAGAAAAACCTAAAAAAAATAAGACAACCATTAAAAAGAATTATGAATTTTTTAAAAACAAATATTTTCTGATCACAGTCGTTATCTTGTTTTTCTATCTATGTGCTGAAGCAACCATAACTGGTTTTATAGTGAAGTATTTTGTAGATTCTACTATTATGACTGTTTTACAAGCCCAAATAGTATCCTCTGTTTTATGGCTGGCTATACTAGTCGGACGTCTAGGGTGTATTTTCTTTGGCCATTTTTTGAAAAAAAGCCATTTATTATTGTTAATAAGTGTAGGAGCAAGTATGTTTTATTTCTTCTTGTTAAACGTAACGAATTACTCTCTAATCCTGCTTATTATTTTTGGCTTAGGTGTTTCAATGGGTGGGATCTATCCAACGGCAATGACAATTGCCGGTTCATCTATAAAAGAATATCCAATGGCAATAGGATGGTTATTAATCTTAGGTGGCATAGGTGGTATTGCAATGCCAACGATAACAGGTATCCTATCTGATCAATTTGGTATTTTCGCTGGGATGGCAGCTATTATTGTTGCAATTGTGATCATGTTAATAGGTGTAATGGCTTACGCGTTAATTGAAAAAAATAATAAGGTTTAGAACAGTTTAATTATTTGGAGGAGAAAATATGACAAAAAAATATGAAATATTAAAAAAATTATCCAATAACTATTTATTTGCAGTGGTCCGAGGTAAAGATAAAGAAGACGGAACAAATATTTCTAATGCATGCATTGAAGGTGGACTAAAGAATATTGAAATTACTTATACTACCCCTGATGCGAGTTCTGTTATTAGTCATCTAGTGAAATCAGTTAATTCTGAAGAAGTAGTAATAGGAGCGGGTACTATTTTAGATGATATTACTGCTCGCAATGCAATTTTAGCAGGTGCAGAATTTATTGTTAGCCCTCACTTCGATAGCGCTATATCAAAAATTTGTAACCGATATAGTGTTCCTTACTTACCGGGATGTGCTACAGCAACTGAAATAATTAAGGCCTTAGAATCAGGAGTAGATGTTGTTAAATTATTTCCAGGTGGATTATTAGGTGCGAGCTTTATAAAAGATATCCATGGTCCACTACCACATGTAGAAATGATGCCTTCTGGTGGCGTTAGTTTAGATAACTTAAAGCAATGGATAGAAAATGGAGCATGGGGAGCAGGTATTGGGAGTGCGTTAACTAAAGACATTAATAAAAATGGTTATGAGAGTGTCACAATAGCAGCTAATAAGTTTGTTGATAAGATGCTAGAAATCAAGTCAGTTTAAAACTAAAAATTAGGAGAATGGATTTATGATAGATGTTATGTTATTTGGTGAACCGATGGTTATTTTTTATGCAAACAATGAGGGTCCATTAGAAAATGCTATAAGTTTCTCAAAAGGATTAGCTGGAGCAGAAGTTAATGTAGGGATTGGCTTAACTCGTTTGGGTCATAATGTAAATTACATGACTAAATTAAATAAAGATGAATTCGGAAAATATATTCATGATTGTTTAAAAAAAGAAAAATTAGATTCAACTTATATTTCATTTGATAAAAAAAAGCAAGTAGGGTTAATGTTTAAAAATAAAGTAATAGAAGGTGACCCTAAAACTTTATATTATCGTAAAAATACTGCAGCTTCTACATTATCTATTGAAGACGCAAAAAAAATTGACTTTAAAGAAGTCAAAGTATTGCATATCACGGGTATCCCACCAGCTTTAAGTGAAAGTAGCCGTCAAGCTTGTTTTTATATGATGAGAGCTGCGCGTAAAGCAGGCTGCTATATCACTTTTGATCCTAACTTGCGTCCGGCTTTATGGGAGAGTGAAGAACTAATGATTAGAACTATGAATGAATTAGCTAGTCTTTCTGATGTAGTTATACCAGGAATTTCTGAAGGAGAGATCTTAACAGGATTAACTGATGTAGAGTCCATTGCCGATTTCTATTTAAATCAAGGTTCTAAAGTAGTTATCATTAAAGACGGTAGTAGAGGTGCTTACTTTAAAGAAATTGATAAAAAAATTCAGTTTGTAAAAGGGTTCAAAGTAGACCGTGTTGTTGACACTATAGGTGCTGGAGATGGGTTTGCTACTGGAATAATTGATGGATATTTGTCAAATATTTCAACCGCAGATGCTATTAAACGTGCCAATGCGATAGGCGCGATTCAAGTACAAAACATAAGTGATAATGAAGGACTACCAACTCGTAAGGAACTATTGTCTTTTTTAACAACGAATAAACAATTTTAGACTGTCTACACTGGAATGGCAACAGTTTTTTTGACAAATTTTATAAGGTGCAGAACTTCTTTCCGTATGCTATTTCGATTGTCCTTGATAATGAGCCTCCTCGGATGTGACGATCTTCGGCAGGAGCTAACAGTTAAAGGTTGACTGCCTCGCTAATGTTAGCCCGAGCTCATTATCAAGGATTCGCTGCGCCAATCTCTGGTTACGGTAACCAACCGGTGTCTCGTAGCCAAGTGTACCGTGCAACCGAAGGTGGTTCCACCAATTATCATAGTCAAATAACTCCAAATCCAATTGTTGTAAGGTTTCAAATGTGTATTGATAGACGAATTCTACTTTCTACGACTTATAAGTTGATTCAACTACGGCATTATCAAAAGGACAGCCTTTATGACTCAATGATCGGTTGATGTCAAACGTTGTTAATAATTCATCAATAGCTTGGTTATCAAACTCTTTTCCACGTTCAGTATGAAAAAACTCAATCTCTGTTAGAGGTTATTTGATACGGCTAAATGCTTTTTTTACTAGAAAAGCATCTTTATGTTCCCCCCACAAGAATAGCCGAGAATTTCTCGATTGAACAGATCCAAAATGAAACAGATATAATGCTATCTTTTCCCGACTCGTACATAAGTCAAGTCTGTTACGATCGCTTCTAATGGGTTGTCTCTTAAGAATTTACGATTCAATACGTTTGTCGTTTTTTGCTTCATTGCAAGTAGAACGATGTACTTTAAAATAAGCAACAGTATAGCTCGATTTTAATCCTCTATTTTTCATGATTCGACTAATTTTTCGTCGGCTGATCTGAATGCCTCGTTTTGATAAAGCTTTTTTTATTTTTCTTGAGCCGTAGGCTTTTCGGCTGCGGATAAATTCTTCAGCGACCGCTTCTTCAAGTTCTGATTCGTCTTTCTTTGGTTTTGATTGATAATAATAGGACTGACGTGATAGACCTAACATTCTGCACATCGCTGATATAGGGTAAAGATGCTTATTCTTATTCGCATCGATTACTTGTCTCTTAGTCCGAATATCAGCGCTGCTTGCTTTAAAATATCATTTTCCATTTCTAATTGCTGGTTTCTTTTACGTAGTTCTAACAATTCTTTTTGTTCAGGCGTAAGATTATCTTTTTCTTTGAATGAACCACTCGTTTTAGATTGCTTTACCCATTTGTCAAATGCTGAAGCCGTTAGTTCATATTCTCGAATGATTTCTACACGTGGCTTTCCAGCTAAGTAAAGATTGACGATTTGTTGCTTGAATTCTTGTGAAAAAGTTCTTCGTGTTCTCTTAGACATAAAAATTCCTTCTGGTATGTTTGCTTCTAGTCTACACACCTTAATTTTTCTGTCTAGTTAATTATAGCCTATCCAAGCTAATAAAAAATGTATTTAATTATTCCGTTTGTGTCAAGTTTTTCTCGAGTGTCCTATTCCTTCACTAGTTTAGGCACTCTATTTTTGTACACCCATCAGCTACCACACGGCTCCGCCGCTTGCTGGCCCATCTTTTGGAAGAACGTTCCTAAAACCAGGAACCTTCTCCCAAAAGACAGGAATTAACGAAAACTTTTAATTAATTGTCCTATTGCCGATGAACGAGAAGCATACAAGGGAATGGTCCCATTCTTTGCCCCGACTGACTGCCGTGTTTTATCATGCAATAACGACGATAAACGAACCGTTTGGTTCAGCTTGCGCTGTTGTCTCGCACTTCTATTTTGTTGATGAAGGTAGGCTTCACGCAAGGTGTGATTGAACATCCCTTGTTTTACCTTTACCATAGCTTCGCAACCTTCTGCGCTCCAATGCATCCCACGCTTTTTCATGCGAAAAGAGATGTGTCGTTGATTCGATTCCATTGCGCCTAAACCTCTTGCATCCTCTGGTGCTTGTTCTACTTTTTCGCGCCAATCGAAAATCCGATCCCAATTCCGTAAGACATAGGTTCTAAATGTATTCAGTTTTTCCACTGCTGCTGTTTCGTCTAACGTACTTTCATACGTATCTAACCAAATAGTTAAATGATCTAAATCATGCGTCTTTAATGCTTGCTTGACCTGCTGTTTAAAGATAGTCGTTTTCACACCAAATGCGCGATTTAACCCTTGAAAAACATGATAAGAGTCTAGCTGATTGAGAACGGGATAATTCGATTGAGAAAAAGCTTCTTGGAATCTATCTGCAGTATAGCCTTGTCCACCGTCACTATTGGTAATAACTTGGGCTTGTTGTAAGGCATAATGATTCGTTGTAAAGGCTTGGACCTCTGCCCAAAAACCAGCGGTTTTTTTAGTCGTCATAATGGCTTTAGGTTCCTTTAAGGAAACGCGTTTTCCGTTTTTATTCCAGCCTTCGTAAAGAATGGCATGACGAACTTCTAAGCTTTTTTTCTTTTCTGTTCCACGCACAAAAACACCATCCGCTTCGGCATAGAAATAGTCCACTTTTTTCCCTTCTGGCAATTCAGCTGCTTCTTCTAGCTCCAATACGCTTTCTTCATCTTCACGTGCTTGTGCGGATCCAACGCGTTTAAGAAGACTGCCAACTGTTTGGTGGCTGATCGTGACAGCCGTCCATTCATTTAGCATAGTTGCAGTATCTCGATAAGTAGCTTTACTCGCCAACTCAGCCACTTTTACTTCTACTAATGGACTATGACGCTGATATTTTCGAATGCCTAACCACTCATCTAGTGGATAATGATTCTGATCCGTGTGATCTACCATTAAGGTACGATAGTACCGAACGGGACCGAAAATAAATTGGACCGTTTTCCAATCTTCTCGTTTCACTTTCCAACCTTCAAGTTGTTTCTCCTCTTTGATCACCTGATTGATATGAGTGAAGACATCTCCCACTAATTCAGAAAATACTTCATACATATAAACTTGAATAGCTTCTTCTGTCTCTATTAAATTGTTTGAACCCTTTATTATTTGGTAAACCTTTGATATAATCTTATCCATAAGAAGGCCTTTTTCATTTATGTATTTGCCGCTCAAGCATACATTTATGATAGAACGCCTTCTTTTTTTTTTTTCAGTAAAATTATTAACTCTCGAGAACTATTTTACACATACAATTATTCCTATCCTCCTTAACTTAATATCTAGATTCTCTCAATTTTCTTTTAAAAAGTAACGCACCTATTAGTTTACAATTAGCAACCATGGGGTTACATATACTAAAAAAACTAAGTTTAAAAGAGTACTTATTTTAAATGATTCAATAAAAAGAGACTAATTACTGAGTAAAAGTAATTAATCTCTTGCTGCATTCCTTAAATAAAATCGCTTTTTATTGATACATGATTTTATCCGATTTCATGTATCAAACTTCTCGCTTTAACTACCATATATATAGCCTAAATAATTCATAGTTTTTCTGAAAGCTATCTAAAACCTTACAGCGAAGCCATTATTTCACATATTTTACAACACCCTTTGGGTGTACAAAAAGAACCCCAATCTGTTATGGTTAAAGTGACTAAACTAAACCATGAAAGGGGTTCTCTCAATGGCTACATTACAGGAAAAACGGATAAATTTCAATCCTAAACTAACAGTTTCCAACACTGGTGGTAATCTTTCAACAGATGCCGGATTGATTTTAGTAAAAGAATTTATGGATTCACTTGGATTTTTAGAATGGCCAAAAGCTTCCTTCAAATCAAAGATGACCGGACTTACTGGAGACACGACAATATCTCCTTACTAGAACAACTTCTTTTCCAACTGATCTCTGGCTACGCTGCAGATTCATCAGCTAAATTATTGAAGGAAGATCCCATCTTCCAACTTATTTTAAATAAAGAAACTGCTGCTTCACAACCTTCTCTTTCACGTTTCTGGGACCGAATAGATGAAAAAACGATCCGTCAATTCCAAGATTTGAATCAAGCTTTGATTGATAAAGTACGATTGAAGCGAAACACAACAGAGATGATCATTGATTTGGATTCTACTCATTCGGATACTTTTGGAAATCAAGAAGGAACGAACTGTAATGCCCACTATCAAACAAACGGTTACCACCTTTTAGTTGCTTTTGATGAGCTAACGGGCGACTTTTTAAAGGCAGAACTTCGTTCTGGAAATGTTTATACATCAAACGGTGTAAGGGATTTTCTAAGGCCTTTACTCAATCATTACAGCCAGCAACTTCCTTGCACAACGATCCTTGTGCGTGGAGACAGCGGCTTTGCGACACCAGAAGTATATGAAACTTGTGAATTGAACGAAAGCTTTTATGTGATTCGTCTGAAAGCCAATGCTCAACTAGCAAAGTTAGCAGAATCATTCATTTTAATTGGCGATGATCATCATTGGGAAGAAAAAGAAGTTCACTACTATTCTACGTCTTATCGAGCAAAAAGTTGGTCACAAAAACGTCGGGTTTGCATCAAATCAACTAGAGAAGCAGGAGAGCTGATTTTTCGTCATGAATATGTGATCACCAATTGTTCAGAAAATTTATCCGCTGAAACATATTTTATACCTATCAAAATCGCAGTACGATGGAGAACTTTATTAAAGAAGCAAAGAATGGATTCTATTTTGATAAAACCGATAGCTCAACTTTTCTGGAAAATCATGCTCGTATGATGATAAGCCTATTGGCTTACAATATCGTTAACTTTATGCGAACACTTTGTTTATCGGCAAAAGAAGCGACACTTCAAATTGATACTCTCCGCTTGCATTTATTTAAAGTAGCAGGAAAATTGGTACGAAGTAGCCGTAGATTGCTATTAAAACTGAGCACGACTCATGTCTTTCAAGATAGTTTCTATCAGTTGTTAGAAAAAATACAACAACTCTGTTGGTGACCATCCAAATGAATTTAAAAAAATTCATTTCTTTCAGGGAGTTCGTGCGGCCAAAATTAAGTAATACCTTATCATTCAGCTCATTGTTTTACCTATTTTAACTTTTTCCATCCTTTAATGAATAAAAAAGTAAGTTAATTGGGATGGGCAGATGAAAAAAATAACTTTTACAGATAAATTTTAGAAGTATGAATTATTCAGGTTCTATCCTTTGTTTTAAATTATCTATTCGCGTAAAGACATATAATTTTAAAGGACAGTTATTTACATAATGAACGTATTCGTTGGAAATATATTTTGTAGTGTATCTAAAAAATGTAGCGTTGAATTATTCAGGATGATGGCTTTGTATTAAAAAAATAAATAAAGATTTAAGTTCTATTTTACCTTTGAATATAATATTAAACCCTTGCTTTTTAACTGAGTTATTAGTAAAGTTAGTACAGAGACATTTTATAATAATTACAAAATAGAACTTATTACAAGGAGGAAAAAGAAATGGAAATTAACGATAAAAAATATGGAAAAAAACCTTATATAGTGAATATCGAAGAGGCTACTGTCCAAAATGATAGGTATCGGACAACAATGTGGACAGGTGAAAAATTACAAGTTACCGTTATGTCTATTCAGCCTAATGATGATATAGGGTTAGAAGTTCACCATGGTATTGATCAATTTATTCGTATTGAAGAAGGAAACGGACTATGTAAAATGGGCCCTACTGAGGATAACTTGAACTTTGAACAAAAAGTTCAAGATGATGACGCTGTTTTTGTTCCAGCTGATATGTGGCATAACATCTTGAATACAGGCGATAAACCTTTAAAACTATACACGATTTATGCAGGGCCAGATCATATTCCAGGTACTATACATGAAACACATGATGATGCACGTAATGATCCTAATGAACAAGACTAGAATAAATTCATTTTAAAATCAGAAAAACGCTAATTGCATTTTTGAAATTAGCGTTTTTCGTTTTATGGGAGGTTTTGTCCTAGCTTCTTTTTTCCAAATATACTATTATTTTATTTGGATCAGTTTAAGGGCTATCTAAAATCGACAGTATAGTTCAATCAAATCACTACTTACTAACTCTCGGTTTTGGAGAGCCTCTATTCAGTCATTTGATTAGCTTTAACTAATGTTTGTTTTTTAGCTCTAAAAATATCGGAATTACATTTAATAATATTGATACAATCGTTAAAGCCCATAGGGCCGTTGTCAAGGTAGGTACTACATCTAACAAAGCAGCCCAATCTTCTACTTTTACCCAATTAGATATCATGCTGTGGCCTGCAACAATTGTCATTGCTGTAAATGACAGTCCCATCGCCATTGCTAACTTATAATCTTTGCCTAGTTTGTATAAATAAAGATTTAAAACAGTTGCTACTATAGCAATAATTCCCAATATTAGAAACATAATTATTCCTCCAATATTTTTATTATTCTTACTCAATCTTATAAGTATCTTATTCTACATACTATGACTTCTCAATACATGAAATTATAGCATATTGTGTAAGAATAGCCCGTAGAATTATTTACCTTACTATAACTTTTTCGATATAGAAAGTTGAAAAACACTTAAATAATTTTTGAATTTGTCTTAATGCTGATTAAGCGACAACTAGGCAAAAGTAAGGAAGTTAATTATGAATCCAGGTTTTTAGGATGTCTGTCTTTTTATTGTTTGTAAATACTTAGGTTGTGTTTTAGGGACAACGTCTGGCATAATGATAATGGAGTAAAACTTAACTTCATAAGTTTGATTTTTACAGATTTTTTTCAAAAGAAAGGAAGGATATTTTATGATTACTAAAAATAGAAATGGATTCGGTTGGGGAAGCCTTCTTGCGAGTATTCTCTTTTTCATAGCCAGTTGGATAGCTTTTCGTAGCCCTGTGGAAACTTTAATAACTTTAGGCCTTCTGTATGGAAGTATTGCTATTGCTCAGGGATTTATAGGCGTTATGCTTTACTTTGAACTTAAATCGGTATTCAAACGTAACTCTTGGCTCATTTTGATTACTGGGCTATTTGGATTATTCATTGGCTTCTATCTTATTCTAAATCCAACAATTAGTTTGACGTTCCTACCAATTCTTTTTGCTGTTTGGTTTATAGTGGATTCTATTCGAAATATTTTGGTTGCTTTTCGACTACAATCTGTCAATAAAAAGTGGTTTTGGACCTATTTAACTTTGGGTATTTTAGGAATGATTTTAGGAATAGTATTATTAAGTAATTTATATGCAGCAATAATTTCAGTGGCTACTTTAATCGCTTTTTATTTCTTTATTGTAGCGATTATTCGATTGATCGATGCCTTTGTCTAAGCGTAGCCATGATTTTATACAGTGTCATGTGTTAATTATTAAAAAGTAGGAATAACGTTTTGTTATTCCTACTTTTTTTAGTGCGCCCTCATTCCCCTTATGATAAGTGTATAAAATTAATAATTTGAATGATACAAAAGCAGGAATGCCAGTGTCTACAGGAGGATGGATTGCAATTTCTTTTGGTGTGAACTATTGAAAAATAATTAATGTCTGTTTCTAGGTTTGTCCCACTTAATTAAAAATGATTGTAGGCACAGTAAGTAAAGGACCTATTTAATACTTGCGATAACCAAACGGGTGTTTTGTATATGGCTCATACTGGAGGTGTAAGTATAGGAATGACTACTCAAGTTAAAAAAGAGTCAGTTTTTAACTGAATGTAAAAAAGAGATATCAAGGTGAAATTAAAAGTTAAAGAAAAATTTGGTTTGTATTAGTCGTATTTTTCTTTAAAAAAGACCTTGAATGAGTAAAATTTGGGATGCACGATTCTATTTAATTTCATATATGTAACCCCACTTTACAACTTTTTAAGTAATAGAAGACATAAAAGTACAAACAACTCTGACTTTTTTGTCTACTAGATTCGAGGAAAAAAAACAAAAACGGGAGTTGTTTGTTAGGAACCGATTATACCAAAAGGGATTCACAATCCATAGCTTGAGAAACTATTGTTCACCATAATTTACCAGGATTCCCCAGCCTAATATTGTATTTGTCGTTACTTATTATTAATTATACCAAAGATATTTCTTTTTTTAAAAGCATTCAAATGAGTATGATTGTTTTTTTAGTTGTTTTCTGTCCCAGGATCAGCGTATTGTTTGACATAAAACCACAATAGGAATAAACTTAAGATGTTTAAAAATATAGGAGGGAATAGACAATGAGACATACAAACGGGAATTATGAAGCATTTGCAAAAAGTCGTAAGCCAGATGGTATCGAAGAAAAAAGCGCTTATATCGTCGGTGCTGGGTTGGCAGGTTTAGCAGCGGCTGTTTTCTTGATTCGAGATGGTCATATGGAAGGTAAACGTATTCACATTTTTGAGGAACTATCCCTTTCAGGTGGTTCATTAGATGGAACCTTTATTCCACATGATGGTTTTGTTACTCGTGGAGGACGTGAAATGGAAAATCATTTTGAGTGTTTGTGGGATCTTTTTCGTTCTGTTCCTTCACTTGAAGTGGAAGATGCATCCGTTTTAGATGAATTTTATTGGCTAGATCATGATGATCCCAACTCTTCTAACTGTCGAATTATCCATAATCGCGGAGAACGGGCAGATGATGATGGTCAATTTACGTTATCAAAAAAAGCACAAAAAGAGTTAGTTGAATTATTCATGACTTCTGAAAATCAATTGATTGGCAAAAAAATTGAAGATGTCTTTGGCGATGAATTTTTTGAATCAAATTTCTGGTTATATTGGTGTACAATGTTCGCTTTTGAAAAATGGCATTCTGCAATCGAGATGAGGCGCTACGTAATGCGCTTTATTCATCATATTAAAGGATTACCTGATTTTTCTGCATTAAAGTTCACTCGTTATAATCAATATGAGTCATTAGTTAAACCTTTAATCACGTTCTTAAAAGATCAAGACGTCGACTTCCAATATGAAACAAAAATTAATAATATTCAGGTTGATATTGATCACGAAACCAAAGTTGCGCGCACTATTTTGTTAACAAAGGAAGAAAAAACACAAGAAATTTCCTTATCTGAAAACGATCTTGTTTTTGTTACAAATGGATCAATCACAGAAAGTTCCACTCAAGGAGACCATAATACACCTGCACCAATAACTCATGAATTAGGCGGAAGCTGGAATCTTTGGAAAAACTTAGCTAAACAATCTTCAGAATTTGGACATCCAGAAGTATTCTATGAAAATCTTCCAGCTGAAAGTTGGTATATTTCAGCAACAGTAACTTGGGAAAACTTCGATATTGAACCCTATATTTCACGATTAACGAAGAGAAAATTGCGGACAGGAAAAGTCGTTACCGGTGGCATAATCACTATTAAGGATTCAAACTGGTTAATGAGCTTTGCAATACACCGTCAACCACATTTTAAAGGACAAAATGATCAACAAACAATAATGTGGGTCTATGGCTTGTTATCAAATAAACCAGGAAATTATATAAAAAAACCAATCGAACAATGTTCCGGTCAAGAAATTGTTCAAGAATTAATGTATCATCTTGGTGTACCAGAAGAAGATATTCAAGTGTTATCTGAAACTTCTTGTACAGTAATTCCAGTTTATAT
The DNA here is from genome assembly GCF_000744825.1 of Carnobacterium mobile DSM 4848. Lineage (NCBI taxonomy): Bacteria > Bacillati > Bacillota > Bacilli > Lactobacillales > Carnobacteriaceae > Carnobacterium > Carnobacterium mobile. Next base: position 1,931,941 of record NZ_JQMR01000001.1, read on the forward strand.
GCCCTATATTACTTCATACTTTATGTTAAGAGCACCAGGAGATCGTCCTTTAGTAATTCCAAACGGATCAAAAAACTTGGCATTCATTGGAAACTTTGCAGAAACAGAACGTGATACAGTATTTACTACTGAATATTCTGTCAGAACAGCTATGGAGGCTGTTTATCAATTATTAAATATTGAACGTGGTGTTCCTGAAGTTTTTGATTCTGCATATGATATTCGTACACTTGCCAATGCTGTATATTATTTAACGGATAAGAAGAAACTTACGAAAACGGAGCTTCCGTTTGTAGAGCGGAAATTGATAGAAACTTTTGTTAAGAAGACCAAAAATACGTATATTGAAGATGTTTTGAAAGAATCAGATCTTCTTTAGCATTGAAACCATACAAATAAATAAAATTTAACAATATTGAAAAGTAGGTAGATATAGAGACATGGCTGGGGAATATTGTCCCAGCCATGTCTCTATATTGCTCAAAAAAACATAAAGGTAACAATAAAATGAAACATTATCCATTGCAAGGAATTAAAGCGTAAGCGCCTAATAGAAAGGTATCTTCCGAAATACAAAATCTCTTGATAAACTTGAAACAATTCAAGTTTACAGTAGGTTTTATTTTTGAAAGCAAAACAAGATGTTGTCCCAGTGACGTTAAACGGTGATTCAAAAGCTTCATCTACCACGTCATTTAAGCCGAAGGCTTCCCCCTCTACATTGGTGGCTCGTGTCAAATTCTCCCGAGCAGAGTTATTTCTCTATGAAGAGATCAAAGAGGAGATAGTGCATATTCTTTTATCGGGGTTGAGTGCTCATGAAAATTATTGACCTTACTAAAGTGAAGAATGTATTTATCGTTTGTGGAAAAACTGATATGCGCCGGCAAATTGATGGTTTAACTGCAACAATTGTGGAAGAATATGATATGAATGTCTATGATGATGCCGTATTCCTGTTTTGCGGTGGAAGAAAAGATCGGTTCAAAGCCCTATATTGGGAGGGCGACGGGTTTATTTTTTTATATAAGAGACTCGAAAATGGACGTTTGAAGTGGCCGAGAGATCAACAAGAAATCAAACAACTGACTTCCCAGCAACTACGTTGGCTGCTGGAAGGATTGTCAATTGACCAGAAAGTTACTATACAACCGGCAGCTGAAGGAATCGTGACATAAAAAACTAGTCTGGAACGGAGAATAAATTTTCTTTCCAGGCTAGTTTTTCTGATGAAAACCGATTATAATTAGCCTATCGAAAAAAACAGAAAGAAGGGTCTCTTCATGTCGAAGTCGTTAGAAAAGCAGTTGGAAAAAGCCTTACAACAAAATGAGTTAATGGCTCAAAATCTAACTGAGTTAACACAACAACTCAAACACGTAAATGAAGAATTGGCCCTTCAACGCGAACAGAACCAGTACCTTCTCCAACAACTGTTTGGACGCAAAAAGGAGACTTTGTCTCCTGAAAAAATTCATCCCAACCAAACGGATCTTTTTGAGGATGACCCGTCTTTTAGTTGGCCAGAGCAGACTGGCAGCCAAAGCGAAGAAGAAACAATCGAAGAAACTCCTGTCCGTCGTCATAAGAAGAAAGGTCATCAAAAAGAAAAACTCGCTCACTTACCAGTCGTTGAGCATCTATACCGTGAAGAAAATTGTACTTGTCCTCAATGTGCTTCTGCCATGAAAGAAATGGGAAAAGAAGTCGTACGTGAAGAGGTCGTATACATTCCTGCCCGCTTAGAGAATCATCGGCATATTCGATTGTCCTATTCCTGCCCATCTTGCGAAAAATACGGAGAAACATCTATCATAAAAGCTGAAGTACCGAAATCTCCACTCAGCGGCTCTTTCGCTTCTGCTTCTCTTATTGCAGAAACCATTTACCAAAAGTTTCAACAAAAAGTCCCTACTTACCGTCAGGAAGCCCATTGGACGATGATGAATTTTGATATCAAACGTACCAACATTTCCAATTGGCATAAAAAAACCAGTGAGTATTATTTTGAACCGTTGGTTCAGCTATTGAAGAAAGCCTTATTGGAAGAAGAAGTGCTTCATGCGGATGAGACAACTTTCAATGTTTTGGATAGCCATCGAACAAAGGATTACGTCTGGCTCTTCAGCTCGGGACGGTATGCGGAGAAGAAAATCCACATTTACAAACATGGACCTTCCAGAGGAAGCGAGGTTCTCGAAAACTTTTTAGCCGGTTATAAACGATACCTTCACTCGGATGGGTATTCCTCTTACGGGAAACTCACTGATGTTACGTCCATTGGCTGTTTTGCTCATGTTCGAAGGAAATTCTATGATGCTCTTCCCGCCGAAGAAGGGGAAAAGAAAAGTACTTCACGGTTAGCCGTGGAGAAATGCGATGCTATCTTTCAAGAGGAAAAGAAACTGGCAGACCTGACGGTCGAGGAACGGCAATTAAAAAGGTGGGAGTTTGTGCAGCCAAAACTCGAAGAATTTTTTGGGTGGCTTCGAACACTGAATCCGATGATCAAAGGAAAAATCGGAACAGCTATTTCCTACGCATTAAAACAGGAAGTAAAAGTATTGAATTTTCTGAGGGATGGTCGCTTAGTGCTTTCCAATAACTTAGCAGAACGCGGCATAAAATCCCTCGTCATGGGGCGGAAGAATTGGCTGTTTGCGGCTACCACCGAAGGTGCTCACGCCAACGCAGCCATCTTGAGTCTGCAAGAAACAGCAAAAGCCAATGGATTGAATCCACAAAAATATTTTGACTATCTCCTGACACACCTGCCAAATCAAAAAAACACACTTTTGGAGGTTTATTTGCCATGGGCTCCAAAAGTGCAGATAAATTGTCATTAAAACGCACATGATATTCAATCATTTGGACACCTCTCAGTATAGAGGTATCCTTTTCCATTTTCTAGGTACCTTTCTATTAGGCGCTTACATTAAAGCTAGAAAAATAATCGACAATTCAATAAATTATTGGAAATTTTTTCAATTAGCTAAATAAATTTAACTTTAATAATTTTACCTAAATAATTCATAGTTTTTCTGAAAGCTATCTAAAACCTTACAGTGAAGCCATTATTTCCTATATTTTACAACACCCTTTGGGTGTACAAAAAGAACCTCAATCTGTTATGGTTAAAGTGACTAAACTAAACCATGAAAGGGGTTCTCTCAATGGCTACATTACAGGAAAAACGCATAAATTTCAATCCTAAACTAACAGTTTCCAACACTGGTGGTAATCTTTCAACAAATGCCGGATTGATTTTAGTAAAACAATTTATGGACTCACTTGGATTTTTAGAATTGGCCAAAAGCTTCCTTCAAATCAAAGATGACCGGACTTACTGGAGACACGACAATATCTCCTTACTAGAACAACTTCTTTTCCAACTGATCTCTGGCTACGCTGCAGATTCATCAGCTAAATTATTGAAGGAAGATCCCATCTTCCAACTTATTTTAAATAAAGAAACTGCTGCTTAACAACCTTCTCTTTCACATTTCTGGGACCGAATAGATAAAAAAAACAATCCGTCAATTCCAAGATTTGAATCAAGCTTTGATTGATAAAGTACGATTGAAGCGAAACACAACAGAGATGACCATTGATTTGGATTCTACTCATTCGGATACTTTTGGAAATCAAGAAGGAACGAACTATAATGCCCACTATCAAACAAACGGTTACCACCCTTTAGTTGCTTTTGATGGGCTAACGGGCGACTTTTTAAAGGCAGAACTTCGTTCTGGAAATGTTTATACATCAAACGGTGTAAGGGATTTTCTAAGGCCTTTACTCAATCATTACAGCCAGCAACTTCCTTGTACAACGATCCTTGTGCGTGGAGACAGCGGCTTTGCGACACCAGAAGTATATGAAACTTGTGAATTGAACGAAAGCTTTTATGTGATTCGTCTGAAAGCCAATGCTCAACTAGCAAAGTTAGCAGAATCATTCATTTTAATTGGCGATGATCATCATTGGGAAGAAAAAGAAGTTCACTACTATTCTATGTCTTATCGAGCAAAAAGTTGGTCACAAGAACGTTGGGTTTGCATCAAATCAACTAGAGAAGCAGGAGAGCTGATTTTTCGTCTTGAATATGTGATCACCAATTGTTCAGAAAATTTATCCGCTGAAAACATATTTTATACCTATCAAAATCGCGGTACGATGGAGAACTTTATTAAAGAAGCAAAGAATGGATTCTATTTTGATAAAACCGATAGCTCAACTTTTCTGGAAAATCATGCTCGTATGATGATAAGCCTATTGGCTTACAATATCGTTAACTTTATGCGAACACTTTTTTTATCGGCAAAAGAAGCGACACTTCAAATTGATACTCTCCGCTTGCATTTATTTAAAGTAGCAGGAAAATTGGTACGAAGTAGCCGTAGATTGCTATTAAAACTGAGCACGACTCATGTCTTTCAAGATAGTTTCTATCAGTTGTTAGAAAAAATACAACAACTCTGCTGGTGACCATCCAAATGAATTTAAAAAAATTCATTTCTTTCAGGGAGTTCGTGCAGCCAAAATTAAGTAATACCCTATCATTCAGCTCATCGTTTTACCTATTTTAACTTTTTCCATCCTTTAATGAATAAAAAAGTAAGTTAATTGGGATGGGCAGATGAAAAAAATAACTTTTACAGATAAATTTTAGAAGTATGAATTATTCAGGTTGAAGCAACAGCACACTGGTTCTTCTCTCTTCATTGTATTTTAGATAATAATATTTTAGATAATAAAAATCGAACCTTAAAAGAGCTCTTACATGCTCATTTTGGGTTCGATTTAGTAGTTTATAGATGAATTAACGCAGACTTGCCCCGCTTTCAGCTATTTTAAACTTCCTTATACAATTCTAAAAATAATCATAAACTATCTAGTTGAATAGTATTATTTCATAAATCTTCTTAAGACAAGTGAAAGAGTAAACCAAAAGAAGATACTGATTAAGAAAAATATACTATTTTAGATTCGCGGTTAGATAGTAAATGATAACTAAATGAGATAGAATCATGTTAGAAAGGAGTTGTTAAATTTGGTGCAAGTATTGAATAAGTTGAAGGACCAAACGAACTTTACAAATACAGAGATAAGAATTGCCAACTATATTATCCAAAATATCACCAAGATTCCTACGATATATATTGAGGATTTAGCAAAGTTAACGTATACTTCTCACTCAACGATCATCCGTCTCTGTAAAAAAATGGGATACGATGGATTTAGAAGTTTTAAAGACGCCATTTCAGGTATAGTTTACAGCCAATTGCATTTACCAAGCGAAGTAGATGCTAACTTTCCTTTTAATCCAGAGGATTTAACCATGGATATAGCTAAGAATATGGCAAATTTAACGATTGATACGATAAAAAAAACATTGAATCAATTAGATGAAGATTTACTACAATCAGTGGCAGAAATCCTTTTCAAATCTAAGCATATGTTTCTGTTTTCTCGTGGCGATTCACAAGTAAGAGCGAGAAGTTTCCAAAATAAATTAGTAAAAATTAATAAATTCGCTATCATTTCTGAAGAATATGCAGATGAGGCATGGAATGCTTCTAACCTTACTCCAAAAGACTGTGCTCTGTTTCTGTCTTATAGTGGAACTAGTCCGCAATATAAGCGTATGTTGCAACATTTTTCTAACAAAAAGATTCCAACTATTTTGATAACGGGAAATACAGAATCTGATTTGATTAAACTAGCTAACAAAACGATAGTAGTAGTCCAAGAAGAATATGATTTTGTAAAGGTTGGGACTTTTGCATCACAAGTTGCCTTTCAATATGTATTAGACACGTTGTATTCTATTTTATATGCAAAAGAATACAGCAGCAACTTGGAAAATTTAAAAGAAAAACAGTCACTGATTCAAAATGGGATTTTGTCAGAAGAACTATAACTCGTCCCTATAGTGAAAAAGCACCTGTTTTTCACTTTAAACATTCAGCCTAATGATATACCAGCAGAAGCTAATCCTTTATCTACAATAGACATGACCATCTCACTGTGATCAAGGTGGTTTGTCATCGTTTCAACGTCAGATTCTCTTATGATTCTTTCAAATTCAATAAATTCTTCATACATCCGATGTGCATGAACTTTAAAATCAACAATTTCGCTCTTGTTTTGATGATTTATTACAGTAAACTGGTCAATGCTGCTGGTAGGTCCTTCAATAATGATCGCTCCTTTATCGCCTTGAATAATGGTTCGTATCGGAGCTGTAGAATCTTTAGCGCCTATACAGACTACTTTTTTATCCCCATAATCCAGACTTAGGATGCCAGAAGTATCAATCCCGTTTTCAACATTTGCCAAGTAGCTGACTTTTTGAGGCTCTCCAAAAATACCCGTTACAAAATGGATGTTATAAATATTGATATCCATTAAAGCTCCACCACCCATTTTAGGATTGAAAGCCGGTAAGATGTCTCCTTTTTTGAAGGCATCATACCTTGATGAGTATTGTGAATAATTGCATTCAATAATTTTAATAGCTCCAATAGTACATATGGCTTCTTTCATTTTTTTGTAATTGGTTAAATATTGATTGGTGATAGCTTCTAACAACATGACCTTGTTTGCTGAAGCCAGTTCTCTTAGTTCTTTCATTTCGGATAAGTTTAAGGTAAAAGGTTTTTCACATATAACATTTTTTTTATTAAGGATGGCTTGTTTAGCAAAAGAAAAATGCAAATGATTGGGCAATGCAATATAAACAGTATCGATATTCTGATCGGTTAAACAATCAGAATAATTGGTTGTGACTTGCCGAATGCCGTATTTGTCTTTTAAAAGTTTCATTTTTTCACTACTTCTATTTGTTCCTACAATGGTCTCTAATTGGATCTCTGGAACATCACGGACCATAGTTAAAAAATCATTTACGATCATCCCAGAACCTATAATGGCTAGTTTCATGATAACCCTTCTTTCTTAGTTGAGCGATGCTATTTTTTAAAAACAAATGGATAAATTAATATTTCATACTTTGAATACCTTCTTCAAGTATTTCCAATTGACGAATCGTTTCTTCATCTTTCACAGTCTTCTCTTTCCCATTAATAATAGACTCATATAACCCTTCATAAACATGACTGTAATTCCCAATTTCTGAAACGACTTTTTCTTCATGATAAAGACCCTCATTATCTATATAGGTCACAGTACCGTAATGCTCTGGAGTATCTATCCCAAAATCGGCATGAGTGGGCATATAGAATAATTTTAGGTGTTCTTCTTGTCTATCTTTCTCTTGCTTGATAAACATGCCCTTCTTACCATACAGAACAAAACTTGGTCGTGGTTTTATTCTGAAGTAACTTGATTTAACAGAAACCTTTATTTTTGAATAGTAAAAGTCCAAGTCAAAATAATCATTCATTCGATTTGGGCCTAATAACTGTCTTACATCATAATGAATGAAGTCTGGATCTCCAAAATAGGAAAGAACTTGATCAATTGTATGGCATCCATGTCCATACAAATAGCTTGAAGCTGCTGAAAATTCTGTACTGTTTTCTGGAACTTCTGGTCTGAAATAATCATAATGCATTTCTACTTCTAGCAATTCACCGATCCTACCGCTTTCGATAACTTTTTGAGCAGTCAGAAAATCTGAATCGTAGCGTCTATTTTGGTAGCATTGAACGAGTAAGTTTTTTGATTTTGCTAACTCAAATAGTTCTCTTGCTTCTTCGGCAGTTTCGGTAAAAGGTTTTTCAACGAGTGTGTGTTTTCCTTTTTCTAGTGATAATTTTGCAAATTCAAAATGCAATGAACCCGGAAGACAAATTGCAACTAATTGAATTTCCGGATCATTCCAAATATCTTCTAAATTCGTTGTATAGTGGACTCCAGGAATTTTATCCCATGAGCTGTTTTCACGACGAGAATAGATCGTTTTCACTTTAACGTTCTCTGTTTTTAATGAAAAAGGTAAATGATAACGATTCGTACTTTTTCCATTTCCGATATAAGCCATTGTTAACATAAAAAAACCTCCTATAGTATCTGATAGTTAGATTATATAGGAAAATGAGTGAGATAAACCGTTACTCATCCATTCAGGTTCCCATGTTCTTTTTTCTTCCAACTAAATAGGTATATCCTGAACATGATGTTCAGGATATACCTATTTAGTTTTTTTTACAGGATCCTTTTATTTAAAAACAGCTTTTTTCTTCGTTAAACACTGTATCTTTAACTATGGCAAAATGAAACTGAATCTATTTTTTTATGAAACGATATCCCCGAAAATCCAAGAAGAAATAAAGAAGGAACAACAGGATCGTAGGTACGACAGATTTTTGAAGAGAAAGCAATAAAAAACGTAAAGATGTTCTTTGTTAGTGCTTTTGAAAATATGGTATATTTAAAAAAATTGAATAAAAGAAAGGAAAGCCTATGCTGACAAAAGAAGCCGCTCAACACGTTATCTATGAAATTATGAAACTTTATCCTAACGCTGTCCCAATGATGCACTACCAAAATCCTTTTCAATTGTTGATGGTCGTTATCTTAAGTGCGCAGGCAACAGATGTCTCAGTCGCTAAAGTGAAAGACAAGTTATTCGAACGCTATCCCAATCCTCAAGCTGTTAGCGAATCTTCACCGGAAGAAATTGAACCATACATAAAAACAGTCGGACTTTACCGGAACAAAGCAAAGTATATTTATAAAAGCAGCTGTCAATTACTTGAAAAATTTGATGGGGAAGTTCCAAATACACGCAAGGAACTGCAATCATTAACTGGAATTGGGCCTAAATCAGCTAATATACTATTGAATGTCGCCTTTAGCCAAGATGCTTTTGCAGTGGACACACATGTCGAACGAGTTTGTAAGCATCACAAAATAGTAGAAGAAAATGCCACGCCCAAACAAATTGAAGAACGCGTGACAGAAATTATCCCAGCAAAATACTGGGGAAGAGCACACCAGTCCTTGATCTCATTCGGAAGAGAAATATGCACGCCCAGAAATAAGAAGTGCCATGAGTATCCACAGTTGTATAAGGACTTAGAAGAAGAACCAGCTGATACTGTCTAGATTTAGATACGGTTATTAAGCAGAAAGCAAAAAGAATCTGATCAAGCTGGGACACTAAAGTATTAGAAGTTTTATTAACGAGAATATAAAAATGGTTATTTTAAAAAGACAGATAAACGTTTAATTAACAGACTAATCTATTTGTTATTCTTGATCATGCTACCTATAATGAAAATAGAAGACGAATACAAATAATGTATAAATTTCAGTGTTTTGAAAGGGGAATAATGATGGGGTTATTAGTAGACGGCAAGTGGCATGATCAATGGTATGACACAGAAGGGAATGGGGGACGATTCATACGGCAAGAGTCTCAGTTTCGCAATTGGATTACACCGGATGGCAGTGCTGGTCCAAGCGGAGAATCCGGGTTTAAAGCTGAACCAAATCGTTATCACTTATATGTAGCCTTAGCTTGTCCTTGGGCAAACCGTACGCTGATCATGCGTAAGTTAAAAGGATTGGAAGATATGATCTCAGTCTCTGTCGTGAATCCTTTAATGGCCGAAAATGGATGGACATTTGAACCAGAAGAAGGTGTGGTTCCTGATCCGGTGATTGATGCAACATTTCTCTATGAAGTATATACACATGTGGAACCCGACTATAGTGGACGTGTGACGGTACCTGTTTTATATGACTTGAAACAAAATAAAATCGTCAATAATGAATCTTCTGAAATTATGCGGATTTTAAATTCAGCATTTGACGAAGTCGGCGCAAAAGAAGGCGATTATTACCCGGAAGAATTGCGTTCAGAAATTGATGAAATCAATGACAAAGTGTATCCTTCTGTTAACAACGGGGTATATAAGGCAGGATTTGCAACGAAACAAGAGGTTTACGAAGAAGAAGTTGCCAATCTCTTTGATGCTCTTGACGAATTAGAAGAACGATTAGGCAAGAACCGTTATCTAGTGGGCGACCAAATCACCGAAGCAGACTGGAGATTATTTACGACCTTAATCCGTTTTGACAGTGTTTACTACGGCCATTTCAAATGCAACATCAAACAACTAACGGACTACAAAAATCTCTGGCGCTACACAAGAGAATTATACAATTGGCCAGGCATAGCGGAGACAGTGAACTTTAAGCATATCAAAGAACACTATTACCGCAGCCACAAAAACATCAACCCGACAGGCATTGTTCCAGTAGGACCCGAATTGGATTTTAGTTTAGATTAAAATAGATAGCAAGAGAGATAAAGGGGTCATTACATGAAAACTACTGCAATATGCTTTTTGATAGGAGCAATGGTTATTTTAGGAGTAACAGGTTGTGCAAATTTAGAAGGAAAAGACAACAGTATACTCGAAAATACAGGTGATTATGGTGTGTTTTTGAGTTTAGATGGAAGTGAAGCAATCGAAGCTAGTGAAGGTTACGAAACAGTCATTATTGATGCACAAAATCTCTCCGAAACAGAAATTGCTGAGATGCAAGATCGGGGACAAAAAGTTTATAGTTATTTAAATGTAGGATCATTGGAAACTTTCAGACCTTACTATGAAGAATTTCAGTATCTTACTTTGAGGCCTTACGAAAATTGGGAAGAAGAATATTGGGTCGATGTAACCAATGAAGACTGGCAAAATTTTAGTGCCGTTACTTTAGCTAATGAACTACTTGATAAGGGAATTAATGGCTTTTGGATCGATAATGTAGATGTGTACTGGCAATTTCAAAAAAAAGAAACGTATATTGGACTGGAAAAGATCTTAAAGACACTCATGAGCTATGGCAAACCGGTCCTTATTAATGGAGGAAATGAATTTGTTAGTGCATATTTACAGCAAAATCAGCAAATAGACGATATTTTGACTGGTGTAAACCAAGAAACCGTCTTTTCAGCTATTGATTTTGAGGAAGATAAGCTGAGTACTCAAACAAAAGAAAATCAAACCTACTACTTAAATTATTTAGATACAGTTGATAAAGCTGGGAAAGAGATCTATTTGCTTGAATACTCTACAAAAAAAGAGCTAGCTAAAGATGTCCATGATTATGCGACTAAAAGAGGCTGGGAGTATTATATATCCGATTCGGTTGAGTTGGATAATTGAATCGAATTGGCTGGAACAAAAGATGATAAGAAAAGGAATAGAGAGACAGTCGCTTTCTAAACAGTTAACATATAAAGTTTAATGTTAATAGTAAGAAATATTCGAGTTTCTATCGAAAAATAATAAGTTTTATTTATATAAGAATCCCACGTGTCCTTTTATCCAAAAGAATATGTGGGGTTCTTCTCTTCTTTTTTATAAACAAAGGTCAAAAATCAATGGGATTGCTGATTAGAGTCTACCACGGATAACATGTGCTTCTAATTCTTTTTAATCCATTATTTATTTCTTAATGGGCCAAGTAACTAGCAATCACAGATAATGTTTCAGTGAGACATGGAGTAGATTTGAATTTTTTTATTTTCTCTATAGAGATAAAAAAGTCTGTAGAAGTCATTGACTCCTGCAGACTTTTTTGAATTAACTGGTATATATCTAAAGGTTGTTGTCTTGGATAGTAATGGGATTAAGCAAAGATAAATCAGAATTTTACTCTGTTTCTCCATTCTTTTCAATGTCTTCAATTAGTTTTTTCATTTCTGCAATTTCCTCTTTTTGAGTTTTAATAATGGTATCCCTTAGTTCTTGTACACGAGGATCAGATACATCTGCTCGTTCACTGGTTAGGATAGCAATTGAGTGATGAGGGATCATTGCTTTCATCCAAGAAGAATCATCAATAGTTGCTTGACTTCTTACCAACCAAAGTGAAATACCAAATGAAAGAATAGAAATGCCTAAAATAATGTAATTCAATTTTTTCTTTTGATACATTTTCCACATAAACAGCAGCATGATAATAGCCATTACGGATCCCATCATAATAGAGATATAGACTCGAGTTTCACTAAACTCAAAATGAGACAGTTCAAAAAAATTGAAGAACATTAAAAAGTACATTACAACAATAGAGGTCAAAATCATTAAACCAAAACGAATGTAACTTTTCACACTATCTCCACCTTAAAGTATATAACTAACTAGACTAAAAATTTAGAGCACCGAAGTTGTATAAGTTAAATTCAAAGTAACATATAATGTTCCTCCTTGCTTATAATCGTAGACTGTTTCTATAAATGTATAGAAATTTGGAACGATTTCAGAAATGCAGAAGCTGATTTAGAAATAATTTAATTTTTAAAATTAGAGAATTATCCTAAATTCTCTATTGTTAGCACTAAAAACAGACAAATGGAATCAAACCAAAATGAATAATGCAAACAATTGGAAATTTTATTAAAGAGGCGTTACCATGAAAGTAGATACAAATAAAGAAGGAGGAAATATTCATGTCGATAAAAGTAGCGATTAACGGATTTGGCCGGATTGGACGTTTGGCTTTACGCCGTATGTTGGAAAAGGACACAGAGTTAGAGGTTGTTGCCATCAATGATTTGACGAATAATGACGACTTGGTTTATTTGCTAAAATACGATACGGCACAAGGCCGTTTCCCATATGATGTAGAAGTGGGGAATGACGCAATTGTGGTAAATGGAAAAGAAATAAAATCATTTGAAGAAAAAGATGCGAGTCAGTTGCCATGGGGCGATTTAGGTATCGATATCGTCTTGGAATGTACGGGCTTCTATACTTCAGCAAAAAAAGCACAAGCTCACTTAGATGCAGGTGCAAAACGTGTATTGATATCGGCTCCAGTAAAAGCTGCAGGATCGGAAGTGGACAATACGAAAACAATCGTCTATGGTGTGAATCATGATTCGCTTGATGCCAACGACAAAATCGTTTCTGCTGCTTCTTGTACGACGAACTGTTTGGCACCGATGGCCAATGTGTTGAATGAAAAATACGGCATTGATCGTGCTTTGATGTCAACCATTCATGCTTATACTGCCACTCAAGCTTTACAAGATTCACCAGGTGGACGTAAAAATCGTGCAGGAGCACAAAATGCTATTCCTGCTTCAACAGGTGCTGCCAAAGCGGTAGGAAAAGTGATTCCGGATCTGCAAGGAAAAATTGACGGAACTGCCGTCCGTATACCAACTATTACAGGATCAATGACAGAACTGTATTCAGTTTTAGGAAAAGAAGTAACAGCTGAAGAAGTAAATGCTGCCATGAAAGAAGCTTCAAGCGATGCGTTCTTATATACTGAAGACGAAATCGTATCTTCAGATGTAATCGGAGTACCAGCAGGATCCATTTTTGATGCTACTCAAACCAAAGTGATTGAAGGCGAAAATGGCCAATTAGTCAAAACGGTTGCTTGGTACGATAATGAGTATGGTTTTGTGTCGAACATGGTAGGGACTTTAGAACATTTTGCTGCTATTTAATAAAAATTCGGATAAGCGGGAGAGCATAAAGCTCCCCGTTTTTTTGCGTATTTGTTCTCAGTTTTCAAAATTAGTGATAGGAAATAATTATCAATAATAAAAAAAATACTGTAGCTGATTCAACGAAATTTAGCGGCTTCTTTTTTGTTGCATATACAACAAAATCTCTATATAATAATTGCTATCACTAATGAAATGAGGAGATGACTTGATAGATATTCTTCGAGATATTGGTGTAATTGCGAGGTCGTTAGATTCCATTGCCAATATAGAGTTCAAAGAATTAAAACTTACAAAAGGACAATACCTTTATTTGGTCAGAATCCAGGAGAATCCAGGAATTATACCAGATAAGTTAAGCGAAATGATCAAAGTTGATCGAACTACTGCCTCAAGAGCTATCCAAAAACTTGAGGCAAATGGCTATATTGAGAAACATTCTGATCCAGTCAACAAAAAGATAAAAAGGCTATTCACTACACAAAAAGGTGATGAATTAGCTGATGTTATTGTGAGAGAGAATGAATATTCAAACGGAGTTGCTTTAACAGGTTTGACAGATGAAGAAATTAAGCTATTCTCTCAATTCTTAACTACAATCAAACAAAATGTCGAAGAGGATTGGGATTTTGTGAAAAAAGGAAATAAAAGGATTTACTAAAGGAGCTGTTGACAGTGGAGATTAAAAAAGCTGCATTAGCTGATTTAATGCTGCTTCAGGAAATCAGCATTGAAACATTTACAGATACATTTAAAGAGCAAAATACAGAAGAAGACTTAAACCAGTATTTAGAGAGAGCCTACAATCTTGAACAGCTAAAAAAAGAACTAGCTAATAAAAATTCAGCATTTTTCTTTTTGCTTGATAATAAAGAAACAGTAGGCTATTTAAAATTAAACGTAGAGGATGCCCAAACGGAAAGTATTGCTGAAAATGCTATGGAAATTGAACGAATTTACATTCGAAAAAACTATAAAAGAAAAGGTTACGGAAAGTTTTTGCTAGAACAGGCTGAAAGGCTTGCTCAAAAAGAAAAGAAAAAGGTTATGTGGTTAGGAGTGTGGGAAGAAAATTCAGCTGCTCTAGCCTTTTACACAGCTAGAGAATTTGTTCACACAAGCTCGCATTCCTTTTTCATGGGGGAGGATGAGCAAACAGATTTTATTCTGACAAAACGGTTAATTTAAAGGGAAGGAAGTCCTTAAAATGAAGAAACTTATTGTAGACCCGGAATTTTGGGAAGTATTTCCAGAAGCGCAAATCAATGTTTTAGTAGTGAAGGGTATCAAAAATCAGGTTGATGAAGCAAAAAACGATGATTTTTCAGAATTACTTAAAAATGGAAAAAAAGAAGCTAAAAAATTTTTAACAGAAGACACATTTAGTCAAAACCGAGTTGTTGATGAATGGCGACAAGCGTTTAGTCAATTTAAAACGAAAAAGGGAGCTCGCTCTTCCATTGAAGCCTTGTTAAAAAGAGTGGACCAAGACAGAGAGTTTTCTCCAATCAATCCGTTAGTTGATTTGTACAATAGTGTTTCGATGAAATACGCAGTGCCTTGCGGTGGCGAGGATCTGGATGTGATTTCTGGTGATCTGTATCTTGGAAAAGCCAAAGGTGGGGAACCCTTTTTTCCTCTAGGAGCTGAAAAAGATTCTCCTGCATTATCTGAAGAAATTATTTATTATGATAATAACGGAGCAGTTTGCAGGTGTTTGAATTGGCGAGAAGCTCAAAGAACCATGTTACAAGAAGATACGAAAAATGCTGTTTTAGTTATTGAATCGGTTAATTCAGAACAAGCAAAACGTGCAGATAAAGCTATTGAAGAGTTGCAGTCACTTATTTACTCTTATTCCCAAGTTGAAAGTATAACAGCTACACTAAATAATAAAAGTACTTCTTTTATCCTCTAAAGGCTAAAAGGAGTACCTACTTAAAAAAGGGAATATATTGAAATACGAGTAGTTTTGGTGTCAATAAGAATAAAACAATTTTTAGTATGCATGTGCGTGGAAAAAGGTGGTTACTCTTTCTGAGTTATTTTTTCTAAACCTAACTTAATAAGACCGTTTAAATAATTTTGTGAGAACTCCTGCGAAATCGTGATCTTTGGGAAAACATTGTAAGAAAATACTTCAGATAAATATTTAATGATAAGCTCTTTTTCTATATGACTCAGCCAGTTTTCCGGTATATAGAGTATGATTTCGTGTGGATCATACATAGCTAGTATAGATTGGAGTGTCTCTGTTAATATAGAATTTAATTCCGAAGTTTTTAATGGAAAATTTGTGTATTTTAAATTAGGCAAATGCTTAATTTCACCACTTAAATTATTATAGCCTCTAAAAATGTGTTGATTAATAATGAGTGCAGCACCTGGAGGAAAACTTTCTGGAAAGTAAACTCCTGCGAGAATGTGCTTGCTTTCTGATGAATACCCAAAAGTTGCTGCATTAATATCATTTTCGATAAATGAGTCGATAGCGATTTTTTTTGTTATTTCAGCATTAAGGTCCAAATTTCTAAAAGGTATAAAATCCATAATTCTTAACTCTTTGTCTACTTCTACTCCTGGTATACCAGAAAGTACAATAGAGATTTCAGGGAATTTCGCTTTTAGATTTGAAACAGATGCAAGAAATGCAGCTAACGTTATTGAAGATAAAGATTCTTTTTCTATAATATTACCTAATAGATCAACAACATAAAAATTAACGACCATCTTTTTTTCGTTTTCAATAAATTGATTAATTAAAACTAATTTCCGACGTTCATTAAATTTATAAGCAATTGCGTGGCGTCCACCAGTTTCAAAAGGAGTATCCAACTCAATGAAAATATTGTTTTGTACAATTTCTGGTATGAGTTTATTAATGGTCACAACGCTTAAATGAGATTGTTCTGATAATTGTCTTTTAGTCATAGGGGAAACATTCTGTTTAAGCAGTTCTATTAATAAGTCTTGATTATGTTCTTTAATATTTTTTTGTTTATAGGCTTTCATTTATTGAACCTCCTCTAAATTAATCATAGCAGAAAAAATGAAAGAAAACAGTTTATTAATTTTGTTAATAAAGGTATACTACCTTTAGATAATTAACTTTGTTAATAAAGTTAAAGTGAGGTTCATAGATAAAAGGTAATCAGCAAAAGAGGAGTAGAAAAGGCGGCATACGTTTCTTATCTACTGTTACTGGACTAGTTATTGGAATACTTTTATTTTTGCATTAGTAGTGCACGAGTTATAAGGTTAAGAATTAAAACCAGTAATCATATTATTATTTAGGAGATGAAGAAAATGCATTTAGAACATGTAGCAATTTGGACGAAAGACCTTGAAAAAATGAGAGAATTTTACGAGAAATATTTTAATGTAACAAGTAGTGAACTTTACTACAACCAAAGAACACAATTTCAATCTTACTTTTTAAGTTTCGAGACGGGTAGTCGTTTGGAATTAACAACTAAAAAATTTCTATCGGATAGAGCAGCAGATAGTTTAGGCTATGCTCATATTGCTATTTCTGTGGGAACTAAAAACGATGTTGATTTTTTTGTCGAAAAATTAGTAGAAGATGGATACCCTCTGCTAAATGGCCCTCGTACTACTGGAGACGGCTATTATGAAGCAGTGATTCAAGATCCTGAGGGGAATCTGATAGAACTAACAACTGATTGAAAAAAATAAATGGTTAATGGAGAGTAGAAAAGATGACAAAAGATTTTGATTATCAACAAATGATAACAGGAGAACTCTATTTTGCGCCAGATATATTTCCTGAAAACAGTTCATTAGAAGGCAAAAAACTAGCACAAAAAATTAATAACCTTCCTATAGAAAATAAAGAAGAAATCGTAGCGTTGGAAAAAAAGTTATTTGGCAAAACGGGAAATTCCATCTATGTCAATCCACCTTTGTATGTTGACTATGGGCGACATGTGGAGATTGGCGATAACTTTTACGCGAATATGGATTGTGTTTTTTTAGATGTGAACAAGATTAGCATTGGAGACAATGTAATGGTTGGCCCTCGTGTTAGTTTCTACACTGCGGGACATCCTACTGATGCAGAAGTTAGAGTGAAAGAACTTGAATTTGGATTGCCTATTGTCATTGAAGATAATGTTTGGATAGGGGGAAGTGCATCGATTCTGCCAGGAGTAACAGTTGGGGAGAACTCAATTGTAGCCGCAGGAGCTGTTGTGACCAAAGACGTTCCTAATAATACGATTGTAGGCGGAAACCCAGCTAGAGTGATCAGAAAAATTGGAGAAAAAGATAAGGAAAAATGGGAAAAAGCGATGCACGATTATCATACAGCAAAGAAAGACAAGTAAAAAATGGGTGACTTAAAGGAGTTTTGTTTAGATGGTTTATGCGGATTATCATGTCCACAGTGATTACAGTGACGATTCCTGGTATTTAATGGAAGATGTCGTAAAAGATGCTATTCAGCTGGGTCTAGAGGAAATTTGCTTTACTGACCATGTAGATTATGGGGTAAAACCCGATTGGAGACCAGAGGAAGAGTTTCAAGCAGGCAAGAATAAAGAAGTTAAAAATGTTCATTACAAACTTTATTTTTCGGAGCTAGAGAAACTTTCTGAAAAATATGAAAAAAACATCACCATCAAAAAAGGACTAGAATTCGGCATGCAAGTCCATACCATCCCGCAATTTGAGAAACTTTATCAGTCTTATGATTTTGATTTTATTTTATTATCGGTGCATCAAATTGAGAACAAAGAATTTTGGACAGGAGAATTCCAAAAAGGGCATACACATCAGGAAAGTTATGATGAATATTACGATGAGATGTATCGATTAGTCACTTCTTATAAAGATTATAGTGTATTGGCTCATATGGACTTGATGAGGCGTTATTTAGATAAAGAAGTTGATTTGTTTGAGTATAGTAAAGACAAAATAATGAAAATATTAAAAAAAGTGATAGCAGACAACAAAGGAATAGAATTAAACACTTCCTCTGTTCGTTATGAGATTAACGGGTTCACCCCTTCTATAGAAATTTTAAAACTGTATCATAAACTTGGGGGTAAAATCATTACGATTGGCAGCGATAGCCATAAACCAGAACATTTAGGTTTTCATATCAAAGAATCTAAGAAACTGTTAAAAGATATTGGCTTTACTCATTTTTGTACTTTTGATAAAATGAAACCTATTTTTCATAAACTTTAAAGATTTTAGTATTGTGTTAAATCTTTATCCGTCAAACAAATAGTAAAAAAATGTAACAGATTGGATTCTAAATTCTTTTTACGTACCTTAAGTCATTTAAATTTCTATCGATAAGGCAGGCAAATCCACTTTGCATACCTTAAGTATAAGAAAATTTATCACTTAAGGCACACAACTCAAATTTGCGTGCCCTAAAGGTGAAAAGGTCTATCACTTAAGGCACGCAATTTTTTTGAAAATAAGATAATAAGTTTAACTCTTACTTATTTTTGACTAAATCGATAGTTTTTTTCCATATATAATAAAAAATGACACCTTCCTCCTTTTTATGCAGGAGAAAGGTGTCATTCTATTTATTCTGTTTTTTTAGCAACTTCGCTAAAAATGAATGTTCAGTTTAAGCTTCTTTTGTATAAGCTAGAGTTTTATTCAATAAAAATGGCGTATAGAAAGCTACTGTATCGCTTAAAGGTAAGATATCATCGGAAAGATTGATGTTGATCACATTTTTGATGTAGTTTCTTCTGTCTTCAATGCGTTTCCAGACATCCGGATACTGTTGTTTTAACTCGTCTCTCAAAGCTTCATCTGCTATAGCAATTGGTTCTTCCGCACTTGCACCTGAGTAGCCCGGCACACTTGGAATGATATCCACTTGGAATAGTTGTCCGCTCTTAACCACAGCTTTAGATCCTGGGTAGAATGGAGAAGACATCCACTCGTCATCTCCTGTATAGTGTCCAGGGTTTAGTGTCCAGCCATAAACGTCGGAAGGGAATACGGATTCGATCATCGAGTAGAATTCATCGCCAGAAATGCCAATGCGGATATTTTCTAGCCATGTTGCATAAGCTGTAAAGTAAGGTTTGCCCACTTTTTCTAAATAGTCTTTTTGATTCTCAGGCAATTGTTCTTTAGAAGAAACCACAAATCCAGCACGACTGCTCAAACCGCCTTTGTAGCCGACCGTTATGGAATAGTTATCGGACAATTGAGCTTCTTTATCTCTTGGGTAAAGAGTGGCATTTGTGAAACGCTGTCCTGCTGCACTAATGGTAGTGACCGTATTCGGCTGTCCATCTTGAGCAAGCAAAGCGCCAATTTCTTTTTCCGTTTTGCCGACCTCAATTGCTTGGATCGCGTTAAACATACCGATTCCTGCTAGTGAAGCACCGGCTTCGTAATGAGCGATCTCATTCGCATTATGCGTTGTACGCAATCCGCCTTCTGGAGAGCTCAAAGAAAACGTGAAGTTTTTTAATTGGCTTCTATTCGATACATAGTTTAATAAACAGTCTACGATGTAAAAAGGTAGATCAAATAAATCAGCATTATCGTAACTGCTGGCAGTAAAGAGTTTCCAGCCAATGATTCCGATTTGAGCATCTGGTTTGATTTGACTTTCTTCAAAGAAGTTTTCCAACTTCTTTTCTCCTGCCATCGGTTGGTTTGGAAGAGAGAAGAAAGGAACGTGAATTGCCTTGGCCTTAATTCTAGAATGTTCAGCTAGCTTTAAGTTTTCATTTCCTAATAATAAATAACTGTCTCCATTTGCATGGACAACTAAGCAAGCTTCTTCAAAACGCGGAATAAAGCCGGTAAGATACTCGAAGTTAGCTCCATGTTCACGATCAGCATAAATAATTGCTGTATCGATTGAATTGGTTTTCATTTGTTCTAAAAAGTTTGTTTTTCTAGCAGCCATGGTTTCGTCCGTTACTATCACGGACTGTGGGTTGGAATGGATCGTAGGCAATGTGACAGTAGTTAACTTAATGTTCATTTTTATTTTCCTCTTTTCTAACAGATTTTATAGTCGTTAAGTTGCTAATTTCTTTAAATTCAGGTTGCTTGCTTTCTAAATCAGTGACGATCATATCAAATTCAGAAACCTCACCTATTTTATGAAGATAAGAGAGACCAAACTTTTTATGGTCAGCGACGAGCACATTTTTTTTAGCTTGTTTCATGATACTTTTCTTGGTAAAGGCATCCTCTTCATTTGGCAGAGAAACACCTGAGTCGGCAGTAATTCCTTCTGTACCGATAAAGGCAATATCAAAATTGAAATTTTTGACAAAGTCAGTAGTTTCTAATCCTAAAAATCCTTTTGAAAGGTCGCGGTATTTACCAGGGAGACAGTGCAATTGGATGTCTTCATATTTAGCTAATGAATTCATCACCAATAATGAATTGGTATAAAATTGGCAATTTTCGATATTGAATAACTCTCTTGCAACAGCTAGTGTGGTTGTACCGGTCTCAATAAAAACAGAACTACCCGGTTTGACTAAGGTTCGGCAAAACTTGGCAATCATTTTTTTCTCGTGAATACTCACTTCTTCTTTAAACGAAATGGGATTTTCAAGTGTGGCATCTTTTCTGTAAATTGCGCCGCCATGGACTAATTGGATTTCTTCCCATTTAGAAATTTCTTTTAAATCTCGGTTAACCGTCATCATCGAGACATTTAATTCATCTGCTAATTCTTTTGTTGTTACCTCGCCATTGATTTTTACCAAATTGAGAATTAGATCTTGTCTTTTCGCTTGATTCAACTGGAACACCTCCTTAACTAGATTAAGCGGTATCACGTTCTTTAGCTCTATTGTAACATTTAACAAAATATAAGCAACGCGAAATAACATATTGTCATAATTATGTTATTTTGAGTTATGTATCTTTATAAATTTTTTTAAAAAGCCCTTTTCCTTAGATCGTTATTCAAAAGGCTTAAAATAGTGAGCGTAGACAAGCTATTTTCATTAGTCCTTCATGAAATACACCCTTTATCTGAGACGTTACAGTCCATTAACCAAGTACTTAGAGCAAAAGGCACATTTGTCTGTGTGGAATTAGAAGAGGAGAAAAATGAAAGACATCTCCCAAGAATCGCTTCAGCTGAAATGGAACGACAGCTAGAACAAGCAGGGTTTGAAATCAGCAAAAAATTTCACCCCGCTGATGCCATTTACGTTATCATTGCCCAAAAGAAACAGTAAGCACTAGCTACTTGAATAAAAAGTAGTTTTCCTTGACTTCGAGTCAACTTGAAGGTATATCCTAATAGATAAGACAGTTATTAACCTGGTTCTAATCGAGACACTCAATGACTCATTAGAAATAAGATAAAGAACAATTGCTTGATTACTAGTGAAGGAGTGAAAAAATGGAATACACAAAATTGGGAAATACAGGAATGGACGTTTCAAGGATTTGTCTCGGAGCCATGAGTTTTGGAGACCCAGAAAAATGGATCCACAAATGGGTATTGAATGAAGAGGAAAGCCGGCCAATTATTAAAAGAGCTTTGGAGCTTGGCATAAATTTTTTTGACACTGCGAATGTTTATTCTCTTGGAACAAGCGAAGAGATTTTAGGAAAAGCATTAAAAGAATATGCAAATCGAGATGAGATTATTATTGCTACAAAAGTGCATGGACAGATGTTTGAGGGACCAAATGGTGGAGGGCTTTCACGAAAAGCGATTCTTTCTCAAATTGACCAAAGTTTAAAACGGCTGCAAATGGACTATGTCGATCTTTATATTATTCATCGTTGGGATTACAATACGCCGATTGAAGAGACTATTGAAGCCCTACATGACATTGTAAAATCCGGAAAAGCACGCTATATTGGGGCTTCATCCATGTATGCTTGGCAGTTTCAAAAAGCTCAAAACATTGCAAAGCAAAACGGATGGACTGAATTTATTTCTATGCAAAACCATCTAAACTTAATTTATCGAGAAGAAGAACGCGAAATGATCCCTTATTCTTTGTCTGAAGGAATTTCTTTAACGCCATATAGTCCTTTGGCTTCAGGGCGTTTGACACGAGACTTATCTGTCCAGACTAAACGCACAGAAACAGATAATATTGCACGTGCCAAATACGATGAAACAGCTGATAAGGACCGTCTCATTATTGAAAGAGTAGCCCAATTAGCTGAACGCTATCAAGTCAGTCGCGTTCACATAGCTCTTGCTTGGCTTTTGCAAAAAGAGGGTGTAGCAGCGCCCATTGTCGGAGCAACTAAACTTGAACACATTGAAACAGCAGCTGCAGCGGTTGATTTTAGACTCACTCCAGAAGATATTATTTTTCTAGAAGAACCTTATATTCCACATGGCATAGTTGGATTTTCATAGAACGTTTGAATGAATTTGTACTCGTGTACTGTAAAAAACGCTATAAAATAAACGTGTAAGAATAAATAGAGTTGTCTATCTATTTATTCTTTTTTACGCTAAACTAGTTACTTATAGTAATTATGTTAAGTAACTTAATTTGAAAGGAGAGAAAATATGGATAGTCAACTATCTGAAGAATACATTGATGCTTGTATGTGCGCAAAACAAACGATTCAGTTTTTGCCTGATCCGCCTCTTGAAGTGCAAAAGAGACACATTTATATTATCAAAACATTGTATAACTTATCGATGAAACGGGAAGAGGTGCGCGTAAGTGATATTGCTGCGGCAATTGGTGTAACGTTACCGAGCATTACAAAAAGTATCACAACATTAGAAAAACAAGGCTATATTAAGAAAAAAGCTAATCCGGAAGATAAACGTGTAGTAAACATCGGTTTAACCGAAAAAGGCTTAGCGCTGCATCAAAAAATGGTCCAGGATTTCCATCGTAAAAATAGTCAGATTTTAAAAGACGTTCCAGATGAAGACATCCGTTTGACGATTAAAACGATTTACCGGATACACAATTTAATGGAGCAAGCCCATTTGCTTAGTTAAAAGGAGAGAAAACAAATAATGTATAAAACTTTAATACAATCATTGCGGCAA
Source organism: Carnobacterium mobile DSM 4848 (assembly GCF_000744825.1). NCBI lineage: Bacteria > Bacillati > Bacillota > Bacilli > Lactobacillales > Carnobacteriaceae > Carnobacterium > Carnobacterium mobile. The sequence continues at coordinate 1,955,400 of NZ_JQMR01000001.1, forward strand.
TATAAAAAGCCCTCATTTTTAACCATGCTGTTTATGGCATTAGAAGTTGCGGTGGAGATTTTTATTCCTTTTCTTATGGCAAAAATTATTGATAAGGGCTTACTCGAAAAAGATATGGCTTATGTTTTAAAAATTGGCTCTTTAATGTTTGTAATGGCTTGTTTCTCCATGCTATTTGGCGTATTGGGCGGAAAATTTTCTTCGGATGCCGCAGTAGGGTTTTCGACAAATCTGCGTCAAGACATCTACGAAAACGTTCAAACCTTTGCCTTTGATAGTATTGACAAATACTCCTCATCTAGTCTGATTACTAGACTTACGACAGATATTACAAATATTCAAATGGCTTTTCAAATGGTCCTCAAAACCATTATTCGAGCACCGTTTATGATCGCCTTTGCTTTTGCGATGGCCGCTTATACAAATTTGAAATTATCTTTAACGATTTTATTTATTGTTCCAGTTGTAGGTGTTATTTTAGTTGGTTTGATCTATCGCGTGCACCCTTATTTTATAAAAGTTTTTAGAAAATATGACCGATTGAATCAAACTGTACAAGAGGACATCAATGGTGTACGCGTAGTAAAATCATTTGTTCGCGAAGAAAAAGAAATCGAAAAGTTTAAAGAAGCCTCTGAAAATATTAAAAGCTTATTTATGAAGGCAGAAAAAATTATTGCATTTAGCGCTCCGGTTATGCAACTGGCTATTTACTCGTGTCTGCTGCTCGTTTATTGGTTTGGAGCAAAGTATGTGGTCGGTGGAACTATGAGTACCGGCGAATTGACGAGTTTTATTACGTATATGATGCAAATCCTAAGCAGTGTGATGATGATTTCCATGATTTTTGTGATGATCGTGATTTCCGAAGCTTCGGTAGAACGGGTGGCTGAAGTTCTGAATGAAAAAGCAACATTGAGAAACCCTGAGAAGCCGCTGACAACTATTGGAAATGGCGACATTGAATTTAGGAATGTTCAATTTAAATATGCTAAACGCTCAGAAGAGGCCGACTTAAGTCACATCAATTTAACCATCAAGTCGGGCGAAACGGTAGGGATCATTGGCGGAACAGGCAGCGGGAAGAGTACGCTTATTCAGTTGATTCCGAGATTGTATGATGTGACTGAAGGAGAAGTATCTGTTTCAGGGCATAACGTCAAAGAGTATGATTTAGTGACCTTGCGTGATCAAATTGCAATGGTACTCCAAAAAAATACCTTGTTTTCAGGAACGATTATTGACAACTTGAGATGGGGCAATAAAGACGCTTCTGAAGAGGAAGTACAGCGGGTTGCCAAATTAGCACAAGCAGATGATTTCATTCAAGCCTTTCCCGATGGATATGAAACCGTGCTAGATCAAGGTGGTTCAAACGTATCCGGGGGGCAAAAACAACGATTGACGATTGCGCGTGCTTTACTAAAACGACCTAAAATTTTGATTTTAGACGATTCGACAAGTGCTGTAGATACAAAAACAGATGCCTATATTAGAAAAGCTTTTATAGAAGAAATTCCAAATACAACTAAAATCATTGTGGCTCAACGTATCTCTTCTATCCAAGATGCTGACCGGATTATCGTGTTAGATGATGGAAAAATCAATGGCATAGGTACGCATGATGAATTGCTGAAAAATAATGTCATCTATCAAGAAGTATTCGATTCTCAAGTAAAGGGAGGGACGATCGTTGAAGAATAAAATGAATAAGAAAACGGCTGCTAATCCTTTGAAAACATTTAAACGTATTCTTTCCTATGCAACTAGAAAATATAAAATACGGATACTTATCGTAATTGTCAGTATTATCATTAGTGCAGCTACTAATGCGATTGGCATCAGCTTTACAAAAACGTTGATCGATGATTATATTGCCCCTTTGCTGACACAAGCCACACCTGATTTTTCAAATTTAGCCCAGATTATTGGTGTAATGGCACTGTTGTATTTAACCGGTGCATTGTTCACCTATATTTTTAATCGGACCATGGTGACAGTGTCACAAGGAATCTTAAAAGATATTCGGGATGAACTGTTTACGCATATGGAATCTTTACCGATTCGTTATTTCGACAGCAATGCGACCGGCGACATTATGAGTCACTACACAAATGATATCGATACACTGAGACAGATGATCAGCCAATCGATTCCGCAAATTTTTTCTTCACTGATTATGATTTTATCCATTATCATTGCCATGTTCATTATCAACATACCAATGACCTTATTTGTCTTATGTATGATTGGTGTGATGGTGGCCGTGGTTCGCACAATCGGCAGTAAAAGCAGTCGTTACTTCTCGATTCAACAATCAGCATTGGGAACGTTAAATGGATACGTAGAAGAAATGATTGAAGGCCAAAAAGTCGTAAAAGTCTTTAATCATGAAGAAGAAGCGATTGCTGATTTTAGTCAATTGAATGAAAGTTTAAGAGAAAATGCGACAAAAGCTAATACGTATGCCAACATTTTAATGCCGATCATGGGAAATATTGGGAACTTTACGTATTTGTTAACGGCTGTAATTGGCTCCATTTTTTCGATTACAGGTGTCACAGTACTAACGGTAGGGAGTATCGCGTCTTTTGTTCAATTTACAAAAAGCATTACCATGCCGGTAGCACAAATTTCACAACAGTTTAATGCGATCATCTTGTCATTAGCGGGTGCAGAACGGGTTTTTAATCTATTAGACGAAACGCCTGAAGAAGACAATGGAACGATCAAGCTAGTTAATATCACTAAGACGGCTGATGGAAAAGTTGAAGAAGCGCAGCAACGTACAGGCAGCTGGGCTTGGAAACAAACGACTGCTGACCGTAAGACAGCTTATACTGAATTAACAGGAGATGTGCGTTTTAAAGACGTAACATTTGGATATAATGCCAATAAAACGATTCTTCACGATATTAATCTGTTTGCAAAACCCGGTCAAAAAATTGCGTTTGTCGGAGCAACAGGAGCTGGGAAAACGACAATCACCAATTTGATCAATCGCTTTTATGATATTCAACAGGGGTCGATCACTTATGATGGGATCGATATTAAAAAAATCAAAAAAGAGGATTTAAGAAAATCATTAGGCATTGTTTTACAAGATACACATTTATTTACAGGAACGATCAAAGACAATATACGGTACGGCAGATTAGATGCCACTGATGAAGAAGTTGAAGCAGCTGCGAAATTAGTGAATGCCGACTTTTTTATTCGACAATTGCCGCAGGGTTATGAGACAGAATTAACTGGCGATGGCGGTTCGCTTTCCCAAGGTCAAAGACAGTTGCTCGCAATCGCCAGAGCAGCAGTCGCGAATCCGCCAGTTCTAATACTGGACGAAGCGACTTCAAGCATTGATACACGAACAGAAACAGTTGTACAAAGTGGAATGGATGCACTGATGAAAGGAAGAACAGTCTTTGTTATCGCTCACCGGCTGTCAACTGTTCGAAATTCAGATGCCATTATGGTGATGGATCAAGGACGAATCATTGAACGAGGAAATCATGAAGAGTTGATTGCTCAAGAAGGCGAATATTACCAATTGTATACAGGTGCATTTGAAATGAATTAATAAAATGCTATTAAAAAAGGTACTTTCCAAATGAATGGAGAGTACCTTTTTAATATGTCATCAACTTTTCAGCTTATCTAATCTCAAAAAAGCTGAAAACTTGATGCGTATCAATTTTTATTTGGTGTAATCCAACTATACTACAGGTGTAAAGAGAAAGAGGCGAAGAAAAAGCCTCTACTACAAATAAAAAATAAAGGGGAAATGAATGATGTCAAAAGCAGTCCTTACATTAGAAGCCTTATCTTGTCCAAGTTGTTTGCAAAAAATTGAAAGTGCAGTAAAAGGATTGAATGGAATCGACAAAGACAGCGTAAAAGTTTTATTCAATTCCAGCAAAGTCAAAGCTGATTTTGATGCAGATACTCTTTCGATTGAAGAAATTGAAAAAGCAATCATTGACTTGGGATACCCAGTTCTTAAAACCAAAGTGAAAGCAGCTTAAACGCCTATAAATCAGAAAGAAGGAATGGATAATGACAGGACTCAACGAAGCAGCGAACAAGTATTTTGAAAAATTAGATATGTTTACAACAGCGATTACACGGGCGCATGGTAAAAATCACCCTGAAGCATTTGAAGTACGAGAATTGTTCAGTGAAATAAATGAGAAAATGCAAACAGCAGGTTCAGTTAGACCCAATTTAGATGTGGAATTTGCTCGATTGCGTGAAATTACAAATAACTACACCATTCCTGGTGATGTTTGCGGAACTTATGCTGCAGTATACGACATGCTTTCTGAAACAGACCAAGCTTACCAAGCTTACCAAGCTTGATGCATCGCTAAGAAAGAAGTCTCAGAAAGAACTAATTATTCTTTCTGGGACTTCTTTCTTTTTTTAATAAGTGAATAGAAAGTCTCCAAACTTGATGGCCGTCAATTTATATATTTTGAAACGGTCCTATACTTTATTTAACAACAAAATATACATTGGAGGAAAAAATCATGCAGCACTATATATTAAGCAAGAAAAACCAAATAACGTTGATCAGCGGTGTGTTGATCGGGCTAGGTTTCTTTAGTCATTTCATTTTAGAAAATGTGGGGATTTCTGAATGGTCTTTGATCATCGCTTCTATTTTCGGAGTTGCACCAATTGCTGTCCAAGCGTATCAAGCCATAAAAGTAAAAGTTGTCAGCATTGATTTGCTGGTCACTATCGCCGTCATCGGAGCTTTCTTAATTCAAAATTATGAAGAAGCAGCTATTGTTACCTTCTTATTTTTATTTGGGCATTTCTTGGAACAACGGACCTTAAACCAAACCCGTTCTGCTATCAAAGAGTTAACTGAAATGGCACCAGAAAGTGCTTTAAGACAAATGGAAGATGGAGGATTCGAAGAAGTAGACGTGGAAGACGTGGACGAAGGAGAGGTCTTACTCGTCAAAACCGGTGCAAAAGTCCCGGTAGATGGAACCGTCATCACAGGTGAAGGCTACATCAATGAAGCCAGCATCACAGGTGAATCCGTTCCAGCAAATAAAACAGTTGGTTCAGAAGTCTTTGCAGGCACTATTTTAGAAAATGGAACGATCCAAATTCGTGCTGATCGAGTAGGAGAAGACACGACATTTGGAAAAATCATTGAATTGGTTGAAGAAGCACAAGATTCTAAATCCGAAGCAGAACGGTTCATTGACCGCTTTGCCAAATATTACACACCAATTGTCTTGGTACTGGCATTTGGTGTGTGGCTATTCAGCCAAAACATCGAATTAGCGATTACCATTTTAGTATTAGGCTGTCCGGGCGCATTGGTTATCGGAGTCCCAGTTTCGAATGTTGCCGGTATTGGAAATGGTGCTCGTAATGGGGTTCTGCTAAAAGGAAGCGAAGTGATTCATGACTTCAGTCGAGTAGATACAATCGTATTTGATAAAACAGGAACATTGACTGTCGGGAATCCAACTGTTGCAGAAACTGAGTTCTATAGAGAAAATAACACTGAAGTCCTTGGTTATTTAGCAAGTGTGGAACGTGAATCTGACCACCCGCTTGCAAAAGCTGTCCTCCAAGAAATTGGCGAGACATCTTTTTCTACAGTAGAAGGAACAGAAGTCGTCAAAGGGGGCGGTATTGTAGCAAGCGTGAATGGGCACCGGATAGCTATTGGGAATGTTGCATTGATGGAAACAGAACATGTGGTATTCAGTAAAAAAGCGCAAAAAGACGTGGAATGTTTTGAAGAAAATGGCAACTCGCTGGTGCTGACAGCGGTCGATGGCGAATTAAAAATTCTGATGGGCATTCGTGATCAAGTCCGTCCCGGAGTAAAAGAAGACCTACAAGAGTTGAAAAAATTAGGCGTGAAAAACCTAGTTGTTCTTTCAGGCGATAATCAAGGAACGGTGGATGCTGTTGCTCGTGAGCTAGAGTTAACAGCAGCATATGGACATATGCTGCCAGAAGATAAATCGGCTCATATCGAGAAATTACAAAAAGCAGGCCAAATCGTTGCTTTTGTCGGAGACGGGGTCAACGACAGTCCTTCATTAGCTTTAGCGGATATTGGAATTGCGATGGGGAATGGAACAGACGTTGCCATTGAAACATCCGATGTTGTCTTAATGAACTCGGATTTCAGTCGTTTGCCGCATGCGTTAGGTTTGACGAAAGCCACAGCACGAAATATGAAACAAAATATTATTATCGCAGTGGGTGTAGTCTTGGTCTTATTGGCCAGCGTCTTTTTCAGTGAGTGGATGAATATGTCTATCGGTATGCTGGTCCATGAAGGAAGTATCTTGGTTGTTATTTTCAATGGAATGAGACTATTAAATTATCGTTTAAAAGACAAAAGGGCTCGCAAGAAAATGGAGGCTAATCCAGTATCAGAAACAGTACACACAACTTAATTTTTTTAAAAAAAAGCACCAGTCAACGAGGAGGCTGCTAAAGGATCAGATAAGATGATTTGACTCTTTAGCAGTTTTACTGATTGGAAGGTGCTTTTTTTTGCTGATTAAGGCCCAAAATATTGTGAACAAGTTTGACATAATAATGGAATAAAAAAATAAATTGAATACAAAATAATAGATTAAAAATAAAGTACGTGATATAAATAACAGAATGCAAATTTAAAATATAGATTTGAGAGATAATGCATCAATTGATACTCGTTTTTTCTTTAGAAATCCTTTCGATGACACTTATGTTAGAAAAAGATTTACTGACTCACTAGACTAGATAGCAGATATATCCACTAATCCCTCAACAATAGGCAACCCGGTTTTTATGGTTCTTTAATTAATAAAAAAGCTTATGCCTTAGCCAATTTCCCTTTTTGATATGCCAAACGAAACCGCATTTTATTTTTTAACACAATTGATCAATTGAAGTAGTAAATGGAGGTTTTTAAATGGAGGACTTACAATTTCATTTTCAACCTAAAGTCGATGTTCAAAACAAACGACTGATGGGATATGAGGTCTTATTAAGGAATAATGAGCAAAATCCGTATTACCCAGCTGCAAAGATGGCTGAAGTAATCCACGATAGAAAAGAGCACTCGCTTTTCTTAAAGTGGTTCCAAGAAGAACTAATGCGTTTGGTAGATTTATGTCCAACCGTACAATTTTCAATTAATTTTGCACCAAAACAATTATTTTACCCGGAGACACATGTCTTTTTCACTGAAATGCAGCCATATGCTAAACAACTGACTATTGAAATAACAGAAGATGCTCCATTTTTTACTGCTTCAAACGATACGATTAATTCTTTAACAATCGACCAGCATTTTTTGTCTATTTTTGCCTCAATCAAGGAAAAAGGGTATTGCATTGCATTAGATGATGTTGGCTCAGGGAGGAATTCGTTAGAGGAAGTCTTAAAATACACTCCTTATCTAGATCAAATTAAATTTTCAATGGTAAATTGTAGTAAAAAGAAGATAAACGAAGCGACTTTACAGCTTTTCTTGCACGCTTGGAAACGTTTCTCAGAAGACTATCAGCTCGATTTCATTATAGAAGGTGTTGAAAATCAAGAAATGAGCGATGAATTGAAAGAACAAGGAATGTTTCTTCAGCAAGGATACTATTTTGGGAAACCTTCAAAATGTATAAAAACAGGTTATTGACAACTTACTAATTTTATTTGTTTCCTATGACTAGCTGATGAAAGGAGTTTATTATGCTGTCATCTATTTTCTTAAGTCTTATTGCCAATATTTCTATTCTCTGTACCGTATCTTATATTTTCGTTAAATTAATCCCGAAAGAAAAACATTATACGCTTAGCTTAAAAAAGAAGCTAGAGATGATCGGCATAGCTAGTATAACAAATTTTATTTTAATGCTTTTTTCGGTTACCTTACCTGAAGAAGCCATCCTAGATTTCCGGCAAATTATTTTGATTCTGCTGGTTTATTATTTTGGTCCTTCCGTTTCTATTCCAACTGCCTTTTTGATTTCGGCATTGCGTTTGTTATTAGGAATTAACCCTGCTTCGATTCAGACCGCATTTGTGTATGTTTTTCTAGGTCTTTTATTGCCGTATGTTAGCAGCAAGTTAACAAAACGATTTAATAATTACGCTGTTTTGTCCTGTCTTAATGTGATTTGCGTTGCAACTATTAGTTTGAGTTTGTTCTTTTTGTATAAAAATATTTTGCTAAGCCTCCTTATTTGCTTTAGTTTACTGATTCTTTCTAGTATTGTAGTCATTGCTGTGACTGCTTTTATAGAAGATTTAATAAAAAATCTCCATTTATATTTAGAGGAACAAGAACACGCCCAAATGGATTACTTGACGGGCTTATACAATATGAGAGCGTTTAATAAAAAATGGCAAGTGATCCAAGCGGATAAATCAATCGCTAAGACCGCTTTTATGATAATAGATATCGACCATTTTAAATGGATCAATGACAATTATGGACATGCGAATGGAAACTTTATCTTGCGGCAGTTAGCAGTCATTTTAAATGTTGGGGCTCCGGACCACGAGTTGATTTACCGTGTAGGTGGAGAAGAATTTTGTTTGATTTTAAATCATTTGTCTTATGCAGAATAACAAGAAGTGGCTGAAAATATCAGAGTCAGCGTGGCAGGTAAAGAATTCTTACTGGAAAATGGGCAGGCATCAACATAACCGTATCAATTGGGTTGGCTGCTTCTGGACAACAAAAAGATATGAAGAAACTGTTCCGGTTAGCCGATCGGTGCTTGTACATGGCAAAAGAGCAAGGGAGAAACCAAGTGATCGGAGCAACATTGGAAAGTGAGTAGAACAGCAGCAAAATTTTATCCACTGACTAAAAGAACAATATTATTATGATAAATGTACGAGTAAGCTGTTTGAACAGATTGCAACTCTTTATCCTCAAGCTATGAATGGTGCTTTTAAAGTTAAAGAATATGTGGAAAAAATATATGATAAAGAAGTACCAGATGATGAATTGACGTATTTAGCTGTTCATATAAATCGCTTATTGAATTACAATGAACTAGATGGTTAGAAGTAATAAAAACTAATAAGATCCATCCGCTTAAAAAAATGCAAGAGAGAGTAGCTCTATAGGGGCAGCTCTCTCTCTTTTTATGCTTTAAAAATAACGATCTTAAGTTGCTATTCCTCACAACACAGGCAGGTCCACCTTTTAGCTAGTGACTAATCACCCAATCGCATAAACGAGCTAATGTAAGTTTAAATAAATTTTGTTAGTGATATAAAACACAATATCCCGGCATATTATGCTATACTAGGTGGGCGATATAAAAAGCGAGACAAAGGAAACATTGTCTATAAAATACCTAAGGAGCGAGAAAGAATGAAAAACTTCTTTTTTATAAATTTGATAAAGAACACAGTTAAAGAGGGATTATCTGCCAATATACATAAAATAACAAAAACTATAGTTGCAGCGGGTGAAACAAATGATTGATAAGCGTTTATTTCATTTGATAGAAAAAAAGCCTTTAATCTACTTAGTGATTTTCCGAACAATGAATTTAGGGTTATCTATAGTCTTGTGGTTCGTTTTTGCTGGTCAGTTAGCACATTATTTAGAAGGAGAGAGAATTTCCGTTCCTACTTTGCTGCTAATGACATTGATTGTACTCACTGGAAAAACTATTTTAACTAAACAAATTGAAAGAAAAGCTTATCAAGCTTCGGCAGATTTACGGATAAAGTTGCGACAATCAGTAATGGAGAAAGCCTTTCGCCTAGGCGGTGGTCAAGAACAATTAGCGGCACCTACTTTAGCGCAATTGACCGTAGACGGTATTGAACAATTGGATATTTATTATGCACGTTTTTTGCCACAATTATTTTATTGTTTGATTGCTTCGTTGATGATTTTTGGCGTTCTAGCTGGATTTGCTTGGCAGCCTGCTCTAGTTTTGCTGATTTGTACGCCGCTGATTCCAATCGTGATTATAATGGTGATGAAAGTTGCAAAACGCATTTTAAGCGGTTACTGGTCACGCTATACGGATTTAGGGGCGAAGTTTCATGAGAATCTAGCAGGATTGAGCGTATTGAAAGCTTTTAACCAAGACGCCCACAAACACCAAGAAATGGTTGAGGATGCAGAGGGGTTTCGTAAAGTGACCATGAGTCTGCTTTCTATGCAGTTGAATTCTATTACTATCATGGATATTGTTTCTTATAGTGGTGCTGCATTGGGAATTGGCTTAGCACTCATCGGTTATGCTCGAGGAACGATTGAAACAACTGGAGCAGTGATGTTTTTATTGTTGAGTGCAGAATTTTTTATCCCGGTGCGCCAATTAGGGTCTTTATTTCATGTTGCAATGAATGGAATCAGTGCTTGCAGCAAATTATTTACCTATCTGGAACTTCCGGAACAAGTCTACGGCACACAAAAAATAACAGCAGGCTCGTTAGCTGTAGTTCATGTGAAAAAACTATCTTTTTTTTACGATGCCAAGCAGCAACCTGCTTTAGATCAAGTTTCTGCTGTTTTTTCAAAAGGCAGTTTTTCTGCTTTAGTTGGAATATCAGGATCGGGTAAAAGTACGTTTGCGCGTGTTCTCTTACATCAATTAGCTGGATATGAAGGCAGCATTTTATGGGATCAAACAGAACTTAGGGATTTAAATATGGAATCCATCCGCCAGCAAGCTGTTTTAGTTGATAATCATGGGTATCTCTATCTGCAAAGTGTGAGAGAAAATCTCCTGATTGCTAACCCTAAAGCTAGTGATGCAGAATTATGGCATGTTTTAGAAAAAGTACATTTGAAAGACTTTGTGCAAAAATTACCGCAGCAATTGAATGAGCCGTTGTTGGAAAATGGCGGCAATCTTTCAGGTGGTCAAAAGCAAAGACTTGTGTTAGCACGCGCTCTTTTAAGAAACACCCAACTGTATATTTTTGATGAAATCACGTCAGGAGTAGATCTAGCCAGTGAAGAGATTATTTTAGCTGTTTTAAAACAATTAGCTAAAGAAAAAATTGTTTTGTTTATTTCACACCGTTTGTACAATGTACTGCAAGCTGACCAAGTACTTGTTTTTGAAGAAGGGCGTATCGTTGAGCAGGGACCCCCGGAAAAATTGCATACCCATTCAACTTACTTTAAAAATTATTTCAGAGAAGAACGACAATTTATGAATGGAGGAGTGGAAAGATGAAACAACTAAAGGTCATCCGATGGCTCGTTTCTTTCGTTCTTCCATTAAAAGGACGGATGCTTCTCGCGATTCTTTTTGGAATCATCAGCAATTTATCGGTTATAGCCATCTCGCTAGTTGGAATTCAAGAAATCATCGCTATTTTTATGAACCAGCCAAATAATCCGCAACAAGCCTTACTGATTATGGTGAGTTGCGGACTGGCTCGGGGAGCAGCGAGGTATGCGGAACAATATTTAAACCATGATATTGCTTTTCGTTTACTAGCATTAATTCGAGAAAATATTTTTGCTGTATTGCGAAAGTTAGGACCAGCTCGGTTAACAGAAAAGAAGAGCGGCGACTTAGTCACAGCGATCACAACAGATGTTGAAGCATTGGAAGTTTTTTTTGCTCATACGATTTCACCTATCTTTATTGCTTTAGGAACGTCTATCGCATCCATTGTTTTTTTATCACGTCACCATTGGGGATTAGCGCTTATTTTATTATTAGGTCACCTAGTTGTTGGCGTTATTATTCCCTTGATCAGCTTCTTAAAGCATCAAAAAATTGGAGAGGATTACCAAACAGCTTTTGTGGCACTCAATCAACAAGTTATCGAGAACGTTAACAGTCTTTCAGATATTTTTCAATTTCAACTAAAAGACCAACGGGTGCAAAAATTAAACGCTATGGGCGAAGCATTAAATCAACAACACCGCAAACAGCTGCAACAATCAAGCCTATTGCAAATAGCCAGCGAAATCGTCTTAGTCACCACGGCAGTGAGTATTCTCTTAGTAGGAATTTTTCTTCACTTACCGGCAGCGACCGTTCTTACTGCAACGGTTCTTAGCCTGAGTTCATTTGGTTCTGTCTTAGCGTTAAATGGTTTAGGGAGTGCTTTGCTAACCACTTTTGCCAGCGGTCAACGATTATATGCATTGACGCAAGAACAACCCACTGTTTCTTTTGAGACAAGCCAAGAGAAACTAGCTGAATTTGACGAAGGACAGATGAATCAAGTTGCGTTTAACTACCCAGCACGCTCACAATCTATTTTGAACGCTGCTTCTTTATCGTTAAACCGAGGGGAATGGCTTGGAATTGGCGGAGAGAGTGGAAGCGGAAAGAGTACGTTGGTCAAATTATTGATGCGCTATTGGAATCCAACCAGCGGAACCATTGAGTTCGATGGCATTCCGCTGGCTTCTATTCAAGAACAAGCACTCCATCACCTAGAAGGCGTGATGGAACAAAGTACATTTCTTTTTGAAGAAACGATTTTTAATAACATTCGCTTAGGCAGAATGACTGCTTCTAAAGAAGCGGTAGAACAAGCTGCACGTCAAGCGTCGCTTCATGACTGGATTTTAACGTTGCCAGAAGGTTATGAAACTAAAATTGGCGGACAAGCTCGCAGTATTTCAGACGGAGAACGGCAACGGATAGGATTAGCTCGTTTGCTTTTGCAAGATGCCCCGTTATTATTACTAGATGAACCAACTAGTAACTTAGACTACATTAATGAACAAGCTATTCTTAACGTATTGTCTTCAGAAATCAAAGAGAAAGCTGTTCTTTTGGTCTCACATCGAGAAACAACTCTGGCCTATGCAAACCAACAACTTCGATTAGAAAGTGGGGTGTTGAAGGAAGGCGAATGAAGTTTCAAGAAATAGCTTTTAATTTGTTTTCAACTGGGGCAAATGGTTGCTGTTTACAATCGTTATGCTAGAAAACTGACTTTTAGGTGAGTGTGAAACAAGAAGACTGGAAAGTTGGCAATACAATATTTGTAAGTTAGTTTGTCATGTAGTGATTTGAAAGATCTGGTTATAAAGCTCTTGAAAGATAAAGTAGGTCTGTACATCCGTATGTACAGGCCTTTTCTGCAAATAAAAATATCCCCTCTTAGAAGAGCTCCTTGCTAAATGAACTTTTATTGAGTTTGAAATATTTCCCTAAACCAATTAGGTTTTTATCTTTTACAACATAACAAATACTGGCTTTCTTTACTCTACTTAAAAAGTAGCAATAAGCTTTATTTAGCATGAAAATTTACAATGTTTCAGAAATACAGAGTCCGCACGCACCAAGAGCACCATTTATTTCATTATAAGGTTTAAAGATTCGTTGTTTAGGATGTTGAAGATTCAATAAAGATGCATTGTCATCAATATACTTAATCAGGAGATCAGCCAGTTCAGGCTCACTCAATAATTCACTATGGATATAGACGATATCTGAATCCATAACCATTAATAAATTATTGATTGCAATAGAAAAATAATAAATAGCTTGATTAATAATTGTGATCGAACCTTCATCTCCTAATTGATAGGCTTTAATGAGTGTATTGATATCAATCTGTTTTTTTTCGGATGCTAACTGTTTTAGGAAAGTATGAGGTACATTTTCATATATCAAATTTGCTTTTTTTATCATCCAAGATTCGCTAGTATAAGTTTGAAGACACCCCCTTTTACCACACTCACATAATTCACCGTTTGGATTGATGACAGTATGTCCAATTTCACCAATCAAATGATTGTTTTCTGCGTATATTTCCCCGTTATACATATAAGTACAAAACATCCCGCGACGAACATGCAGAAAAATAAAATTCTTGTCTTGTATATCATCTCCAAATAAACGTTCAGCGATTGCCATACATTTGACGTTATTTTTTAAATAAATAGGCAGATTAATTGAGTCGACAATATTTTTCAGTGGAAATGTTTGCCAAAATGGGTTGTTTGTTTTAATAGTGCGGTTAACGGGATCATAGTGACCAGGTATCGCAATGCCTATAGCGACAGGATTATATTCTGTACATTGCTCGATAAATTGGTTCAATTTATTCAGAAAAAAGGTATCTGTAAGCTTTTCTTGATAATCCCAATTATTGTGATAAATAATTTGCTGTTCAATAATTGTTCCAAGATTATCGCTTAAACAAAAAGATAGAAAATTATCAGATAGCTCTACACCTATGAAATAGTTATGATAGGGAGAAATAGCTAGTAATATTTTCTTGCGTCCTGGTTTACTATACTTTTCATCTTCTCCCAATTCGTGAATATGATTTTCTTTAATAAGGTTATTTGTTATTTCGCTTACAGTAGCAGGGGTGATGGATAGTTCTTTTGATATATCGATTCTTGAAATCGGACCTTTCGTATATATTTTATCTAAGATTCTTGTTTTTTGTATACCTTGTTTCTTAGGCAGGTACATGGTAATAGCCCCTTTCTGTGCTAAATTACAGATGAATCTACATTTTAATAAGTAAGAGTAGTCATAGTAGAAGGAGTGTGCGGTATTAAACTTGTATTTCTTTCTCCACTTTGTTTGAAGACTTATTTTGCCGTATATTAATTGTAATGTATCATAGTAATGATAGTATAACTTAATATTTATTTTTTGTAACGTTTAAGAAGAAAAAAACGACCTAAATACATTTAATTGTTTACAAAATAAAATTAAACTATTATACTGTTTTTAATAACTAAATATTACTAATAAACAAATGAAAGGGTTTTATATTGTATGTTTGTTTATAAACTATAATTAACAGGAGGGTGTTTATGTCTGAATCAAATAGTTTTATCGAGGAAAAGCTTATGCCGATTGCTTCAAAATTAAGTGCTAATAAATATTTAACAGCTATTCGGGATGGAATTACATTAGCCATGCCGTTGATTATTATTGGATCAATATTTATGGTAATCGCCAGTTTTCCAGTTCCAGGTTGGGAAGCTTGGTTAGGAGATATCGGTGTGGCTGATTACTTATGGAAAGGCGTTGATAGCAGTTTTGGTTTAATTGGTTTGGTGGCAAGTTTTGGAATAGCTCAAAGTTTAGCGAATCAATATAAAGTAGATGGTGTTGCTGCTGGGATTATTTCAATGTCTTCTTTTGTTATGGTTACACCTTTTATTTCAGGGGAAGCAGGAGCAGGTTTAACTGTTCGTTACCTTGGCGCTAGTGGTTTATTTGTTGCTATTGTTTTAGGATTGTTTAGTGCATTTATTTATCAATGGTTCATTAATCACAATATTCAAATTAAAATGCCTGAGAGCGTTCCGCCAGCTGTTGCAAGAAGTTTCAGCGCTATTATACCCGGTGCAGTAATCATCACATTCTGGTTAATTATTTATTCTATTCTTGATACAGTATCTTGGCCTAACCTTCACGAGCTTGCTCAAGTAGTTCTAGGCGGACCACTCGGGTTATTAGGTAACAATATTTTTGGTACAGTAATTGTTGCTGGTTTAAATAGTTTGTTATGGTTTATTGGTATCCATGGAGGAAATGTTGTGAACTCGATTATGCAACCAATCTGGATTTCAAACTTAGCCGAAAACAATGCTGCTTATCAAGCAGGAGCAGAAATGAAAAACATTATTACGATCGCATTTATGGATAATTTTGTCTATATTGGCGGCGGTGGTGCAACGATTGGTTTAGTATTAGTGCTTGGTTATATAGCCCGTAAAAAGAATACGAGCAAACAAACTAAAATTATGGCTCCAATAACCGTTGTACCTGGCTTATTTAATATTAATGAACCTACAATGTTTGGTGTCCCTGTTGTTTTAAACTTTGCATTACTGGTTCCTTTTATTGTTGCTCCAATTGTAAATGCAATCGTTGCTTATATCGCTATGTCAACAGGGCTTGTTCCTCTAACTAGAGTTGTCGCTTCTTGGACGATGCCGCCTATTATTAGCGGGTTCTTAACCACAGGAAGTATAAATGGATCAATATTACAAATTGTTTTGATTGTATTGGATATTCTGCTTTATCTGCCATTCTTCTTAGCCCTTGAAAAACGTTTCAAAGCACAAGAAGAAAATGAGCCGTTGTATTAAAAATAGAAAGGAAGTTATATAAAAATGGTCAAACGTTTAATAAGTGCGAATGCTTCAGAAATTCTAAGTATGAGTGCACAAGAGTTGAAGCAAAGTATTAAAGCAAGTGAAGGTCGCGTTATTCTATCTGAAAATGTCGCTCCACGTGAATCTTTTATCGGAGACATTACAAATTCTGAAATTGCAGGTGCATTTGGAGCAGACCTGATTCTTCTAAATGGAATTGACGTATTAAACCCTGATATTTTTGCAATTGGGGAGTATGAAGGATCGTTTGTTGATCGCTTGCATGACTTAGTCGGCCGTCCGATTGGTGTCAATTTAGAGCCAGTGGATACATCTGCAGATATGGTGGAAGAAAGAGCAGAAATTGCTGTAGGCCGCCAAGCAAATGTTGAAACATTGAAACAAATAGAAACATTAGGATTAGACTTTGTTTGCTTTACCGGTAATCCAGGAACAGGCGTAACAAATGCCGCAATTATCGATACAGTGAAAAAAGCAAAAGAATATTACTCAGGACTTATTATTGCTGGAAAAATGCATGGTGCTGGGGTTGATGAAGCTGTTGCTGATTTGAATGTCATTAAAAGCCTGATTGAGGCTGGAGCGGATATTATTCTAACACCATCAATTGGAACAGTGCCTGGGTTTGATAAAGAAGATTTAAAAGAAGCTGTTAAATTAGCACACCAAGAAGGAGCTCTAGTTATGACTGCTATCGGGACGAGCCAAGAAAGTTCCGAACCTGATACAATTAAGTACATGGCTTTACAAAATAAAATATGTGGAGTTGATATTCAACATATTGGCGATGCTGGATATGGCGGGGTTGCTACCGTTGAAAATATTTTTGCAATGAGTAAAGCCATTCGTGGACAGCGTCATACTGTATCGAGAGTTGCGCGTTCTATTAGTAGATGATAGTTGTAGCAACAACTGAGTGGTTATATCTCATAAAGTTACGGTTCTTTATCGAATTGTGTTGGTCATGCTTAATAATGAAATTTCCTCCGGAATTTACGCGTCTGCTTGCAAGAGCCATGGGAACGACTGGAGCCTTTCATGTCTCCAGCCTTTCAAGCCTCAAACGAAGCCTAACCGCTTCGTAATTCGCATTGAATCCTTTACATGGCTGCAAAGAGCCGCTATTCCTCCGAAAATTTCAAGTTGTGGAATAGACTCATTCTTCTTACCAACACTAAAAATAATAGAACCAAAGTTACAAGAAAAGAAGCTTTCTAACGCTTGTTAGAGGCTTTTTTACTTGTAATTTTTGAATATTACTCGTCACAAATTAACTTTCATTTAAAATAGGACATGGTTAATGTGACAAGTTTTATTGAATTCATAGTTTCTAAGCAAATCAGCCGCTGAATAATATAAATTTATCCTGTATGATAGGTACAAAGAAGGATGATACTGAGGAGGATGATTAGGTGAAACATATCGGCACTCAACCATTAGAAACAGAAAGATTATTCTTAAAAATGATCACGCTAGATGATGCAGAAGACATGTATCACAACTGGGCAAGTGATGAAGAAGTCACCAAACATTTAACATGGAAGCCGCATAACAGTATCGAGGTTACCATAGCTAGCATCTCAAGTTGGCAAAAAGAGCTGGAACAAGAAGATTGCTATCGCTGGTGTATAGAGTTAAAAGAAAACCAACAAGTCATCGGAACGATTGATGTGGTTCAGATAAACAACGATATTGAATCAGCTGTGATTGGGTATTGTATGTCTAAAAAGTATTGGAATAAAGGAATCATGACAGAAGCTTTTGTCGCTGTTAAAGACTTTTTGTTTGAACGTGTTGGATTTAATAGAATAGAAGCCAGTCACCATACTGAAAATCCTGGTTCGGGAAAGGTTATGGAAAAGGTTGGAATGAGTTTTGAAGGAATCAAAAGAGAGGGAGCAAAGGATAATGAAGGAAACCTTTGTGATATAGCAACGTACGCTATGCTTAAATCAGATTGGGAAAATGAGTACAATCAGATAGAGCGAAACGATTAACTTTTCTATCCTAAAAAGCGTCGTTCAAAAAGGTATGTGTAAAATAGTTCTCGAGATTCTATCATGTTTTACTGGCAAAAAGAGGTTCTTTATCGAATTGTGTTGGTCATGCTTAATAATGAAATTTCCTCCGGAATTTACGCGTCTGCTTGCAAGAGTCATGGGAACGACTGGAGCCTTACATGTCTCCAGCCTTTCAAGCCTCAAACGAAGCTTAACCGCTTCGTAATTCGCATTGAATCCTTTACATGGCTGCAAGGAGCCGCTATTCCTCCGAAAATTTCAAGTTGTGGAATAGACTCATTCTTCTTACCAACACTAAAAATAATAGAACCCAAAAAAGAAAGAAGGCGTTCTATCATAAATGTATGCTTGAGCGGCAAATACATAAATGAAAGAGGCCTTCTTATGAATAAGATTATATCAAAGGTTTACCAAATAATAAAGAAGTTAGCTTGAATATTAAATTTGTTTGTCCTACAATGAATAAGAGAGATAGAAAGAATTGAATAGCCTTGTTAGGTGAGGCTACTGTACTAGAGATATGCTGCTGCCCAGAAACGTCCAAAGACGCCAATGGGTTAACAGGAATTTTCGAATTAAGGAAATTTTTAACGCAGCTGGGATCGTCCCTATGCTGTACAGTGCTGAAACTCAATGAAGGGGTGCTGGTATTAAATCCGTTTTGATCAACTGTCTATCAGTTGTTTTGCGCGCTCTTCGAAGCGTGCTTTTTTTTATTTCTTTTTTAGTTAAATGGTAAATGAAAAACAACAAGAGAAAACTGTTTTTGTTATTAGCTTGTTTCATTACTATAAAGTTCTCTAGGGGGTGGTTCAAGTGGATTCTATTCCATCTTGTCGACAGATGAAAAAATCGAAAAGTTTTATTCATATAATGCAAAAACGAATACAAGAAGAAGGAGCACTTTTAATGAGCCTTCCTGAGAGGAATGATAGTAATGAAAAGAATGGATGACAGAAAAAACACCTATTATGAAGGAATCTTCAAAGCCGCAAAGGAAAACAACCGTAAAAAATTTCGTAAGCTATTTTTGAAACTTCATACAAATGATCAAGTTGAACTTTTTCACCTCTTATATCCTGAAAAGAGAAAAAAGTAGAGAGCTTTTTGGAACCAGCAGAATTTGCGGAATTATTTGAATGGATGGATCCTGCTGATCAAACAGAAGCTTATGAAGCCTTCTCGCCTGAATACATTGCGAACTTATTCCATTATATGGAGATAGACAATGTGGTAAACTTTTTATCTTACCGAGATGACGAAGAAAGACAAGTTCTCTTAAATTTCTTAGACACAGCAGAAAGAAGCAAAGTAGAAGAAATGCTCGCGTATGAACCAGAAACTGCGGGATCCATTATGACGAAAGGGTTTATTAGCGTTTCTCCTGAACATACTGTGCAGCAAACAGTGGAGATGGTACGTACTATTGCTAAGGAAGCAGAAATGGTCTACTATATTTACGTTTTAGACACAACCAGCAGATTGGTAGGCATCTTATCTTTGCGAGACACAATTTTGAATCCGGAAGATACAAAAGTCCAAGATGTAATGTTGACTCAATTAGCCTTTGTACGTCTGAATGATGACCAAGAAGCGGTTGCTCGCATGATTCAAGATTATAATCTGTTGGCCGTTCCTGTTTTGAACGATGAAGATGTGATGCTCGGAATTGTGACGGTCGATGATGTGATGGATATTTTGGTTGAAGAAACGACAGAAGATTTTAATGAATTCTCTGCTATCCGTAAAACGAAAAGCAAAACGGAACGAGGAGAAGAGAGTGCATGGCAAATTGCTCGTGCAAGGATGCCGTGGATCGTCATTCTTGTTTTCTTAGGAATGATCAGTGCTTCTTTGATCAGTTCGTTTGAGGAAACATTGAGTCAAGTAGTTATCCTTGCTGCTTTTATTCCAATTATTATGGATTCAGCTGGGAATGTAGGAACACAATCATTGGCAGTTGCAGTTCGAAATATTTCGATGGGAGAAGAAAGAACCAGAGAAGAGTTTTGGCAGAATGTGCTCAAAGAACTCTTAGCAGGAATGATGATTGGATTGTCGGCAGGAGCAGTTTTAGCACTCGTCGTCGGCATTTTTTATCAGAACCTCGTTTTAGCAGCAATTATTGGGTTTTCACTTTTTGTGACTCTAAGTTTATCGACTGTAGTAGGAGCAGTCATTCCCTTCCTTATCAATCGATTGAAAATTGATCCCGCTATTGCTTCCGGGCCTTTTATTACAACGATCAATGATGCAATGGGATTATTAATTTATTTTAGTGTAGCAACAAAACTTCTTCATGTGCTTTAGGAACAAAATAGAAGAGCAGCACCAAACGTAATTCAAGACGTTTGGTGCTGCTCTTTTTAAAAAAAAGTTTAAAAGGGAACAGGACACAAATCCCGCTCTCCCTTTGCATAATTGAATAATTAACTTATTTTTTGCTTCAAAAAACAAACCTAAAGCAGGCTTATTCGTTGCCTTTTTTGACCCATTCTGCCACTTTGACGGTACGCTCAGCTTGGTATTTCACAGCATCTGCTACATCTTCGATCATTTTTCCGTCTTGTCCTACAGTCACGCTTGTTCCATAAGGGTTGCCGCCTGCTTTGAATAAGACAGGGTCTGAATACCCTGGTGCTGCAATAATGGCTCCCCAGTGCATCATGCTGGTATACAATGATAGAATCGTTGCTTCTTGTCCACCATGCGGATTTTGCGCAGAAGACATAGCACTAACTACTTTGTTAACTGTTTTTCCGCTAGCCCAAATGCCGCCTTGGATATCCAGGAACTGTTTCATTTGTGATGGCATATTTCCGAAACGCGTTGGAGTACTGAAAATAATGGCATCTGCCCACTCCAAATCAGCGGATGTTGCTACTGGAACGTCTTTTGTTGCTTCGACAGTAGCTTTCCACGTTTCATTTCCTTGAATGATTGCTTCAGGAGCCAATTCTTGTACTTTTAATACTCTGACATCAGCGCCTGCTGCTGTTGCGGCTTCTGCTGCCCATTGTGCTAATTGATAATTTGTTCCACCCATACTATAAAATACTACTGCTAAATTTGCTTTTGTCATATTGATCTTCTCCTTTGATTTTCTTTTTTTAAAAAAATTCTATCTAATTAATTTGTTCCATTAAAAGTCGTATTCTTCGTCTTTTTCCTTACGAATAGCTGCGAAAGCTTCAACGGTCAATACCGTATCTTCAATGAGTCGTTCTAAACGAAAGAGGACGTCATCATTTATGATTTCATTTCGCAAGAAATCTTTTTCTTCAATAAATACGTATGTCGGGACGATGTGAGCTTTCATATACGCTAAAATGGGTTTCAACTGTTGTTCCACCATTAAATAATGTTTAGTTGTACCGGCTGTCATTACACTGCTGACGACTTTATCTCGGAAAGCGTTGACCGGCAGCAAGTCGAAGATATTTTTAAGTGTGGCAGGGATAGAAGCTTGGAAAGTAGGCGTTCCAATGATGATGGCATCTGCAGCCATGAGAGTCTCTGCAACGTATTTTGTATCGCCTTCATACTCAAAATAATTCCGTCCATCGCTGAACACCATTGTATACTCGGCTAAATCTAAAAGCACAGCGTCATGTTCCGGGTATTTTTGTTTAAGAATCTCTACTGTTTTCAGCATAGCTGTTTTTGTTTTGGAACCGATGATTGAGCCGGCTAATACAGCGATTTTCATAGTTCACCTCCTTTAATTTTTTGTGTATTTTTTGATTGCTGGGATAATGTCATTCCCAATAAGTTCTATATTTTTCATGAGCTTATCAAATGGTACACCGCCAAAATCAATTTGCGCCATAAACCGCTGCATGCCGAACAATTCATATTGATACAATATTTTTTCAATAATTTGATCGGTACTGCCGACCATCAAAGCATCACGGTAATCTGTTGCTTGTGCAAATTGTTGTTTTGGATATCCTGTACCGCGAATGGCTTGGAAACCGCCATTGATATGCGGATACATTCCTTGCAGCGCTTCTTTTGTCGAGTCGGCTACATAAAATAAACTAGTTGTGGCGACTGGTAAACCAGCTGGGTCAAATCCACTTTGCCGAGCAGTTTCACGGTAAGCATCGACAGAATGTTTGAAGTTCATTGCCGGCCCACCCAACGTAGTCAACATCATTGGGAGTCCCATATAACCTGCTTTGATTGCGCTAGAAGGCGGACCTCCTACAGCACGCCAAATGGGAAGCGATCCATTTAAAGGACGCGGTAAAATCTCGGCGTTTTGCAAGGGAGCCCGGAAGTCTCCTTGCCAGGTAACACGTTCATTTTCATTGATCAGCTTAAGCAATTCCAGCTTTTCTTCATAAATTTCTTCATAATCCTGTAAATCGACACCGAATAACTGATGAGCTCCAACACGCGAACCACGGCCGGCAACGATTTCTGCACGTCCATTTGAAATCAAATCAATCGTTGCAAAGTCTTCATACACACGTACAGGGTCTAAAACACTTAATACTGTTGCTGAACTGGATAGTTTAATTGTTTTTGTGGCTTGGGCAATTGCTGATAAAATTACGCTATGCGCTTGGGATGCGAAATAAGTTTGGTGACTTTCACCCACACTAAAAACATCTATTCCTGCTTGTTCAGCAAGCTGACTCATTTCAATTAGTTGTTGAATTCTTTCTTGTGCTGAAATTCGGTTTCCTGTTAAAGGATTCATGATATGGTCGCCTAAAGAATACAGACCAAATTCCATCCCGTTTGATTGGTTGATACGGTATTTTTCCATTAGTGAATCTCCTTATCGGTTATAGTTGATTTTGATTTAATTCTGGCTTTCATTTGTTGGATGGAAAATTGTTTGACTAGTCAAGTGATACGGTAAAAAAATATCATTTTTCCAGATATTTTTTTCTGCTTTGTTTTTGTATGCGCGACATAAGTGAAAACAGTACTTTTTGTTCTTCTTTTGATAAACAGTCTTCAAAAAAAGAGGATTGGAACTCAAGTTGGGCTTCATAAGCATTTTCTAATTTTTTCCGGCCTTTATCTGTTAGCGAAATTGTTTTTGTTTTCCATTCCTGTTTGCGCTCGATTAATTGATCTTTTTCTAAACGAGCAAGCATGCGAGAGATTCCACCTTGCGTGACCGTAACTTTTTCTGCAAGTTCGCTTTGCGTTAACGGCTCATAGGTTGAAATTTGAAGCAACGCATCAAATTGAGCAGTTGTTAAATCATATTCTTTTAAGAATTCGTTTGATAGCAAATTGCTTTGGTGAGTGAAACGAGCGATCCGAAGCCAAATCAATGAACCAAGAGTATTTTTTCGCATATTGTCATCACTCCTTTTCGTTATCATCACTTTACTACTCAACTGACAAAAATGCAAGGGAAAAGTTTCAAAATTAATTTATAAAGATGAAAAGCTTTCACAAGGAGACTGACAAATAACTGAGATAAAGTATGAGTGTGCATTATTTTAAAAACAAGGTGAAATACTTCAAATATACTTTACGTTCATTTTGCCTGCCGTAAGACGCTTGGGTTTCTATCGATATGGCAGGCAAATACATTTTGCCTACCGTAAGACGCTTGAGTTTCTATCGATATGGCAGGCAAATCTATTTTTCAGAGAAATAGAGCAGGTTTAAGACATAAATAAATACCGTTCGAAAAAAACCGCAGTACTTTTTCTGGTTGACAGCCAAGCTGTTTTCTGGAATAATGAACTTAATCAAATAACAGGTACCTTTAAATCAGCCCAGAGAGACTGACAAGGAAGCGGATAAAAATAGAAAAAAAGTATGTACAAGTGCAGCTGTACGACTATTTTCTGTATTTGAAAAGAGGCTGATTGTCAGGTGTAATCTGATAATCAGCCTCTTTTTTTGTGCTTTTTGGTACCCCATAGAAATGGGAGGAAATAACATGAAGAAAACCGATACAGAATTTTCGTTACAAACGGTACCGCAATCGAACCGTAATTCTTTTGCAAAAACAATGACAGTGATGTTGGGATTCACGTTCTTTTCAGCCAGCATGTTGGCAGGTGGGCAATTGGGGTTGAATCTGACATTCTCTCAATTTTTGCTTGTCGTTTTGCTCGGAAATTTGGCACTTTGTCTTTATACCGGTGCACTGGCGCATATTGCGGCTAAAATGGGTTTGTCTACTCACTTGCTGGCCAAGTATTCATTTGGTGAAAAAGGTTCGTACTTACCATCTTTCTTATTGGGCTTTACGCAAGTCGGCTGGTTCGGAGTTGGCGTGGCAATGTTTGCCGTTCCCATCGCAAAAGAAATGGGTTGGAATAGTTATTTACTGATTTTCGTCTTTGGGATCGCGATTACATTGGCTTCTCTTTACGGAATGAAATCACTGGTGATCTTAAGTTTTATTGCTGTTCCTCTGATTGCCCTATTAGGAAGTTATTCCGCCATTGAAGCAACCACAGTCATGGGTGGTTTGACAGCATTATTCGACTACGAGCCAAAAACGAGTCTAACGATTTCGGCTGCTTTAACGATTTGTATCGGTTCATTTATCAGCGGCGGAACATTGACAGCCGACTTTGCCCGCTTTGCAAAAACATCGCGTTCTGCTGTCGGAGCTACTTCTACCGCTTTCTTCTTAGGCAATTCGCTGATGTTCCTATTCGGAGCAGTAGGAGCAATGGTTTACGGGCTTTCAGATATCTCAGAAGTCTTGTTCTTGCAAGGGCTGACGATACCAGCAATTTTAGTATTGGCACTGAATATTTGGACCACCAATGATAATGCACTTTACGCTTCTGGTTTAGGATTTGCCAATATTACAAAAATCTCTAAAAAGTTCTGGGTTCTTGTGAACGGAATCGTTGGAACCGTGTTGGCTATGTGGATGTACACTAATTTTGTCGGCTTCTTGAACTTGCTGAGTGCTGCGATTCCTTCAATTGGAGCAATCATTATTGCCGACTACTTTTTTGTGAAACGCCGCAACTATGCCAAATTTGAAGAAGCAACTTTTGTTCCAGTTAACTGGACAGCACTTCTGGCTTGGGTTATCGGTGTAGCTTTGGCTCAATTTGCACCTGGAATTTCCCCGCTCAACGCATTAGTAGGAACAGCTGTGGTATACACAGGATTGATGAAACTGCCGCTCACTAAAATAATGGCGCCATTTGAAAAAACAACTGAAGGAAGTGTAGAATAAATGATTATTCAAAATGCAGCTCTAAAAGGAAAAAAAGGTCTTTGGCAAATTACGATAGAAGAGGGTAAGTTTACCAGTATTAAACCGCAACCCGAAGCCGCAGAAAAAACAACGGATATATTGGATGTCAATGGCTCATTGGTGCTGCCGCCATTTATTGAACCGCATATCCATTTAGATACAACGTTGACAGCAGGCGAGCCAGAATGGAATCAAAGCGGAACTTTATTTGAAGGCATCCAGCGGTGGTCTGAACGCAAAGCTTCTCTGACCCATGAAGACGTTAAGACACGTGCAAAAAAAGCACTGCACTGGCAAATTGCTCAAGGGATTCAATATGTGCGCACGCATGTGGATGTGACGGATCCTAATTTGACAGCCATGAAAGCCATGTTGGAAGTAAAAAAAGAGATGGCACCTTATGTCGACATCCAACTCGTTGCATTCCCGCAAGAAGGCATCTTATCTTATCCAAATGGAAAAGAGCTGATGGAAGAAGCTTTGAAAATGGGAGCCGATGTTGTGGGTGGTATTCCGCACTATGAATTTACTAGAGAATATGGCGTGGAATCCCTTAAGATTGCTTTTGACTTGGCGGAAAAATATGATCGTCTAGTGGATATTCACTGTGACGAGATCGATGACGAACAATCGCGTTTTGTCGAAGTCGTCGCAAAAGAAGCTTACGAAAGAGGGATGGGAACGCGAACAACAGCCAGCCATACAACCGCGATGGGATCATACAACAATGCGTATACGTCTAAATTATTCCGCTTGCTGAAATTGTCTGATATTCGGTTTGTTTCCAATCCCTTAGTCAACATGCATTTGCAAGGACGATTTGATACGTATCCAAAACGTCGAGGACTAACGCGTGTCAAAGAATTATTGGAAGCCGGTTTAACGGTTTGTTATGGTCATGACGACATTTATGATCCTTGGTATCCGCTGGGAACAGGAAACATGCTGCAAGTTTTACTGATGGGGTTGCATGCTTCCCAATTGACCGGCTACGAAGAAATTATGCACGCTATGGATTTGATTACATCCAATAGTGCCAAAACGCTTCATATTGAAGACCATTACGGTATTGAAGAAGGGAAACCTGCTGACTTTATCGTTCTGCCAGCTGAAAACGAGTACGAAGCCATTCGCAGACAAGTACCAGTCCGCTACTCTTATAGAAACGGTGAAAAAATTGCCGAAACTCAGCTAAGCGAAACACGGACTTTAGTAGATGGCTTTGAGGAGCCTGTACAATTCAGTCGTTAAGCCGTAATGCCTTAAAAATACTAAACCTTTAACAGAGCAGGATTTCCTGCTCTGCTTTTTTTTATGGAAATAACTTAATCTATTTAACAATCCTAGAGGCTCTTTTAAACCGTCAGCTAGTAAGATATAATTGATAAGCAGTTGAAAACAACTGAATTTGAAGATGTAGAAAAAAACATAATTTAATATAGGAGAATTTAGATGGAAATGAAAAATGGCAGACAATCGTTTTTTGACGGTGGCCTTATAAGTTTAATAGGTTGGAGTATTTTAGGTGGAGTAATCACAATTATTACTTTTGGAATTTGTTACCCATGGGCTCTCTGCATGGTATATGGCTGGAAAATAAATCATACGGTAATTGAAGGAAGACGAATGCAATTTCATGGCTCAGCCTTTAGTTTATTTTCGCACTGGATCAAATGGTTGTTGCTGACACTTATTACCTTGGGCATCTACGGCTTTTGGCTTAGTATAAAACTAGAAGACTGGAAAGCTCGTAATACGTCATTTGTAAATTAAATAAGATAGTGAGGAAGATGATTAATGGCAAAAAGACCGATTACTATTCAAATGTTCTACCCAACTGGTGATACACGCGGATTTAGAATAGCAGAAATTACTAATAGCATTATAGAAGCATTGCTGATCCCTCGAAAAGAACTTGAGGCAGTCTTACAATCAAGGCCAGAATTAGATTCAAGTGGACTATATTTTTTGTTTGCTAAAGACACAATTGACAATGAAAGAGCGATTGAAGCTTATATTGGAGAAAGTGAAACCATTAAAGATCGTTTAAAACAGCATAATATGGAAAAAGATTTTTGGGAAGTGGCTATCGTCTTTATTTCCAGTAACCAAAGATGGCAGTTAAACAAAGCAGATATAAAATTTTTAGAACATACTGCTTACAAAAAAGCAAAGTCAGCTAAGCGTTATTTTATAAATCAAAATATTCCTACTAAGTCTCCTGTTACAGAAGCAAGAGAAGCTGATTTAACAGATTTATTAGTTACAATAGATATATTGCTTACGTCTCTAGGCTACCCTATCTTTACAGAGTTGATTCCAAATACAGAGATTAATACAAACTATGACCAAACTTTTTATACTACTTATCGAGAAAGCAATGCTAAAGGTATATACACGAATGAAGGATTTGTTGTAATGAAAGGTTCAGTTGTTTCATCTAAAGAGGAATCAAAAGGATTTAAAATGCATCATGTACTTGAGGATTTAATTGATAGAGGTGTCATTGATCAAAATGGAGTATTTACTGAAGATCATTTGTTTAATAGCCCTTCTACTGCAATTGATGTGATTCTTAAAGCTAGCTATAACGGCTGGAATAGCTGGAAGAACGATAAGGGGCTAACTCTTCATGATATTTATCGAGCAGACTAAGAATACTGTTCATTTACAAAAAAATTACTACCTTTAATTACTTATCATTTTTATAGAAAGTATAAGCGAATAAAACTAGGCTGATATTGTATCCATTCAGTTGAATCATACGGTAAAAAAGGAAATTTAATGAAACATAGATCAACGTTTATAGAAGTTGTTAAAAAGGAGGCGATGAGATGACAGATTATCAGAAATATACAAAAGAAGAGCTGGTCTTGAAGATAACATCTCTGGAACAATTAAATAAAAGACTATTACAAACTTTTCAGGAAGCAGAACGGTTAGAATTCGGGTGGACAGGAAACCTAGGACAATGGTTTTGGGATTTTACTACCAATGAAGTTACTTTCAACCCTTTAAAAGCGGAAGCAATTGGCTACATGCAAGAGGATTTACCTGAAAAGGTTCCTTACCAATTTTTTACAGATAAAGTACATCCTGATGACAAAGAAGAAGTAATGCGACTGATGTCAGAACACCTTAGAGGGGAAATACCTGTTTGGGAAGTGAAATACCGTATCCAAGCCAAAGACGGAACATGGAAAGTGTATCAAGACCGTGGGAAAGTAACGGAACGGAATGAAAAAGGAGAGCCTCTTTTTCTTACAGGAATTGTGTTTGATATTACACAGGAAGAACAGGAAAGGAAACAATTACAAACTAAAAATGAACTGTTAACCAACCAAAGGAAAAAGGACACGCTCACTTCGTTGTATTCCCGCTCTGCCATTACAGTAGAATTGGTAAAATATACCAATCGAGCAAGAAAACAAAATCAACCTCTATCTTTGGTTTTCTTGAGTATTGATCACTATTCTGACTATGAAAAGAATTTTGGAATCGTAGGAACAGAAGAAGTATTAACCGTAACAGGACAAATAATCCAATCAGCGATGCAAAAACAAACTGTTGCTGGGAGATATAGAGAATCGGCATTTTTAATCTTATTAGAAAACACTAAAAAGGAAGATGCGTATAGATGGGCTGAGACAATCAGACAAGCAGTACTAGAAACTCTTTTTGATTTGCCTAAACAAGTAAGCATCAGTGGCGGGATCTCTGTATATGATTCAGAAGAAACGATCAGCGAGTTGGTTCAAAAAGCAGCACTAAAATTAACCGCAGCCCAAAAAAACGGTGGAAATCAAATAATAGTCTAAAAAACGGTCTTTTTTAGATACGCTCATAATTTTTTATATCGGTTTTCTAGACTAATTACCTTGTTATAATAGAGTCCTCTTTCATTTAAAAGATATCAAAGATAATGGATTAAGACGCACAAAAACTTATACTTCTGTTTCTTTATGAAAAGAAGTATAAGTTTTTATTTTTAGTGTCTTTCATATCAATAGAAGCTTTGAAATTTGTGTTTCAGTGGAAATAGTATACGTAGGTTTCTTTAATTGAATGACTTTTAGCTGAACTTTAAAAAAGCTTATGACAATTTCCATGTACTTAGTAAAAGCAGATAAATTACAAGATGGAAAAGAGCATTTAAATAGGTTGGTTCCGTTTATCAGCAAATGTGTTTATAGCATTTGTTTCTTCTCGATCCCAATAATCCCAAAGGCTCCGGGACCTCCATGGCTAGAAATAACAGCGCCTGCTGTAAACCAATCTGGATTCTCGAAACCATAACTTTGTAAAGTAGACTCAGCAAGCTGCTTATATTCTTCACTCAACCCAGCTGTTCCGCCAATAATTATCGTCTCCGGGTCAATGGTATAATTCTTGATAAAGTCTTTAATCGTATTTTTTAAACAACGGTCAAACGATCCGCGGTATTTTTTTGCAGCTACTAAATAACCGTTTTCGAGAATAATGGTAGGATGAAGTTTCAAAAGAGAGGCACCAAGATAGGCTGCATTCGAAACACGTCCTCCTGCTTTAAGATATAAAAGCGATTGAGGAAGGAAGACAAAGCGTGTGCGTTCCCGTACATCTTCTACAAAAGCAATGATTTCTTCTGCGGTGCAGTTTGGGTAATTTTCAATAAATTTTGCTGTTGCAACGACCACAGCTGTTAACCCGCCAGAGACATTTTTGCTATCCACAAGATGAACGTTTTCGAAATCTTGCGCAGCAATGTGGCAAGAGTTATAAGAAACAGTAGTTACAGCTGAATAAGCGATATGAATAATTTGGGCTTCAGGATAGTTGGCAAATATTTGTTCGAAAGCAACGCTATTATCTTGTGGAGTAGAGCCAGAAGTTTTTGGTAATGTCCCTGATTCGTTGTAAAAACGGTAAACTTCTTCAACATCGAAGCTTCCGTCATCAAATGTTTCAGAACCCATGGTTACATGCATTGGAATGACATGGATACCATAACGGTCAATAAGTTGCTGGGATATATCGGAACCGCTTTCGGTAGTGATAATAAATTTTGTCATGTTTCCCTCCTGTGGTTGTTTCTAGAAAAAGTAGTCGTGGCAATCATATCATAAGGGAAGGGGGAAATCCTACTCATGTTCGATTGTTTTTTAATAAATCCTTTGTTGAAATCAGATAAAGATAGCCAATTCTTTCTATTTATTCAAGCTAATGAATGTTTAGTTTGAAAATCCTCATAGATTTAGCTTTGATAAGAATAAGATAGATAGAGAGAAGGAGTTTAATTAAGCTAGTGAGAATGGCAGATTAGATAATATAAAAAACACCATAAAGAGTGAATAGGTAAGCAATGAACCGATCTTTAAATTTAAATTTCAAAAATCTAAATCAGAAAAGCCTTCTTCCAACATATCATTGATCTCTTCGACAATTTCCTTTGCATCTGGATTAATTAAGAAGGAATCATCACCATCTATTAGTTCGCCGCGGCTATTTTCTTCAGGAGCATCATTTTTTGCTTTAAGGCAAATAGGATAGTAGACATCAGGAGTGGGTTCTAAAATTTTCTCGAGTACAATTTCATGTTCCCAGTCATCTCCAAAATCATATGTATATATAACTCGATCTTTTTCTTTCTTGAACCATTTAGCCAACGTTTCTTCTCCTTCATTTAATATTTCCAAGGAAGAGGCGAAATTCCCCCAGCCAGAATCTGAGTTAGGACCTTGATATTCATTATCAGGTTCAATAGAAATATTTTGAATTTGGTGTCCATTTGATTTTCGGATAGAAAAGTTGTGTAAATGAGAATTGTACCAATCGAAAGCAACTTGAATCACTTCGTGCAATTCACGAAAAGTGCTGTGGCTATCCACTTGGACTCTCCGCCACACCGGAACTCCGACATCTAGTAAAGAAATTTTAAATTGAAAAATCATATAGGCACGTCCTTTTCTTTTAATGATTTATAGAACTTAAAGTAGTAAAAAATCAGCGACTTTCAATGGAATGCATTATTATGAGAGGAAAGATGATAAAAGAGTTTTAGTCTATGATGTTGAACCAAAAAGATTACGGGTGACCTTCTTTAGTATCCGCTAAATAGAGTTAAATCTTTTCCTCTAATATATATAAAATCGAGCTTCAAAAACGGTGAAACTGGCTTCCATTGACAATACCTCGCTTTAATCTTTAGTATAACAGAAGAGCTTTACTGAGCGCCAATCATGCTTGGGAGAATATTGATTTAAAAATCTTCTGATGAGTAACTCGCTTAATACATGTTTTTTCTATATGAAAGATCAGATATATAATTTCTTATTCATTAAAAACACTTTATTGACAAATAAAGTTTATCTTGTTATATTTTCAGTGAGAATAAATAAAACCTAGATGAATGGGGATATGTTTTGTGAGTGTAGCAGGTATCTAACCAATAAGTTGAATAGCCGATAAACGATAAGTTTATTTGGCATGCTTATAAGTGATACCTGTCGATAAATAGAATTTTTTTTATTATAAAGACGATAGTATGTATGACTATCGTCTTTTTTTGTACTCTCTAGGTTTAATGTTTTATTTTAGGACGGGTATCTCTTCAGTGGAAAGGAAGAGAGCTATGGATAAAGAAACACTTAATAAATTACAATTTAATGACATTCAAAAAGAAGTACAAGCTAGAGCAATTGGAAACTATAGCAAAATTCGTATTGGGGAACTTTTGCCACAAACAAGTCTAGCAACCGTGAAAGTTTGGCAGCAAGAAACACAAGAAGCGCGTTTGATCTTAGATAGTAATCAACATGTGCCTTTTATGGGATTAAGTAGAATTGATGCTTTAAGATCACAAGTTCAAAAAGGGTTGGTCTTATCCCCGAATGACTTGATTGAATACGCAGATTTTCTTAGGAGCAGTCGAATGATCGATAAGTTTTTTGAAAAGAATCAATATCAAACGCCACTGCTGTATCAATATAGTAAGAGTTTGCCAAGTTTATTAGAAATCGAAGAAGAAGTTTATCAAAAAATACAACATCAAAAAGTAAGCGATGCTGCCTCAAGAACTTTAAGAAAAGTTCGTAAACAAATTCGTGAAACTGAAAAAGAACTTCAGGATAAGTTGATGAAATTTTTAAAACATCCTAGCAATAAAGAAATGATTCAAGATGGAATGATTGTTCAAAAAGATGGGCATTATACTGTTCCGATCAAATCCAGTTATAAAAATAAAGTAGCAGGAAACTTGATTGAACAATCTAATAAAGGAACAACAGTTTTTATTGAGCCGGCAGCTGTAGCAAAATTAAATGAACAATTAATTATGCTAAAGGCTGAAGAAGTTGCTGAAGAATATCAAGTTTTAGCTGAATTAACAGGTTACTTGGCTGAGAAAGAATCCATTATTGAATTTATGGTGGAAACAATCACTGCTTTTGATGTTATTTTTGCTCGAGCAAAATATAGTCGAGAAATCAATGGGGTCACTCCAAAAGTAAATAAATCTGAGGTAATCCAGATCAAGAAAGGAATTCATCCATTTCTACCCAAAGGAGCTGTTCCTTTAGATTTTATTTTAGGTGAAGAGCATCGTGGCTTAGTCATTACGGGTGCAAACGCTGGTGGAAAGACCGTTGTATTAAAGACAGTTGGGTTATTAACTTTGATGACAATGTTTGGATTGCAAATTCCTGTACAAAAAGGGACTGATATTGCAGTATTCGATGAAGTAGTTGTAGATATTGGGGATCACCAAAGTATGGAAAATGCTTTAAGTACGTTTTCTGGACACATGACAAACATTGCTTCCATCTTGAATAAAGTAAAACGACATTCGTTGGTTCTATTAGATGAGATTGGTAGCGGAACGGAGCCAAATGAAGGGGCTTCTTTAGCTATCGCGATTCTAGAAACACTATATGCTAAGGGAGCATTAGTCGTGACCACAACGCATTATGGAGAAATTAAACGTTTTGCTGAAGAACATGAAGATTTTATCCCAGCAGCAATGGAATTTGATCGAGAAACTCTAACTCCTAAGTTCATTTTGCATTTAGGAGAAAGCGGCGACAGCCAAGCTCTTTGGATCGCTAAAAAAGTCAATATGGCATCTTCTTTGATTAAACAAGCGCAAGAATATATGGGTAATAAAGACTATCAAACCAAGAGAAAAACATTTCTAAAAAACGAAATGGAGATTAAAATAGACAAAAAGGTGAGAGTTTCTTTTGGAAGAGGTGATCGTGTTCTTCTGACAGAAAGTCAAAAGAAAGGTTTAGTTTATGAAGACGATGGTTCAGACAATGTTTCTGTTTATATCGAAGAACATCTTGTGGAAGTCCCAAGACAAAGAATTCAGCTAGTGATGGCAGCTTATGAATTATATCCAGAAGACTATGATTTAGAGAACTTGTTTACTGATTACCAAACGAGAAAGATGCAGAGAGATCTAGAGCGTGGATCTAAAAAAGCACAAAAACAATTAAATAAAGAAATGAAACAAAGAGATGAGGAAAGAAGAGCTGAAGAGAAAAATTAATGACTAGTTGACGTAATAAGAAAAAACCAGAGTTCCTATCATAGTAGATACTAGAAATAGCAAGTAAATCTAGCCTACTATGGTGGGGATTTTTATGATACCTAAAAGAAGGAGTAAGCGTATTACATGATAGTCTTATCTTAATCCTTTATACTGGATAGTGTAGATATTATTCATAGAAAGGATGAAAACAAGATGACAAAAATAGAGAAATTCGAGTTGAATGATGGAATGAGTTTACCGTTTATTGGGTTTGGAACAGTAAACGTCCAAGGAGCACAAGGTTTGAACAGTGTGCTTACGGCAATTTCTACGGGTTATCGGCTTATAGATACTTCAACTAACTATATGAATGAAGGGATGGTTGGTGAAGCCATTCGTCGTTCAAGTCTCCCACGGGAAGAATTGCTTATCAGTTCAAAACTTCCAGGTATGGCGCATGAATATGATAAAGCAATCAAGATGATTCAAGAATCCTTGTATCGTATTGGTATCGACTATTTTGATAAATATTTAATCCACTGGCCATTACCTAAACAAGATAAATACGAAGAAGCTTGGCAGGCATTAGTGGATGCCCAAAAATTCGGTTTGATCAAAACGATTGGCGTATCGAACTTCTTGCCGGAGCACCTTGAACGTATTATTGAAAAGACAGGTGTCACTCCTGCTACCAATCAAATTGAGCGCCACCCTTACTTTAATAACAAAGAGTTAGTCGAAGCCAATAAAAAAATGGGCATCTTGACAGAAGCATGGAGCCCGTTTGGCCGTGAGATCAACGATGTATTGGAAAATGAAACGATTGTAGCTCTTGCTGAAAAATATGGAAAAGAACCAGCTCAAATTATTATCCGTTGGAATTTACAGAATCAGGTATTGCCAATTGTAAAAGCCTCTTCCGCAAAACACCAAAAAGCGAATTTGGATGTTTTTGATTTTGAATTAGCAGAAGAAGATCTTCAAAAAATCGATGCTTTAGATAAAGGAGAAGCTGGCAGAGTAGAAGGTCAACATCCAAATGAGTACGAAGAGTTTGATTAAGATATCTTTTGATTAGACGTATAAGAAAGGAAGTCAAGATCTATGGCAGAGACGTTTTATGTCGAAGAAAACCAACCATTTCCTAATAATTCGCTCCCTGTTCTTTACTATCCCAAAAGAGTAACGGATTTACTAGGTGGCTCGAATTCAGCAAAGAAGGTGTTAGCTTTATTTGAACAAAATGGATACTCAAATGGCTGGGTAAAT
Source organism: Carnobacterium mobile DSM 4848 (assembly GCF_000744825.1). NCBI lineage: Bacteria > Bacillati > Bacillota > Bacilli > Lactobacillales > Carnobacteriaceae > Carnobacterium > Carnobacterium mobile. The sequence goes on from NZ_JQMR01000001.1 coordinate 1,990,478, forward strand.
GGCATCTTTCCCTACCATCACTTTCATGCCACGACCCATGAAGTATTAGCGTGTATTGCTGGAGAAGCAACTGTTCAGCTTGGTGGGCCAGATGCGGAAGCCTATTCTTTTTCCAAAGGAGATGTTCTCCTGCTTCCTGCAGGCGTGGCTCATAAGCGCATCAATGCAAACGATGAATTTCAAATAGTAGGTGCCTATCCTGATGGACTTGAGCCAGATATACAAAAAGGCGAAGCAGAAAATTATGAGACCATCAAACAAATGGTCGCATCTGTTGCTAAGCCCGATAAAGATCCGGTTGAAGGAGAAGATGGAGTGGTACTAAAGTATTGGACCTAGTATCCTTTATTGTAGTAGTCAAAATCATAAGAAACTAGGTTTTAAAAAAATTGGTAAAGTTGCCAAAGTTTAAAATAGCAAGATTACAATATGCGTCAAAAGAGAGAATTGCTGATATGGCAGTTCTCTCTTTTGTGTTAGAAAGTAACGTGATCAATTTATAACTCTGGCAGTTCGAGTGAAGGAAGTTCCAGATATAGCAGGAGGTATATTAAAGAATAGCAATATTTTCCTATTAAAGTTTTTTTACTGGGAATAAATTTTCACCATCATAAGCTCGTTCATGCTAAGATATCTTTAAATCTATACAACGCTTAGATCCATTTTGATTGCCTATTTTGTCAGAAATAAACAAATAACGAATAGAACATTTTCTGTCACAAGCAATAAGAAAAAATCATTAAAAAATTTATGGAATTGGGAGAGATCATTATGCAGTATGAAGCAACGAGCCCCGAAGAATATGTTGAACTGCTTGAAAATGATTGGCGGAAAGAAAAGTTGTTGCAAATAAGAGAACTCATTTTAAAGTATGGTCCTGAACTGGAAGAGGGAATTTTATATAAAATGTTGGCTTATAGTGCTGAGGGAACACAAGTATTTGGTTTAAATGCACAAAAGTTGTATGTCAGTTTATATGTTGGAAGCATACAAAAAATTGAAAATGCTGACCAATTACTAGAAGGATTTAATTATGGCAAAGGCTGCATTCGAATAAAAAAGACAGTTGATATCAGTAAAACAGAACTTGAAACGTTTATAAAACAAACGATTGAAAAGCGGAGAGCCGGCGAGGATATTTCCTGTTAACGAATTGAAAAAATACAGCTCTTTTTAAAAAGTATGCTGCGCCCTTAATGATAGGGATGCAGCATACTTTTTTTGTTTGAAATCAGTATTTCTTTTTTGGATGCCGATCAATAACTTCAGAGTATTTTTCAAGCAGCTCTTTTCCAGCTGGTGTTAGTTGATAACCTCTGACTTTGAAATGAGGAGCAAGCTGTTCTTCTGTTAATTGTTCTTTAGCTAGTTCCATCAACTCTGTTTTGTTCAATTTAGAATAGCCTGTCAGCTCAAGCTGTTTGAAGATCGCTTTTAATTGGGCAGCGTTAAAATGAGTTAATGAATCAGTCGCTGAAAGTTCTTTTGCATAACCTTTTTGTTGAACTTCATCTAAGGCTTGCTTTGCATTGATACCGTAGTCGTATTCAAAATATTTTGGGAAAACACTCGTATTCGTAAATGTACCAAAATTTATGCGCCACAATAAAATAAGGTAGCCAGGAAGGATGTCTTCCTCCAACCGGAGCATATTTCGTTTAGGCACTGTACTTCCTGAACCGATACTGACCGAGCTTAACCATTCAGCCAAATCACGTTTTGGCGATATATAAGGCGCCTCCGCATAATCCTCGTAGAGTGCGAGAACGTTTTGTACATCTTTGTTCTTTAAATCTAAATGACTATTTTGTTTATCGATGTTAGTGGTATTCATTAGAATCTCCTTTCCATGATAAATAATTCTGATTCTCTTCTATTTTGATAAATGATAGAAGAGAAGTCAATAGATTTAAAAAGGATTCAGTCCTATTTTCTAACTATTCTTATAGCTGTTTATTTAATATAATTTAAGAAAAACGTAATTCGATATAAATATATTGTATTGCGATAAATAAGGTGCTAAAGTAAAATAAATAATCATTAAATGAGGTGTTTTTTATGCAAAAAGGTACTACACTCTTTTTAAAGTTAGCTGTTCTTCTTATTGGGCTCCCTGTTCTTGCATTGAGTTTATTTGGACTGACTTGGTTAATTAATAATCCAGCAAGCCCAGCCTATGATCAATTATTATATCCTATTTTGATTGGTATGTATGTATCTGTGTTACCATTTTTCGCTGCTTTATACCAAGCGTGTAAGCTATTAAATCATATTGATAAGAACCAAGCTTTTTCTGATCTGTCAGTTAAAGCGTTAAAAAATATCAAGTTTTGTGCACTGCTAATCAGTGGCTTATATTTAGTAGTTTTGCCATTTGTTTTTGGCTTAGCCCAAATGGATGATGCCCCTGGTATGGTCTTAGTCGGAATGGTTCCTGTTTTTGCTTCACTGGTGATTGCCGTTTTTGCTGCAGTTCTGCAGAGGCTGTTACAAGAAGCGATTAAGATAAAATCAGAAAATGAATTAACGGTCTGAGGTGAATAATATGGCAATTATAATCAATATTGATGTGATGTTGGCTAAAAGGAAAATGAGCGTAACGGAACTTTCGGAGAAGGTTGGAATCACGATGGCGAATCTCTCTATCTTGAAAAATGGAAAGGCAAAAGCGATTCGCCTCACCACTTTAGAAGCTGTCTGTAAGGCGTTAGACTGTCAGCCCGGAGATATTTTAGAATACAAAAGTGATGAAGACATTCAAGAATAATTAAGTAGATACCACACAACATAATAAGAAAAAGAAAAGTTGTTTTTAATCTCTAGTCGTATTTTTTATTATCACAGCAGTTGTATCCTCGCTGTAACGCACAAAAAATACCTCCAGAAATAGTAAGTGAACAGGTTTTAACAAATTTAATGCTCAATTTTTACTAGAATAAAAAGCGTAAAAGCTCCTTAAGAAGTCTGCTTCTTAAGGAGCACTATTTATGGATTTTATTAAAAGTAAATAAAAAGTCTAGGTTTTAAGCTTGGTTAGTTAGCACGGTGTTTCATCAAGCTGTCAAAAGTTGCTTTACTTATCTATCTGGTTACTTTTTCAATCTTTTATTACTTCATTCTCATCGTAACTAACCCAATCACTGTAACCGCCGGGATACAACTTTGGCTTTAATCCCGCTTCTTCCATGAATAATACATTTACTGTCCCTGTGATACCTGAACCACAGTGAACAATAATCTCTTCGTAGTTTTTAAGAGGTTTAAATTTTTCGCTTATTTCTTCATTATCTATGATGTTCCCTTCATCGACTAAATCCATCCAAGGATAATTTAAAGCATTGGGTATGTGTCCAGGCAATTTATCCAATGGTTCCACTTGTCCTGCATACCGTTCATATGCTCTGGAATCGACAATGGCTGTATCTTTTGATGCAGCAGCTGTCTTTACGTCTGCAATTTCAGCAATCATTGTTTTATCTAAAGTTAAACTTAAAGAGGTCGATTGTTTAGGCTCTGGAATATCTGTAGTAGTTTCTAGTCTATTCTCAAGCCAATGTTTCATGCCGCCTTCTAATAAAAATACATTGTCTTTACCAGCGTATTTTAGCAGCCACCATAATCTACCCGCCATCGCCAAATCTCCGTTATCATAAATAATGATGGTAGAGGAATCACTGATCCCTAAATTTCTCATCTCGGCAATAAATATTTTCATATCTGGTAAAGGGTGTCTGCCTCCATGTCTGCCAACTTCTCCAGTCATTGTATTTTCCATAGACACAAAGTGAGCACCTTTGATATGTCCTTCTTTATACTGAGTAAAACCTGCTGCTGCATCATTTAATTCTGCACGAGCATCCAGCAATACTAAATTATCATTTGAACTATTTTCTACTAACCATGATTGTGTCACAAAGTTTTTCATAAGCCCTCCTAAGAAAATATGTTTTTCTAAATCCAACAATTTTATTGTGTAAGAAGAAAAAAACTCTATCCTTTAGTCAACAGTATACAACATACTGCTAACGATAGGCACTTCATTTACTTTATGCAACACAAAAGTAAGCCAAACGAATTTAAAGGCTTCATGATTTTGAAAAAAAGAACCGAGTTTATGGAAAATTTTCCATAAACAGGAATAGGCAAGTATATGAGAATCTACTATAATGAAAACGCAATAATAATTATAGCGAGGAGATTTACGATGAATAAATTAATAACATTTATTGAAGAAAAAATGGTTCCAAAAGTTTCTAAAGTTACAAACTTGAATTACTTTATTGCACTACGTTCGGGATTTTTAGTTATTATGCCTCTTACGATTATAGGGTCTTTATTCTTATTGATTATGGACTTTCCTATTCCTGGATATAGTGATTTTATGGCTTCTATTTTTGGCAGTGACTGGTCTTCTTATTTGAGTAGTGCTTCTAAAGCTACTTTTGACATGTTAGGTCTCTTTACAGCCGGAACATTTGCTTATAAATTAGCAGAAACATATGAGATGGATCGTTTATCTAATATGGTTTTAGCGATGGTATCTTATATTGTTGTGACACCAAAGGAGGTACTGACGGAAACAAACGAAATCGTTGGTAATGTATTGCCATTTAATTGGTTGGGAACAAAAGGCGTTATTACTGCTATGATTGTTGCCGTTTTAACCGTTGAAGTTACTCGTCTTTGCGAGAAGAAAAACTTAATTATCAAAATGCCTGAAAGCGTACCAGATATGGTGTCTAAAGCTTTCAGTTCATTAATTCCAGGGTTCTTAGTGGTTTCAGTTATGTTGATTTTGGGCGGAATAGCTACACACTTCTCTGGTTCTTTACATGAATTAATTTATAGTATTATTCAAATTCCGTTACAAGGATTTACTTCAAATGTTTGGATTATTGCTATTGTAGGAGGACTAAATGGATTCTTGTGGTGGTTTGGCGTTCACCCAACAGTTGTAAATTCTATTATGTACCCTTTGCTAAATGCGAATTCTGTTGAAAACTTAGACTTATATCAACAAGGAAAATTAACATTCGAAACTGGTAACGTTGGAACAACTCAAATGTTGGATCAATTTGCAACTATTGGAGGAGCTGGTATAACGTTAGGATTAGTAATTGCTATGTTAATTGTCGCAAAATCATCTAGACTAAAAGCTATGTCAAAACTTAGTGCAGTTCCTTCGTTGTTTAATATCAATGAACCGATTGTGTTTGGATTACCTATTATGTTTAATCCATTATTATTGATTCCAGTTACATTAGCACCCATCATTTCTGTGTTAATAGCTTACTTTGCAATGGCGATTGGTTTTATGCCTATCTTCAATGGGGTTTTAGCACCATGGACAACACCTCCCATCGTTTCCGGCTTTCTAGTAGCAGGTTGGCAGGGCGCAGTCGTTCAAGTAATAGCTGTTGCCGTTTCAGTTGTAATCTATTATCCTTTTGTTAAAGCACTAGACCAGCAATATTTAAACGACGAAAAGGTAGGGGCTTAAACAATACGATTGAAAAGGTGATTATCATGAGTTTGCAAAAACAAATATCCTTGCACGCAGATAGCTTAACCGATATGGAAAAGAATCTTCTGCATAACATTATCGAAAATAAGGAAAAATTTGAATACGAAACCTTTACCATAGCTTTGATTTCTAATACTTTTAACGTATCAAAAACAAGTGTTCATAGACTAACTAAAAAATTAGAGTATTCAAGTTTTTTGCATTTTAAAGATGAATTCTTTTTAAGATTTCGTATAAATGAGGACATGGTAATTGAAAAAAATAGTGAAGTAGATTTGTTACTGGACACATTCCATGCTGTTCAAGAATCCATTACACCAAAAATGATTCATGAATTGATTGAAGCGAAAAGAATTACTATCTACGGAATGGGCATGAATAGCTTTATCGGGAAAATGTTCCAAATAAAATTACAACTTTTAGGAAAACATGTAGAACAATATGATGACTCTAGATATATGCGCGTTTCTGCCAGAAACTTAAAAGAAAATGAAGATATCGTCATTGTTTTATCAAGAAGTGGCAGACCGCCAGAATTACTAGAAGCAGTAGTAGAAATTAGTTTAAAAAAAATATACATTCTTTTAATTACTGAACAACATGGTTCACCCCTAGAAAGTCTTGCTACCGAAGTATTGTATACTTCACATAGTCCTGATTCTGATTCTGATATAGATACGAGATTAAATTCTCATATTGCCATGAATGTTATTATGAAAAAATTTATAGAAGAAAACAAGAAAGGACAAGGTTATTACGTTGAATGAATTTGATAATATTTTAGACAGAAGAGGGAATGGATCTAAAAAATGGGATGCTCATTATATTGAAAAACGGTTTAAAACAAACAGAGCAGACATTTATCCCTTATTTATTGCGGATACTGATTTTAAGCCAGATAAAAAGGTTCAAGAAAAATTTATCGATGTTATTAAAAAAGGCGATTTTGGGTATTTTGATGTGAGCGATGCTTTTTTTAACAGTATTGTAGACTGGTATCAAAGTAAATTAAGAACTAGTATAGATAAATCATGGATAATCCCTGCTAATGGAACGATTGCCAGTCTTCATTTAGCAGCACATGTTGTAGCAGACAATAAACCAATCTTACTTTTTACTCCTGTTTATGGGGTATTTAAAGACATTGCAAGTAATTTTGGAGAAAGGGTTACTTTTCCTTTAAATTTAGAAGAAAACGGGTATACAATTGATTTCGAATTATTAGAAGAAACGATAAAAGAAAAACGAATACAGACGATTCTATTTTGTAATCCGCATAATCCTTCTGGTAAAATCTGGTCAAATGAAGAACTTACAAAACTTGTCTATTTGTGTAAAGCATATGGCATTATTCTTCTATCAGATGAAATTCACGGCGAAATCAATGTTTCAGACAAGCCGTTTAATTCACTGATTCATTACATGGATGTCTATCCTAATATCATTGTCAGTAGTTCTCCAAATAAATCATTTAATTTATCAGGCTTAAATGCCTCTTATCTCATTGTAAAAGATGAAGCCTTACGAGCAGTCATAAATGCAGAACTAAAGAAATTTCATATTACGATTAACCGAGTAGGAATGGAATTTATCCGAATTGTATACACATATGGCAATGAGTGGCATGTCAGAATGATTCAGCAAATTAAGACAAATATCCAGTTAGTTGAAAAACTACTGAACTCCTCTCAAATTCAAATCGAAAAACCCGATTCTGGATATCTTATTTGGATGAAACTAAATAAAATTGAGGATATAGACTCGTTTGTTATTGAATTAGCGAAGGAAACAGGAGTTTTGATTGAGACAGGTTCTCGTTTTATCGAGAATTACGAAAACTATGTAAGAATAAACGTAGCAACAAGTTCTGATCTATTAACAACAGCGATTAAAAAATTTAAAGAGTATTATGATCACTATTAATAGTCAGCTTTGAAGAATTGTTAAACAAAATAAAACGGATAAATAGTCGTAAAATTTCTACAAAACTTATCATAAACTTTGTGTAAAGCTAACGGGAGATAGTAGGATTAAACTAATTAATTATTGTAAGAAAGACGATAACCGTTAAACGATTTTAAACACTAAAAGAGGGTTACTAATAAAGTAATTCTCTTTTTTTGATTTCGTTTTAGATAGTGATGGATTACAAATGGTATGAAAAATGAATGATTGCTTTAATTTTGGAAGGTAATATCAGTTTTTTTAAGTGTAAATAATTCTAGGGGAAAAATAGTTTAAACATGCATATTTTTTCTTAGTGCTCTCAGAACGTTGTTTACACTATTTTCCGATTGAGAAGATGGCTTTCAACGTTATTCGGTCGTAAAGAAGGAAAATTAAAAGATGCACCAGTTGTTATGATTGGTTCTCATTATGATTCTGTTGTTAATAGTGGCGCTTTCGATGGAGCAGCAGGCGTTACTTCTGCATTAGAAACTATTATCGCGGGAAAACAGCTCAATCGCTAAAACAAGAGATAAAAGCACAAAAATAAGTATGGTAGAATAGAAATAGATAAAAAATAACTGCCTCAGCAATGAGAATGATGTAAAGTTGAGGCAGCTTAAAGGAGAAAAAAGATATGCAAACAATTTTTGTAAAAGATTATGAGGAAATGTCAAAGAAAGCTTTTGAAGTATTGAAAGAAGTTATTGAAGAAAACAAAGAACCGGTACTTTCTTTAAATACAGGAGGCACTCCTAGAGGGTTATTTGAGTATTTAGTAGAAGGGATAAACGATGGCCTAGATATCAGCGATGCTACCATCTTTAATCTAGATGAGTATGTAGGTCCAAAAAATGCTGTATACACTGTTCGCACCTATATGTATGAAAACCTTTTTAATTTAATTCAAAACCAACCCAAACAGGCATACTTGATTGATGGAGAAACAGAAAACCCTGATCAAGAGATTGAAGGATACAAAGAGCTTCTTTCCCAAAACAAAAGAGACATCCAAATACTAGGAGTTGGAACAAATGGGCATATTGGGGCCAACGAACCAGGGACTCTATTTGACTCAACCATGTTTTTGGCTCAGCATGAAGAATCGACTATTCAAAGTACAATGAAAGAATATGGAATTACTAGAGAAGAAGCACCAGCTGAAATGTTTACATTAGGTTTTTCTGAAATTTTAGATTCTGAAAAGGTATTATTGTTAGTTTCAGGTGAACATAAAGCTGAAGCAGTTCAAGCATTCTTAGAAGGCGAAATTACTCCAGAATGTCCTGTTACTGCTTTAAGAAACCACGATAACGTTAGTGTTATCATTGACGAGGCAGCTGCTTCGTTATTAAAAAAATAATTTAAGACTATTAAACTTATAGTTACAGTAGATAAAAAATCGGCAGAATTTCTTTGCCGATTTTTTATCTTGTTGTGGTTTTTTATTTAGAACATACAGATGTAGTTATTTTAGTATTTTTATAATAGGGAGAAGAAGGTATAATGTAATTAAATGATGTCTTCTTTTTTTTGATGATTTAGAATTGTGATTTTGCAGTTATCATTAGTTTTGACTAATTTAAGTATTACTATTTATTAAAAAAATAGGAGGCAAAAAATCAATTATGGAATCAGGAGTTTTTTTAAATGGAAAAGAAAAAAAAGTTTTTTCAAGAAATAACAACTATTAAAAAAACAGAAGATTCTTTATTACGCGTTTTTGGTGCAGGAACGACTACCGGAATTATACTTATGACAGGTTTTTTGCTGAACAATATGCAGATTGGCACTTTTGGAGCACTTGGAGGTTTTGCCTTTTTGTATTATCAGCCTATTCCGACAAAGTTTTTAATGCGACGGATACTTGGAGTAGGAGTGTGTCTGGTCCTAAGTTTTCTAGCAGGAGCCTTGTCAACATCTATACCTTGGATGATTCCTATTACGATTGGGATAGTCAGTTTAATCAGTCTTTTGGTTTTCAGAATACTTGATTTGCCAAAACCTGGAGCCTTCTTCATCATCATGGTGAACTCTATGGGAACAGGATTAACATTAGGATTTTCAGAAATAATCTGGGCTGCAAGTTATGTAGCTTATGGCGTTCTGACTGCCGCTTTGATGGCTTCCTTGGTGGGCATAGCCCATCGAGCATTGATTAAAGAAAAGGAAGAATATACGACTGTAGCTTTTAAAACAAAATTTATTTATGCTCTAAAGCATGACCCAGAATTGTTGTTGTCTTCTATTCACCATGCGGGGATCATCTTCTTTGCTGCTTACCTAGGATCAGCCTTAGAATTAGGCAATCCATATTGGATAACGATTTCTTGTGCGGCTGTTCTGCAAGGCAGAGAATTGATGGTTATTATGTATCGGAATGTTCAACGGGTAGTGGGAGGAATTTTTGGACTGCTGTTAGGAATGTTCCTATTTTCATTAGACCTGAATGTGATTCAGACGATTATTGTTATTATGATTTTGAATTTTTTTGTAGAGTATGCCATGGTACGCAACTATGGGTTGGCTAACTTCTTTACAAATCCTCTGGCTTTACTACTGGCAAACTTGTCAAGCGGCGCTTTCGTCAATGAGTTAGTAGGAAATCGGTTCATTGGGTTAGTTTTAGGAAGTATTATTGGATTGATCGGAGCGGCATTGATTGCAGGTGCCATTAAGTTGTTTAAAGGGGAGAACGGCCTTCCTGAAACATATCTCAAATCTCCAAAAAAAGAAGACTAAGAAGCGGAGTATGACAAAGCTATATTTCGATTCAGTACTGGAAATGAAGAGGCTATGTTTTTTGCAATAGATAGGAATACGAAATCAATAAATCTGCCCTTGCACAAATGACCATTCTTTTGTGTAAGGACAGATTTTTTATTTTTTAATAAGCAAACAGCAGTAGAGATAGAACAATTGTGCCATTAGGGGAGATTCAGCAGAAAATTTCTTGCATCATCTCTCTTCTAAATGATTGATTTTTTTAGTTAAATTAACGAATATTTTCCCATAGAGAATTAGAATGACTAGGAAACAAATGGTTATTGGAATACCGCTAATAAGGGATTTGGTAGTGAATACGTTTGATAATAGGATAAAAAGCAAAATAAATGACATAAACGTTCCAAACCAGGTCCATTGCATTCTCACTTTCTTCAGCAAACCAATCATTGAATCTTTATCCGTGAAGATCTCAAGAGATTGCGTTTCGTCTGTACTAAGTTTTCTAAAATAAACCCAACTGCCTTGGAAAATGGGGTAAGAGTAAACAGCTTCCCAACCTGCATCTTCAAAAATAGTTAAATATTCGTCTAAGTCTTCTAACGTTTCTTTATAATCGATCCGATAAATATGGTTTGCCGGTTTACCTTCTTCAAAGTGGTACCGCAAGTTTTTATACTTTGTAAAATGCCAACCTTCTAAAGCCATACGATGCAAAAAGTCTTGTTCTTTCTCTAATTGATCCACTGTAATGAATTTTAACACTTTTTTTTCCATGCTTATAGCTCTCCTTTAGAGTTGAAATAGAGTTCTTCAATACGTGCTTTTTCACTATCTAAAATTTCTTTTCCCATTGGCGTGATTTGATAAATCTTTCGATTGCTTTCTTCTTTTACGGGCTCGATCAAACCATCCTTTTTCATCTTTGATAAAGTTCCATAAATGGTTCCCGGACCTAATGAAATACGTTTTTTAGTCAGCTTTTCAACATGATCAATAATGGCATATCCATGTTTTGGTGAAACTAGGGATAGAAGAATATAGAAGGCCGTTTCAGTCATTGGAATATAATGCTGTTTTAATTTTTCGTTGATCAATGTACCACACCTCGATGTATTTGATGCATATACTATATCATGATGCGATATAATTTGCAAGAAAATAATATCGCATCGCGATGCTATTTTCTAAAGGGTTTCTTATCCCTTGGATGGGTGGCTACTATAGATCAATATAAAAAATAATAACTTACTAAAAATAAGTGTTGCAATGCAACTTCTTCTGTGGCATACTAAATAAGCACTTACGAAATGTAAGTGAATAATTGATGGTTTACCTTCAATTAAACTAACATAATGGAGGAAACGCATTGAACAGTAAATCAATATTCACTCGAATGAGCGAAGCAATATTTGGGGAAAAATCACAAACAGAAGAAAAGGGGAAAAACAATATGAAAATCGGTATTATCTCAGGAAGCGTACGTGAAGGAAGAAACTCAGAAGCAGTAACACAATGGATCCATGACTTTGCAGTAAATAGGAACGACGAAGGAGTAGAATACGAAATCGTTGAATTAGCAGATTATGATTTACCGTTATTAGGAGCTAAACTTTCTGAAGATCGTCAAGCCGCAGCAGGGGCAGCAATTCAAGCTTGGTCTGAAAAAATGGCTTCATTTGATGGCTATGTATTTATCACTCCAGAATATAACCATGCATTAGGCGGAGCGTTAAAAAATGCTTTAGATTACTTAAAGCCAGAAGTAGCGAACAAAGCAGCAGCAATGGTTGGATACGGCAGTTTAGGCGGCGCGCGTGCTCATGAAGATATGCGTTCTATCTTAGGTGAATTGAGCGTTGCTTCTGTTCACACAACAACAAACTTCTCATTAATGACGGACTTTGAAAACATGAGTATTTTCAAACCAAATGATTACAATAAAGTAAATGCACAAGGTATGTTTGATGATTTATTATTATGGTCAAAAGCTTTCAGTACGATTCGCTAAAGTTAACATTAGCACACTTTTTAAACGCTCTTCAAAGCAAGTACGGTAAAACGTGCCTGCTTTGAAGAGTTTTTTTGAAGAGGAAATACTATCAAGCTGGTCAATGTTATTGATTGAAAGAAAGTGACACTAGTGTTACAATGAAATTCAAAGAAATCATTTATTATTAGAGGAGGATAAACATATGTGGCTACACATTCATTTAACAGCTTTTATATTGATATTTGTTGCTATTTTAGTAAAATTATTTAACCAAGATAAAGAAATGAAGGCTCTATTTATGGTCATTCGAGTCGTTTATTTAGTCTTGATTGCAACAGGAATTCGTTTAGCAATGTATACGTTCGATTCTCAAGCCGTATTAACAACAGTAAAAATCTTACTTGGATTAAGTACGATCGCTATCTGTGAAATGGCTTTTGGCAAAAAGGGAACAAAGATGCTGAAAAATGTGCTCGTTGGTTTAGTAGTAGTAACGGCTATTGTCGGACTTGTTTTAGCAGGCGGACGTCCGTTTGTATCTTAAGAAAGCAATACAATAAAAAACAAAAAAGGCATCTCAAAATGTGTTTATTTTTTGAGATGCTTTTTCTTTGTCTCATTCAAAATCGATGCCATAGTGTTCCTTAAAGAGAAATAGTATGGAGCTTATGTATAGCTAAATTATTTGTATACGTTGTTTTAAAAATCAGGTGATCATATTTATAGTCTGACAGCCTAATACTTTCATCATATATTTCATACTCTAGACTGATTTATTTAAAGAAAAAATCGGTTATACTAAATCTATAAACGAAGACAATAGAACAATAAGCAGTTGTGTCCAATGTCTCATTGTTAGTGACTTCCGAAAGATAAATTGTATAACTCAATTGCAAAAAGCATCCACTCTGTCTCTGAATTTTGGTAATGAAATTAACTGATTTTCCGAATCTATCATGATAAAGGATGAGATGAAAAATGAAAATGATTCAAAAACAAAAGAAAACACCGGTGAAACAAGTAAAATCTCTTGTATTGTCTCTTTTTAGTACAAAAGTAAGCGGGAAAAAGAAACTGATGGTTGCAGCGATTATTTTTTATATCATTAGTCCTATCGATTTTATCCCGGATTTTATTCCTGTAGCGGGTTATGCTGATGATGTGCTCCTTCCGATTTTGCTGATTATTGCGAATAAATTACTGTCAGACAATACTGAAGTGAAAAATAACAACGTCATAAAAGAGGCTGAAAAAGTTCAATAGGCTATTTAAAGAATTACCCTCGTGGTAGTTCTTTTTTTACTTAATGGTTTTATAAAAAATATTCCAAAAGAAGCTAGGAAAGGATAATAAACAGAAAAAAATAAAATTCCGTCCCTGCTCTCAGAAAAATTCGATAAGATAGGAAACGGGATTTTATTGTATGAGTTGGGAAGCTGCCAACTAGGTTTTTTTGATGAATTGCTCTTTACAATGAGGGCAAGTAACTTTTATTTTCCCTTTGTTTCGTGGAACTCGAAACTCTTTATGACAATTAGAACAAGAATAGTATTTGTACACTTTGCGCTGATGAAATTTATTTCGTTGTTTATTCCATTTATCATTAAGGTGATAGATGAAAGTCAAAAATTTTTGATTTTCTTGATAGCGCTTAGTACGATTACGAGAAAAAGCTCGATAGTAACCAATGAGAATGGCTACCCATCCAATTAAACTTCCGGGTGTCCATTTCAGCAAACTAAATAAGAAAACGAAAGCTAATCCTCCATAAAGCAAATAGGTTGAAAGCTTATCCACGCCATATCTGCCAATCATAAATATTTGAAATTTGGTTCTGATTTTTTCCATTCGATTTGCCGCCTCTTTCTGATTTCTTTCTTCTAGTATTCATAAGTATAACATGTCAAAAAAAAGCTGCGACCGGCTTTAGTCTGATTTCAGCAACAAAGTTATTTTTCACGTGCTATTAAATTTTCTTGCACTTCTTATTTCGGTGGACTTTTTGTGGGGATGACTAAAGTAAGAAACTTTTCTGGTGGGTCTCCCGGATTATTGACTCTTCCATGTTACATTGGAGACAATACGTTGAGCTATTTTTATTTAGAGTGTATCGGTGCAGCAATCAGTATCGTAGTTTCCTTTGCTATTTCTTTCCTTCTATATAAAGAGCCTGTTACTGAAGAAGATGCACTAGCAGATAAAGACCGTCCAGCTGTATCCAGCAATGATAAGGATGAAGCTATCCAAACAACAGTAAGCGGAGCTGAAGAAACGGTTGTCTCACCAATGAAAGGAGAAGCCGTTGCATTATCAGTTCTGTAGGCTCTGCTGTAGTACTAGGCGGAAAAATTATAAAAGTCATCAAATAAAGGGCCATTTCCTGAATTCAGGTTGTACGGATAAAATATTTTAAAGGGCTTACAAAGGAAAAATCACTATGCTACATCTTGTAGATGAGTAAACATTACAGCTTTCGCTGAATAGGATTGAAGGAGGATATATATATGGGACTTAGAAAAGACTTTTTATGGGCGGCGCTACAGCTGCCAATCAATGTGAAGGTGGCTATGATAAAGGCGGACGAGGACTTGCGAACGTAGACGTGGTTCCAACTGGGAAAGATCGCTTCCCGATCATTACAGGAAAACAAAAAATGTTTGATTTTGATGATGAGCACTTTTACCCAGCTAAAGAGACTATTGATATGTATAGTCACTATAAAGAAGATATCGCATTATTTGGAGAAATGGGCTTTAAAACCTATCGTTTATCGATTGCATGGAGCCGTATTTTCCCAATGGGAGACGACGCTGAACCAAACGAAGAAGGTCTGCAATTCTATGAAGACTTATTCAAAGAATGTCATAAATATGGTATTGAACCCTTAGTGACCATTACGCATTTTGATTGTCCCATACATTTGATCGAGAAATATGGTGCATGGCGCAGCCGCGAAATGATCGGATTCTACGAAAACCTTTGTAATGTTATTTTCCGTCGTTATAAAGGGCTAGTGAAATATTGGTTAACCTTCAACGAAATCAATATGATTCTTCATGCTCCATTTATGGGATCGGGATTGTATTTTGAAGAAGGCGAAAATGAAGAGCAAGTAAAATACCAAGCGGCTCATCATGAACTCGTAGCGAGTGCCATTGCTACCCGTATTGCTCATGAAGTCGATCCAGAAAACCAAGTGGGCTGTATGCTGGCTGCTGGGCATTACTATCCTTACTCTTGTAATCCAGAAGATGTTTTCAAAGCGCAAGAAGCTGACCGTGAGAACTACTTCTTTATCGATGTTCAATCGCGCGGAGAATATCCTGCCTATGCTTTGAAAAAACTAGAACGTGAAGGCGTCACGATTCAAATGGAAGATGGAGATTTAGAGTTGTTGAAAGAACATACGGTAGGTTTCATCTCTTTCTCTTTCTCTTACTATTCTTCACGTGTTGTTTCGACTGATCCAAAGGTAAATGAAACAACTTCTGGCAATATTTTTGCTTCTGTAAAAAATCCTTATTTGGAAGTGAGCGAGTGGGGTTGGCAAATAGATCCATTAGGACTAAGAACGACGATGAATTCATTGTATGACCGCTGCCAAAAACCTCTTTTCATCGTTGAAAACGGCTTAGGCGCGGTAGACGAACCAGATGAAAATGGATATGTGGCTGATGATTACCGCATCGAATATTTAGCAGCACACTTGCAAGCGATGAAAGATGCCGTTGAACTAAATGGCGTATACTTGATGGGGTATACAAGCTGGGGCTGTATCGATTTGGTTAGTGCTGGTACAGGCGAAATGAAAAAACGTTACGGTTTTATCTATGTTGACCGCGACAACGAAGGAAATGGAACGTTAGCTCGTTTTAAGAAAAAATCCTTTGACTGGTACAAAAAAGTGATCGCCAGCAACGGAGAAGACTTGTCCATGTAAAATAAAAATTGAATCACTAGAGAGATAGAATTAACTATCATATAAAACACTCATCTATTTATAAATAGGTGGGTGTTTTTGTTGGCCTATTAGATTTTTTCAAAGAAGCAAGATTATTTTTAGTTAATTAATTCCACTTTCTTGACAACAAAGTTATCTATAGGTATACTAATTTCATAAAGTTACACATGTGTAACTTTAGGAGTGAGTTATTTTAAAAAGAGAAAATAGAGATGTTTTTTAATGTAATTCATTCAACTGATTTCATTTATTTTTAATTTCTAAGGAGGAATACAAATGAAACGATTATTAAATACCAGTCTTTTTTATGCTGTTTTTGGTTTAGCAGCTGGTTTATTTTACAGAGAATTTACTAATATCTATAATTTTACAGAATGGACGTCGCTGAGCGTGCTTCATACGCATGCTTTAATGTTAGGAATGTTTACATTTTTGATTTTAATGCTGTTTGAGAAAGTATTTCATATTACACAATACAAAAAGTTTAAGCCTTTCTACATGATTTATAATGTAGGCTTATTGTCGACTTTACTGATGCTGACGATTAGAGGTATTACGACGGTTTTAGGAACAGACTTAAGTTCAGGAGCAAATGCTGCTATTTCTGGTGTAGCCGGCTTAGCACATATTCTTTTAACGGTAGCTATCATACAACTGTTTGTTCTTCTATATGCTCTTATCGGCGATGAGAAAAAATCTTAATAAGTCTAGCTTATTAAAGAAAATTATTTTGCATCTTTTTAAATGCATTTATTTTTTATAAGAAGTAGGATACGAGTCAGGAGAGTCAAGAAAGGAGAATGAGGATGAAGCCGATTATTGAAGTGAAGAATTATACTAAAAAATATGGTGATTTTACAGCCGTTAATGATGTTTCATTTGAAGTCGAAGAAGGCAGCATTTTTGCTTTCCTTGGTCCAAACGGAGCGGGTAAAAGTACTACGATCAATACGTTGTGCACAATGATGGAAAAAACGTCTGGAACATTACTGATCGATGGGAAGGATGTTTCAAAAGAAAAAGATGCAGTCCGCAAAGCCATTGGAGTCGTTTTCCAGTCACAAACTTTAGATGAAAAAATGACAGTTTCAGAAAATTTGAATATGCATTGTGTCTTCTATGGTATTCCTAAAGGTGAAGTGAAAGAACGAATCCATTTTGTCTTAGACCTTGTCGATTTGCTGGATTGGAAAGATAAAAGCGTCTCTAGTCTATCAGGTGGTATGAAACGACGGGTGGAAATTGCTCGTGCACTGTTGCATTACCCAAAAGTGTTATTTTTAGATGAACCCACAACAGGTCTAGATCCTCAAACACGTAATCGGATGTGGGAATACATTACCAAGCTGCAAAAAGAAAAGAATATTACCATTTTTCTAACAACTCATTATATGGATGAAGCTGAGATTTGCGATCATGTAGCAATTATGGATGATGGAAAAATCATGGTAGACGATACTCCTGAAAACTTAAAACGAAACTATACAAAAGACAAAGCAACTTTACATGTCAATCAGCCGGAAAAATTTGAAGAGGCATTAACAAAGCAGCATTTTGGTTATCAAAAAGAAAAAGAAACTTTTTATGTTGATGTAGATGTAGACGATATTCAAGCGTTTTTGGATTTTATTCAACCATTTAAAGAAGAAATTCAAGATCTAGAGATTAATAAAGGAACATTGAATGATGTCTTTTTAGAAATTACAGGTAAAGAAATAAGAGAGGAGACTTCAGAATGAGAACTATCACAGCACTATGGTTAAGAAACATTCGAGGATTTGTTCGCGATCGAGTAAAACTTATTACGTCGCTTGTTATTCCATTCTTCTTCCTCTATGTTTTTAATTCAATATTCAAAACAGATCAAGTAGAAGATCCAACAGCTTTCTTACTAGCTGGGATTATTGTGGCGACTGTATTTCAAACGTCTTTAAATATTGCAACTTCAACAATTGACGATACAGTCTCTGGCTTTATGAAAGAGATTTTAGTCAGCCCGACCAGTCGTTTTCAAGTCGCCTTGGGACAAATTCTTTCAGCCGCTACAATTGCAACAACTCAAGGAATTCTAATTTTAATTATTGGATTTTTCACTGGATTAAGATTTGAACAGTGGCAAACGATTTTGTATGTCTTACTGGCATTAATGTTAGTTGGATTGGTATTTTCGGGATTAGGATTGTTTTTAGCCTCTATGGTGAAAAGCTCATCTACTTTTCAAGTCGTACAGCAAGCTGTTGTATTACCTTTCACATTTTTATCAGGAGCCTATATTCCCATCGACTTTTTACCTAAAGTCCTGAAATTTGTTTCGTATTTTAACCCGATGACTTATACAACTGCATTTTTTAGAACGATTATGTTGGAAAAAGGCGGCTTAACGCAAACAGAATGGTTGAAATTAGGTTTGGCGTTTGATTTCAATGGATTTGTCGTAACACCTTGGATGAGTGGAATTGTTATGGCTGTTTTTGGCGGCTTGTTTTTATTCTTAGCTACCAATTCTTTTGTCCATGCTGATTTTAACAAGATTTCTCGTAAACCAGCTGCTGGAAAATAAGAAGCTATATCTACACAAAAAGAAGCTATCAGTATAAAACTGACAGCTTCTTTTTGTTTGAAAGTTCCTAATACTGATGATTTTAAATGAAAACTTAATGGTATCCTGTAAAAGCAATATCATTATAATCCGGTACATTGATAGACAAAGGGGTTGTTCCAATTAAAAAAGGCAGACGTTGTTCTTCTAGTTCTTCTATTTGGTTGATTTCGCCAGTTGTATAGTGTTCAATTCTTTGGCGAGCGGTCTTTAAACGTTGGAGTAGCCCACCATAACGAATGTCTAATGTTTCCCATCCGAAAGCTTTATAAGTAGCCAGCCAAATAGTAGAATGACGATCTCGGAGCCTTTCAACAGCATCGATGATAGCAGGAATCCGATTGTAAGCGAGCTCATTTAAAGAATCCACCTGTTTATCTTGATAAGCACTGAGTAAATCTATTCCGAAAGTGGCTTTTAGTTCCAAAACTTCAGCTAAACTTTGATACAACTTTAAATTTAATTGAAAAACGTCTGTTGATTCAGAAAGATAAGAGTTAATAGATTGTTTACTTTGTTTATAATGCTGTATCAAGTTTCCATCTTTTTGGTACCGATTGACATGGTCATCAAAAAGGCCCAACAAAGGATCTTGCCAAAGCAGATATTTAGATGGATTAGCCATGTAATGATTCAGCGGCTCTACTCCAGGAACTTCATCCAAGAAGCGAAGCGATAACATACAATCATACAAGTTAGGTTGCACACATATGGCAAACCGAGCAGCAATCAGCTCTGCTGCTACTTCTTCATGATAGGCATGCTCAGCGTACCACTGCATGATCGGTAAAGCATTCCAATGAGAAGTTTCCTGTCCATTATCGCCCCATGTCGTAGCTAAGATTTTTTTAACACCAGTTTTTTTACAGGTCATTAAAGCAGGGTTTAATGTTTTTAATGATTTTCCGTGATTAGGTACGATGGCTCCATAAATGTGGATTCCACCGGCAAATACTACATCATCTGCAAATAGGCGATGGTTCTCGATCCGTTTTTTATATTTTTCTGACTCAAATTCGCCGTAATCCCAGTAGACATAGGAAACGTCTTTCGGCATAGACTTCGCTTTTTTTTCATCGATTTCCGCTTCTACTGGATAGTATCCCGACAGACCTTTTTTATCCAAAGTATGGTAGATGAAATCGCTCCAGACAAGCGGCTGTAAGTCTAGTTCTCGGCACAACGAAACCACTTTTTCCAAATGCACTTTGATTAAAGTGAAGCGTTCCGTATAAGGGAAGAGGTTTAAATATTGCCCAAGACCTACTCCATAAGATTCATCCAAACCAATGTGCACTTTATTTGAACTGAATGTAGCTTTTACAGTTTCCAGCATGTCTAAAATAAAAGCGTATGTTGCTTCAGAACCGACTAATAAAGTGTCTTCATCTTCTCTCATTTCAGCCATTTTTTCCCATTTCAAAGCCTGCGAGAGATGGGCTAGTGTTTGAATACACGGAACTACTTCGATGCCAAATAACTGAGCGTATTGGTCTATTTCCTGCAATTCCATTTTTGAAAAGCGACCTCTTAAATAACCAAAATAAGGACGAGAAGTGATTTCGTAGGTATCTTCCATATACAAATAAAGACCTGTATAGCCCATCAAAGCCAACATTAAAATAAATTTTTTGATGCTTTTCATGTTCATCACTGCATTTCTGGATGTTTCCAGCATAAAATCCAACTGATCGAACTGCATTGTTTCTCGTTTCTCAGAAAGACCTTCATGCTGCATCTCTAGCAGCAGACCTAACCCACGAAAAAGATGCACTTCCATACTACCGGAAATATGTGCAGTACCGTTTGCTTGATCATAGTGGACCACTAATTCATTTCCGGCACTATTGTGATAATAAATCTTGGCTGGTTTCAATTCATGATGATTCTCCAGCCAAGCTATTGTTATTTCAACTGCTTTGAGAGTATCGCTAGAACTTTCAATAAGTTCCCACATCATTTGACTTTCTCCTTTACTGCAATTTTTTCGGTTAGCTTCCAATACTGGACAAATGCAGCGGGTAAATCCGTGCCGATTCGATAAGGAATATCAGCCAACTTAGTTTTTACTGCTTGGATTTTATCAGGATAGCCTTCCATTATTGTCTGCCAATAAAGCAAATCTTCTTTTGTGCGTTTTAACCAAGGGCCAATCGTTTGTTGAAAAGCAGAATCCTCAACTTCTAATAGTTGCCAGCTTGCTTCAACCAGTTGTTCCAATTGATTTGTAATAAAAACTAAATCTTTTTCTTGGATGGCATTTTGTTGTTCAAGTGTCAGAACTTCCCTGGTATATTTATTAGGGTTAAACTGAGCAAAAATCTTTAAAGCTTTATAATATTTAGCCGGAAGATACTCTGCTAACGTTTTATTCCAGCTGTCTACTGTTTTATAACCAGCAGAATTCCATAAAAATTGGCTCATATTATGGATAGTCAATTTTGATAATTCCCATTGGGCCATTGGATTTGAGACGACTCCAACAACCTGGAATGGTTCCTGATTCAGCAGTGGTGAGCGGTTTTCGTACGGACTTAGAAACAGCAATTCATAGTCTTTCTGATAATCGTTGACCGGAATGTTGTCCCAGATGATCATTGGTCTGTTGTAGGCAGCAGCCATAGTTTTTATTTCAGAAGTAGTGATTTGTGCAGCTAAAGTTGAAGGGCCGGTCCAGAATAAGGGAATATTTTTAGGCATCTTTTCACTCAATATTTCCAAATAAGAAGAATCTTGATGATTATCGTATTCTGTCGGACAGACAACAAAGCAGTAATCTTCTAGCTCATTTTTTAAGAAGTTGTCAACTTGTGTAATCAAATAAGCATGTGCACTGGCGGATGAAGCAAATTTCTTTTTAGCGTTGCCTTTTAGCAAATAGTCAATATCATCCATTAATAAGCCAAAGTTTCTAACACCTATATCAATCAGTTGTTGCAGCTTATTAGTCAAAACCGCTACTTCTTCTGTTTGAGTGTAGTCAATGTCATTGCCTGGACTAATCATATAATAAAAATCAATCATTTCTTTTTCAGCGGTCTCAATTAATGCTTCAAACTGAGCAAGTTCTTTTTCAGGATATAATGTGCGCCATAAATTACGTTGGTATTCATCGTCTTTTGGAGCATACATATACGTATTCATCCGATTTTTCCCAAGATAATGTAAGACATCCAATCGATCAGCATGTTGCCAAGGGAGCCCATAAAATCCTTCAATAACACCGCGAACTTGAAAAGAAACGGAATGGGCAATGGAGACTAGCAAACAAGCTGTTCCGTTGCTGGTTTTTTCAAAAAGCAGCTTCAAAGCTTCAGCTGCATAACGAAAACCGCGTAAGTTTTTTGTTTTGATGATAATCTCTTTTTGTTCAGTTACCGTTAATGTGAAACTATCTGGTTTTAACGTACGATCAAATTCATGTGTTAAGGACATTTCCGTTTCGCCGGAAAAGTCGCTCGGCACCAGTTCAAAAAGAGCATTGTCTAGATTGTTGCCAAATACATCTTGAAATGTTTCAAAGCGAAAAAATTTTCCGAAAAATTTAATTTTTATTGGATTTTTTGTAAAGAAAAGATAAGTACCTTTTGTGTAGACTTCTTGATAATCAGAGAACTTTTGCAGTAATGTTTCCAACTTTTTTCCTCCTCGTAAATAGGTTGTGCTAAAAGATCGATTAACCGTAGATTGACTAAACGAACTAATAACCTGATAGATATATATTCTATTTTACTAGAGTTCATTCCTTTTAAAAGATACAAACTATAGCAATATTAGGAGAAATTTAATACTATTAACGGGACCTAGACCATTTTTGATTTTATTAGCTGGATATAACATATGAATCGCTTCAACCCAGTAATAAAATACAATAATCCTTTACAATTAACTGTGAAACGCTTACCATTGTTTAGTGTAAGCGAGAACAGTATATTTATGGAGGGCGACAATGAAAAATATCGGAATTTCTATTTATCCGGCCAAAAGTACGTATGAAAAGGATAAAGAGTATCTAGACTTAGCAAGCCAATACGGTTATACACGTGTTTTTATGAGTTTATTGGAAGTAGAAGGCGATACCACTGAAGTTGTTGATAAATTTAAAAAAGTGATTCAATATGCAAGTTCAGTTGGAATAGAAACTGTTTTAGACATTAATCCAGGACTATTTGGACAATTAGGTGTCAGCTACGAAGACTTAAGCTTTTTTAAAGAGCTTGGCGCAAGTGCGATCCGCTTAGATTTAGGGTTTACCGGTGCTGAAGAAGCGCGGATGACACAAAATTCGGAACAGCTGAAAATTGAAGTCAATATGAGCAGCGGCACGAAGTACATTGATAATGTGATGAGCAATCAACCGAATCGAGACTACTTAACAGCTTCTCATAATTTCTATCCACAGCTTTATTCTGGACTTTCTCAAGAACATTTTGAAAAGACTACAGCACAATTCAACCAATACAATCTTCATACCGCTGCCTTTATTACAGCAGAAAATGGAGAACTTGGTCCATGGCCAGTTCAAGAAGGGCTATGCACATTGGAACAGCACCGTTATTTGCCAATCCATACTCAAGCAACTCATTATAAATTGATGGATTCAATTGATGATTTGCTGATCGGGAATGCATACGCGACAGAAGAGGAGTTAGAAGCTGTAGCTGAAGCTTATCTTGGAGCGTATCCAGAATTGAAAATAGAATTTTCAGAAAATGCAACAGATTTAGAGAAAAAAGTTATTCTAGAAGAGATTCATAGTTACCGTGGAGACCGCTCAGAATATATGATCCGTTCATCTATGACACGTATTAAATATAAAAATGAAGATTTTCCTGCTCATCAAACCGGTCAAATCAAAAAAGGTGATATCCTGATTTGTAATGATCAGTTCGGTCAATACAAAGGCGAAACGCAAATTGCCTTAAAAGAAATGAAAGATGATGGAACTCGAAATATTGTTGGTCATATCAAAGAAGAGTCGGTATTCTTATTGGATTACTTACCGCCTTCAGCCAACTTCTGTTTTGTAGAATAAAATAAAAACACCCCTGTAAAAGTCTGTTTCTATTCTACTTTTACAGGGGTATTTAGTTACTGAAGTTAAACATTCCTCTTGGCTAAGTTAGAATATAATTAGAAATAGAAGTATTTACACGAATTAGTTCAAAAAAAATTGAAGTCTGTAAAAGTTTGTGATATTATGAACTTGTAAGAAAGATATGTGAAAAAAATCACAGAAATAAAAAGTACATGGTCTCTGTCAATTAAAATAGGAAAGGTTGAGTTTAATAATGGAAAATAAAGTTGCGTATACAGGGAAAGATTATTTAAATAAAGTCTTAGCAGGAACAGCCTCAGGAGTCGTTATAGGATTGATTGCAAATGCAATATTGGGTTCGATCTTCAAGTCGCTTATACCGTATGGATCTGTATTTGAGTTATTAGCAAGTGTTGTCATGATCATGCAATTTATCACACCAGCAATTATTGGAGTTCTAGTAGCCTTGCAGTTTAAATTAAGCGGAATGGAAAGTGTCGTTATAGGAGCCGCCGCCTTTTTAGGTTCAGGTGCTTATCAAGTTACTGAAGCCGGAGTGCAATTAGTTGGTATTGGTGATTTGATCAATGTTATGCTCGTCTCTGCTATTGCAGTATTTGTTACACGGCTTCTGCAAGGTCGATTAGGTTCACTAACACTGATACTAATGCCGATCATCGTTAGTGTAGGTGTAGGCACGTTAGGTTTGATGATGCTTCCATATGTTGGCATCATCACTTCTTCACTTGGAAACTTGATCAACAGCTTTACTTCTTTACAACCATTACTAATGACTATCTTAATATCTATTGCGTTTTCTATCATCATTATTTCACCAATTTCAACCGTTGCGATAGGAATTGCTATCGGAGTTACTGGATTAGGAGCTGGAGCAGCAGCAGTGGGAATAACGGCATGTACTGCCATTTTAGTCATCGGTTCTATCCGAATCAACCAAACTGGGACAACCTTAGCCATTTTATTGGGAGCTATGAAAATGATGATTCCTAACTTGATCAAACATCCAAAAATCATGATTCCAGTTGTTATCAATGCCTTTGTTTCAGGGATTGGTGTTTATATGCTGACCATTCAAGGTACACCGCAAACAGCTGGTTTTGGAATCGTTGGTTTAGTTGGACCTATCCAATCCTTTAATATGGGAACAGGGTTAATGAACGTTCTTTTAGCCTACTTTGTGATCCCTTTTGTAGGTGGTTACCTTATTGACGTTGTTTGCAATAAAGTACTGCATATTTACGAGAATGATATCTTCAAATTTATACCAGCTTCAAATTAAATGAAAGATAATTTATTAAACAAATGGAGGAATTTTAAAATGAAAATAGCAATTGCGGGTTCTGGAGCTTTAGGTTGTGGATTTGGTTATATGATGCAAAAAAATGGAAACGACGTTACTTTGATAGACTTTTGGGAAGATCACATTAAAGCCATTCAAAAAAACGGTTTGACTATAACTGTAAATGGAAAAGAAGACAACATTGACATTCCCATAGGAAAACCTGCTGACATTAAAGACACATTCGATACTGTATTTATTTTCACTAAGTCAATGGGCTTACGTCATATGTTGGAAAAAATTAAACATTTGCTGTCAGAGGATACTAAAGTTATCTGTTTATTAAATGGATTGGGACATGCTAAGACAATTGCTGAATACATTCCAGAAAAAAATATCATTATGGGTACGACTGTTTGGACAGGTGGGTTAGATGCGCCAGGGAAAACACATTTCATGGGTGAAGGTCCTGTTGAAGTCCAAAATGCGGATATCAACGAAAAAGAAAGTACCCTTCAAATAGTGAAAATGATGGCCGATAGCGGGTTGAACGGTGTCTATAGTCAAGATGTTCATTTTACAACATGGAGAAAAGCTTGCGTCAATGGCACAATGAACGCTTTGTGTTCCCTACTAAATTGCAATATCAAAGAGTTGTTCGCAACTTCTGAACATGAAGACCTGATCAAAGAAATCGTCAGTGAATTTTCTCTTGTGGCGGAAACTGAAGGTGTCCATTTAGACGTAGAAGAAACGGTTAGCTACTTGAAAGCGACAGCAGAAAAAGTTGGAGCTCATTATCCTTCTATGCATCAAGACTTGCAGAATAAACGTCTGACCGAAATTGACTTTTTGAATGGTACAGTAGCAAAAGAAGCAGAAAATAAAGGGTTAAACGCTCCTTATAGTAAATTGATCACTCAATTGATTCATGCCAAAGAAGATATTCTAGGTATCAAGCGTTAAGTAAGATAAGTGAGCGGCTTTCCTTAAATAAGCTGAAGCAGTACAGAGCAGTCTGCTAAATGATGAAATCAAAGTATAACTGATAATCATTTCACTAGTATAAAATACCGTTCATTCAAACAATAAAAGAAATTAAAATAAACTTCATTGGACCATTAGTTGATAACTGTTATAATGTAAGCTGTTCTATCAATGAGCAGCTTTTTTTTATGTTTACATAAACTGTTTTAAAGAAAACAAAGGAGGAGACAGAATGAGCAAACCGATTATTAAATTGACTCAACTGAGTTTTAAAGCAAATGATAACTTGATTTTAAATGACATCAATCTTTCAATTGAAGAAGGAGAATTTGTGACGATTACCGGACCATCTGGCAGCGGGAAAAGTACGCTTTTAAAAATAATGGCTTCTATGATCTCGCAAACGGCCGGCTCAATAGACTACCAAGGTAAGCGTCTGGAAGAGTATGCTCCGATTGCGTACCGTAAAGAAGTTTCTTATTGTTTTCAGACAGCGGTATTGTTTGGGAAAACCGTTCAGGAAAACCTGTCTTTTCCTTATGAAATCAGACAAGAAAATTTTAATTCTGAAAAAGCCGCAGCTTATCTAATGAAGGTCGGATTGAATAAAACGTATTTGACAAAAAATATCAACGATCTGTCAGGTGGGGAAAAACAACGGATCGCTTTAGTGCGCAATTTGTTGATTACACCCAAGGTTCTATTGCTGGATGAAGTTACTAGTGCACTGGATGCAGAAAATCAATTGATCGTCAGACACTTGATTCGAGAAATGAATCAAACAGAAGGCATCACGGTATTGTGGGTTACACATAACACTGACGAAATTGCAGAATCAGATCGTGTTATCCAGATTGTCAATGGAGAAGCGGAGGAAAAAAGATGAATTTAGAAATCAGCAACACTTCATTGTTACTTGCAACAGGATTAGTGTTGGTTGCACTAGGAGTTGTTTACAAAGAAAAGCTTGATTTAGGAAAAGATATTCTATGGGGCGTTTTTCGCGCTGTCGTCCAATTATTTGCAGTCGGTTACGTACTTGGATATGTGTTCAAGTTGGACAACACCATAGTCACGCTGGCCATGTCATTGGTTATTGTTTTTAATGCTTCCTACAATGCTGCTAAAAGAAGTCAAGGGATTCCGGGAGCGTTTAAAACATCTTTTATTGCAATTTTAACTGCGACTGCGTTGACATTGGTCATCCTGTTATTTTCAGGCTCCATAGCATTCAGCCCTTCTCAAGTCGTTCCGATATCCGGAATGATTGCCAGCAACTCAATGATTGCAATCGGAATTTGCTATCGAAATCTGAATAGTAAATTTACCGACCAGCGTCAGCAGATACTAGAAAAATTAGCACTGGGAGCGGACTTAAAACAAGCTTCCATTTCAATTGTCCGAGACAGTATTAAAGCGGGAATGTCCCCGACGATCGATTCAGCTAAGACGCTTGGCTTAGTCAGTTTGCCAGGGATGATGTCAGGGTTGATGTTTGCTGGAGTTGATCCGACACAAGCCATAAAATACCAAATCATGGTGACGTTTATGTTGCTATCAACAACCAGTATCGCTTCAGTTATAGCCAGCTATCGAGCCTACAAAGGTTTCTATAATGAACGAAAACAACTAATTGGTTAAAGAAAAAATGAGAAACAAGCCTGAGATTCTATTTCAAGCTTGTTTTTTTAGTGTACCCAGACAAGAAACGGTGCTTTACTAGAGGTTACGAAATGAAACGGGTATAATTCATATTATAGAATTAGGAAGAGAAGCACTCAAATCAGTTTGCATAGGAAAGGAAGATGAATATGAAAAAAATCGGTTTTTTAGTAGCAATGCTGGTATTAAGCGGATGCGAAAATCAATCTGCTGAAAGCCCCAGAGATGTTTCGTCAGCCGCAGAACTAGCACTAGTCTCATCAAGTGAGTCATCTGTTGAACCAGAAGACCCGCATGATGAAGAAAAAAGAATTTCATTTGTGGGAGTAGGAGACAACCTGATCCATAATGTGATTTTTGAAGAAGCTCAGTTAGAAGACGGTTCATTTGATTTTAAACCAATGTTTGAGTATGTAGCAGATCCTATCGAAACGGCAGATTTAGCTTTTATTAATCAGGAAACATTGATTGGCGGAGATGCATTTGGTTTTTCTGGTTATCCAGATTTCAACACGCCCAGCGATATGGCGGACAACTTAAAGGATTTAGGGTTTGATTTAGTGAATGGAGCTTCCAATCATTCATTGGATAAAGGCAAACAAGGCGTTTTGAACACTTTAGAAATATGGGAACAACAAGAAGACATGGTATTTACAGGGGTATTTGATTCCCAAGAGCAGCGCGATGCGATCCCAGTCATTGAAAGAGATGGACTAACTTTTTCTTTCTTGGCTTATACATATGGAACTAATGGTATTGAGCCGGATGCCTCTTATCGTTTAAACTATTTTGACAAAGACTTGATTACTCAAGATGTTAAAAAGGCAAAAGAAGTTAGTGATTTCGTTATTGTGTCAGCACATTGGGGAGATGAACATATGCTTGAACCAAATGCCTTTCAAAAAGAATATGCTCAGTTGTTTGCAGATCTAGAAGTGGATGCGGTGATTGGCACACACCCTCATGTGATTCAACCGGTTGAATGGGTAGAAGGGAAAAATGGCCATCAAACATTGGTCGTTTACTCTTTAGGAAATTTCCTGTCTGCTATGTCGACCGGAACTGAAAATAATATCTTAGGAGGAATGATTTCTTTTGATTTTGTGGTAAAAGAAGAAGAGAAAGCTATTGAAAATGTCAAATGGGATGCGACAGTGATGCATTATACAGGAGATCAGAATGATTACGCTGAATCAAGACAGAATTTTAAGATATACCCGTTGGATGATTATACAGAAGAACTTGCACAGCAGCACGTTCTTAATGGTTATCAAGAGAATCAAGTATCGAAAGCCTCTTTACAGCAGACAACAGATAAAGTCATTGATTCGGAATTTCTGAAATGAGAATCACTAACAATCAAAGCAATAGAGACTAAAAGCACTGCTTTAGGTTCAAATAAACCTAAGGCAGTGCCTTTTTTTATTAGAGAGGTTGTTTTACGTTTATTCTTCTTTTTCTTGGATAGCACCTTTTAATGCAGTTGAATCAGCAGGCGGATTACTAAGAATGTTACGGACATCGTCTAAATCGGCTTTAACATTCCAAAGCAAGATACCCACCGGTTTATTATCTTTAAGGTAATAAACAACTTTTCCATCGCCGACTTTATCGATCAATGTGTCTAGCTCTGGATCTAATGTTCCGATAGCTTTCCAAGAGATACCAAACACGACAGAATAGAAGTAAGGAGTATGTGTATACGGTTCATCTGACCCAGCCATCGCTTTTCCAACAGCTTCTCCTGAATTTCGTGCATGATCCACGTGTTCGATTCGATTTTTGCCTAAAATTTTATCTGGATAAGCAGCGATATCTCCAGCTGCATAAATATCTGGATCTTCAGTCCGCAGATATTCATCAACAACAACACCATCTTCTACTTTCAAGCCGCTTTCTTTTGCTAAGGAAACGCGTGGAGAAACACCTAGTCCGCTTACGATTGCATCACCTTCGAGTTCTGTACCATCATCAAGCGTTAAAACCAATTTGTCGTCTTCTTTTCGATAGGATGTAGCACGTTTTTCATTCACAAGTGTGACGCCGGCTTTTTGAAAAGCAGCTTCGTACTCTTTGGCGATTTCTTCAGGAAATTGTTTGCTTCCAAGGGTTTCATCAGGATAAATTAGCGTGACTTTTGTTTGGTTCTGTACCAAACCAGCAGCTAATTCGGCTCCGATATAGCCGCCGCCAATGACTAAAATATGACGGTTATGGCCAGAAAGTTCACGAAGTTTTCGATAATCGGTCCAGTTTCTAAAGAAAATTGCGCGTTCATCTTCAGGACCGTCGATCTTAGCCGGTTCGCTACCTGTTGCCAAGAGTAATTTAGTATAGCCGATGACCGTGCCATCTTCTAATTGAACGGTATGCATATCTCGATTGATTGCTGTTACGACAGTTTCTAATTCAATTTCAGCACCTGTTTCTTCTGTATTAAGTGAAACTTGGTCTTCTGTAAACTCCTCATCTGTCCATAATTTTTTCGTTAAAGCAGGTCGAGTGTAAGGAGCATCGACATCAGCAGAAAGGATACCGATAGTACCCATTTTATCCTGTTCGCGTATTCCATTTGCGGCATAGGCGGCAACCATACCACCTCCGATAATCAAGTAGTCATAAGGTTGGTTAGCTTGTTGTGTGCGTTGAACTTCATTTTCTGGTTGGTTCTGCATGTATCTTTTCTCCTCTCTTTTTTAAATAGTAGCAACGGAGCCAGAGTCGACGCGGTAATTAGAACCGTTGACAAAAGAAGCTTTATCAGAGCAAAGGAAGGCAATGACGGCAGCCACTTCTTCTGTCTGTCCGCGGCGTTTGAGTTCCATATAAGGTCTTTTTTTATCAAGAAACGATTGAATGGCTTCATCTTTTGATACATTTAATTCTTTAGACCGTTTATCCATCATGGCATCAGTCATTGGTGTCTCAATGAAAGCCGGTGAAACGGTGTTGACCAGTAAGCCTTCACGAGCATAAGTACGTGAAAGTCCTTTTGCAAAGGCCAGGATTCCGGCTTTTGCACAGCAATAAGGCAATTCATCGTCATAAGGCTGTACAGCATCTTCAGAAGCTATTAAGACTAGTCTGCCCCAGCCGTCTGCTCTTAAATCTGGCAAGAATTCTTTTACCACACGAACCGGTCCGAGCAAATCTACTTCGAGTGTCGATTCCCAGCCTGCCATGTCAATTTCATGAAAAAGGCCTTGTGCACCGGTAATGCCGGCGGATTGAACCAAAATATCGATTTTTCCAACTTCTTCCGTAATTTTGTCGTGCATCGCTCTCAGTTCTTGGCTGCTGGTAATGTCTGCAGCATAATGAAAAAGGTTATCGTTCGTACCCAGTTTGGCTGCAGCTTGTTCTAACTTTTCTTTCTTTTTACCCGTAAGAATTACTGTGGCGCCTTCTTCTAAAAGAACACGTGCCGTTTCCCAACCAATGCCCGAACTTGAACCAGTAACTAAAGCTACTTTTCCCTTAATACCTAAATCCATGCTGTTTTCCTCCTTAGTGAGTGGTCTGCTGATTTTTAAGTAATTGCCTGAATTCGCTCTCTTTACCTGTTACTTAAAATGGTACTATTCTATCTGAGCAAATACAATGATTACGCATTATGGATTTTTAGATGCATCATTAACAATTCCCCCTGCAATCCCAGACACAGAAAAAGAAATGTTCATCAGGCTATTATTTTTTGTTATGAGTATAGATAAAGTATACTGGTAGTAAGATAAATAAGAGCTTAGTCTGTTTTAAAGGAGACTAAAGTGAAATGGGGTGAAGAAGGTGTTCACAGACAGACGGTTAACGGAAGCTTATAAAAAAGCCAGAGTTGAATATTTTGATGAACATTCAAAATATGTCATCTTTAGTGATGTCCATCGAGGAGATGGCAGTATGTCAGATGAATTTACACGAAATCGGAATATCTATCTTCATGCTTTGAAATACTATTATAAAAATGATTTTACTTATATTGAAGCGGGAGACGGAGATGAAATGTTAGAGTATTCAGATTTTAAATACACTAAAAATGCTCATCGCGAAGTATTTGATCTTATTAAACAATTTTTTGATAAAAAGCGTTTGATACGTTTGTATGGCAATCATGATATCTTTTTAAGAAAACAAAAATTTGTGGAAGAGAACTACTATACAAACTACGATGAATACAATGAAGTGTTTTTTGATTTTCTTAAAGGACTCAGACCAATTGAAGCATTAGTATTAAGAAACTTAGAAACGGGACAAGAAATTTTAACGGTACATGGTCACCAAGGAGATGCACCCAACGATCAATTTGCGTTTTTTACAATGCTTTCTCTAAAGTTTTTTTGGCGATTTCTCCATGGATTTGGCATAAGGAATCCGTCAAGTCCGATAAAAAATGTCTCTAAGCGACATAAAATTGAAAAGAATTTTAATAAGTGGATCAAAAAGAATAAGATGATGCTGATTTGCGGGCACACACATCGATTTAAGTACCCTAAAGACAAGGAACTTCCTTATTTCAATTCAGGCTGTTGTGTCTATCCAACTTTTATTACAGCAATTGAACTGACTGAAGGGCAAGTTCAATTAGTACGCTGGTCAATTAAAGTGAATCCAGATGGAGGACTGACTATTGAAAAAGAAGTAATGAGAGGCCCAGAACCCATTGAAGAATTTGATATCCGCTAAAGTTTTTGACTAAAAAGGAGTAGATTGGTCATAATAGATAAATAATAAATGTAAATAATTAAGCAGGAGATTAAGACATAATGGTCTTAGACTCCTGTTTTTTTGGGTGAAGAAAGGAAGAATGTTTTAGCCTTACACCGATTTAAGCTAGAAAAAACTCCCTAATAATGTAAGCGTTTTAATGTTTCTATATGGGTATAGAATATGTCAATTATCCAAGGAGGAAAAGAAGGAGTACAATAAATTCGTAAAGCGCTTCCATAAAAACGATTAAGGAAAGGGATGTAGATATGTCTAAAAAGAACACAAAAAATTTTAACTTAGACCACATTGTAGAGAACTATAAAAAAGATTTTCCTTTTTATCAAGTTTTAGATAAATCCGGAAAAGTCAGCAATCCAGAATTAGAACCTAATTTATCAGATGAAGAGTTAATTGAATTAATGCGTCGGATTGTTTGGGCTAGAGCCTATGACCAAAGAGTTACCTTATTAAATCGACAAGGGGCACTTGGAAATTACGCTCCAGGTGGAGGACAAGAAGCAAGTCAGGTAGCTACTCAATATGCTTTACGAGATGGAGACTTTTTTGCTGGTACTTATCGTGATTTAGTACCGTTGATTTTTCAAGGATTGCCATTAGAAAAAGCCTTTTTGTGGTACAAGGGTCACATGAAAGGGAATGAATATCCTGAGGATTTAAATGCATATATTCCACAAGTTATTGTCGGTGGACATATTACTCATGCAATGGGTGTAGCATTGGGAATGAAAAAAAGAAATAAAAAGAATATAGTTCTTTCATTAAATGGAGATGGTGCAACTTCTCAAGGTGATTTTTATGAAGGAATAAATTTTGCAGGTGTCTATAACGTTCCTTATGTGATTGTTATTCAAAATAACCGGTACGGAATATCTGTTCCGCTTGAAGAACAGACAAAAGCAGAAACTTTGGCACAAAAAGCAGTAGCTGCTGGGATTCCAGGAATTCAAGTAGACGGAATGGATCCATTAGCTATGTATGCAGCTGTTTCAGCAGCACGAGATCATGCAATAGCAGGTAAAGGTCCTGTTGTCATTGAAGCGCTAACGTATAGATTCGGTCCGCATACGATGTCAGATGATCCTACACGCTATCGTAAAGAAAAAGAACTAACAGAATGGGAAGAAAAAGATCCTTTGATCCGTATGAGAAATTATTTAACAGAAAAAGGATTATGGAGCAAAGAGCAAGAAGAAGAAGTAATTGAAACATGTAAACAAGAAATCAAAGAAGCAGTAACAGCAATTGGTAAAGTTGAAAAACAAAAAGTTTCTGATTTCTTAAAAAACATGTACGAAGTTTCACCTCAAAATGTTCAAGAACAAATCTCAGTGTATGAAGAAAAGGAGATGTCACAAAATGACTGAAAAAACAATTGTTCAAGCCATTAATGATGCCTTAGATTACAAACTAAAAAATGATGAAAATACGTTAATTTATGGTGAAGATGTTGGGCCGAATGGAGGAGTTTTTAGAGTAACAGACGGCTTGCAGGCAAAACATGGAAAAGAACGTGTATTTGACACTCCGTTAGCTGAATCAGGTATTTTGGGAATGTCTATCGGCCTTGCCACTGAAGGCTTTAGACCCATCCCTGAAATTCAATTCTCAGGATTTATTTTAGAGGCAATGGATCCGATCATTGCTCAGTTTTCACGGATGCGTTACCGTTCTGCTAACACGAGAAGTATGCCGATTACAGTGAGAGCTCCTTATGGCGGCGGTGTTCATACACCTGAACTCCATTCAGACAATCTAGAAGGTATTTTATCTCAAGTTCCTGGGATGCGAATTGTCATTCCGAGTAATCCATATGATGCAAAAGGGTTATTGATTTCTTCTATTGAAAGCAATGATCCAGTGATTTTCCTTGAACATTTAAAACTATACCGTTCTATTAAACAAGATATCCCGGATGAAGACTATCGTGTGCCATTAGATAAAGCTGCTATTACTCGAGAAGGGTCAGACGTAACTGTAGTAACTTATGGCTTAATGGTTAGTGAAGCCTTGAAAGCAGCACAAATACTCGAAAAAGAAGATATTTCTGTTGAAGTAGTTGATTTAAGAACTGTTTCTCCTGTTGATATGGAAACTATCATTGAATCAGTCAAGAAAACAGGCCGAGTTGTAGTAGCTCAAGAAGCTCAAAGACAAGCAGGAATTGCAGGACAATTGATGTCAGAAATTGGAGAACGTGCATTCATGTACTTAGAAGCACCTGTTTGTCGAGTAACAGCACCTGATACCGTTTTTCCGTTTGGGGCAGCAGAAGCAGAGTGGATTCCAAATGCTAAAGATATTGAAAAGAAAATAAAAGAAATAGTAGAATTCTAAAAGCAAATAAGGAGGCTTTATAAATGACCTATTCATTCATATTACCAGATAGCGGTGAAGGGATTCATGAAAGTGAAATTGTAGCTTGGGATGTCAAACCAGGAGACAAAGTAAAAGAAGATGATATTTTAGTAGAGATTCAAAGTG
Source organism: Carnobacterium mobile DSM 4848 (assembly GCF_000744825.1). Lineage (NCBI taxonomy): Bacteria > Bacillati > Bacillota > Bacilli > Lactobacillales > Carnobacteriaceae > Carnobacterium > Carnobacterium mobile. Next base: position 2,025,419 of record NZ_JQMR01000001.1, read on the forward strand.
ATAAAGCGGTAATTGGGCTTCCTTCTCCAGTATCAGGAACAGTAGTGAAATTATTAGCTGAAGAAGGAGAAATAGCCAAAGTTGGAGACTCAATCGTGGAAATTGAGATTGATGACGAAAAAGACAGTGTTAAAAAAGATGAAGAAAAGTTGCAAAAAGATAATCCCCAAGAAAATGAAGTTATTAAAGAAGGAACAGACACTGTTGCTATTGAACACGAAGATGTTAAGCACTTAAAACCTGGAAAAGAATCGACGGACTCAAATAAACAAGCAACATCATCTGAACGCAAATTGTCTTCAGACATAGATGTTAGAATGCTGGCAATTCCTTCTGTTAGAAAATATGCACGTGAAAAAGATGTGGATTTAACTCAAGTACCGGCAACAGGGAAAAATGACCGTGTCACTCGTGAAGATATCGATCGTTTCTTAACTACCGGCGTTTCGAAATCTGTTGCAGCAGAATCAGAAAAAGATAACGTCCAACCAGTACAACAAGAAGTACCGGCCAAAGCAGCTCCAATTTCATCTGAAAAGGAAAGAAGAGTAAAAATGTCTGGAACACGTAAAGCTATTGCTAAAGCTATGGTAAACAGCAAAGCTGTCTCACCGCACGTGACTGTATTTGACAGGGTCAATGTTGGAAAACTTGTGGATCACAGAGAACGCTTTAAAGGTGTTGCTAAAGAAGAAGGCGTCAAATTAACCTATACTGCTTATTTTGTTAAAGCATTAGTAGCTATGTTATCTCGTTACCCAGAATTGAATGCTTCAATTGATGAAGAAACAGATGAAATCGTCTATCATGATTACTTTAATATTGGTATTGCGACAAATACTGATAAAGGTTTATTTGTTCCGATGATTCGTGATGCAGAACGCAAAAGCTTATTTACGATTGCAGAAGAAATGGCAGAAAATACTGAAAAAGCAATGAATGGAACGCTAACTAGAGCAGATATGGAAAATGGCTCAATGACAATTACAAATGTTGGATCAGTAGCGACCAGCGGAGTTTGGTCAACACCAATCATTAATCAACCGGAAGTTGCAATCTTAGGTATGGCAAGAATCGAAGATGAAGTGATACCAGATGAAAATAAACAACCGATCGTTGTACCGATGCTAAAAATATCATTCGCATTTGATCACCGAATCATTGATGGAGTGACCGCTCAACAAGCAATCAACGATTTGAAGAACTTTTTAGCAGATCCTGAATTGCTTTTCGTGAAAGGATGAATGAAGAATGGTAGTAGGAGATTTTGCAGAAGAACTAGAAACAGTAGTGATTGGATCAGGACCAGGAGGGTATGTAGCAGCGATTCGAGCTGCTCAATTAGGTCAAAAAGTTACGCTAATTGAACGAGGTAATATTGGAGGAGTCTGTTTAAATGTTGGATGTATCCCATCCAAGGCGTTGATTCATGCTGGGGATGAATACCAAGCATCATTGGACTCATCGATATTAGGAATCCAAACAAAAGAAGCTACAATAAATTTTGAAAAGACACAAGCCTGGAAAGATGAAAAAGTCGTTCGCCCCCTAACAAGAGGTGTAGAGCAGTTATTGAAGAAAAATAAAGTTTCTATCATAAAAGGAGAAGCTTATTTCGTAAACAACCAAACATTGCATGTGATGTTCGACGAAGAAAAAGGACAAACGTATACATTTGAAAAAGCCGTAATTGCTACAGGCAGCCGGCCAATCGAATTGCCTTCATTTAAATTTGGTAAACGAATTGTTGATTCTACTGGAGCATTGAACTTAAAGGAAATACCTAAAAAAATGATTGTGATCGGCGGAGGATATATTGGTACTGAATTAGCTGGGGCATATGCTAAATTGGGCACAGAAGTTACCATTTTAGAAGGTTTGGATCAGATTTTGATGGGATTTGAAAAAGATATGGTGAAGTTAGTTGAACAAAATTTTAAACATAAGCAAGTAACAGTTGTTACAAACGCTATGGCCAAATCAGCTGTACAAGATAATCAACAGGTAACAGTTGTTTACGAAGTAGATGGAAAAGAACAACAACTAGAAGCAGATTATGTATTAGTTTCAGTCGGCAGACGCCCAAATACAGACGATATTGGTTTGGAGATTGCAGGTATTGAAACGAATGAAAAAGGATTTATACAAGTAGACGAACAAGGCCGGACAAATAAGAAAAATATTTATGCTATTGGAGACGTTGTTCCAGGACTTGCTTTAGCCCATAAAGCAAGTTATGAAGCAAAAGTAGCGGCAGAAGCCATCGCTGGAATGAAAGGAGCAGCTGTTGATTATTTAGCCATGCCAGCTGTTTGTTTCACTGACCCTGAATTGGCAACTGTCGGTTTTACAGAAAAAGAAGCAAAAGAAAAAGGTTTCAACGTAAACAGCAGCAAATTTCCATTAGCTGGCAACGGACGAGCGCTTTCTTTAAACAAAACAGAAGGCTTTATCCGCTTGGTAACAGAAAAAGAAAGCCATACGTTGTTAGGAGCACAAATTGCTGGAGTAAGTGCTAGTGATTTGATTGGCGAATTAGGATTAGCCATTGAGAATGGATTGACTGCTGAAGATATTTCGTTGACAATCCATAGTCATCCTTCATTAGGAGAAAGTATTATGGACGCAGCTGAATTAGCGTTAGGCCAACCAATCCATCTGTAATTTGCACATTGATAAGAAAATAAGTGAAGGGCTTTAAATCAAATAAAAGCCCTCCTTTTATTTGATTTTTTAGAATGATAAATGATTGAAAATGATTATATTTAGCGGCATTTTTAATAACGAATAAAAAGGAGAACTTATTATGCAAACTGAAAAGCTTACCTTTAAAAATTATGCAATGAATGTATTAAATGGATTAGCTATTGGAACAGTTGTTGCTTTGATTCCTGGAGCATTATTAGGGGAACTATTTAAAGCCTTGCTTCCTGTGTTTCCTCAAGGACAATTTGTATTAGATGCCACCGCTATGTCAAATTCTATGTTGGGATTGGTAGTAGGTGTATTAGTTGGAATCAATTTTAAATTTACGCCTATACAATCTACTTCTTTGGGGTTGGCTGCGATATTAGGAGGCGGAGCTGTTCAATTTTCTGCTGAAGGTATGGTATTGAGCGGTACGGGAGATGTAATAAATGTAGGGCTGACGGCTGCGATTGCAGCAGGCTTGATTTTATTATTAGGCAATAAATTGAAAGCCTATACAATCTTGCTGATACCACCGATTTCATTAATTATAGGCGGTGGAGCTGGTTTATTGATTTTACCTTATATAAAAGGTATTACCACACTGATTGGTCACTTGACCGCACAATTGTTGAATTTCCAACCGATTATAATGTCTGTATTGATTGCCATTATTTTTTCTATTCTAATTGTTTCGCCTATCACTACTGTTGGAATAGCGCTAGCGATCTCGTTAGTCGGAATTGGATCTGGAGCAGGAAATTTAGGGGTTTGTGCAGCCGGGTTTGGATTAGCAGTTGCAGGTTGGAGAGTCAATCCAATCGGAACCAGTCTAGCTCATTTTATTGGATCGCCGAAAGTATCGATGTCAAATGTATTTGCTAAGCCGAAAATTATGCTGCCAATCATTTGTAATGCGGCTTGTCTAGGCGCACTAGCAGCTATCTTTAACATACAAGGAACACCGATGAGTGCCGGATTTGGCTTCAGTGGCCTAGTAGGGCCGGTAAATCATTTGAATATAGTCGGCTGGACAGTTGGAAATATTATGATAACTATTCTTATTTTCCTTGTTGCCCCTATCGTACTGGGAATTGCTTTTAATTACCTATTTACTAAAATATGGCATATTATTTCGCCAGAAGACTATAAATTAGAATTAGCATAAAAAAAGAGGAGGCAGCAAGATGATTCAAAATTTTGGATCCTTAATGCAAGAGCTAACACAGAATAAAGCAGAGCCCAAAAAAGTAGCAGTTGTGAAAGCTGCCAGCAGACATGCTTTGGAGAGTATCTTTGAATTGGCAAAAAAAGGACTCGTAATTCCTTATTTGATTGATAATGAAAAAGCAATTAACGAACAATTATCTCAAATAGATATTGAAAAAGCACCTTACTTTATTGTACCCACTGAAACGGATACGGAAGCAGCTTTTAAAGGTGTTGAAATGGCAAGAGAAAAAAAGGTTGAATTTATTATGAAAGGTGATTTACAAACGGGGACCTTATTAAAAGAAGTAGTTAATCGCACGACAGGTATCCGAGAACAAAAAGTATTGTCTCATTTAGCTTTGATTGAAGTTCCTGCTTATCCAAAATTGATTGGTGTTACAGACGGTGGAATGGTGTTGATCCCCACTTTTGACCAAAAGAAAGCTATTATTGAAAATGCTGCAGAAGTGATGCGGTCTTTAGGATATCAACAGCCCAAAATTGCAGTTCTTTCAGCTGCCGAAATTGTACAGCCGAAGTTACCAGCTTCTGCTGAGGCTGCAGAACTGACAACAGAATTTATAAATGAGAAAAACTTTACTGTTGAAGGGCCGATTTCTTTAGATATTGCACTAAATCCAGCAGCAGCTAACGAAAAGCACTACCAAGGAAAAATTCAAGGAGACACTGATGTGCTAGTAACTCCTGATATTGTGTCTGGAAATGCTCTTTCTAAAAGTATGACTCTTCTGGCTGGAGGAGAAATGGCAGGAATCATTATTGGTGCTAAAGTTCCCATTATTCTAACATCCAGAAGTTCTTCAGCTGCTGAGAAAAGAAATTCACTTTTATTAGCGCTTAAAGTTAGTCATGCAGTTAAAGGGAAAGGAGGAGTCGAATAATATGGTCGATCGTATATTAGCGATTAATCCCGGAGCTACGTCAACTAAAATCGGATATTTTGAAAATGATAAATTACAATGGAAAAAAGAATTATCTTATTCTTATGAAAAAGTATCTGAATACCAAAAAATTATGGATCAATACGAATTTCGTTACCAAGATATTGCTCAATATTTAAAGACTAAAAATTTTTCAGCAGCTTCTTTTGACTCAGTTGTCGGCCGGGGAGGTTTGTTGCCTCCAGTTAATGCAGGTGCCTACTTAGTAAATGATGCCATTATGGATTGTTTAAAAAATCGTCCTGTCTTAGAACATGCTTCTAATTTAGGCGCGAGTCTTGCAAAAGGAATTTCCAAAGAATTTGGTACTTCGGAATGTGAAGCATTTATTTATGACCCAGTTACGGTAGATCAAATGGAAGAAGTTGCTCGGATTTCTGGACTGGCATTAATTGAAAGAAAAAGTATTGGACATGTTTTAAATATGCGGGCTGTCTGTATGAAAATTGCTGAAGACAAACTTGAAAAAACTTATGAAGAAAGCAACTTTGTTGTTGCTCATGTAGGTGGAGGAAGCTCCGCAAGTGCTCATAAGCAAGGACGGATGATTGATCTGATTTCAGACGATGAAGGATTATTTTCAGCAGAGCGAACAGGTGGATTGCCATTAAAAGAAGTTATTCCATTGTGTTATAATTATTCTGAAAAAGAAATGACAGATCTTACCAGAAAAAAAGGAGGTCTCGCATCTTATTTCGGAACAAATGATGCGCGACTTATTGAAGAAAAAGCTCAAAAAGGAGATGAAAAAGCCAAAATCGTCTTGGAAGCAATGGCTTATCAAATTGCAAAAACAATCGGCGAGTTGGCTACCGTTCTTTATGGGAAAATAGACGCTGTTATTCTAACGGGCGGACTGGCTCATTCAGTTCATATTACAGAACTAGTAAAAGAAAGAACCTCTTTTCTTGCGCCAGTATATATTGTTCCGGGAGAAGAAGAATTAACAGCATTAGCCAAAGGAGCACGACGTGTATTGATTGGGCAGGAAAAAGCTAATATTTTTCAGGAACCTGCTTATAATAATTAAAGTTTTAAACGTAAAAGAAGCTGAGAAATTTCAGCTTCTTTTTATAGAGGTTATTATAGCAAAAGATACTTTGTAATCAGCGATTTGTACATAACGAAATACTTACCGTGTCTTATCTCGTTCTAACTATCATAATATATTTTCAAAACGAAAAATAAAACACTAATTTTTTTTCATAAAATCAATAAAACGAATAGCATGTTCTTCTAACTTCTGGTCTTTTTTATAAGCAATACCTATTTCAAAAAAGTTTGCTTTATCTTTTAATGGAATCCATTTTAAATCTTTAAAATTACTAATTTGTTCCAGTGCTTGGGGCATTAAAGCTAGACCTCCGGTTGTTAACGTATTTTGTAAAAGAACTTCCCAGTTCTTATTGGAGAAAATTACATTAGGATGGAATCCGAACTCTGCACAGCGTTCATAGAGAATATTCCCAAGCACATAATCATTAGAAAAAGAACAAATAGCGTAGTCTTTTAAATCTTTGATTTCAATAACCTTTTTCTGAGCAAGAGGGTGATCAAATGGCAAGACAATAGAAACAGAATAGTGAGAATGAGAGGTATTCAAACGTTCTATCTCAATAGATGGCTCGTAATTAGGAAAAGAAACTAGACCGATATCTATTTTATTTTGTGCTAGTTCTTTTTGGATTTCAACCGATCCGCTTTGAACAAATGTTAGCTCGACTTCTGGATTCATTGTTGTGAAATTAACGATTTGTTCCATGTATTGTATGACGAAAAGAACAGTAATTCCGACTTTTAATTTTTTCTTTCCTGGTTTTATTTGTTGCATCTCGTCCATTAGTCCTTCAAATTCAGTTAGGACTCTTTGCCCATGTGTAAATAGCTTTTCACCATTTTCTGTTAATTGAAGTCCTTGTTTAGTTTGAAAAAATAAATGAGCATTAAATTCTTCCTCTAATTGTTGAATGTTCCAACTTAAAGTAGGTTGAGTGACAAATAAACTTTTAGCAGCTGCAGAATAACTTTTAGTATTAGCAATTGTGATGAAATACTTCAATTGACGAAGTTCCATTGTTTACTCCTTTCTTTAAATTTTTTTGTGTAATATTTAACAATAATTCGGATAAACATTACTGAATCCAGAAAGCGTTTACCTTATATAATAAGTTTATCACATATAGGAAGAGAATAGATTAAAAAAGAATGAAACGATTGTAAAACTTTTAGAAAGATAATAAATTGCTATTGTAAAGAATCTATTTTGAATGAGTTGTTGAGCAGTTTACTTATTTGGCTCGCGAAAAGTTCGTAGAACCTGAGAATGAAAAATATTATTTATATGGGAAATAACGTATAGTAGTACTATAAAGTTAATCTAAGAAAAGAAAATTAACATAAAGGAGTTAAGTGGTTCGGCTTTTATCAAGTCGTTTTCAAAAAAGTCTATTTTGGTTAAAGTTTTACGGTATTCTCATCTCATAAAAAGTGATAAGATAGTTATAATTAAAAAGATGAATATCGAAGCAACTCTTTAAATAAATGACTAGTGGAGGGAAGTTGTTAAAAATGAATATACTATTAAAAGAAGAAAATTATCTTAGTTATCTTTCCGCAGTTTACCCAGGTGAAGAGTTTAAAAAAGGAAAAACGATTATTGGACAAAAAATTGGCGAAAACTTTTTCCATTGTATTTACATAGGAAAATCCTTTTTTGTGGTTACAGCTACCAGCACGGCAACGTTTGATTTTTATGACTCTTTTAAACGAGATCAAAGCGAGTTGTTGAATTTAGATATAAAAGAAAATCTATTTACCTTTAGGATTTTATTAACACTAAAAGAAAAAATAGAAGGGCAATATACCGTTACGGAACGAAAATTTAAAACGTCCAAACTATTACTGACAGATTTTAATAAAAAAAACACCAGAGATTTCATGAGTCGTCAAAGAATGAAGGACTAAAAGAAGAAAATCGATTTAGTCAGGTTTTTCTTTTAGTTTAAGAATGAATAAAAACCTTAGATTAAAAATAGAACCTAACTTTTCTAATGTAATTGTGAAAGGGAGATGAATGAAATGCTGTTTATTATCGATATGCAAAATGATTACGTAGATAATGAAAAAGGAAAACTTTCAGTGCCTAATGCAACCACAATTGTTCCAAACATTATACAAGAAATAAAGAAACAAGAAGAGCAAGGCGAACCGATTTATTATACGTTGGATCAACATGCTACCAATGAAGATGAACGTTCGGAAGAAGAAAAACAATGGGGAATGGAATTGTATCCGGCTTTGAAAAAGGTTTTAAAAAACCATAAAGCCATCAAAAAGGATTTTCATTCTATTTCACCAGAAGATGCAGCCGGTTTAAGGGAAAAATATAAGGATGACCCTGATCGAATTATTGAAATTGTTGGTGTCGAAACAAATGTTTGTGTCCTTTCAAATGCCGTGATGCTCCATAATTCATTTCCTTTAGCTTCTGTTCGGATTTTAAAAGATATGTGTGTTGGAACAACTTCTGAACTCCATAAAGAAGCTTTGGATATTATGAAAAGCTTGAAAATGGAAATCAAGTCTTCGAATGAATCGTAAAAGGAAGAAATACTGATAATAAAAAAACGAAAAGAAAGGTAAGAACTGATGGATTATTATATCAAGCAGAAAATATTTTCTTGGAATGATCAGTTTACTGTAAAAGACAATCAGGGAAAGGATGTCTTTTTAATAGAAGGCAAACTTTTTTCTTGGGGAAAAAAGCTATATGTATATGATATGGCTGGAAAAGAAGTGTTATATATTGAACAGCAGCTGTGGCGCTTTTTGCCCACCTATTCGTTGTATATTGAGAATGAAGAAGTAGCTGTTGTAAGTAAAGAGTTCTCCTTTTTTAAGCCGCGCTATACGATCGATGGTCCTTCTTGGAAAGTAGAGGGTTCTTTTTGGGAACATGATTACCAAATTGTCGAACAAGGAAGAGTGATTGCAGATATTTCTAAAGAATGGCTGACTTGGGGCGATGCTTATGCCTTGAATATCAAGGATGAAACCAATGCAATAGTGGCTTTGGGAGTAATCATTATTATTGATTGTGTTATAGCAAGTCAACGAGCTGCTGCAAGCAGTGGGTCATAAAACTCAAAGGAATTAAAAGAGCACCCTTTAGCAAAAAAATGATTATTATTAAATTTTTTGTACCAAACAGTAATGCAAAAGGTATAATCAAAGTAGGATTAAAAATAAGAGGAAGCAAATCCGCTTCTTTATTAAATATTGTGATTAAAATCACATGAAAAGAGAGATGACAATGAGTTTTAATGTTTTAATGTATCATGAGTTCCGCGAATCTGGAGATTTTGATAGTACGAAACCGTCAAGTATTTCAGTCGCCCAACAGTATCAAGATGCTTTACCAACAGTCCTTTTCAGTTACTTGGAAAATTTTAAAGCACAAATGGATTATTTGAAAACGGAAGGGTATCATACTTTAACGCTTCAAGAAATAAAAGATTTTTATGAGAAAGGAGCAGACCTCCCTGAAAAGTCAGTGTTATTGACATTCGATGATGCTTTTCAATCTGTTCATAAATACGCTTATCCTATTCTAAAAGAATATGGCTTCCATGCAGTCTGTTTTGTGGTATTGGGATGGCTGTCGCAAGAAACACAATCTTTTGATCCGAATCGATCCATAGTTATGAGTCAACAAGAGCTTGAAAAAATGCAAGATGTTTTTGAATGTGCCAACCACACAACTTATTTACATATGAGGTATACAAATGGCACAACGGAAATGCAAGCAGCTTCTCTGGAAGAATTGAAAAAAGATTTAATGATATGTGGCGAATACGTGGACGTTCCAGATGTATTTGCTTATCCTTTTGGAATTTATCAATCTAATGATGTGAAACGTTTAGCTGAAAGCGGGATTCGCTATGCTTTTACGACTCTTCCAGGCGTAAATACAAAAGAAACGCCACTTTTAGAATTGCACCGCGATACGGTTACGTTAAATTGTACAATAGAAGAATTTAAAACAATTGTAGAAAGAGGAAAAGACAAATAAACCAGCTGAAATCAGCGATTCATAAAAAACAAGACTGAAAGGGGACGAAAAAGCCCCTTTCAGTCTTGTTTTCGTTGATTGAGATTTATGCATTATTTTTAGAAATAGAAGATACTATCTTTAATGAATGTTTGCCGTGTAGGAAGTGGTAAATCAGTGCGGTAAGTAAAACAACAAAGCCAAGAATGATATAAAGTTTTCGGAATCCAATAATTGGAATAACAAAACCTAATAAATAAGGCCCAAAACCTAGGCCACCGTCAAGAAAGATAAAAAAAGTTGAAGTAGCTAATCCCATTCGGTGTGGTTCTGTTAATTTGATAGCAATGGCTTGCGTGCTGGATTGCAAATTACCAAAACCGAAACCGATAAAGACACCTGATAATAATAAGGAAAAACTCGCATGTGTAAAACTTAAGGTAATCAACCCAATCACAAAAAACACAAAAGCAGGGTACATAACATAATTTGCGCCTTTTATGTCCAACAGTTGGCCTGTAAAAGGACGCGAAACCAATACCGCAACGGCATAGACAATAAAGAAGAAGCTAGCAGTGCTTACAAGATTGATCTCAATCGCATAGCTGTTGATAAAGGAAAGTACACTGGAATAACATAAAGCTACAATAAAAGCGACAAGTGCAATAGGTAAAGCTTTCGGTTCCACGAAATCAGCAAGCGAAAATTTCTTTTCTTTTGTTGAAGTGGTGAGGATAGGCAAAGCAGGAACCTCTACTAAAAATGCAACGCTGAAACAAACCACGCTTAATAATGTACAAAGTAAAAAAATCAATTCGAAATTAGTGTGCTGCATCATAAACAGACCAGTGAATGGACCAATAGCAGTTGCAAGAGCCGCACTCATACTATAATAACCAATTCCTTCTGCTTTTTTTCTATCCGGAATGATTTGCGCTACAATTGTACCAGTAGCTGTACTGGCTATGCCGAGAGAGACTCCGTGAAGAAAACGGATCAAAAGTAACAGAGGCAATGTAAAGCTGACAAAATATAAAAGGGTGGTAAAAACAAAAGCTGTCAAACCAATAAACAATGTCTTTTTTCGTCCAATATCGTCAATGACACGACCGATAAACAGCCGACCTAGTAAAGTCCCGATAATGAAAATACCTGTTACTAATCCAGCTTGACTAACAGAAGCTTGAAATTTATCAGTAGAATAAACAGCGATAATAACTATCAGTAAGTAAAATATTAAGGTTAATAAAAAATTGATCAATGAAACTAAAATAAAATCCTTCGTCCATAATTTTTCTGCTTGTTTGTTACTCTTTCTCATGTTTATGTTCTCTCCTTAAAAGATTGTTTCGTATTTTTGGCAATATGTCGAAAAGCAATTGCTGTTCCTCTAACGTTATGCCGTCTAACATGCTGGCTTCCAAATTTGTAATGGCTTCTCTACATGTTTGATAAAGTGTTTCTCCTAAATCGGTTAATTGAATAATTTTTTCCCTTTTATCTTTTCCTGATATATGTTCAATCATCTCTAGCTCCATCAAACGCTTTACCCGTTTAGTTATTGCTGGTTTTTCCACATGATAATGATTAGAAATATCTACTAAGGAAGAAGGTCCATTTAATTTAATATACAAGACAACTTGCCACAACGAATAAGAAAGCTCATATTGGCTCAGAAGCTCATTTATTGAACTGATAGATGGGCGATATAAGTTTAAATAAGTTCTAAAAAATCCTTCCATAATTACACCTCCGGAAATTAGTTTACCTGGTTAACTATATGCGCGTAATATTTTTATGTCAAGGATTTTTTTCTGAAACTATAAGCTTATAATTTTCAACTGAAAAGTCCATTAAAGAAAAAACGGCTATAGTATTTCACGAACTATCGGTAGTTCATGACTTTATTTCTAAAAGGATAACAATTAAGTATAAGTAAATAGCTTAGCGAGTTAAACAGTGGAAAAGTGCATAAAAATTTGTATACCTATTTTTTTAGATAATGGTATGATTTATTTAAAATCAATGAAGAGGGAAAAATATGGAAATGAACAATTTAGATACTTTTCTTGAAGATAGACAAAAGAAAGTTGAATGGAAAGCCATCAAACATGTAGCTTTGGAAGACAGAGAAGTTGTTGATGGAATTGAAGTTTATCGTTTTCGTTTTAATATGGATAAAAAGTTAGATAAAATAAATGATAGTTTAAATATTTCTCAACAACCATACGGCTCTTTTGTACCTTGGCATTTTCACGATTATATGGAAATTATGTATGCTTTTAAAGGTTCTTGTAATGTATTGCTTGTGGATGAAAAAATCTCTTTGACTGAAGGTAATATTCTGATTATTGATAAAAGAACACGCCATCGGGTAGAGGAGGTTGAGAAGGGCACTATTATTCTGAACTTGGTCTTAAAAAAAGATTACCTCACCAATCACTTATTGGTAAGACTGTCTAAAAAGAGTTTAATTACCAATTTTATGTTGCAATCCAGCAAGAAGCAAAAGTTTGAAAAAAGCTTTCTTTTGTTTCTTACCCAAAAAAAAGATGAACCTTGTAGTATTTTGGCGAAAATTTTATGTGAGTATTACAATATGCGAGAATTTTCTGAAGAAATTATCGATTCTTTGATGATTCTGTTGTTTATCGAGTTGATTCGTGGACAATATGTAGAGAAAACAACAGAAAATAAAATAGCAGACAAATATACGACGATTGATTTTTTACAATATATTGAAAAGAATTATCGAGAGGATAATCTTGAAAAAATGGCGATTTATTTCAATTATCATCCAAATTACCTTTCTCAACGTTTGAAAAATGAAACCGGTAAAAGTTACATGAATTTACTTCAAGTTCAGAAAATGACGGTGGCAACAGTCTTGCTGATAAATACAAATTTATCAGTTGAAGAAATCGTGGATGAGATTGGTTATTCATCACTTTCTTTCTTCTACAAAAAGTTCAAGGAGCTTTTTGGACAAACACCAAAAAAATTCCGTGAGAATCTTTGAAAAGAGGAATTTCCTCTTTTTTTTTATGATTATTTTATGTGAAAGCGCTTGTTAATATGAGGGTATCATGAAATAGGAGGAAGAAAAAATGAAATGGTTTATGAATTTTATGGAAAAAAAGTTTATTCCAGTGGCAACTAGTATTTCTAACAATAAAATTGTTCAAGCAGTCAGTCGTGGGAGTATGAGTTTGATGGCGATTATTATTGTTGGCGCCATCTTTTCATTATTAGGCAGTATTGATTTTTTAGGTTATCAAGCTTTTCTTAGTTCTACTGGGTTGAAAGATTTCTTCGGATTTGTACCAGCAATGACCATCAACGCTATTGGTCTTTACATGGTATTTTTCGTAGCGTACCAAGCTTCTAAAATCTATGGCAAAAGCGATGGAGCAGTGAGTGCAGCAATTTTAGCAGTAGTTAGTTTTCTAATTCTTATTCCATTGAAGGAAATCATGGAAGAAGGAGCTGTACAACCAACGATTACTTTAGATACGGCTTATATTGGATCTAAAGGTGCATTTGCAGCAATCATCACAGGACTACTTGTTGCAAAAATATACCAAGTTGTTATTGATAAAAATTGGACGATCAAGATGGGCGGAGAAGTACCTCCGCAAGTATCAAAGTCTTTTACAGATATAATCCCAGCATTCATCATATTGACTATTTTTGCATTGGTTCGTTGGGGATTTTCAGTAACTAGTTTTGGCTCAACTACTGACTTTGTTTATACAATTTTACAAACACCATTACAAACATTAACTAGCTCTTTACCAGCCTTTATCATTCTTATATTAGTAGCTCAATTACTTTGGTTCTTTGGGATTCACGGTTCTTATACGATTTTACCAATTTTAATGCCGATTTGGATTGGTTATATTCAAGAGAATATGGCGGCGTATCAAGCAGGGGAAGCAGTACCGCATGTTTTCAATATTGCCTTATATGATTTAACAACAATTGGTGGTGCCGGCTCAACGCTAGGCTTTGTAATTGTTATGGCAATTTTTGCAAAAAGCCAACAATATCGGAAATTTTAGAAACTGGTTTTAATTCCAGGATTTTTCAATATCAATGAACCACTGATATTTGGATTACCAATTATCTTGAATCCATTGGTTTTTGTACCTTTTGTTTTCACGCCTATAATTATTTTAGTTTTAGGTTATGTAGCAATCATCTTAGGACTAATGCCAGCACCTATCGGGATTTTTATTCCCGCCAGTACTCCTTTAGTTTTTTCAGGATTGATGCAAGGAAGCTGGAAAATAGCCATTTTCCAAGTTTTATCAGTTTTTATTTCCGCAGCTATTTATTATCCATTCTTTAAATTAATGGATAAACAAGCTTTGGAAAATGAAAAAAAAGTAAATGAAGAAAGTCAGGATGCAGTATGAAAATGATAAATGAACGAAAAGACTTTTTATTCGGGGCTTCAAGTTCGGCCTTTCAAATTGAGGGGGCCAACAAAGAAGCAGGCAAAGGATTATCCACCGTGGATACTCGAGTAGTTAAAGAAGGAATCGCAGATACAAGCGTTGCCAGCGATTTTTATCATCGCTGGGAAGAAGATTTGGCACTACTAAAAGAGTTAGGGGTGAAATCTTTTAGATTCTCTATCTCTTGGCCACGTATCTATCCAGAAGGCGAAGGAAAATTAAATCAAGAAGGTTTAGATTTCTACGAAAAAATTATCGATCGATTGCTCGAATACGGCATTGAACCTCTAGTGACTGTCTATCATTTTGATCTTCCACAAAATCTTGTAGATAAATACAATGGATGGCTTGGACGAGAAACGATCTATGCTTATGAAAACTATGCTAAGACTCTTTTTGAGTATTTTGGTGAAAAAGTAAAGTATTGGATCAGCATTAATGAACCTTTGATGGTCATGTATTCGAAAGATTTCAATGGAATCCGCAAACTAAATGACGCAGCGTATCAAAAGGCAAATTATCAAATGATGTATCATATGGCATTAGCGGAAAAATTGGCTTTTAAATGGTGTCATCATTTGGTGCCAGGTGGAAAGATTGGTCCGGCATCAGCTTTTCAAAATATTTATCCAGCTTCGGCATCTGCTAAAGATGTTGAAGCTGCGATGACTGCAGAAGAACTATTAAGTTTTACATTGTTGGATCTTTCTGTTCGTGGAAGTATCCCAAACAGAATTCAAAAAATGCTTAAAGACCAAGATATGTATCCTGAAACAGAAGAGGAAGACGCAGGATTACTGCATTCTGAAAGTGCAGATTGGATTTGTTTCAATTATTATGCCAGTTTGTGTGCAGAAGAATACCGCGGAAAAGATGATAGCTCTATGCCACCTTTCTTTCGCTCAAAATTTTATCGAATCGTCTCCAATCCAATGGGAAACCAGTCAGAATGGATGATTTTTGGAACAGATTCCGTTGGTTTGAGACTGTCAATCTACAAACTGTGGCAACGATACAATTTGCCGTTGATGATTACTGAAAACGGCTATGCAAATAGTGACGAGCTTGAAGAGACCGGGGAAATTCATGATCAAGACAGAATCACTTATTTACAGGAGCATTTAGAACAATGTTTCCAAGCAATCGATGAAGGAATCCCGTTATTAGGTTATTCACCGTGGTCTTTTTTAGACTCCTTAAGCGGACGTGAAGGGTTTGCCAAGCGATACGGCTTTGTCTATGTGAATCGAACAGATCAAGATTTAAAAGATTTAAAACGATATAAAAAAGACAGCTTTTACTGGTATCAACAGCTGATCCAAGAAAGTGAGAGATAGTTATGCAAGTGTCAGATTTGAGCTTATCACCCTATTTCTTAAGTTCTGAACAAATTAATTCTATTCAGGAAAAACTGAAAACTATGTCAATTGAAGAAAAAATTGGACAATTATTTTTTGTGATTGGTCCAGATGATGAACAAGTTGATTTGGAGTACTTCATAAGTAAGTATCAACCAGGTGGTGTAATGTACCGGCCAAGTACAGCTGAGAAAATAAAAAGTCAAATCGCTGTTCTCCAAAAGGTATCTAAAATTCCATTATTTACAGCTGCAAATCTGGAAGCAGGTGGAAATGGTATTCTCACAGAAGGAACCTATTTTTCACAGCCTCTAGGTGTGGCGGCAACAGGTGATTCCAACAATGCTTATCAATTAGGAAAAATTGGAGGAGCGGAAGGAAAGTCTGTAGGAATCAACATGGCTTTTGGACCTATTGTAGATATAGATTTGAATTTTCAAAATCCAATCACCAATACGCGCACATTTGGAAGTAGCCCAGAAACAGTAATAACATTTGCGAAACAGCAAATGGAAGGTTTTAAGGCAGAAGGCGTAATTCCTGTTATCAAACATTTTCCTGGAGATGGAGTTGATCAAAGAGATCAACATCTCTTAAGTTCTGTAAATATTTTATCCACAGATCACTGGGACCAATCATTTGGAAAAGTCTATAAATCATTTATTGAAGAAGATATTCCTGCTATTATGATTGGTCACATTTTGCTGCCTGAATACGTTCAGTTGCTAAATCCCGAAAATGATAAAAGCCAACTGTTACCAGCGTCTTTATCCTCTGAACTTATTCAAGGTTTGCTTAGAAGGAAACTAGGGTTCAATGGATTAACTATTACTGACGCCACACCGATGATCGGCTATAATGCAAGTCTTCCTAGAGAAATCGCTATTCCAAGCAGTATTGCTGCAGGGATTGATATGATTCTTTTTAATAAAAATATCGATGAAGATTACCTTTTCATGAAAAATGGACTAGCGAAAGGACTTGTAACAGAAGAACAAATAAACCAAGCGGTTCTGAGAATTTTAGGAACAAAAGCAGCCCAAGGAATTTTTGAAACAAAAGTCAGTGAAGGCTCAAGTTCACTGGCAAAAGCCGTGAAAGAAAAGTATTCTTTAGCGACCGTGAAAAATGCTAAAGAAGCAGTGACCTTAGTGAAAGATACAAAAAATTATCTTCCTTTATCGCCTAAAAAGACCTCTCGAATCAGATTGTATGTACTGGGAGACGAGGACACTGGTGGCTTCAAGCAAGGTGGGCAAGTAGGAAACCTATTTAAAGAAAAACTAACCCATGAAGGTTTTGAAGTCACTATTTTTGATCCGGAAAATTTGGATTTTCATGAAGTATTTGAAGAGGGAGTAGCAGATCTAAAAGAAAAATTCGATTTGGCGTTCTATGTTGCAAATGTAGAAACAGCAAGCAATCAAACAACAACAAGAATTAATTGGATCCCTTTAATGGCAGCAAATGCGCCTTGGTTTGTTCAAGATATTCCTACTATTTTTGTGTCTACGGCAAATCCTTATCATTTGTTTGATGTTCCTATGGTTCCAACCTATATCAACGCTTATTCATCAAATAAAGAAACAATTGATGCCGTGATAGAGAAAGTAATGGGAAGAGAAGAGTTTGTAGGAAAAACGCCAGTAGACCCTTTTCAGAATACTTTTGGTGTCAGATTTTAGAAGAGGTGGATATAGCTAATGATTAGAGGAGTAATATTTGATTTAGATGGTGTATTAGTCAATACAGCAAAATACCATTTTTTCGCATGGAAAGAATTAGCAGATGAGTTAGATATCGTTTTTACTGAACAAGATAATGAAAGATTAAAAGGCATATCAAGAATGGATTCTTTAGATATCTTGCTATCGCTTGGGAATAAAGGAAAAGTTTATTCTGAAGAAGAGAAAGCAGGACTAGCAGCTAAGAAAAATGATCGATACCTTACGTATATTGAAACAATGGATAGTTCTGAAATTTTACTTGGTATAGAAGCAACTTTACATGATCTTAGAAACAAAGGAATAAAAGTTAGTTTAGGTTCAGCAAGCAAAAATGCACCTATTATTTTAAAGCATACTGGATTGGTTAAGTTTTTTGATGCAATTGTGGATGGAAACGAAGTGGCTAAAGCGAAGCCGAATCCAGAGGTGTTCCTTTTAGCGGCAGAAAAATTAGGATTAAAAAGCGCAGAATGTGTTGTGTTTGAGGATGCAGAAGCAGGTTGTCAAGCAGCCAAGTCCGCTGGAATGCCTATAATTGGTGTTGGGAAAAAGGAAAACTTGCCGACTGCAGATTTGCATATTCAAAACTTCGAAGATATGAATATAGAAACTGTTTTTCATTCATTCAATTAAGTTTGGCACTTATAGAGTTCAAAAGGTTCGAGAAACGCTTAATTAGCAGTGTTTCTCGAGCTTTTTTATTTTAACAAATTGTAGTAATATTTTACTTTTTGATTGAGATGTCAAAAGGGTTCTTTGAGAAAACGAGTAGGTACCTTGAAAGAAATTTTTCCGGAATGCGTGGGGACGCTTGTGGAAAGCCTGGAGATTATAGTATCTAGGCTCTCAAGCTTTGTCATGGCTGTTGCTGCTTCAGCAATTTTACAGACATAATACATTTGGGTTCATGTCCGCAATGCTTCCTTTGAAACATCCTTTTCATGGCTACAAGCAACCCAAATTCCTCCAAAAATTACACATCTCAGTTTTCATTGACGACAATGCAAAAAAATGCTAGCAACTTAAACGTGTGTTGTTATTTTTTCAATCCAGAAAAATCTGATTTTGACACTCCAATCATATAATAGGGCATAACAGACAACTCCTTTTCTTTTGTCGGTTTTTATCTTAAACTAAGCATACAAAAGTTTTGGAGTTGTTTATATTTTTATGTCCTAAAAGATGTAAGAATTTGTAAAGTAGTAAAAGAAGAATATCTAATAAACGATTCTTTTAATAGGAGGTGTTGATGATAACTTTTGAACATGAAACTATCCAACCAAGTGAACAAGTTCCTGTTAAATTATTCAGTTTTGAAGCAATTAGTATAGACCGGATTATACCTAAACATTGGCATAAAAGTGCTGAATTATTGTATTGTATAGAAGGAAAACTGAATGTGTGGATAGATACAGAATTTTATTGTCTAAACGCTGGAGATTTTTTATTTATTAATTCAAACATTGTTCATTCCACACAAAGTCCGACAAAAAACAAAGTCATTGTTTTACAAATTCCACTTTCGTTTTTCCAAGAAGCAACCAAGGGCGGTTATAATAATTATTTCACTATCCGTTTGAATACTTTACTAACGTATGAAGTTAACGGAAAAACAAACTATTTTCCTAAGATAAAACAGCTCCTCTTATCTATGATGAAGTATAACCTTCACAATAATACGCCGGAAAAACTGAAAGTTATAAGTTTATTGTATGAATTGATGTATATAATGGTTGGTAATTTTCAGAATGAAAAAAAGCAAGACTCATTCATTGAAACACAAAAATATATAGAACGGATGACTATAATTACTGAATATATTAAAGAAAATTATAAAGATGAATTACCTCTTGCGACTATTGCTGAAAAATTTAATTTTTCTCCGCCTTATTTTTCTCGTTTTTTTAAGAAATATATGGGTATTACGTATTTTGAGTATTTAAATAGTGTAAGAATGGATGAGGCTTACAAAATGCTTATGACTACTGATGAACCTATAATTGACATTGCTCTCTCAGTAGGTTTTCCTAATACCAAATCTTTTTCTAAATTATTCAAACAAATGTATCATTCAACACCTCATCAACACCGAAAGAAGTACAAAGAATAAAAAGATAAAAAATGCCCTTTTTTTAGATAAATTTCAGGGAGAGAAAGCGGTTTACTTACTTTATACTGAAATTAGGTTAATAATTAATAAAGGAGGGCAGTAAAATTTCATCCTATAACGAATAAAAAATTGTTAGTAGATTTATATGAAAGAGAGGAAAACAATGGATAAATTTATGAATAAATTGGAAGGGTTTTTAAACAAGTATATACTGCCCATTGCCAATCGTGTAAATGATAATAAAGTTATAACAGCAATTAAAGACGGCATGATGTATGCAATACCCGTTATTTTATTTGCTTCTATTGTATTAATTTTAACAAATTTTCCGTTTCTAAATGAAGTTGCACCTGGTTTATCAGAATGGTTAAACGAAATATTAGGTTTCGTTAGCAATAGTACTATGGGATTATTATCTATATTCGTTATTATTGGAACATCAAATAGTTATTCAAAATCAAAAAATATTGATCCGATCTATGGTCTTTTAGCAGCAATGGGAGCATATTTAATTGTAACACCTACTTCTTTAGTTGGGGAAGTTTTAATTGATGGAAAATCTGTTAATGGAGCCGAAATAGCTAACGTTATTTCAACAGAATATTTAGGTGCTTCAGGTATATTCGCAGCTCTTATCATAACGATTGTAGCAATTGCTATTTACGCTAGTATTTATCACAGAGATATTACAATAAAAATGCCAGAAAGTGTACCTGAAAATGTAACAAAACCATTTTTGTCTATTGTACCTTTTGCGTTGACAATGATAGTATTTATCGTCATTCGTAATCTGATGTCACTAACGATATATGCAAGCTTACCAGAGGCCATCAGTCAACTTTTAACAAAACCTTTATTGGGATTAGGAAATAATATTTGGGCTTTTCTTTTCTTAATCTTTATTGGACAAATATTATGGTTCTTTGGTATTCATGGCACAAATATTACAATAAATGCTATTTGGGCACCTATTGCAACTGTCGCGATGGTTCAAAATCTAGAAGCCTACAGCGCAGGAGAGCCATTACCATATGTTTTAACAGCCGCTTTTCTTGCCTTTACAGCTCAAGCTAAATTATCTGAAATTATTGCCTTACTTGTTTTAGGAAAATCTCAACGAGCAAAATCAATTGGGAAAATGTCATTGGTTCCAGCGCTATTCAATATTCATGAGCCATTTATTTTTGGATTGCCGATCGTATTGAATACGACTTTATTCCTACCTTTTGTTTTTGTTGAAGTTATCCAAGCTGGATTAGCTTATTTCTTAATGAACCTTACTGGTGCTATCGCAGTTTTTCAAGTTCCTTGGACAGCTCCGCCTATTATAAGTCAATTAATAGCAACTAACTTTAATCCATGGTCGGTTGTTATTGCGGTCGTTACTTTTGCTGTAGGTTTTATTTTATGGGCACCATTTATCAAATTATTAGATAAACAGTATTTAGAAGAAGAAGCGACAGCTAAAAAGGAAGAAACAACAATATAACCACGAATAAAGTTATTGAAACTATGCTAAAGTTAAATGAAGATAGGATGGATAAAAGTGAAGAAAAAGCAATTAAAAGAACTTGTTAATAATATGTCTTTAAAAGATAAAATCTTCCAGTTACTTCAATTGTCAGGAAGCTTTTATCAAGATGCTCCAGATTTAGTGACAGGTCCTAAAGCAAAACTAGGGATCGAAGACGATGCTATTCAAAATGCAGGCTCAATTTTAAACGTACGGGGCGCTGAAAAAACAAAAGCTATTCAAAAAGAATATATGGAAACAAGTCATAATAAAATTCCGTTGTTATTTATGGCAGATATTATTAATGGATTCGAAACGATTTTTCCAGTTCCAATTGGTCTAGGTGCCACTTGGAATCCGGAACTTATTAAACAAGCTGCTGAAGTTTCAGCACATGAAGCTGCTGTTTCAGGAATACATGTAACTTTTTCGCCAATGGTTGATTTAGTAAGAGATCCTCGTTGGGGGCGTGTCATGGAATCAACTGGAGAAGATGCATTTTTAAATAGTGCCTATGCTAAAGCTTTTGTTAAAGGCTATCAAGGTGATGCTGATGATTTAAGTGATAACAATATTATTGCCTGTGTAAAACACTTTGCAGCGTATGGTGCTCCTGAAGGCGGACGGGAATACAATACTGTTGATATGTCTGAACGTACTCTAAGAGAATATTATTTACCAGCTTATAAAGCAGCATTAGATGCTGGTGCAAAAATGGTAATGACCTCTTTTAATGTAGTGGATGGCATACCTGCAACTGGGAATAAATGGCTTAATAGAGACATTTTAAGAGAAGAATGGGACTTCGATGGGATTCTAATCTCAGATTATGCAGCAATCAAAGAATTAGAAGATCATGGAGTAGTAGAAAATGCGAAAGAGGCTGCAAAGTTGGCACTAGAAGCAGGTGTTGATATTGATATGATGACGTCTGTTTATGCAAACCATTTGGAAGAAGTCATCAATGAGTTACCTGAAACTGAAAAATATATTGATGAAGCAGTATATAGGGTATTAGAATTAAAAAATGAATTAGGACTATTTGAAAATCCTTATCGAGTTGCGAACGCTGAAAAAGAAGAAGAGGTTATTCTATCGGATAAACATAGGAACCTAGCTCGAAAAGTAGTCAATGAATCTCTTGTATTGTTGAAAAACAATAGTACTTTGCCTCTTAACTTAAATCAGAAGATTGCATTAATAGGTCCATACGCAGAATCAACTTCTTTGTCAGGTTCTTGGTCTTTCAGCAGTGACAAAGACAGCACAGTAACTCTTAAGGATGCTTTCTCAGAATGGTTAAACAGTGATCAACTATTAGTAGCTACTGGTTCTAGGGTCGTAGAGTCAGAATTTCTTAAAGATAGTCTAGGCAATTATTATTCTGAAGAAGATGATATGAAGCTGGATGAAGAGGCTGAACTCAAAAAAGCCATTGATTATGCCAAA
This sequence comes from Carnobacterium mobile DSM 4848, assembly GCF_000744825.1. NCBI lineage: Bacteria > Bacillati > Bacillota > Bacilli > Lactobacillales > Carnobacteriaceae > Carnobacterium > Carnobacterium mobile. The sequence goes on from NZ_JQMR01000001.1 coordinate 2,047,948, forward strand.
CAGTCTGATGTTGTAGTTATGGCGATTGGAGAACACTATTTACAAAGCGGTGAAGGCGGAAGCCGGGCTGATATAGAACTTCCTCAAGTACAGAAAAAATTGGTTGATGAAATTTCAAAAATTGGAAAGCCAATGGTTGGAATTATATTTAGTGGTAGACCATTAGATTTAAAAGCAGAAGTTAACCAGTTTGACAGCTTGCTTCAGGCCTGGTTTCCTGGTACAGAAGCAGGACATGGAATAGCAGATGTAGTTTTTGGTAAAGTTAATCCTTCAGGGCGATTATCTATGAGTTTCCCATATGATGTCGGGCAAATCCCAGTTCATTACAATGAATTTAATACTGGCAGACCACTAGAAGATTCTGGACATAGTAAACGCTACACTTCAAAATATGTTGATATTCCGAATAAGCCCCTGTTTTCATTTGGCTATGGGTTATCTTACACGACATTCAATTATACTAATTTTACATTGAGTAATAAAATTCTTCGTAAAAATGAAAAAATAACTGTTTCAGTGGAGATTTCGAATGAAGGAGATTATTCTGGAAAAGAAACTATACAAATGTATATTCGAGATATGGTAGGAAGTGTAACCAGACCTATTAAAGAACTAAAAGGGTTTAAACAAGTAAAACTTCAACCAGGTGAAACTAAAACAGTAACTTTTGAAATTGACGAAAGTATGTTGCGATTCTATAATAGAGAAATGTCTTTTGTATCAGAACCTGGAAAGTTTGAAGTTATGATTGGTTCGAACAGCGAAGATGTACAAACATTAGAGTTTACATTAGAAAAGTAATTTAAACATTTTCATAGTAAGTTAATGAGTTAAATAAAAGGACGGCTACAGAGAAATCAATTGCTCTATAGCCGTCTTTGTTTTAATCATCTAAGAAAAGCAACCTTTTAATTGCTTCTAGCATATCAAACGGATTCTGCAGAGAATATGTAAGTCAAAAGCCAATTTTAAAAAAATTTTGGAGATAGATTAGTTTATTTCCTAATTGTTGATATTTCATTTATAAAATTGTGTATTAAGAAAATACGTATAAGTTACTTATTAGAAATGAATTCTAAAGTTGTATGTTTTATGAAAAACACATGATTGAACGCTTTCACTTTCTATGTTATGATTTCTCCAATAAAGAAAGGAGGTGAGAAGATGTTTGCAACTGGTTTAGGTACGAATAAAGTAAAAGGTTTTTTGTATGTTATTCGTGCTGAATTTTCCGCACTTGTTTAGAAATTGGCGTAGTATGCCCTTTTTTAGATAAATGTATGTGAAAAAAACCAGGACGGAGCATCTTCTTACTTCAACAAGTAGGGCGCTGGACTTTGGTCTGTCGCCTTTTTTTGGTGCTTCTTCCATTGTAGGAGGAAGAAGAAATGATTGTTTTTAGTATGCAACAAGTAACGCAACAGTATGGCGCACAAACTATTTTTGAAAAAATGAGTTTAGAGATACAAGAAAAAACACGAATTGGTTTGATTGGCCGTAACGGAGAAGGAAAAACGACTTTATTAAAATTGATTGCCAATAGCGAACAACCTAGTGAAGGCCGTATTTCATGGCGAAAAGGATTGACTGTAGGATTATTGGAACAATCCCCGCAGTTGACTGAGGAGAAAGAAGTTTATGCAGCTTTATATGACAGCTTTGAAGAACTGAAGCAAATGAAAAAACGAATGAACCAATTAGAAATCAGCATGGCCGGGCCGCAGAATGATTTGGAGAAGTTGTTGGAACAATATGGCAAACTGCAAGCTCAATTCGAACGTCAAGGCGGTTATGAAATAGACGCTAAAATCCATCAAGTCGCCACTGGCTTGCAAATCGTTTCTTTATTGGACAAATCATGGCAGCAGTTAAGCGGCGGAGAGCGGACGAAGGTTGGTTTAGCAAAAATACTGTTAGAAAAGCCTGATCTTTTATTATTGGACGAACCAACGAATCACCTAGACTTTTCAGCCATTGATTGGTTGACAGCTTTTATCCGTGATTATGCTGGTACTGTCTTGATTGTCTCGCATGACCGTTATTTTTTAGATGACGTCACGACAGAGACATATGAAATTGATCAAGGCGAGTTATATACCTATTCAGGAAATTATTCTTATTTTATTAAAGAAAAAGAAGAACGTTTACTCAATGAATTTCAGCAATACCAAGATCAACAGAAAAAAATTAAGAAAATGAAAGAAACCATCAAGCGCCTGAAAGAATGGGCGAATCAAGCTAATCCGCCAAATGCCGGGTTGCATCGACGTGCTAAAAGTATGGAAAAAGCTTTGAAACGTATCGAAATGTTGAAAAAACCAACGATGAATCAGAAAAAGATGTCTTTGCAGTTGGATGCGACCGAAAGAACAGGCAAAAATGTATTTAAACTTGAACAAGTCGGAAAAATATATGGCGACCGAATTCTGTTTGAAGAGCTCGACTTGCATATCCGTTATCAAGACCGGGTTGCTATTGTAGGAAGCAACGGTACAGGGAAAAGTACGCTATTAAAACTGCTGCTTGAACAAATCGAACCGGATGCAGGAGAAGTACAAGTAGGCACAAACTTGTCGATTGGCTATTTATCACAGCATACTGTTGAGATGAACCAAAAATTTACAGTCATTGAGGAGTTTCGGGACAAAATAAACGTGACAGAAGGTCAAGCAAGGCACCTTTTAGCGAAATTTCTGTTTTACGGCGAAGATGTATTTAAGCCAGTTAATCGGTTATCAGGTGGAGAAAAACTGCGATTGCGTTGGGCGCAGATGGTGCATTTGGAACACAATGTTTTGATCTTAGATGAACCGACGAATCATTTAGACATTGATTCAAAAGAAGTGTTGGAAGAAGCTTTAAGCCAGTTTGAAGGAACCATTATTGCTGTTTCCCATGACCGTTATTTCTTAGATCATTATTTTCAAACAACCTATGTACTAAAGGAAGGCATGTTGACTCGATTTGAAGGGAATTATACTTTTGCAAAAAAGAAACAACTTTCTATTCAATAGCATTAGAGGTGCTGGAAATAAAAACAAAATAAGTTAAGCGATAATATAAAGGTCAAAAAATAAATTGACAAGCTAAAATAAGGCTGTTAGAATAAGTTTACTTTTATTAAACAAGTTAAAAACCCAAAGGAGGAAGCCAAGATGAAAAAGATGAACTGTGTAAACGCATTGTGTTGTCCATGTTGTATGAACCGCTCATGCGAACAGTTACGATCTTTTAAATTGGCTTCTGATTTACTGATTTAATTTTTTCTCTTTTCTAAGGTAGAGGTGCCTATAGTATTTTTAGGTTTCCCAGCTTTTTATAGAGTGGATGAAAAGGATTTCAGTATGGAAAATAAGTTGAATTTAAAGAGGATTTTTCTGTGTGCATGAGTATAGACTCATGCGCTTTTTTTGGTGCGCCCGGCATGGGTGATAACTTGGTGGTGAAAGTCCACTACAGGCTTTGCAGTAGGAACTGTTAGCGAATAGCAAGGGTGTCCCCCGTGAGGAGGAATCTGAAGGAAGCTGGACGCAAACACTCGCACTGACGAACAGAAATCTCATACAAGGCTGACTGGAGATGGACGAGCTTGCCAAATAAAGTGAAGTCCTATACTGCACGAATCTCCTACAGTAAATGAGGCAGTGACATGAGTGGAAGGTTATCATTCTTACCCGGGGAGGTCTCACTAGCGGCAAACACCGTAGTAACAACGAATAGTGAGAAGTCAGCAGATGCCATAGTAGGAGAACGCCGTTCTCTGAAGGGCAGAACAATAATAATCTTGAAGAAACAAGGAGGTGAAGTCACTACAAAATCGCAGAAAACATCGTGGTAAAGACCGAAAAGATGGCTTCTTACAAAGGGACAAGCTGGAAGCGAAAGAGTATGTAAGAGCGCGTAGTAGTGACAGCATGGAGATGAAAGAACAAGATGGTATCACGTTAATAGATAAAGTCATAGAGAGTGGTAATCTATGGCAAGCGTATGAAAAAGTACGAAAAAATAAAGGAGCTCCAGGAATAGATGGTATCACGGTCGAAGAGCTAGAGGACCATATGAAGAAATATTACCCAACGTTAGTACAGAAACTAAAGGACGGTACGTATAAACCTCAACCTGTTCGAAGAGTGCCCATACCAAAACCAGATGGTTCTAAACGTTATTTAGGTATTCCAAGTGTACTTGATAGAGTTGTTCAACAAGCTATTTTGCAAGTTATCGACCCAATGATTGACCCCTATTTTTCAAATAATAGTTTTGGTTTCCGTAAAGGTAAAAGTGCCCATCAAGCCATACAAAAAGCGGAAGAATATTATGAAGAAGGGTATAGAATAGTGGTCGATTGCGATTTGAAAAGTTATTTCGATACCATCCACCATCAAAAGCTTAGAGCCTATTTAGAAGAATTTATCCAAGATAAAGTTGTATTAAAGTTAATCTGGAAATTTCTTCGCTCTGGGATATTAGATAAAGATATCTATATCGAAACAGATAAGGGGGCACCGCAAGGTGGCCCACTGTCACCTTTACTCGCAAATGTATATCTAAACCAACTAGATCGAGAACTAGAAAGAAGAGGGCATAAATTTATTCGTTACGCGGATGATTTCGTTATCTATGTTAAAAGTCAGCGTGCTGGTGAAAGAGTCATGGAGAGTGTTACTGAGTATATAGAAAAAGATTTACGACTAACAGTAAATCAAAAGAAAAGCAAGGTGACCACTCCAACAAAAGCGAAGTTTTTAGGATTCCATATTATGAACCACATGGGAAAGTTGGATGCCGACCTGCTAAGTCGGCACAACGAAGATTCAAAGACAAACTTCAAAAACTAACTAGTCGTAAACGACCAGGAACTTTCCTGAACATTGTAAAAGAGATTAATCAAGTTACCGTTGGTTGGATTAATTATTATGGTATCAGTTATATGAAAACCTTTATAGCAGAAACACAATCCTGGTTAAACCACAGGCTTCGGCAACTTATCTGGAAACGATGGAAGAAAGTTAAAACACGTTATACTATGTTAAAAAGATATGGTATCCAACATGATGACGCATTAAAATTAGCTGCTTCTCGAAAAGGGTACTGGAGAACATCCAAAAACCACATTATTCATACAGCTATAACAAAAGACAGACTCATAAAGTGGGGATTAAAAGATTTATCCCAACTGTATGCGTCTGCCCAAACAAGATACTCAAGTTATTGAACCGCCGTATACCGAACGGTACGTACGGTGGTGTGAGAGGTCGGAACCGTAAGGTTCCTCCTACTCGTTTATCTTTTTTTAAAGAAAGGAAGTTAACCGGATGTTAGTCAATCGAATTCAGTTATGGGAGCGATGTTAACTGTAGTCCAGCTCTTTTAAAAGAAATAAATTGTTTTCATAACTTTAAAAAAAATAGGATAAAAGGGGAAAAACAAATGAAGATAAAAAAGAGTCTATTCTTAACAGCTGCGTTATTGGCGGTTCTAAGCGGATGCGGAAACAATACGGACAAAGAAAAATCAGAAAATCCTAAAGAAGAAAAACAAATTTTACACTTAGCAGCAGAATCAGAAATGGATACGATGGATACGACCATCTCCACAACGAATTTTACACCGATGAATAATGTTTTTGAAGGCTTAGTTGCTTATGATCTAAACGGAACTCTTGTCCCCGCAGATGCAGAAAAGATGCCGGAACTTTCTGAAGATGGGATTACTTACACATTCACTATTCGTGAAGATGCGAAGTGGTCAAATGAAACTCCAGTTACTGCTGCTGATTATGTTTTTGCTTGGCAACGGATGGTTGATCCGGCAAATGGTTCTGGTTATGCATATTTATTCTCTGGCATTGTTAAAAATGCTGAAGCAATTTTAAATGGGGATAAAGCAGTCAATGAATTAGGAGTAGAAGCTGTTGATGATAAGACATTAAAAGTTACGCTGGAACAGCCTGTTCCTTATTTCCTTGATGTGTTGACGATTCCTTGTTATTTCCCGCAAAACCAAGAATTTGTAACGGAACAAGGTGAAAATTACGGGTTGAATGCTGAAAATACCATCTATAACGGTCCTTTTGTGCTTGCTGATTGGAACGCTGCCAAGGGTGATTCTTGGAAATATGTAAAAAATGAACAGTATTGGGACAAAGACACTGTCAAATTGGATGAAATAGAAACCCAAATCGTAAAAGAAGTTGGAACGGGAATCAATTTGTATGAATCAGGCCAACTGGATAGTATTGCTTTGTCAGGAAATTTTGTTCCTCAATATAAGAATAATCCTGATTTTAAGACGAATAGCAAAGCTTGGATTTATTATATAGAAGTTAACCATGATGTACCGGAATTAAAAAACAAAAATATTCGAAAAGCATTAATGCTGGCTATTGACCGTCAATCTTTCACTGATAATGTACTTCAAGATGGTTCTCAACCTATTTACGGACATGTACCAAACGGACTGGCTAAAAATCCAGAGACAGGTGCTGATTTCCGACAAGACGCCGGCGATATAGCTCAATACGATGTTGAGGAAGCTCAAACGGCTTGGCAAGAAGGATTAAAAGAACTTGGAACGGATGCCATTTCATTGGAATTGACGACTTCTGACAGTGAAGACAGCAAGAAGTTAGCTGAATTTATTCAAAGTGAATACCAAAAGAATTTACCTGGCTTAACGATTAATGTTCGCCAAATGCCCGACAATTCTCGACTGGATAATGTCAAAAAAGGTAATTACCAATTGGCAACGACCTATTGGTTAGCAGATTTTGCAGATCCGATTAATTTTGTTGAACGCTTCGATACAGCTATCAACCGTGGAAACTATTCTTTTGAAGACATTGATGCATTAGTAGAGAAAAGCAACCAACAATTCGATGACAAATTAGGTAGATGGAATACCTTGATTGAAACTGAAAAAGTTGCGTTAGGCGAACAATATGTAGATGTGCCGATTTACCAAACAGCGGATGCCTATCTTGAAAAACCGTATTTAAAAGATATTTACCGCCCAGTATTTGGCAGCAGAAGTTTTAAATATGCTTACCTTGACAATAATAAGTAAAAAATACACGTGCTGTCTTAAAAGTAAACAAATAACGCAAAAGTTAAACTTATTTCGAAAAATCCAATTGAATTTGATTAAACAAATCTTGTTGCGTGCCCTAATGAAGATGCGGTAGGAGCCTTAAGTCACGATAAACTTCTTTAAGTGCCCTAACCATTGGGATTGCTTGTCTTTAAGTCACGTAAAGCTTTTTTACGTGACTTAAAGATTAAAACTTTCTATCGTTATGTCACGATAAGTCGATTGTTGAGAGAGTTTTTAACATTATATGCTTTTCGATAATAACCGAAAAGATTTGATTGGAATTGTAAAAAAAATGGGTATTTTAATACGACATTAATGGTAAAAAATAATTAAAAAATTACGCTACAAAAAGCTTTCCTTTATTCGAAACAGCGAAAAACCTGTTTATTGAATAAGGAAAGCTTTTTGTGGTTTCAGAACGAAACTGCTCTAAGATTTGTTGATCTATTCTATCATTAAATCAACCGGAAAGATTCTTTCATAGGCTGATCATACGTACTGATATCTGAAAGATAGTCTTGCATCGCTTGAACAGCATGTTTTTCTAAGTTCTTATGATTCTTGCCGTATTTTTTCGGAACGCCTTGATGAGTTACATAACTGACATGATAAGTCTGCTCTCGATTGATCTCCTTTTCGCCGATAAATAATTTTTGGATGCGCAGTCCTTTTGGATTTTCTACTTTTAAATAGGCGTGCAAACCGGCCGCTCGTTTAAGGTAGCCGCCCATTTGATGATAAGGATCACTGGAGTAAGTGTTTTCCATGTTTTCTTCCAGCATTTCCCAAATTTCATCTCCTGTCAGTTCAGCAGTAGAGATAGGAGGATCCATCGGAATAATTTGATAAAGATCTCTCAAGGTAATAGTGCCTTTCACGATAGGAGCACCGTAACGCCAGCCATTTGAAAAAGCGATATCGGATCCAGTGTGATGAAGAATGGCATCTAATAAAAAGTTGTCTAACGGTCCTTCCAAGTTAAGACCGCGATGCAAATTTACAGCTGTTTCTCCTACTTTTGTATCTAGCTGATTACGAAATGGGGAAACAGCTTCTTCTACTTTCATTTTTAAAGCAGTGTCTTCCGGAATGTCTTCTGTTATCGGAATCAACTGGTGTTCAACCGTTTTTAACCGATCGTTTTCTAAAGTCAGTGCTAATTTTCCGATAAAAGAGCCTTGGGAACCCGATTGAATGAGTGTTGTTTCACCAATTTTCACGCTTTTCTCCAAACGATTGTGCGTATGGCCGCTCAGACAAATATCGACGCCGTCCACTTCAGATAACAACTTTGTGTCTTGCGGAAAACCTAAATGAGATAACAGCACGATTAATTGAACCTTTTGTTCTTTAAGTTCTTTGATATAGTGTGGCAGTTCCTCTCGTCCCATTGTAAAATAGATGCCTTCACTGAAACTGGCTGGCATCGTTTTGTCAATAATATTACAGGCAATCCCGATGACGCCAATAGAGACACCTTCGACTTCAAGGATACGATAAGGTTCAAAAACCAGTTCATTTGTCTCTTCATCAAAAACATTGATAGCTAAGATAGGGTAGTTCAGTGCTTGTCCGATTTTTTTCAAATTTTCTGGACCATAGCCAGTATCCCAATGAAACGTCATAGCGGAAATGCCTAAATCATTTAGAATCGGCACCATATTCCAACCTTTAGTTGCGACAGCTTCATAAGTTCCATGAATTGTGTCGCCATTATCAAGTACAACAACAGAGCCGTCTTTTCGCATTTCTTTCAACAAAGACTGAATCCGTGCATAGCCGCCTGCTTTGCGAAATACAAGTTGTTCTCCTTCATAAAAAACTTCATTATGAGTTTCTAAATAGCTGTGGGTATCGTTTATCTGGACTAAGGTGATGTTCTTTTCCATTTGTTTTCCCTGCTTTCATATAGGTTGTTTATTTTAGTATAACAGTCAGCGAAAAAGAGCGGTAATATTCCGTTTGCTTCGTTTTTATCTTCCCAGCATGCTTATTGTTAGGCACTGTGAAAAAAAGAAAGTATACTTAACGTACAAAAGTCAACTAGAAAACTTCCTCCTTAGTGAAGTCTTGTAAAGGCTTTACTAGTTCAATTTCAAAACTGCAGCATGTTTAATTTTCAAAAGACACTAAAGTCAATTGCGATTACGTAAAGTCCAAACGGGAGACACTGTCAGCAGCAAAAACACTTGGGACACGAATAAAATAAGGGAATAGGGAAGGGGAAAAACAAATGGGCGCGATTATAGGAGTCATATTGCTTGTGTTGGCCATAGGCGTTATTGCTTTAAACATGAATCCATTAGTACCGATCAATTTGTGGGTTACATCAGTCACTTTGCCAGTTTGGATGATCATTGCAGGGGCTTTAGTTTTGGGTTTGTTGATTGCGTGGCTACTGGCTCTCTCCAAAGGAACAAAAAATAGAGAAAACAAGAAAGAACAAGAAGATAAGCTGAGGGTTGCAGACCTGTCGAAAAAAGAAGCCGTCGAACAGGCGAAACAAGATTCTGAAGCACAACTGATACAACAAAATGCTGAAATTGAAGGCTTAAGAAAGCAAGTCAGCAGCCTTGAAGAAGAACTGAATAAACACTTAACGACTAGAGGCACCGAAAGCGTGCAAGATACTTCGACTACAAAACAGGCACAAACTGACGTTGCTAAGCAAGACTTAAAAAGTGAAAAAGTCACGGATAGTATCCGAATAGAACCTGACGATACTAAACAAACGAGAGTGAGTAAGAATAAAAGATAATATAGGATCATTAAGAGCTAAAGACCAGTAGAGAATATTCTTTCTGGTCTTTAACTATTGTCCTTTATCTCTTAAAAGAAAAAAGTCATTGTCAGCTGATGAACTTAGAGGATAGAAAAAACAATCTGAATCATTTTTTTCAAACTTCTTAATATAATTATTAAACCCGCTTCTATAAAAGCGAAATAATAGAAAAGGTACTTTGCCAAGAGTACCTCTCTATCCTATCCTATTTATTGAACAAGGTTTGTTTAATAGTGGGTTGCTTGTTGTTGACTATAAAATTCCAGTGAACCAGATTCAGACTTGAGTCATTTGCTTTGAGTTTATCCTTTATTTTCTGCGTCTTAATGAACTAAGACTCTCGGTGGCAGCTGCAAAAACGGCAAAGAGTATACCGACAATTGGAAAGATGATCCAAGCTGTTCCCCAAGTATTAAAAAGGAAACCGGAGATAACATAAACAGCAGCTGCGGTTGGGAAAACAATGCTGGCTACTGTGTCGGTCAATTTCTCAGCGGCTATTTTTTTAGGAGTATAAGATCCAATGGCTAGTATTTTATGATATGTTGCGTGGATAATTCCAAAAAATACGAATAGGAATACACCTACAGCAACGAAACTAAGCAAAAAGATCACTGCCCAATAATTATTGTAGCCTAATAATACGAGTGACAACAATAGAACGATAGGAGCGGTAATACACAAGATCACCCCTGCAGCAATTGCTTTGGCAAATTGAGGTTTAAAGTTTTTCAGTTCTCTAGTTAATTCTGAACGAGTAGTAGAATCAATCGAAATAGCACGGCCTTCAAGCTCATATTGTTGTTCTTTTATACCGAAAAGAATAAATAAACCAACAGCCAGTGCAATCAGCAAGAAGAGGGGAACAAGAGAGACGATCACACGTGTGTCTTCTGTTGCCTGATTAATGAATGGTAGAAAGTTTGAAACTTCTTGAACCAGTAGCATGATGGCTGGTGCTAGAATGCAGAGGAACACTCCAGCTGCAATACCTAGGCTGAATTTTGCACGATGAGACATATAATCTTCAACAGCTTCAGGAGATAAAAATAGTACATTATTATCTTCTTCTTGGACATCTGTTTCTAAGTTATACGCTTCAATGATCTCATCAATATTGCCGAATTCAGCTAAAACTGTTCCAATGGCTTCATTCTCACTTCGGTTCTCCGCTTTCAATTGATCGTACTTTTCTTCCATATTCAACAGCATGTCTTCTTTAAGCCTGAGCATTTCAGGTGTTTTTGGCAAATGAACAAAAACCGAGTCCACATAATTTACAATGGTATCCATTAGGGCTTCTCCTCCTTGATAAACTGATCAATAATTTCTTTTGTGTCCTTCCATTCTGTTACTTTGTCATAATACGTTTGTTTGCCCAAAGGTGTGAGGGTGTAATAGGTACGTTGTTTGCCATAAGTTTCTGTACTGGAATAAGATTGAATCAATTCTTGTTTTTCTAACCGATTAAAAGCAGAATACAGGGTTGTTTCTTTCATCACATAAGCTCCGCCGGTTATTTCTTTGATGGTATTCGAGATTTGATAACCATAAGAATCCCCTTTCATTAAAATGGATAAAATAATCAAACTGTTAAAGCCGCGCATGACATCACTTGATATCAAATTTATCCCCTCTTTTACTTCATCTATCGTAGTAATTAAAGTATAACCTATTTACTACGACAGGTAAAGTAATTTGTTCGTAAACTAATGAAGAAAGTATAGCGTAAATGGAAAGATATCTTTTTTTGAGAAGTCTTTTTCGTTGACACTCAAGCATAAAAAAGTATGCTTGAATTAAGAAATACAGCGTGTAGATTTAAAAGGCTTTCTTTGTAGGGATAGTTATTTTTCTTGGGGCGATAAGCCATTCAATTAAAAGAAAAGAGGAAATATCATGCAAAAAATTGTGACTCATTTATGGTTTGATGATCAAGCACAAGAAGCAGTTGATTTGTATGTCAGTATTTTTGAAGATGCAAAGATTTTAAGCACGCAGCATTTGGATGCTCCTGGAGAGGGAAACGAAGGTAGTGTACTTGCAATCGATTTTCAGTTAGCAGGTCAACACTTCCATGCTATTAACGGCGGTCCTTATTTTCAATTTACGCCTGCTATTTCGTTGTATATCAATTGTGAAACACAAGAAGAAGTAGATGAAATTTGGGATAAGCTAGTGGCTGAAGGGGAGCCTGTAGAATGCGGCTAGCTGACTGATAAATATGGCATTTCCTGGCAAGTGGTTCCTACTATTTTAGAGCAGCTTTTAGCAGATGATAATTTAGCCAAACGTACAGCTGTTTCTAAAGCTATGTTCAAAATGAAAAAATTAAACATAAAAGAATTGCAAACGGCATATGATGAAGCGTGATAAGTACTTTACCTTAATAAATTTAAATTAAAAGGCTAGACACAAAAACAGGAGAAAGAGCTGGAATTGCATCCAATCTTTCTTCTGTTTTTAGGTTTTTGAATAGGAGAAGTTAGTTTTCTTCGTTTAATAGTCGGTTTTCTCCTTGGATTTTTTGTATTTCTGTAATGTCTTGTGTAACTTCTAAACAGCCAAGATAGTCATTGGATTCGGTATCGCGAATAGCAAAATAACGAATATAAATAACTTTTCCATGCATGTTGATCCAAAAATCTGCCTCATTTCTTTCTCCGCTTCTAAAATCATCAAGAATTTTCTGAACCATATACATACTTTTGTGGGGGTGACAATTGATAACTTCACGTCCAATGACAGAATTTGTACGCGGAAAAATGCGATTCTTTCCTTCTGAATAAAAACGTACACGATCGTCTTTATCCACAAAAGTTAAATCAACTGGTAAGACTCCAAAAATAGCCGTTAATTCTTTTAGTTGAAGTACACCTGTTGGCAAAACGATTTTGCTTTCACTTAGTTGCTCGTCTTGCCACTCATAGGGATCCGCTTCATTCTCAGAAAAATCTTCCGCAATTGCTTCAGTCATAGCTGCCGCTTTCTTTGCTGCTTCAGCTCGTTCTTTTTGCTGTCCTATTTCTTGTGACAGAGCATCTTTGCTTGGTTTCCAAGTAAGAGGTTTAGGAATAAAAGCAAACCCGATATCTAAACTGTCTTCCGCAATTCTCTGCCAATCTGTCAGTTGAAAAACATCTAAAACCATCGGTATCATAATTTCTTCTTCTTTAAAAATCATTTCTTCTACTTCTGTTACCACATGATTGATTTTGTCTCCAAGCGGATTGATTGCCAATTTCTCACTAGCTAAATAAGCATTCACATCTTTGATCGCATTACGGATATCATCGTCAACGCCCCACATTACTTTTGGCGGTGCAGTAATGCCATACCGTTCCATATAAGCAAAAAACAATGTTTCTTTTCGAGTGTAATGTTTATCGATTTGCATCAAATCTGATAACGCATGTTGAAGCCGCTGCTTTTGAGAAAAGTTGCCGTTAGCAAACCGCTCAAAAGTTTCAAGAATTTCGTCTTCTAAAAGCGAACGAATCACTCGGTTCTCTAACTTCAAAGTATGGACAGGATGTCCTGGTTGTTCATGTTCGTAATTGGAACGGTGGATATCCCGAATGGAACCTTTAAAAACAGCAGCATGTACATTGCAGAGGTGCTGTATTTCTGATGGATCTAAACCACTTGCAATCAATTCTCTTTCTGCAGCAGTAATTTCGCTGACGTCTACACCGTCAAAAGATTCATCAAAAAGACGTTTTGCTTCTTCGAACTCACCGCCTTCATGAAGTAAGGTTAGAATTTCGATGATTTTTTTCTGCCGATAAACAGTATTGTTTTCCATAAGCTCACTCCTCAATGATAAATCCTAATTGATTTAATTGGTGGATAATGTTGTTCAGGTCAACTTTTTTCATTTTTGCTCCTTTAGGAATGGTCATATATCTTCCTACAGTATTTAACATAGCTGGATTTTGAATATCTTTTAACCCTAAATCGAATAAAACTTGTTGGATTTCTGGGTATGCGGTAACCAGCTCATAAACGGAAGATTCTAAGCTAATCGTTTTCATATGCTCTCCTCATCTCTCATACAGTCGATTGTTAAATATATCACATAATATACCGTAAATCGGATAAAAGAACAAGAAGAAGTGAGGAAACATTATGTACTTTGTTTAACACGAGCAAGTACAGCATTGGAATAAAACTACATTGATTTAAAAGCTGGTAACTTTACAACTTATACCCTATAGCGTATAATGCGTATGGGTCGTTGATCTTATGGAATTTTTAAGGCTATAACATGTTGCGATTGTCTTGTTAGGGATAAGAGATGATTTCCAACTGGGTGAATGAGGAGGAAAAAATATCGGAACTGATTTAACTTTATGGGTAGCTTTTGGCGCAGGAACAGTCTCTTTTTTGTCTCCATGTACTTTACCGCTGCTGCCTTTATATATTTCGTACATTACTGGAAAAAACATTCAAGAAGTAAAAGAAAACCAATCGTTTGGATTTAGGAAAAATGTTTTACTGCATTCGCTGGTTTTTCTATTGGGCGTATCTGTCGTTTATATCAGCTTAGGATTGGGAATGAGTTATTTAGGGGATCTTTTTAGCGGGTTAATGACAGGGTCGATCAGTCTATTGCTCCAGCGGTTAGCTGGATTGTTGATTGTGTTTATGGGACTTTTGACTATGGGCGTACTTAAAGTCCCTGCTTTGTTAGGAGAGTATCGTCTCTTGAAAATGAACAAAACAGTTAATTTTGCATCGACGTTTTTAGTAGGGCTTGGGTTTGCTGCCGGCTGGACTCCTTGTATAGGTCCAATTTTCTCATCGATATTATTGCTAGGAAATGCAGTGGGTTCGCCGCCGATAGGGTATCTAGTCTTATACATTATCGGATTCTCGTTGCCGTTTTTATTGGTTTCTTTCTTTATCGGAAAAATAAAAAACATTGTAAAATACAGTAATCTCATTATGAAGATAGGCGGGGGTGTTCTAATCGTGCTAGGAGTCCTTTTGCTGACAGGAACGCTAGAGAGCCTATCAGAATTTATTGCACATTTATTAGAAGGAACGCGATTTGAATTATTAGGTTAGAAAAGGAGGCTATTAATGAAGAAAATTATTTGGGCTATTTTAGGTCTGGCGCTTCTTTGGATTATCGCAGACTTCAGTTACGGTATGATTCAAGAAAAGCAAGCGCAAAAACAAGCTGAAGAACAAACGCAACAAATAAAAGAAGAAAAACAAGCAGATTTGGAAGAAGGAAACAACACTGGACAGTTAGCTTATGATTTTGAAGCAGAGGATATGGACGGCAATGCTGTTAAATTATCTGATTACCGCGGAAAAAAAGTGTTTTTAAACTTTTGGGCGAGCTGGTGTCCTCCTTGTAAAATAGAAATGCCACACTTAAAGGCTTTTTCTTAAGAACAAGAAGATGTAGTTATTTTAGGTGTGAATGTAACGACTTCGGAAACGGATCTTGACAATGTAACAGAGTTTTTAAATACCTATGATATTGGTTATACCAATCTTTACGGTAGTCAAAAGATGTTCAATTTATATCGAGTACAGTCTTTGCCAACCTCTTATATCATCGGAAAAGATGGAGTGATTCATGAAAGAATCGTTGGACCAGTCACTCAAGATGGCTTGACGGAAAAATTTGCTGCAATCGATTAACTAGAAAGAAGGATTAAAACGATGAATACATTTCCTCAGGCGCAAACAATAGACGAAGTAGTGCTGTTTATTGAGCAACACCCATTGGCTTTTGTATATGTTTCGAGAAAAAATTGTAGTGTGTGTCATGCTGTTCAACCGCAAGTTCAAGACATGCTGAAGGAATTTCCACGTATTGAACCCATTCAAGTGAGTGCCGATCAAGTTCCTGAAGTAGCCAGTCAGTTTACTGTATTTAGCGTTCCGGCGTTGTTGTTATTTGTGGAAGGAAAAGAAGTTCTGCGTGAGGCTCGCTTTGTTGTTATGGACGACTTACGCGATCAGTTCCAACGAATCTCTGAAAATTATTAAACTGGGTAAATAGACAAGGTTAAAAAATAAGTAACTATAAAAACACCATGCTTAAAAAAGGCATGGTTTTTTTATAGTTATTCAGAATATTTTTGTACTAAAAGAAGCGTTATAGAAGTTGTTTGGTTTAAATGTATAGGTTCAAAAGAACAGAGCAGTCAAATAGTAACAAAGTGTGAACGAGATCGTCATAAACAGGGAATAAAAGAACTAACAGCCGGTAAAATAGTAGCTTTTAAAAAAGGGGTATGATATAAAATAACATGTTAATAAGCTAAAGGCCTAAATCACGGAAATGAGGTATATGTAAACATGTCAAAAAGAACTTCCTTTTTATCGCTCTTTCTTTCTTTGTTGCTAGTTGTTTTTCTCTTGCTTTTTCAGTTTACAACAAGTGAGTACCGCTATATCAGTTTTTCAGTTATTTTAATAGCAGCAGTAGCCATGAATTTTTTATCTACTTCTAAAAATTTTATTTTAATTCTTACAATTATTTTTGGAGTCGGCTTTTCTCTTGCATTTTTATCCGATACGAATATGGTTTCTCAATTGTACTTAATTGAAGAATACGCTCTATTGACTGCATCATTGGTTATTATGTGGCTGTTATTTTCAGAAATAAAGAAACTGAATTACGAATTGGAAACATTAAAAGAAAAAGCTGAAGAACTAGAGAAATATGTAGGATCATCTAATTTATTGACACATTCGGAATTTGCTAACCGGATAAAGTTTATTACAACCGGAACCCAAAGACGAGGGGAAGAAAATTATTATGTTTCAATCAAGTCGGATCCTTCAGAGAAAACAAAAGAAGCAATGAGTTTTTTATTGATGCAGACGTTATTAAAAACAGTGCGGTCTGATTTTGATTTAGTGACTAAATTAGCGGATGATTCTTATTTAATCTTTTTGCAAAATACAAAAAAGGAAGGCTGTTTAAAAGTAGTAGAGCGGCTCTTTCAGACTTTAAGAACAGAATTGAATGTGATGCAGATCCCGATCCAATATGAAATTTTTGACCAAGAAAATGGGTTTGACTATTATGAGAATACTAAGGATGGAGAAGCTAAACAATGAATTTATTAATGATGATCATCATGGTGTTCTTTTGGTCGATGTTGCTCTTTTATTCCGTTCTGACAGTAGCCGGTGTAACTCAGAGGTTAACAAAAAAACAACCCATTACATTAACGGATTACCCGTCTGTAGCTGTTTTAATCCCAGCTCATAACGAAGGTGTCGTTATTAAAGATACGTTAGATGCAATGGTCAAGTTAGAGTATCCGGGAGAGCTGACAGTTTACCTATTGGATGATAATTCAGAAGATGATACGGCGAGTATTGTCCAAGAGTTCAGTCAATTATTTGCTCGAATTTGTTACGTTAAAGTACCACCAGGTAAACCAACAGGGAAATCAAGAGTATTGAATTATGGTCTTTCTATTACAGAATCAGATTATTTTCTAGTATTTGATGCAGATAATCAGCCGAATAAAGATGCTGTGATTGAATTGGTGCATGCAGCAGAAACAACAGAAGATGCTGCAGGAGCAGTTGGTTATGTCAAAACGGTCAATGCTGATCAAAACTTGCTGACGCGAATGATTGCAATTGAATTCCAAGTATTCCAGCTGCTGATGCAAAGCGGCCGTTGGAAGCTGTTTAAAGCTGGTTCGCTGGCAGGCACTAATATGTTGCTTAAACGAGAAACTCTTCAAGCAGCCGGCGGATATGATCCTTATGCTTTAGCGGAAGATGCTGAATTAACAGTTCGAATAGCTGCAATGGAAAAGACTTTACCTGTTGTTCACCAATCTCATACTTGGGAGCAAGAACCTGAAAACATAAAAATCTTTATTAAGCAACGTACTAGATGGTTAACGGGCAATCTGTATTTATTGGAAAAGTCACTGCATGACTGGAGTTTTTGGAAAGGAAAAACTTTTATTTACAGTTTGCAGCATATTTTAACATATTTCTTTTTTGTGGTTTTATTGTTGATTTCAAATATTTGGTTTGTCTTAGGATTAGCAGGGTTCTCAGTTCCTTATTTTGATGTTCCGTTGCTGTTTATTTGGTTTTTAAGTTATGTTGTCTATACTGCCCAAGTCATTAGTGCAATGGTTTTAGAAAATTCGATTACACCATTCAATATGTTTGTCGGCTTGATCATGTATTTTACTTATGCTCAATTCTTTTTACTGTTGCTGCTAAGAAGTGCCAGTCAATACATTTGGAGCCGAATGACCAAAACAACGATTACTTGGGACAAAACAAAACGGTTTAAAAAAGGGGAAACAGAATGAACAAAAAAAGGTTCTATTTGATCCTGGTTCTTATTTTGTTAATCAGCAGTTTGCTTGCTTTGAGTTTTCATCAGAAGATAGGAGTTCAAGAAGTGGTAAATAATAAATATGAAAACAACAAAGGTTTAATTAAAAATTATGCTAAAAATGGTAAAGTCCAATACTTATCTGAAAGTATCGGCCAATATCTTTCTTATTTATTGCTTGTAGAAGATGAAAAGGAATTTAAACAACAAGTAGCTGTTTTGAAAAAGAACTTTTTAGTGAAACAAGCAGATGGAACATTTATCCAATGGGTAGCCACCAATCAAACGACCACCAATGCATCGGTTGATGATTTTCGCATTATTGCTGTTCTGAAAAAAGCAAGTGAACAGTTTCAAGAACCTGCTTATCAAATCCTAGCCGATGAATTGGAAGAAACGTTAATTTCTAAACAGCTGACAGATGGCCTCATAGTTGACTTTTATGACTGGGAACTGCAAAAAAAAGCAGCTGTTCTTCATTTATCGTATATTGATGACCAAATCATAAAGACAGACTCGAAAGTGAATAAAGCAAAGTACCAAAAAATTTTAATGGAGTCAGTCGATTCAGATACCCCTTTTTTTAAAGAAGTGTATACTCTCGAAGAGCAGACTTACCAATTGGCAGATAAAAAGTCCGTTAATCTGATTGATCAATTGATGATCGCCATTCAGTATGTGAAACTTACAAACCAAACACCCGCGCAATTTGATCAGTGGCTAAAAGCAGAGTGGGATGCCAATGGAAAGTTCTTTGGCGGCTATCTTAGAACAGATTTAACACCGGCTGTGCCTTATGAATCAAGTGCGGTCTATGCTTTAGCTACTCTTTATTTTAAATTGGTTCACGAAGAAGCTTATGCTGAACAGCTTCACCAAGTACTTTTAAAACAATCTCCTTTTGACAAAAATGCTGACTATGCAACGATTCACTTTTTTGATTACATGTGGGTAAAAACTGTCGATGTGTTATATAAGAAAGACTTAATAGACAAGTAATGGATTGGGCATTAAAAAGAGTCTGCTCACTGTCTTATTTTCCCTTGTAAATGACCGATATGAATAGTATTAAGGGAGGTCTTCAAATGGATGAATTTCAGTTTCATTTCCAGCCTAAAGTCGATGTGCAAAACCATCAAATTATTGGATATGAAATTTTATTAAGAAATAAAGAACAAAACCCGTATTATCCAGCAAAGAGAATGGAAAAAATCATAAATTCGAGAGCAAAGCACGCTTCTTTCTTAGAATGGTTTCAAAGCGAGTTAGTGCAATTGCTGTGTTATTTCCCAACGTTACAATTTTCTATTAATTTTGCACCTAAACAATTATTTTATTTGGAAACTCATCTTTTTTTAACCAAAATGAAACCATACGCCGAACAACTGATCGTAGAAGTAACAGAAGACTTGCCCTTGTTTGCAGCTTCAATGGAAAACATCGATGCCTTAACTATTGAACAAAACTTGCAGTCTATGTTTGCTTCAATTAAAGCAAAAGGCTATCGTATCGCATTGGATGATGTGGGTTCTGGGAAAAATTCCTTAGATGAAGTTTTAAAATTCACCTCGTATCTGGATCAAATTAAATTTTCAATCGTTAAATGCAGTAAAAAAAATCTAAAAGAAGAAACATTGCATCTTTTCTTACATGCTTGGCAAAGCTTCGCTGAGGATTATCAGCTTGACTTTATCGTTGAAGGAATTGAAGACCAAGCAGTAAGCAACGGATTAAAAAACCAAGGCATTTTTGTTCAACAAGGCTATCACTTCGGTAAACCGTCAAAATGTATAAAAAGATGATGATCATACTATAAGAATCAAATTGTTTGCTTTCTTAATTATAACTGGCTGATCGGAGGAGCTCATAGTGTTGACATCTATATTCTTAAATACCATTGCAAATGTTTCAATTCTTAGTATGGCCTCTTATATATTGGTCAAGCTGATTCCTAAGAAAAGACATTACACGCTCGGTCTCAAACAAAAACTATGGATGATTGGAGTATCAAGTGCAACAAGTTTTTTGTTGATGTTGTTTTCGGTCGACATGCCTCAAGATGTCAAATTAGATTTGAGACACGTTATTTTTATCTTATTAGTATATTACTTTGGATCATCGATCGCTGTTCCGACCATTTTTGTGGCGTCTCTGTTGCGTTTTTTACTAGGAGTCAATTCAGCATCGATTCGAGCAGCTGCTATGTATGCTGTGCTGGCATTGATAGTGCCGATTTTATCTAAGAAGCTGACAGCTAGGTTTAATCAGTATGCTGTTATGGTCATGCTTAATATGGTATTCGTTTTAGCCTCTGCTTTGAATTTGTATTTTTTATACTACGATAGAGCAGCAACTATAGCTATTTTTTTCAGTCTGCTGCTGCTTTCGAGCGGAGTAGTGATTATTGTGACCCTCTTCACTGAAGATTTGCGAAAAAGCTTTTCTCTTTACTTAGATGAACAAGAACATGCCAAAATGGATTTCTTGACTGGTTTGTATAATGTGCGTGAATTTAATAAAAAATGGCAAAAGATCCAAATAGATAAATCTATTAAAACTACTGCGTTTATCATGCTGGATATCGATCACTTTAAATGGATCAATGATAATTACGGTCATGCAAATGGTAATTTTGTTTTACGGCAATTAGCAACGATTCTGAAAATCGAAGCACCGGATAATGAGTTGGTCTATCGCATAGGCGGAGAGGAATTTTGTTTGATTTTAAACGACTTGTCGTATACTGACCAACAGAAAGTAGCTGAACAAATTAGAGCTAAAGTAGCGGAGAAAGAGTTTTTATTAGAAAACGGTAACGGCATCCAATTGACGGTCTCAGTGGGGCTAGCTGCATCTGCCCAAAATAAAGATATGAAAAAATTGTTTCGGTTAGCTGATCGTTGCTTATATGATGCTAAAAATCAAGGCAGAAACCAAGTGGTTGGATCAACAATGGAGACAGAGTAGAGATGTAAGCTGCAACAAATTAGATGTTCACCCATACTTATCTTGATCAAAAAACGGAAAAGATGTATCTTATGATACTTCTTTTCTGTTTTTTTGATTTATTAGAAAATAAACAAAAACTTTACAAATTATACCCTGCAGGGTATAATTTGTAAATGTATTGAAGAATAAGAAAAAAGTGTCTGGATGAACTACAGCCTTCTATTAATAAATACAAAAATATTCAGTAGAATCAATGTTTACAATAAGAAATTATCGTGGATAGGAGAAATAAGATGTTTTTTAAAAGAACGCCCTCGATTTCGACAAATGAGTTAGAAAGCAAGTTAGCTGAAAGACCTTCAATTATTGATGTACGTGAACCGCATGAGTTCTCTAGCGGTCATATTTCCGGGGCGAAAAATGTGCCTTTAAGAAAAGTTGACAAATACCTGCCTAAAGAAACGACCTATGTGATTTGCCAATCTGGTATGCGCAGTAAACGTGCTACTAAGATATTGTTAGCTAACGGATATGATGTTATTAATGTGCGAGGTGGAATGTCAGCCTGGACAGGCGCAATCAGAGGAGGAAAAGGATAATGAAAATTGTGATTATTGGCGGAGTAGCTGGTGGAATGTCTGCAGCTACTCGCTTAAGACGTTTGAATGAAAAAGCTGAAATTATTGTGCTGGAAAAAGGGCCTTACGTATCTTTTGCGAATTGTGGATTGCCTTATTATATAGCAGGAGAGATTGAAGAACGCAGTGACTTGCTGGTTCAAACACCTGAGCAGCTCCAGGCTCGTTTTGCATTGGACGTTCGTCCAAATAGCGAAGCAATTTCTATCGATGCGGAAAAGAAAGAAGTGCGCGTTAAGTCATCTGAGGAAGAATACGCATTGTCTTATGACAAGTTGATTCTTTCTCCTGGAGCAAAACCAGTTGTTCCGCCAGCTGATGGAATAGAAGAAGCTAAAAACATTTTTACGTTGCGCTCTGTGCCGGATGTTGATGGAATCACAGAATTTATTGAACAGCATCAGCCTAAAAAAGCTGTTGTGATTGGAGCAGGTTTTATTGGTTTAGAAATGGCAGAGAGTTTGGTCAGTCGCGGCTTAGAAGTAACAATCGTTGAAAAAGCACCGCATGTCTTGCCTCCTTTTGATGAGGAAATGGCAGCCTATATCACAAAGGAATTAAAAACTCATGGAGTCCAGTTGTATACTGGATTGGGAGCAACAGCTTTTGAAGATGAAGGTAAAACGGTTGTTTTAGAAAATGGCGAACGCTTAGTAAGCGATTTGACTTTGATGTCTGTCGGTGTTTCTCCAGAATCAGCACTAGCTAAAACGGCAGGAATAGAAACGGGTCTTCGCGGAGGAATCTTAGTAGATGAACAATATGAAACCAGCCAAAAAGATATCTATGCAGTCGGCGATGCCATTATTGTGAAACAACAAGTCACTGGCGAAGATGCATTGATTGCTCTTGCTTCACCAGCAAACCGACAAGGAAGACAAGTGGCAGATGTGATCAGCGGCTTGCCGCGCAGAAATAAAGGCAGCATCGGAACAGCCATTGTCCGTGTGTTCGATTTGGCAGCTGCTTCAACAGGATTAAATGAACGCCAATTAAAACAAGCTGATAAAACATATGATGTCATCCATATTCAAGGAAAGAGCCATGCTGGCTACTATCCAAACGCGAGCACGATTTTATTGAAATTATTATTCCATCCAGTAAACGGGAAAATATATGGTGCACAAGCAATTGGAAAAGACGGTGCCGATAAACGGATCGATATTATTGCAACAGCCATTAAAGCAGGACTGACTGTACAAGACTTGCCGGAATTAGAATTTACCTATGCGCCGCCATTTGGTTCAGCTAAAGATCCAGTTAATATGGCTGGATATGCAGCACTCAACGTGATTGAAGGAATTTCTGAATCCATTCAATGGTATGAACTAGAAGAAAAACAAAAAGAAGGGCATCTGCTATTAGATGTTCGGAATGAAAGTGAACTAGAAAATAATGGCCGACTAAAAGGGGCTGTTAACATCCCGTTAGACAGCTTGCGGGAACGGATGACAGAGATACCAAAAGACCGTCCTATTATTGTTAGTTGTCATAGCGGGTTGCGCAGTTATATTGCAGAACGCCTATTAAAACAAGATGACTACACTGTTAAAAATCTAGATGGAGCTTTTGCTCTTTACTCAACAATAAATGCAGAAAAGGTGGAAAAATAATGTACAATTCTATATCAATGCCAGAATTTGAACAAAAATGGAAAAAAGAAACGATCCCTTTGATCGATGTCCGTGAAACGGATGAGTGGGAAAATGGACATGTCGAAGGGGCTGTTCATGTGCCGTTGAGCGAGTTTCCGGCTGCAACAGAACAGTTAGATAAAAACCAAGAGTATTATGTAATGTGTCATTCTGGTGGACGCTCTGCCATGGCTTGCCAGCAATTAGCACAAGAAGGTTATCAGGTAGTAAATGTGATGGGCGGCATCTCCGCTTGGAAAGGCGAAGTTATTTAAGAAATCGAAAAGGGGTTGGGACAATGTCCTAATCCCTTTTTTTAGGTTTCAAAAAAAATATAAGGAAATATATGTTAAAATTAAGCGAATAAGAATAGAATGGTGAACTTTTAATCACTATTGTACAAGAAAGAGGAGGAAAAAAGTGAGTGAACCGATTATTAACCTCACCCAACTTGGTTTTGAAGTAAAAGACCAAACTATTTTGAAAGGTATTGATTTTTTTGTTGAAAAAGGTGAATTTGTGACAATCACTGGACCATCCGGAAGTGGGAAGAGCACTCTTTTAAAAATGATTGCTACAATGCTTTCTCCAACAACGGGAATAGTAGAGTATCAAGGAAAATCTTTAACAGAGTATGATCCAATCGAATATCGAAAAGAGGTTTCTTATTGTTTTCAAACAGCTGTTTTATTTGGGCAAACGGTCCAAGAAAATTTAGCTTTTCCATATATTATTAGAAACAAAGAATTCGATTCTAAAAAAGCTATCGATTACTTAAATAAAGTTGGATTGGACAAAATATATCTGACAAAAAATATCAATGAGTTATCTGGCGGAGAAAAACAGCGCATTGCTTTGATTCGCAGTCTATTGATCACCCCAAAAGTTTTGTTATTAGATGAAGTAACGAGTGCATTAGATGCAAAAAATCAGCAGATCATTAAGCGTTTAATTCAGGAAATGAATCAGAAAGAACAAATTACGGTTTTATGGGTGACACACAATCCTGCTGAAATTTCAGCTGCTAACCGGATAATAGAAATTGTCAATGGAGAAGCGGAGGAGAAAAGATGCAGTTAGAGATCAGTAACACGTCTTTATTATTTGCCACAGGTCTGGTCTTAGTCGCACTAGGAGTAGTTTATAAAGAAAAATTAGATATAGGAAAAGATATTTTATGGGGTGTTTTCCGCGCTGTCATTCAGTTAGTAATCGTAGGGTATGTACTGGGCTATGTTTTCAAATTAGACAATGTGTTCGTTACCTTGATGATGGCACTGGTTATCGTTTTTAATGCTTCATATAATGCAGCTAAAAGAAGCCAAGGGATCCCCAAAGCTTTTACCATTTCTTTTCTAGCTATTATGACAGCTACGGCTTTAACCTTAGTTATTTTGCTGCTGTCTGGTTCAGTAGTCTTTACACCATCTCAAGTTGTACCTATCTCAGGAATGATTGCCAGTAATTCTATGATTGCTATTGGGATTTGTTACCGAAATTTGAATAGTAAATTTACAGACCAACGCCAGCAAGTTTTGGAAAAATTGGCTTTGGGGGCTGATTTAAAACAAGCTTCAATTTCTATTGTACGAGACAGCATCAAAGCTGGAATGTCCCCAACTATTGATTCAGCTAAAACAGTAGGATTAGTGAGTTTGCCGGGAATGATGTCCGGCTTAATGTTTGCAGGTGTAGATCCGGCTCATGCAATAAAATACCAAATCATGGTGACGTTCATGCTTCTTTCAACAACAAGTATAGCTTCAGTTATTGCTAGTTACTTAGCTTACAAAGGGTTTTATAATGAAAGAAAACAATTGATGGATTGAGTAAGAATTAAAAAACTAGCGCATATTCTTAATGATGATAAAAAACAATCCGTCTCACTTCAGTATAGAAGTGAGACGGATTTGCTATTTTTATTTTTTATTTACAGAAGCATCATAAATGGCTTCGATGGCTTCTTTAAGTGTTTCATTAAATTCTTCATCGGATTGATCGACATTTAAGTTTTCGCTCAATGCTCTTGAGAAGCTGGCAATCAAATCTTTATTTTCTTTTAATTTTTCATTAGCTTCGTCACGTGAATAACCACCGGATAAAGCCACAACGCGGACAACACGAGGGTGCTGAGCTAATTTTTCATACGTGTTAGCTACTGTTGGAATAGTAACCTTCAGCATCACGTTATCTTCTTCAGGCAATTCATCCAAATGTTTTTTCAACTCTTCACAAAGAATTGCTTCAGCTTTTTCTTTTTCTTTACTATAAATATCTACTTCTGGTTCAATGATCGGAACTAAACCAGCAGCAATGATTTGTTTTCCAACTTCAAATTGTTGGTCAACAACTGCTTTAATGCCTTCTGGGTTAGCTTCTTTGATTACAGAACGCATTTTCGTACCGAAAATATGACGTTCATTCGCTCTTTTGAGCAATTCATCTAAATCAGGCATTGGTTTCATTAATTGGACACCATTTGAGCTGTCTGCCAAACCTTTATCGACTTTTAAGAATGGAGCGATTCCCTTTTTCTCAGCCAAGTAATCGGCAGTGTACATACCTTCGATTTTGCGATCCATTGTTTGTTCAAAAAGAATAGCACCAAGAATGTAATCAGAACTAAAAGCTGGTGCAGTAATGATACGCGTTCTCATTTCGTGTACCAGATCAAACATTTCATCTTCAGATGAATAAGCATCTTCCATGACACCGTAAATTGCTAAAGCTTTTGGAGTACTGCCGCCGCTTTGATCAAGTGCTGCAATAAAACCTTTACCATTTCTGACTTTTTCTAATTGACTTTCTTGCATTCTTCCCACTCCTTCATATATAGTTCTTGCGAATTTCTTTTGCCAAATCAACATGCAAAAATGAAACTCTCTATACTTAGTGTAACACCAAAAGGAAAGAAAGTAGAAGTGATGTGCTTTATTTTCGTCAATTCAATAAGGGACCCAACACGATTAACGCGACACGACGGGAATCATAGACTCTGATTTTTTCAATAATGCTTGACAAACAGGAACAGCATCACTCATGCTAAGCTTAATAAGCACACAACCGTGCATGAAGAGGTGCCAAAATGAAACCACTCCTGAAAATGGCTTTAAAGTTATTGTCTTCTCCTAAAATCAATATGAAAGAAGATTACCTTTGGGTTCGGAAAATGCAGCAGATTTTTGCAAGAAAGCCGCTGATAACCAGCTATCGCATCTTAGATCGAAAAATCTATTCAGCAGACCAAAGTCACGATATTCCAGTCCGAATTTTTCAGCCTGTAGAAAAAAAACACGAAGATGTATTGTTATTTTTTCACGGAGGCGGATGGGTGATCGGCGATATCAATACGTATACAAAGCCTTGCATGAATATGGCTGACTTGACTGGAAGGACGGTCTATTCAGTCGATTACCGCCTGGCTCCTGAACACCCTTATCCAGCAGGACTAGAAGACTGCTATCGAGTTGCAGAGATGATGCTGGATCACCTAGCACTGATTGGATTGTCAGATGCGTCCCAAATCACGTTGATCGGAGACTCTGCGGGCGGCAATTTAGCGGCGGCGGTTTCTTTAATGCTGCGTGACAACCATAAAATCGTTCCGAAACGGCAGATCCTGCTTTATCCTGTGACGTTTTGGGATCATACAAAAAACTCGCCTTATGAATCGATTCGAACTAAAGGCAACGATTATGGACTAACTGCTAAAAAGGTCAGCGATTATATGGAAATGTATCAACCTGATACAGATAAAAGAAAAAGTTCGTATGTTGCTCCGCTAATGGCTGAAGATCTCACTGACCAGCCCGATACGCTGATTCTCACTTCAGAAAATGACCCTTTGAGAGATGAAGGGGAAGCTTATGGGACAGCATTAAAAGAAGCTGGAAACCAAGTAGTTGTTCATAGGGTCAATGAAAGTGTCCATGGATTTATTACCTATCCTAAAGGATCAAAGTTAGTGACAGAAGCCTATCAAGAAATGAATCAGTTTTTAGAAAAAACGAATCAAGAAAGCAATCAGATCCGATAAAGGAGGAGCGAGATGAGACGAGAGACATGGGTACGGTTAGACAATGCTTCTAACATATTTTTGGCTGCGATGAATGACAGAGATACAAAGGTTTTTCGTTTGACTGCTGAAATGACCGAGTTAGTGGACCCTGATATATTGCAGCAAGCTCTAGAAAAGACCTATGAGCAATCTCTCTTGTATCATAGCGTACTGCGGCGCGGGTTTTTCTGGTATTATTTAGCAATGAGTGAACTAAAGCCCGAAGTTGCAGTTGAAGGGTTGTCTCCTTGTGCACCTATTTATCATTTTGATCAAAAAGAGCTTTTGTTTAGAGTCATTTATTGGCAAAAACGGATCCACTTAGAAGTTTTCCATGTTTTATCGGATGGAACAGGTGCCATGTGGTTTTTTGAAGACTTGATCAAGGAATACATTTTCATTCGATACAATGAACGAACTGAAAATGAGCACAAAAAGACTTCTATTCAATGGGAAAAACAATTAGAAGACAGCTTTAACCAGCATTTTAGACAGCAAAGACAAGAACCTTTTGCTGAAGCGGCTCGTTCTGCTTTTTTTTCGGTCGTTGAAACAAGCAAACGTGCGGGAAAAGTTGCTGTCCAATATGGAAAAAAAACGTCTTCTTGGTTTACATCGTCTTTGGAAATGGATTCAAGCAAAAAACGTGTCTACCAGATAAAAGGCAAAAAAACACCGGACAATCGTCCTCGAATAGTAGAGCTGAATCTGCCGCTTGGCGCTGTTCTGTCATTGGCGAAAAAACAACAGGTGTCGCTGACCGTTTATTTGATCGCTTTGTTTTTTGAATCCATCCGAAAAGCAGAGCCTCAATTTCAATTAACCGATACATTAGCAGTGTCTGTTCCGGTGAATTTAAGACAGTTTTTCCAATCTTATTCTGCACGCAACTTTTTCAGCACCGTTCGATTAGAATATACTTATGGCGAAGACGGAAATTTTGACGATCTGTGCCGCAGCTTGAATGAGCAATTACAAGAGCACTTAAAACAAGAAAAGCTGAAAGAACGGTTAAGCAAATTAATCAAAGCTGAGTACCATCCAATAGGCCGAGTTGTTCCAAGGCCATTGAAAGACCTTATTTTGAAAGGCATCAATCGGCAAAATAACCGGAAACTGACAGTCGCAATGTCTAATTTAGGGAGTGTTGCTTTTTCTCAACCGGTCAACCAGCATATACAACACTTTTTCTTTCAAACGTCTGCTGTCAGGCCGCAATTTTGTATGATCAGCTTTAAAGACACCTTGACTATCAGTTTTACCTCGCCTTTTGTAGAAACAGCGATTCAAAAAGAATTTGTCCGCTTGCTGACTGCCGAAAGTGTTCCCGTTGTTGTTGGGGTGAATCAAGTAACAAACGCAGAGTTGAAAGGAGAAACGGCATGAGTTGTTGTCTTGAATGCAAAGCAGCTGTCAAAGGCAGTTGGGTCAATTGTCCGTTGTGCGGCTGTAACTTAGAACGCCGCACAACAAATACTGAGCAGAATCCATTTCCTTTTGTACCTTTGCGTTTTAACCGAGAAAAAGGATTTAGGTTATTGATGATTTTTACTCTCATCAGCGGCATCCTGTTTTTAGGAATAGAAGCACTGTGGCTGGATCAAAGCCAAGTCTTGCAACTCGCTGTTTTCGGCATAATGAGCTTGTGGATCGTTGTGGCAATCCTGATTCGAAAGAGGAGAAACATTGCTAAAAGTATTCTATATTTATTAGTAATGGTTTCATTGATCAGTGTCTATTTGGACTACTCATTAGAATGGAATGGATGGTCAACAACATATGTCATCCCGGTCATTTGCATCTTTACTGACTTGGCCTTGTCCATCTCTGTTAACATTATATTCCCGGAAGTTGCTGACTATATTTTGTACTTGTTGATCGTTGCAGTAATAGGCCTTTTGCCAGCTCTTTTTCTTATCTTTGATTGGACTACGAATTCAGTGCCGTCTCTGTTGTCGATAGCTGTCAGCACCGTGATGTTTGTTTCTCTGCTCATCCATTATCGAAAAATCGTGTTATACGAATGGAAAAAGCGCATGCAATTTTGATAAAAAGCATGATTTAAAATCAAAAGCGTATCATTAGTTTATGATGAATGTTTAAAAAGTTGCTGATAGAGCAGCTTTTTTTTTGGTTCAAACGGTAAAAAGAATAGTCATTTAAATATTTGTGATGATACTTTTCATGTGTTATTCTTAGAGAGAAGAAAACAATAGAAAGGGCTGACAGAATGGAACACAAACAATTAGACCAGTTTCCTGAGGATTTTCTTTGGGGATCAGCTTCTGCCGCTTATCAGGTAGAAGGAGCTTGGAATGGAGATGGAAAAGGAGTCTCGGTTTGGGATGAATTTGTTCGAATTCCAAATAAAACGTTCAAAGGAACCAATGGCAATGTAGCTGTTGATCATTACCATCGCTATAAAGAAGATATTGCTTTAATGGCTGAACAAGGATTAAAAACGTATCGTTTTTCAGTAGCTTGGACACGAATTTTCCCTAATGGACGCGGAGAAATCAACGAAGCAGGACTACAATTTTATAAAGATTTAGTCGATGAATTGATCGTGCATAATATTGAACCTATGCTGACTCTTTACCATTGGGATTTACCGCAAGCACTGCAAGACGAATACCAAGGCTGGGAATCACGTAACATAATTGAAGACTTTACAAATTATGCGACAACTCTTTTTGAAGCATTTCGCGGAAAAGTAAATTATTGGGTCAGTTTAAATGAACAAAATATTTTTACTTCATTAGGGTATTTAATGGCTGCTCATCCGCCTGGTGTAACGGATTCAAAACGATTCTATGAAGTGAATCACATTGCCAACTTAGTGAATGCTTCTGTGATCAAAAAATTCCATGATATGGAAATGCCTGGTAAAATTGGACCAAGCTTCGCCTATACTCCGAATTATTCATTGGACAGCAATCCAGTGAATGTCTTAGCGGCTGAAGATACTGAAGAATTGAACGCCAATTTTTGGATGGATGTTTACTTGTACGGAAAATATCCAATCGTTGCCATGAAGTACTTGAAAGATAGAGGATTGGCACCTACGTTCGAAGCAGGCGATGAAGAACTATTAGCTGCAGCTAAACCGGATTTTCTAGGGATCAATTATTATCAAAGTGCGACAGATGTTTTTAACCCAACAGATGGTGTAGGATTAGGTAAGATGAATACAACTGGGAAAAAAGGCTCTAGTGAAGAGTCTGGGACACCAGGAGTATCTAAACGAGTTGAAAATCCTTTTGTTGAACGGACGAATTGGGATTGGGAAATAGATCCGCAAGGTTTACGCATTGCTCTTCGGCGAATCACCAGCCGTTACCGTATTCCTGTAATGATTACAGAAAACGGTTTAGGTGAATACGACAAATTGACGGAAGACAATCAAATTCACGATGATTACCGGATCAATTACCTAGAAAGTCATGTCCATGCGATTCGAGAAGCGATTACCGATGGAGCAACGGTTCTTGGTTATTGCACATGGTCATATACAGATTTATTAAGCTGGTTAAATGGATACCAAAAACGCTATGGTTTTGTTTATGTGGACCGTGACGAAGAAGAAGGAAAGACGATGAATCGCTACAAAAAAGATAGTTACTATTGGTATCAGAAAGTCATTGCCGAAAATGGAAACAACTGCTGATAGTTGCTGCTTTTTGCGGCTCTTCATTTTCTGGCGTTGGTAAGAAAATTTCCTCCGGACTACGGAGTTGCTTGCGGAAAGCCATGGGACCGTTTTGAGCCGAACACGTCTCAAAACTTGCAAGCGTCAAACTTAACGTAGCGGCTAAAGCCGAACGCTAAGTAATTCTCATTGCATCCTCTTTCATGGCTGCAAGCTCCTCCTATTCCTCCGAAAATTTTTGAAACGTTTTAAAAGAAACTCAATTAATTACTGACCAATGTTAAATGTTGTAGAACCATTTAAATAAGTTTCTTTATAAGTTCATTTTTAAAAAAACAAGACCATAAAATCTTCATGCTAACAAAAAGAATAGTGACGAAAACAGACTGAAATTCAGTAAGTACTACGCTGAATTCCAGTCTTTTTATTATAATTTTTCTCCACAGTGCGGACAGTAATTGTTGCTTTTTTTATGTTGGATCACAGTTAATTGTTCCACAAAACCTGCAGATAAAATACCGGTGGGGATAGCAACCATTCCGACACCTAAAAAAGTAATTACCATTCCAAAGAATTTTCCGGCTAACGTTACAGGATAAATATCGCCATAACCGACAGTCAGCAAGGAAGAAGAAGCCCACCAGAAAGCAGAAAAAGCATCTGTAAAAACATCAGGCTGAGCATCGTGTTCAAGATTATACATCACTAATGAAGCAGCAGTCATCAACACTAAAATAATAAAAATAGATGAAAGCAACTGTTGCCGTTTGCTTTTAAGAACATCAGTAATGAGATTCAAGGAGTCATAGTAATTGTTGATTCGGAATAAGCGGAAGATACGAATGACTCGGAACACACGAAAGGCTACCGTACCGCTTGGGAAAAAGAACGGCAGATAAAACGGAAAAAAAGAAAATAAATCAACCAGTCCTGTAAATGAGATGGCATATTTTAATCTTGCACTGCCTTTCGAAAGAACAGGATACAGGTAATTAGCGGTCCATAATCTCAAACCATATTCAATTGTGAATAAAACGACACTGACAGTTTCGATTTTATGAATAATAGGCATATAATCAATTGAACGGTCAAAAGTAGAAAAAATAGCTAATCCCAAATTTAATAAAATAGCTGAAACAATGGTAAAGTCAAATAGCCGGCTGACAATGTCAGCATGCCTTCCGATTTGAATAATTTCAAATATTCTTTTCTTTTTCATTTTAAAAACCTCATTTTTTACATTTTAATTTAGAAACAATAGGTCAAGTTTAACCTATATTTTATCAACTGTGTAGACCTGTTTCTAAATCAACTAGTATTTCTTTCTTCTGTTTTTGGTATCAACTGCTATTCTCAGCTGTTTTGTGTGTAGAAGAAGTCAGACTGATAAGCTTTACAAAAGAGGGCATACATTCTAAAATGAAGTTAATGTAGGCAAGAAAAAAATGATAAGAAAAGAATAAAAGAAATAAAACCAAAGAGAGGTGGGCGAGTAAGAAATGGGAAATAAAAAAAAGCCGTCCACAAATGGATGGATAAGAAGAGTTGATAATGTAAGTTTAGAAGAAGCAAACAGCTCGATAAAGGTTCCAGCATCAAATGCATCTTTCTTACGAAAACTGCTTGCTTTTATGGGCCCAGGTTCATTGATTGCTGTAGGATATGTTGATCCTGGTAATTGGGCAACGTCAATAGCAGGCGGTTCAGAATTCGGCTACACTTTATTGAGTGTGATCCTGATCGCTAGTTTGATCGCCATGTTGATGCAAGAGATGGCGGCTCGGCTTGGGATTGCTACAGGCAAGGACTTAGCACAGGCCACGAGTGCCTCAGTTGGAAAGAAAACCTCTTTCTTCTTATGGATTTTAACAGAATTAGCTATTATTGCGACTGATATTGCTGAGGTGATCGGTTCAGCAATTGCCTTGAAATTATTATTCAATATCCCTTTATTACTGGGCGTTACGATTACCACACTAGATGTTTTATTGTTATTGTTGCTGCAAAAGCGAAACTTTCGAATCATTGAAAGCATCGTGACTGTATTGATGGCTACAATTTTTATAATTTTCGGCTATGAAATCTTTTTGTCCCATCCGAATGCAGTGCAATTATTAAAAGGGTACTTGCCGCAGACTGAGATTGTTACCAATACCAATATGCTATTCATGGGTCTAGGTATTTTAGGAGCCACGGTTATGCCGCATAACTTATACTTACATTCTTCTATTATTCAAACAAGAAGTTACGAACGGACAGAAAAAGGGAAAAAAGAAGCCGTTACTTTTGCGCGGATCGATTCCGTATTCTCTTTAACGATTGCGTTCTTTATCAATTCGATGATTTTGATTTTAGGCGCGGCGGCTTTTTATAAAAGTGGACAAGTTATCGGCGGGATTGAAGACGCGTATGCTTTGTTGGCACCGGCTGTGGGAGCATCGATTGCCAGTACATTATTTGCCATAGCTTTGCTGGCTTCTGGACAAAATTCAACCATTACTGGAACTTTAAGCGGTCAAATCGTCATGGAAGGTTTTATCCATCTTAGAGTCAAACCATGGATACGTCGTGTCATCACTCGGCTGATAGCAGTGATTCCAGTGTTTATTGTTACGCTGATTGCTGGAGAAAACGGAACAGCTGATTTGTTGATATTAAGCCAAGTTATTCTGAGTATGCAATTGCCGTTTGCACTTGTGCCACTCGTTCTTTACACCAGCGATCCACATAAAATGGGAAGCTTTGTAAACTCAATGTGGGTTAAAGTCTTAGCCTGGATCGCTACGGTGATTATTATTATTCTAAATATTTACCTTGTTGTTTACACAATAGTGGGCAATTAGTTCAGAACGAGAATGTGTTTCCTTGAAAGCTGTTCATTCTGGAAACTTACTTAAATAAACACTAGAAACCAAAAAGCTGTCTTTTCAATTACTGAAAAGGCAGCTTTTTTTTGGGGTTTTTAAAAATAGAAAATTACTTATTGCGCACGTCTTCAATAGCGTTTAATTGTTTCATGTCTTCATCTGAGATATGAAAATCCAATTGGCTGTTTTCGATGATCCGTTCTTCATGTGTTGATTTTGGAAGCGGCAAGGTTTCACGTTCTAAACAATAACGAATGCACAACTGAGCTGGTGTAACGTTATATTTTTGGGCTATTTCTTTGATTTCTGAGCTGTTGAGTATTTCTCCTGTTGCTAAAGGCGAATAAGCTTCAACAACAATTTTATGTTCTTTACAATAGTTCAACAGACTTTCTTGGTCACGACCAATATAAAACGGAATCTGATTGGCCATTGGAACAACTTCGCAAGCATCGATCAATGCTTGGATATCCGACTCTGAAAAGTTAGAAACACCAATAGCTCGAATTTTACCCTCATGATACAATTTTTCCATTGCTTTCCATGTTTGAATATTTTCTGCTGTGCAATCTTTTCCTTTTTCATCCCATGGCCATGGTGCATGGATGAGGTAAAGGTCTAGATAATCCATTCCCAGATTTGTAAGAGTTTCCTCAAAAGCTTTTAAAGTTTCGTCATAGCCTTTGATTTGTGCAGGAAGTTTACTAGTTAGAAAAATATTTTCCCGGGAAATATCAAAGTCTTTGATGGCTTTCCCAACATTTTCTTCATTATGATAAGCTAAAGCGGTATCGATATGAGTATAGCCATTTTTAAGCGCCATTGTTACGGCATCATAAGCTTCTTCATTAGGAATTTGCCAAGTACCAAAACCGATATGTGGGATTTCAACGTCATTGTGAAATACAAATGTTTTTTCTTTCATCATTAAAAAGTTCCTCCTCTGATCTAATGTATTGTGCGCTTTCATTTTAATACAAATAGCTATGGAAAAATAATAATAACGCTTATTTTTTCGATTTGACTAGCTGTTACACTAGAATACTCTTAGTAATAAATAGCCTAATCAGAACTTTCAAGATCTTTAATCAATTCTTTCATTTGTTTAATTTCATCACGTTGTGCTTCGCTAATTTTTTTAGCAAGCTCTTGAACCCGCGGATCTGACAGATGGGCCCGTTCACTAGTGAGTATCGCAATCGAGTGATGTGGAATCATGGCTTTTAGCCAAGAAGAGTCTTCAATCGTTGCTTGGCTCCGTACAAGACCAAGAGATCCTCCAAAAACAACTAGACTTACCAATAAAATCAACATATTTGCCTTTTTATTTGTATACATATTCCACATAAATAATAGCATAATAATGGCCATAGCAGCCCCCATCATGAATGCCATGTACAACCGCGTTTCGCTGAAAAAGATATGATCCAATTGAAAGACATTGAAAAACATCATAGCGTACATAACTAGAGTAGAAGTAGCAATCATTAAGCCAAACTTAAGATACTTGTTCATTCGATTCCTCCTAAAGTTGAAGTGATACATTTAGCATAACAAAGAAAAAGAATGGAATAAAACAATAAGGTCCAAAGTAAAAAAATACTTTTTAGCTGCTTTTTTTACTATTTTCCAGCAAATGTATCATAGGAATGAATTAGTATATGGTATGATAGAGAAGACAAAAACGAAACTGATAAAAAGTGAGGAAAGAAATAATGAGCAAAGTTATTTTAACAGGCGACAGACCAACCGGAAAACTGCATTTAGGACATTACGTCGGCTCTTTAAAGAACCGTGTCATGTTACAAAATGATCCAGACAATCAAAATTTTATTATGATTGCAGACCAACAAGCGTTGACCGATAACGCCAAGAACCCTAAAAAAATTCAAGACAGTTTACTTGAAGTAGCGTTGGATTATTTGGCAGTCGGACTAGACCCGGCTAAATCAACTATTTTTGTGCAATCTCAAATTCCACAATTGTCAGAATTGACGATGTATTATTTGAATTTAGTGACCGTTTCGCGCTTGAAACGGAATCCGACGGTTAAATCGGAAATCAATGAAAAGAACTTTGGAGAAAGTATTCCAGCGGGCTTCTTTATGTATCCAGTTAGCCAGGCAGCAGATATCACGGCGTTTAAAGGAACACATGTGCCAGTCGGTGAAGATCAAAGTCCGATGATTGAACAAACAAGAGAAATTGTCAGAGATTTTAACCGCATTTACAATACAGATGCATTAGTGATGCCTGAAAGTATTCTGCCGGATAAAGGCCAAGAAAGATTGGTCGGCATTGATGGTAAAGGCAAAATGAGTAAATCTTTAAACAATGGTATTTACTTGTCTGACTCGTCAGACGAAATCAAGAAAAAAGTTATGAGCATGTACACAGATCCAGATCATATCCATGTAAACGATC
Source organism: Carnobacterium mobile DSM 4848 (assembly GCF_000744825.1). Classification (NCBI taxonomy): domain Bacteria; kingdom Bacillati; phylum Bacillota; class Bacilli; order Lactobacillales; family Carnobacteriaceae; genus Carnobacterium; species Carnobacterium mobile. Next base: position 2,084,387 of record NZ_JQMR01000001.1, read on the forward strand.
CAGGTAAAGTAGAAGGCAATGTAGTTTTTACGTATTTAGATGTTTTTGGAACAGATAAAGCTAAGATCCAATCTCTAAAAGAGCATTACCAACAAGGTGGTCTAGGAGATGTAAAAATCAAGTTGTACCTGAATGAAATTTTACAGGATTTCTTGAAACCCATCCGAGAAAATCGGGAACAGTTCGCTGCAGATAAAGAAGAAGTGCGCCGAATGTTGAAAGCTGGCAGTGAGTCTGCTGAAAAAGTGGCGGCTCAAACCTTGTCAGAAGTTAAATCAGCTATGGGAATCAACTACTTTAAGTAGTCCGGGTATTTTTAAACAAGTAAATTTTTTTAACCGAATAGTTCATTAGGAAAACTCTTCAGCCATTGGGACAGATACAATGACTGAAGAGTTTTTCGATTTCTAAATTGAATTGTATTTCGCAGGGGATATAGTGCATTTCATCTTGGAATAAAGTCATTTCAACTGGAAATTCCTCTTTGGAAATCTTCTTTTAGTACAATAGAGACATCAAATGTAAAGGGTTACAAAAAGTTTAGAAGGAGGAAAAAAATGATAACGTTAGTTGGAGGCATTATATTATTGGTTTTAGGTTATTTTACGTATGGTAAGTACATTGAAAAGAATTTTTCAATTGATCCTGACCGTGAAACCCCGGCAGAAGTGTTAAAAGACGGGTATGATTTTGTTCCCATGTCGAAAGCGAAAAATGCTATTATTGAATTATTGAATATTGCCGGTACTGGACCGATTTTTGGACCAATCATGGGAGCCTTATATGGACCAGTAGCTTATATCTGGATTATTATCGGCTGTATTTTTGGTGGAGCTGTACATGACTATATGGTTGGAATGATCTCACTGCGTAATAACGGTGCACAACTGCCAGAATTAGCCAGCAAGTATTTAGGTAAACCAGTCAAACATGTGGTCAATATTTTTGCTATGCTGCTTTTAATGTTAGTGGGTACTGTATTTGTTACGTCTCCTGCCAGCTTGATTGAAAGCATTACACCTAGTTGGTTAACAGGAGGAATAGTCGTCTTACTGATTTTTGTGTATTATCTTATTTCAACAATTTTGCCAATTGATAAAGCAATGGGAAAGGTATATCCTTGGTTTGGTGGTATTTTAATTATCAGTACAATTGCAATCGGACTTAGTTTGCTGTTTGGAAATCATACGATTCCAAATCTCACTTTAAATACAATGCAAAACTTTCATCCAGAAGGAACTCCTATTTTCCCGGCAATTTTCTTTACCATTTCATGTGGAGCACTATCAGGATTTCATGCTACACAAGCTCCAATGGTATCAAGAACCAGTACAAACGAAAGGGAAGGACGGTTCACTTTCTATGGCATGATGATTGCAGAAGGTGTGATTGCTATGATTTGGGCCGCAGCTTCTATGTCGCTTTTTGATGGACAAACACTCAGCCAAATGATCAATACTGGTACTCCATCTGCAGTGGTTAACCAAGTATCTGTACTGCTATTAGGCAATGTAGTGGGGACCGTGGCGATTATTGGGGTAATCGTATTACCGATTTCTTCTGGTTTATCTGCTTTCAGAAGTTTGCGTATTATTTTATCTGACTACTTGCATATTAAACAAGATACGATCAAAAAAGTTCTTATGGTCACGATTCCCTTGTTTGCCATATCTTTTATCTTGACCAATATGGATTTCAATATTTTATGGAGATATTTTAACTGGGCTAACCAAGTAACAGCAGTGATTGCTTTATTGGTTTCTACTCGTTACTTGTATCTAAAAAATAAAAATTATTTAGTAACCTTAATTCCAGGAACATTTATGTTGTATGCTTGTGTGGTTTATATTTTCAGTGAACCTATTGGCTTTAAAATGGGCTTAACAACCCTCACTTACGTGCTTAGTCTGGTCTTGTCATTAGCTATCTTGGCTATATTTTGGAAAACTGGTCAAAAGCAAAAAGAGAACCTGGATCCAAATGGAGAATTGATCAATGATCAGCTGCCTATTGGGACATTTACAACAGAACAACAATCCTAAAAGTTCCTAACTAAACGAACCAGCCGTTCTTTCTTAAAAAAGAGCTGCTGGTTCGTTTTTGATGTGAGCCTTTTAATTTGACTGGAAAAGAGCTCGATCGTCTACCAAGGCTAATCATTAGTTAAAGGAGGGTAACCTAATGGCAGATAAGAAAAAAAGAACGCGAAGACAAGCCAGTTTTTATTACTGATTCAAAATCAAAAGCTGCGGACGAAGCTAACCGATTAGCAAAAGAAGCGGGTACGATTGCTATTATTCATAGCGAACACGGAAAAATTGAAGAACAAAATAATTATGAAAAATAAGAAAACTCCTCTTAAGCAAACAGAGCAAAAAGTAAGGCTCTGGCAGCTTAAAGGGTCTTTTTATGTACATGGGACAAACTACTGGTAAAACCATTGAGTTTGTCCCAAGAATAGAGTGCGGTTCTTAAAATTAGGATTTTTATCTGCCGACAGTCCAACCGCCGTCCACTTTGCTTTCAGTACCTTGAATATAGTCCGATTCATCTGAAGCTAAAAACAAAGCTACTGCTGCCACTTCTTCAGGCTTTCTAGCACGTTCAGCTGGAATGTCTTTCAAGCGCGGATCATCAATTCCTTCTGTCATTTTGGTATCAATAAATCCGGGAGCAATTAGGTTAGCTTTTATACCTTGGCTGCCAAAGTCATAAGCCAATTGTTTGGTGAAATCGACGAGTGCATGCTTTGAGGTAATTTGAGGTAACATAAGCTGCTCCGCCGGGACCGACAACAAAACTGCCTTGGGATTCAACATTAATAATGGTGCCTTTTCCTTTTTCTAATAATATTGGTAAAACAGCTTTAGACATTAAAAAGGCCCCCCTTAACATTTACAGTCATTAATTTATCCCAAGCTTCTTCATCGGTTTCGATTACATGTTGATAAGAATCGTGAATGCCGGCACTGTTAAATAAAATATTGATCGTGCCATAGGTATCTAACACTTTAGAGACACAGTTTTTGATTTCTTCATTGTTTGTCATGTCTGTCTGGATAAAAAGCGCTTCACCATCTGCATCTTTAACCGCTTTTACTACTTCTTCGCCTCGTTCTTGATTTCGGCCGACTACAGCAATTTTTGCCCCTTCTGCCGCAAATAACTTCGCAGTTGATTCACCGATTCCAGAAGTGGCACCTGTAACGATAGCTACTTTTCCTTTTAATTTACTCATATAAATCTGCTCCTTTTCTTACATAATAGGTTGCTCAACTCAAGTATATTAAAAAGAAATCTCACAAGAAAACGGTTTATCTTACTAGAACTTATGTTAAATAGCGATTTTTAAATGGTTCTTTTTAAAAAGTATAAAAAAGCGCTTAAAAAAAGAATAAATTGACCGATATAAGAGAGAGCGAATTAACGCAAAAATAAACAGGTTTTTGCAATAGCTAAAAAGAAGAGAATGAATTGAAAAAAAGACAAACTCTAACTAATGCATTGTTGAGAACCGATTATAAGAGGAGGATTTTAAAGTGGTCCGTAAAGAAAGAAAAAACAAAGTTAAAAGAATGAAGTCCCGGAAAAAAAGTATCGGCATGAACGTTGGTTTGACATTATTTTTTGTTGTGATCATACCTGTTATCATTGTTCTATTGATGAGCTACAACAGTACAAAAGCTTCACTGACACAACGTGTTGAGTCTAGCGAAAAAAGCAGCACGATGCAATTTGCCACTCAGTTGGATTGGGCCGGACAAGAAGTAGAAGATGCATTAGAAGTACTAGCGCAAAAAGATGAATTTTGGCAGCTAAAAACAGATGCATCACTTGAAGAAGACATCTTAGAAGATTTGATGTTTGTGAAAACAAGCAGTTTATACATAGGAGACGCTTATTATACGCCAATAGGAGAAAATTTGATTGGTGAAGACTCAGACCCTGACTTTGACAGCACGACGAGAGAATGGTATCAGCGGGCAGTCGAGCGGCATGGTGCACTCTATTGGAGTGAAATTTATACAGATGCAGTAACGGGAAAACCTGTTATGACAATTTCGAAAGCGGTTGTTCATGATGGCGAAGTTTACGGTGTGCTAGGTTTGGATTTAAGTTTTGAAAAAATCAATAAGTTGATTACTTCTTCTCAAGTTGGAAATACTGGCGAATTTTTTGTGCTTTCAGATAAAGGAACGTATTTGATGGCAAAAGATGCTGCAAAAATTGGGAAAAATGTGTCGAATAGTCCTTTATTCGAACAAGCAGACGACCAAGCAGGATTTGTCCATGATAATGCTTACAATAAAAATATTGATGTTTATTATAAAGTAGTCGACAGGCTCGGAATGATCGTATATGGAGCCGTTCAACCAGATGAAATGGCAGCAGAAAACAAAGCAAGTCTTAATAGCGCATTAGTTGTTTTACTGATTGCTTTAGTAGTTGCCTTAATTACAGCTATCTTGTTCTCGAGATACATTAAGAAACTAACGACTGCGTTGACGAATGCTTTCAGTAAAGTTCAAGAGGGAGATTTAACAGCTCAAATGATGGCAAAAGATCTGATCATCTTGCCGAGAATAAAATGGTTTAAGAACAAAAAAGAATCTAGAATAAAAGAAAAAGAAATTGATCCAAATGGAAACGAATTGAACCAAATCGCTTTTTCATTTAACGAAATGGTGCGCAATTTCAGAACAATGGTCAATGAGATACAACAAAACAGTCACAAGATAATCGATATGTCGACTACTCTAACGGAAATTGCGAAACAAACAAGTTCAGCTACTGAAGAAGTTTCAGATACGATCACAGGCATAGCTGAAGCAACAAGCGTCCAAACGCAAGATGCAACAGAAACTTCAGGTAAAATGGAAGAACTATCAAATGTCTTAGAAGAAGTAGGACAAAATATTCAAAAAATGGGTCAAAGTGCAGATGATACAACAGTGGCGAATGGACGCAATAGTGAAAAGATGTTCCACGTTTATGAAAACTGGCAAGCAAATATTGAAATGATGGTTCAATTAACTGAAAGTATCAATGCAGTAGATGCAGAAATCCAAAGCATTGAAAACATCAGTCAAGTAATCAGCGGCATTTCAGCACAGACCAACTTATTAGCGTTAAATGCTTCGATTGAAGCTGCTCGTGCGGGAGAATCTGGCAGAGGCTTTGCGGTAGTAGCAGATGAAGTCAGAAAACTGGCTGAACAAAGTGCTCAATCAACTAAAAATATTGGAGATATTATTAAAACAGTTCAAAAGAGCTCACAAACGATGATCGCTAAAATGAATCAGTCATTTGAGGAAAGTGAAAAACAAACACGCACGATTGATGAAGCAATCGATTCAGCTAACACGGTAACGGATCAAATGGAAGTATTAGTAGAAAATATTATCAGCGTAGCCGGTTTAAGCGGACAAATTGAAACGCATAAAGATGAAGCAGTTGCGGCTGTTGAAAACATTGCTGCGTCAGCGCAAGAAAACTCTGCCGGTACAGAAGAAGTTTCTGCAAATGCAGAAGAAATTTTAGCAACGATGGAAGAATTCTCTGCTAGTATTGCAGATCTAGACAATATTGCGAAACAATTAAATGAAGAAGCCAAACAGTTTAAGATCAACTGATTTTGAACTATAAAAAGCAATTAAAAGATTATTCACTTAATGAACAATAGCTGAAAAACAGTGGCGACTCGGTCATCCAAGCAGAAGCAACCTCTGTTTTCTGTCTGGATACAAGATCTCCTGCTGTTTTTCTGTTGTTTAAAGAAAACTGCATCAGTAGTAACACAACTAGTGCTAGTTTAAATAAGGAGCGAAAACATGGAAAAATTTATTGTATTTACAAGCAACCAGCAAAATTTTGCAGTTCCGATAACAGATGTCGAAAAAATCATCCTCATGGCACAGCCTACAAAAATTCCAGATACATCCTCTTATTTATTAGGGGCTATTCCATATGATGAAACACTTTTGCCAGTCATTGATTTAAGCGAACGCCTTTTTAAACAAGCTACTACCATCACTGCAACCACTAAGGTCATTGTGGCCGAGTGGAATCAACTAAAGATAGGATTAGCTGTTGAAGATGTTCTTTCGGTCAGCAACTTTGAAGAAATTCAAGCTGAAGAAACTGTAGATGATACACAAGGATCTGCTAAATACATCCGCGCACTATTTAAAACAGAAGCTGGGATCGTATTGGCGTTAGATATTGATGCACTCTTCTCCACAGAAAACGAAACAGAATTGATTGCCTTGATCAACAAATAAGGAACGGTGGAAGAGATATGTCAAATGAGATAAAAGTAGGCATTTCAGATTATAAAGTAGCACGGATGCCTAACACACTAATGACAATTGGGTTGGGTTCTTGCGTTGGAGTAGCTATCTATGATCCGAAAACAAAGATAGGCGGCCTAAGTCATATTATGCTGCCGGATAGCGAGTCATTCAAAACAGTTAATAAAATAGAAAAATTTGCTGATTTGGCCATTCCTCAAATGGTTTCAGAAATTAGAAATCAAACGAAAAACCAGAAACTGATTGCTAAAATAGCAGGAGGAGCAAGCATGTTCCAACTGTCCGATGACGCTTACCATGGCAGCATCGGAGAGCGAAATGTGCTAGCAGTAGAAAAGAGTCTGAAGAAATTAGGCATTCCGCTTTTGGGCAATCATACAGGCGGAAATATGGGGAGAACGATGATCGTAGATTTAGAGACCTTTACGGTTAAGATTCGAATGGTCAATCGAGAAATTATTTTATTATAAAAAGAGCAGGAGATAAAAAAATGGGGATTAACGTATTAGTTGTAGATGATTCTCCATTTATGAGAAAAATCATAACCGAAATGATAGCAGAAGTACCAGGTTTGGAAGTTCAAGGAACGGCTAGGAATGGTCGAAATGCTTTAAAATCCATTCCGCTTTTAAAACCAGATATTGTTACATTGGATATTGAAATGCCGGGTTTGAATGGATTAGAAACATTAAAACTCATTAAACAAGATTTTGATATCCCAGTAGTGATGATGAGTTCCCATAGTGGGGAAGCCATTACGATTGAAGCGTTGGAGTTAGGGGCAATGGACTTTATTGAAAAGCCGATTGACCTGAAAAATCAAAAAGAAGAGTTTAAAAAAGAAATAGAAAAGAAAATAAAAGCTTTATTTGAACCTAACAGTTTCTCGGCTGTAGAAAAAATACCTGCAAGTAAACGCATTAGGAATGAATTGAAAAAAGAGATACCGGATAAGATAAAAGCGATCGTTATTGGAGCCTCTACTGGGGGGCCAAAAGCTTTGCTGCATCTGGTTGAACGTTTTCCTGAAGAGTTGAATATACCTGTTTTTATTGTTCAGCATATGCCTAAAGGATTTACAGCTTCATTTGCTGAACGGTTAAATATGAAAGCTAAAGTACCAGTCGTTGAAGCCCAAGCTGGAATGGAAATACAAAAAGGCACCGTTTATTTAGCTCCAGGCGATTACCATATGACGCTAGCCCAAAGTAAAATCAAGTTGTCAAGTACGCCTAAGATTTTGGGTGTTCGTCCAGCAGTGGATTACTTATTTCAATCAGCAGCCGAGAACTATGGGGCTGAACTAGTGGGCGTTATTTTGACAGGGATGGGACACGATGGAAGTCAAGGAATGGTGGAAATAAAAAAAAGAGGCGGGTTTACGCTCGCCCAAGATCAAGAAACATCGGTAGTTTACGGTATGCCTGGAAATGCAGTTAAAAAAGGTGTGGTTGATCAAATCGCCAGCTTGGCAGAACTGTCCGAGATAGTAAATTGGATAATAAGGATGAGACAATAATGGAACTTAACTATGATTTTTTTTATGACTGGACTAAAAAAAATTTAAATATCAATCTGAACGGCTACAAAGAAAAACAGTTGCAAAGACGTATCGCTAGTGTAATGAAAAATTCAGGGGCGGCCACTTTAGAGGAATACTCACGCAAAATCCAAAAAGAACCAGCTGTAAAACAAGAGTTTCTAGATTACATTACCATCAATGTGACGGATTTTTTTCGGAATCAAGATATTTTTGAAGAATTTGAAAAGCAGCTGGTTACCTATTTGTCACCTCGGTTTTCTAATTTAAAAATCTGGAGTGCTGCTTGTTCGACTGGAGCAGAAGCTTACTCTATGGCTATGATTCTTGATAAACATGCAATCCGCTCTGCAGAAAAAATACTAGCTACCGATATTGATGAGACCATTTTAAAACGAGCCAAAGTAGGGAAATACAAGTCCCACGAAATGAAAAATGTGACAGAAATGGATCGGAGTCGTTATTTTCATGAAGAAGATGGCGTATTCTGCTTGACACCGGGCATTAAAAATAGAGTACAATTTAAAAAGCATGATTTGATAGCGGACCGGTTCAGTTCTGGCTTCCATGCAATTGTTTGCCGCAACGTGACCATTTACTTTAAAAATGAAGTGAAAGAAGAACTTTATCAAAAATTTAGCGATTCCCTTATGCCGGGCGGTCTCTTTTTCACTGGAGCAACCGAAGCTATCTACAATCCTGAAGCCTATGGGTTCCAAAAAGTAGCTCCATTTATCTATAAAAAATTATAAGGATGCAAAAAAACAGGATGCGGAGTGCTCTCGCCCAGCTCAGACAGAAAATTAGAAAAATTCCCGCAAAAGGCCGTAAGCCTTGAGGACAATTTTGTCTATTTTCCGATGAGCTAGAGCACGCAGCTCAACTAAAACAGGATGCGGAGTGCTCTCGCCCAGCTCAGACAGGAAATCAGAAAAATTCCCGCAAAAGGCTGTAAGCCTTGAGGACAATTTTGTCTATTTTCCGATGAGCTAGAGCACGCAGCTCAACTAAAACAGGATGCGGAGTGCTCTCGCCCAGCTCAGACAGAAAATTAGAAAAATTCCCGCAAAAGGCCGTAAGCCTTGAGGAAAATTTTGTCTATTTTCCGATGAGCTAGAGCACGCAGCTCAACTAAAACAGGATGCGGAACGCCACATGGGAGTTTCGATTCAAAATTAGGAATCTTGTCGGAAATGTTTCATTTCCAGAAAGATTATCTATTTTGACGATAAACTGTGGCGTGCAGCTCAACTAAAAAGGATTCGGAACACTGTCCGGACCAACCGATCTAACTAGGAATCTATGAAAGGGAGGGATATCGTATGGATGAAAACAGTAAATATCTCGAATTATTTTTTGAAGAAACAGATGAGCATTTACAAAGCTTGAATGAACAAGTCCTTGAATTGGAGCAACATCCGGAACAGTCAGAAATTGTAGATGTGATGTTTAGATCAGCTCATACCATCAAGGGAATGGCAGCGACTATGGGATTTGATACCCTGTCAAAGCTAACGCATAAAATGGAAAATATCTTTGATTTGCTTAAAAATAAAACCATCCAAGCAGAATCAGACACAATTGCTTTGATATTCGATTGTTTGGATACATTATCAGATTTAGTAGAAGACCTAAGAGAAGAAAATGATGTGGAACGCGATATCAGTGCCTTGGTTGACCGCTTAAACGAAGCGGCTGAAGGAAAAGCTGCATCAGCTGATGTTCAAAGTGAAGAACAAACAGATGAAACAGATGAAATATTTAACTTAAGCTTACATAATCTGGAAGATTCTGATCGGCAAGTGATTGAGAATGCGAAGGAAAACGGATTTCAAGCGTATGTATTGGCGATAAAAATCGATGAAGACAGTGGTATGAAAAATGCGCGTGTTTTTCTTGTCATGAGCAAGCTCGAACAACAAGGAGATATCTTATACGTAGAGCCGCATGCTGAGGTAGTAGAAAATGAAGACTTCGGCTCTGTGTTCAAACTTATCTTTCTCAGCAAATTAGATGAAGAAACGGTCAAAAACTTAGCGCTAGATAATAGTGAAATTGAGAATGTCTTGATTCATACCATTAAAGACGATGATCAACTAGTAGCAGTTGCTGAAGAGGAAGAAATAGAAAAAACAGCAATGACCGAATCACCAGAAAAAAAAGCTGAAGCAGAAAAACAAGAACAAATAAGTAAGCAGCCAGAACCCATTCAGAAGACAGCCGCTAAGACTTCTCACAAACAAGCTATGAATCATTCTGTTCGTGTTGACATTGATAAATTAGACTCTTTTATGAACTTGGTTTCCGAATTAGTCATTTACCGCACGCAATTAATGGATATCAGTACTCAGCTACAAGCCAATGAACTGACAGAACCGTTAGAACAAGTCGGCCGAATCAGCGCTGATTTGCAAGAATTGGTGTTAAAAATCAGAATGCAGCCGGTCAGTGCGGTTATGAGCCGTTTTCCAAGAATGGTCCGAGACCTTGGCAACGATCTTGGAAAAGAATTTGAATTGGTCATCGAAGGTGAAGATACAGAATTGGATCGAACAGTCGTTTCCGAATTAGGCGAACCGTTGATCCATTTGATTCGCAATGCAGCAGACCACGGGGTAGAAATGCCTGAAAGAAGAACGGAAATCGGCAAAAATCCAAAAGGGCAAATCAAGATTACGGCTTATCAAGAAGGCAACCGGGTTGTTTTAACGGTTTCAGATGATGGAAAAGGGTTAGACCCGGCAGCTATAAAAGCTAGTGCAGAAAGAAAAGGAATCGAAACAGAAGGATTAAACGATAAAGAACTGCAGCACTTGATCTTTCATCCAGGATTTTCAACAGCGAGCGAAGTCACCAGCATTTCTGGACGGGGCGTAGGAATGGACGTTGTAAAGCAAAAGATCAATACGCTTGGCGGAACCATTGAGATCAACAGTGAAATCAATAAAGGTACCACGTTTAAAGTCAATCTGCCGCTTACGTTATCGATCATCCAAGCGTTAATGGTGAAAGTCGGAAGTGAAACGTTCGCACTGCCACTGGGAGTTGTACAAAAAATCATTAAACCAGAAGCAGCAGAGATCGTTCAAGTTCATGATAGTGAAGTTTATTTGTTTGAAGAAGCAGCAGTTCCTGTCATCCACTTAAACGAAGTACTGGGTATTGAAGCAACCAATAGCAGCAACCTGCATTTGGTATTGGCAAAACAAGGAGACAACCATTATGCGTTAGCAGTCGATGATATTATTCGGCAACAAGAAATTGCCATTAAAAAGCTTGGAAAAGAACTGAGCATGTTGAAAAAATATCTGGGCGCGACCATCATGGGCAATGGCGGAATCATCATGATCCTTGATATCGCCCGCATTTGCCATAGCAGTCAGGAGGAAGAAAGTGAATACTGATTACACATTGCTGGAGTTAGATGCCCTTAAAGAAATCATCAACATCGGCGGTGGAAATGCGGCCACTAGTCTGTCGCAGCTGATTGAAAAACCTGTTAACATGACAGTGCCTGTAATTGAACTGTTGGATTACGAAGATGTGTATCAGCAGATCATGCCAGAAGATACAATCGTCAAAGCTATTGTAACTAAAATGCTTGGCGAGGCTGAAGGAGTGTTTTTGTTTACAGTTGACCAAGAAGCTTCGGAAAACATCGTCAAAATGATGATGCCCGAAGGAGTCAGTTACTCGGAACAGCTGGCTGACTCGGCATTGCAGGAGTTAGTCAATATTATCGTGAATTCCTTTTTGAATGCAATCATTAAATTATTGGATATCCACTTGGTAACGTCCGTTCCGCTATTGACAAAAGATATGTTTGGCGCGATTATGAGTAGTGTCTATTTAGAACAAGGACAGTACGAAGAACGTGTGATGATCATCAAAAATGAGTTTTACTATGAAGGAGACCGCTTAGAGTCTTCCTTGTATTTTGTTCCTAAACCAGGAATACTAGAACAATTATTTAAATTAATCGGAGTCGGAGGAGAATAAAAAATGGCAAAAAAAGTAATGATCGTAGATGATGCAGCTTTCATGAGAATGAAACTGAAAGATATTTTAGGTAAAAATGGGTATGAAGTCATAGCAGAAGCTCAAAATGGGATAGAAGCTGTTGAAAAATATAAAGCAGAGAAACCTGATTTGGTCACGATGGATATCACTATGCCGGAAATGGACGGTGTTGAAGCATTGAAAGAAATCAAAGCTTTTGACCCAGCAGCAAGAGTAGTGATGTGCAGCGCTATGGGACAACAAGGAATGGTCATGGATGCGATCCGTTCTGGAGCAGTCGATTTTATCGTGAAGCCTTTTGATACTGACCGCGTCATCAAAGCCTTAGATAAAGCCGCACTGTAATGGAGACAACACTATGCAAATAATTGTGTTTACGTTAAATAAGAAATACTATGCTTTTTCTTCTGAAAACGTTGAAGAAATCACAAAAAAAATGCCTTGGACAACGATCCCCCAATCCCCGGAGTGGGTCCAAGGGTTGGTCAATTTAAGAGGAAATGTCATCACTCTAATAAATTTTTATAAACTGCTTTCTCCAACTAGCGAAACGGAAGAATTATGTTACAATAACATTATCATTGTGAAAAAAGATGATGAAAAAATAGCGTTTATGGTCGATGATGTGGCTTGGGTCACAGAAATCGATCCCGCAGAAATCCAACAGCTTGAACACCAAGCTGAAGAGAAAGTATCTGGTCTGATTCAAGTGAAAGACCAGATGGTGAATATGATCAACATGGAGACATTATTTTAAAAAAATGAGGGATAAGAGTGAAACAAGTTTTATCGCAACAAGAAATTGACTCTTTATTGCAAGCTGTAGAAAGCGGAGAAATCGATGCAAAAGGTTTGGAAGAACAGGAGAAGGAAAATAAAGTCAAAGCTTATGATTTTAGACGCCCAGCCCGTCTTTCTAAAGAATATATCAGTATCTTAAACATGATTTTTGAAGAATTTGCTAAGATAGTAGGCAACTTATTGTCGACTCAAGTCCGGACAAATGTTGAAATGCAATTAGCTTCGATTGAACAAGTTAGTTTCGACGAATTCGTTCATTCAGTTCCTCGGTTTACGTTGATGGGCATGTTTCATTCTGAACCTTTAGCAGGAACACAAATAGTGGAAGTGAGTCCCCAGCTTTGTTTGCAATTAGTCGATTTGCTATGCGGCAGTTCAGAAATTGGGAACAATGCGGATGAAATCACTAAAGAGAGCTTTACGGATATTGAAATGGCTATTTTAGAAGATATCTTAGCCGATTTTATCCATTCTTTTGAACTATCTTGGCGCGAAGTTGCTGAATTAAAAGCCGTTCTCGATACGACTGAAACCAATCCGCAAATGCTGCAAAATATGTCTCCAAACGAACCGGTGGTCTTGATTACTTTCACTGTTGAATTATTTGAGATACGCTCATTTGTTAACTTATGTGTGCCTTATATCTTTTTTGAAAGTATTTTAGAGAAATTAAGTCTGCGCAATTGGTTTCGTTCTGAAAAAGAACCTGATCACTCTGACAGAGGCAAGATTGAAAAGAGTCTGGATTCAGCCAAGGTTAACCTGGAAGTACTATTGGGAGAAGCTACCATGACGTTGGAAAGTTTTTTGCAATTGGAATTGGGAGACATCATTCCGCTTGACGGAAAAACTTCAGATCCGCTCGTTATGGCAGTGGAACAACGGCCACATTATCTCGTGAAACCGGGATTAAAAGGTAAAAACATGGCAGTAGAAGTATTACAGTATATTGGAGGAGAAACAGACTGATGAGCAACGAACAATTATCGCAAGAAGAAATTGATGCAATGTTAAATGGAAGCACACCGGCAGCCGATACGACAGAAACGATCTCACAAGACCAGTCAGATATTATAGGCGAAGTAGGAAATATTTCTATGTCGCAAGCAGCTACGACCCTTTCTTCTATTTTAAGCCATCGGGTAATGATCACGACACCGCGTGTTTCTTGCTTAAAATTCCAAGAGATCATTGATGAAAGCACAACGCCTAAAGTAGTGACTACTATTGAGTTCAAAAAAGGCTTATTAGGCAGCAATTTGTTGATGATGGATGTGACAGATTCGATTATTATCGCTGACTTGATGATGGACGGCGACGGCAATGTAGGTGAAAGAGAGTTTACTGATTTGGAGTTAAGCGCAGTTGGAGAAGCTATGAACCAAATGATCGGATCAGCTTCAACTGCAATGGCAACCATGTTGGAGAGAACCGTTGATATCCTTCCTCCTGATGTAGAAGTTTGGAAAGACAATGATTCTGTCTCTTATGATAAAATTAGCGGAGACACAATAGTATGTAAAATTGCTTTTAAATTGACTGTAGACGACTTAATTGAAAGTGAAATTATGCAGATCTTTACACTAGATACCGTTCGGGAAATCGCCGGCTTGATGATGACCGATAACGCGACAGTGGTAGAAGACAGAGACATTCAAACAGAACTAACTGAAGAAATAACACTTCCTAGCTCAATGCCGACAGAAAAAGTAGGAGTCCAAAAACCAGCTTTTCAAGAATTAGGCGAAACAAGTACACAAAACAATACTAACAACCTTGACTTGATTATGGATGTACCGCTTCAATTCAGCGTTGTTTTAGGCGAAAACCAAAAAACAATCAAAGACGTATTGGCACTTGGAACCGGATCAGTTGTCGAGTTAGACAAAATGACCGACGAACCCTTGCAAGTCTACGTCAACGGTAAACTCATTGCGGAAGGCGAAGTCGTCGTCATCAACGAAAGCTTCGGCATCCGAATCACCAACATCCTAAGCCAAGAACAAAGAATCAAAAATCTAAGGTAAAAGGATGCGGAGAGTTCCGGTTAGCAGTGACAGAAAATTAGGGAATTCCACAGAGGGAGGATTTCCCTCGAAGGAATTCATCTATTTTCCGAACTGCTGGAACTCGCAGCTCAACTAAAGACAGGATGTGTAGTGCCGCATGGGAGTTTCGATTCAAAATTAGGAATCTTGACGGAAATATTTCATTTCCTATAAGATTATCTATTTTGACGAGAAACTGCGGCACGTAGCTCAACTAAGATAAGGATGTGTAGTGCTCTCGCCAGCTCTGACAGAAAATTAGAAAAATTCCCGCAAAAGGCTGCAAGCCTTGAGGATAATTTCATCTTTTTTCCGAATGCCTAGCGTTCGCAGCTCAACTAAAAAAGGATGCGAAGTGCCTGAGTCACGCAACTCAACTACCAGGATGCGGAGAGTCTAAGTCACGCAATTCAATTAAATTAGAAAATCGCATGAAGATGTAAGAGCCAAAACAAACCGCTGTTTTGGTTCTTTTTATTTTTTCGTATTTTAGTGTGGACAAGGAAATTTCCTCCGGCCTATAGGGTTGCTTATGGAAAGCCATGGGACCGTTTTGAGCCGGAGACATAACTCAAAACTTGCAAGCTTCAAACTCAGCGTAGCGGCTAAAGCCCAACGCTAAGTAATTCTCATTGCATCCTCTTTCATGGCTATAGGCAACCCCTATTCCTCCGGAAATTTCTGGAATGTGGATCTATAACCTTAAAAAACAATTTAAAGACCATAAAGCTAAAGACAATTCATCGTTATGGTCCTTAAAAGGAGTTTATGGACTATAAGAGTCAGCTTTGAGCAAGAATACGGTCCACATTTTGTTTTTATGGACCGTATCTTTGTTATTTTGCTCATCATAAGGTAATCAACCAATTTTACTTCAATTATTTCAATTTATCGCAGCTTTTTGGACACCAAAAAGGTCATTAACAAGAATACAAAAAAATACTTTATGCTGTCACATTTGCGCGATACTATTTTGGGAAACAGAAAAATAGTGTTGTTTCAACTTGTTATTTTATGTAGAATGAAAGCTGTTTAGAATAGGCAAAAGAATCATCAGATAGTTTTTAATCAAAAAGGGTTAAACTTTATCAAAAGCTGCCGATATAAATCAGGAAGAGTAATATCATTATAAATAAACCTCTATTCACACTAAAAATCGTGAATGCTTATCTGAAAGGAGCGCTTATTATGAAAATTGGAAATGGCTATAATAATTACTTGAACGCTGTCCGCCAAAATCAAACCAATGCGCAAAATAAAGAACTAACCACTAAACCAGGACATGCTGAAAAAGAAGAATCTGTCCAAGTAAACATATCTGATGCCGCTAAACAACTAGCAAAAACTAATAACACTGAATTGCCAAGTGCAAAAATAGAAGCGATCAAAAAAGCCGTCTTGGATGGAACATATGAAGTTTCACCAGAAAAAATTTCCGGCAGTATGTTGGAAACAATGAAAAACCAAAGGAAGTAGACAAACTAATGAATGCACAACAAGAAGTATTCGATACACTAAAAGAGTTTAAACAAGTTTTGCTTGCAGAAAGAGAAGCATTGATAAAAAACGACAGCACCAAAGTTGTTGAATTAGTCGAAAAAAAACAACTTTTTCTTGAAAAGCTACCTGAATTGAATCCTGCTGGCTTGAAAAAAGAAGACTTAACAGGATTAGCTGAAGAAATCAAACAACTGCAGCAGACAAATCTGCTATTGACTCAGCAAGCTTTGCAATACCAAGAGACCGTAATGGAAGCGATCACTAAAGGAGTGAAAAATTCCAGCACGACCTACTCTAAAAAAGGCAATTATACTGCTGCTGATCAAGCCAGTTTAATTGACCAGTCCCTATAAAGAGGTGAGAGAATGTCAGGATTATTTGGAATATTAAACAATTCAACAAAAGGCTTGAATGTGCAGCAATCTGCTTTGCAAACAACTAGTCACAACTTAGCGAACTCCAACACAGAAGGGTATTCAAGACAAAAAGTGAATATGGTAGCAGACAACCCGTATACTCTTGCTGGTGTCGGTAAGCTGGGAACAGGAGTAAGAATTTCTTCTATCGACCGTGTTGTAGATCCTTATGTTAATAAACAACTGCAAAATGAAAACTCTTCTTTAGAGATGTATAAACAAAAATCAGATGTTTTGGGCCAGCTGGAAGGTATTTTTAATGAGCCTTCAACAACAGGTTTGAATAACAACATCAGCAAAGTCTTTTCTTCTTGGACTTATTTAGGTTCGAATCCAGAATTAGCTACTGCTAAAACAATGGTTGCACAAAACTCAGAAACATTTACCGATACGCTGCACCATATGTCCAATCAAATTGATTCTTTACATAAGGGAACAGTCAAAGATATCAAAAAAGATGTATCGGACTTCAATGCAAAAGTTCAACAACTCGATTCACTAAACAAACAAATTTTTAAGGTCACGGTTAAAGGCGAGTCTCCTAATGACTTATTGGATCAACAAGATAAACTGTTAAATGACATTGCGGGAATCGCAGGAGTAGAAGCAACGTATGATAAGTTCAACCGTGTCAGCATCAAAGTAGATGGTCAAGAAATCTTAAGCGAAAATAACATCAAGACATTAGGCACTTCACAAGTCCCAGCTGGACAATTAGTAGTCAACCAAGAAAACGGAGAACAAACACCTATTTCAATCAAATCCGGCAGTATCAAAGGCTCGCAAGAAGCTCTCGTAGAAATCGACGATAAAAAACAAGACTTAAACGACTTGGCTTTTACTTTTGCAACAGCAGTCAACACGGTACATAGCAATGGCGGAGAAGGAATTCCTTTCTTTGATTTAGGTTCGCCTGAAGACGGGAATTATGCCGCATCGCTAAAAGTAAATGATGAAATTTTAAAAGACGTCACTAAAATCAATGCGGGTAAAGATGTCACTAAAGTTGTAGACGGAGACGGCACACGAGCGCAAGCAATCGCTGGTCTGCAAAATACAACTTTAGGTTATCCAGCAGCCGATATTAAATACAATAAAGAGACGATGACGATTGAAAACCAAGTAGGCGGTTCAACGGTTACAGGAGCCTACAACGATACAGTCACTCAAATGGGAATTGTCAAGCAGCAAGCGGATAATATGGCAGACAGTCAAGATGGATTAGTCAGTCTGCTTCAAGCACGCTGCGAATCGGTCTCAGGTGTCTCGATCAATGAAGAAGTAGCGGATACCATGAAATACCAAAGTGCTTTTCAAGCAAACTCACGTATTATTTCAGTAGTTTCAGAAATGCTGGATACGTTAATCAACCGAACGGGGGTATAATCGATGCGTGTAACAGATTCCTTAATGTCTCAAAGCTTCTTAAGAAACTTAAGTACAAACACAAAAAATATGCAAAAATACCAGGAACAATTGTCTTCATTAAAAGAAGTCAATCGGCCTTCTGATGACCCCTTGCGTGTTTCTAAGATTTTAGATTTGAATAATACGATCGTGCAAAATGATCAGTACAAAACAACGATCAATGATGCGGTGCAATGGACAAACGTCCAAGACTCGGCTTTAAGCAGTGCAACAAAATCATTGCAGCGGATTAAAACATTGATCCAATCTTCAGCTAACGACACGCTGAGTCATTCTGACCGACAAGCCAATAAAGCTGAAATTGCTTCAGAAATTCACGGAGTGGTCGATGCCTTAAATACAAATTTTGGCGGACGGTATGTCTTTTCCGGTATGAATACGACTGAAAGACCATTTGACGTAACAACTATTGATGGCGAAATTACTGGGATTACCTATAGTGGAACAAAGGAAGGCGACGGCAACCTGTCTCGTGAAATCGCTCCTGGAGTTTCCATTCAATTGAATACCGATGGCCGTGAATTCATAAACGAGCAAGGAACAGCTGAGTCTCCGGATAACTTAGGTTCCTTTTTCAAAGATGTTATGCATGCTTTAAACACGGACGACACAGAAAAATTATCTGGACTATTAGACAGAGCAGATAAACAAATTGAAAATGTAGTTTCAAATCGTGCTAAAACAGGAGCTGTTTTTAATCGCTTAGAAGCGACTCTAGAACGCAATGACAGCGAAAAGTTAAACCTTAAATCGATGTTAGCTGAAAACCAAGACATTGATCTAGCCGAAAAATACATGCAATTCACAATGGAAAAAACAGCTTATCAAGCGTCTTTAGCAATGGGAACACAAATTTTACAAACTAACATACTGGACTATCTTTAATAGATAGTTCAATTCTTTTGTAAAAATTTGCTGTTTACACTTAAGTCTAAATTTAACTGTCCGATATAGAGGGTAGAAGGAAAGCAAGTCTACTGATATCAATTATTTTTTTAAAATAATTGATGTAAACTACTTAATACAAGATTAATCGTGCCGATATAAAAGGTAGAAGGCAACACCTTCACAAATAGACTCTAGGAGGAACACAATCATGAGAATCAATACAAATACAGCAGCAATGAATACTTATTCTAATCTTACAGCAGCTAACGCTTCAAAGAGCAACTCATTAGCTAAGTTGTCATCAGGTCTACGTATCAACAAAGCAGGAGACGATGCAGCAGGTTTAGCGATTTCAGAAAAAATGAAAAACCAAGTTAGTGGAATGACTCAAGCTTCACGTAATGCACAAGATGGAATTTCATTGATTCAAACAGCTGAAGGGGGACTAAAAGAAACGCATAGCATTTTAAACCGTATGCGTGATTTAACTGTTCAGGCAGCTAATGGAACAAATACGAAAGAAGATAAAGGTGCTATTCAAAAAGAGATTACGTCTTTACAAGAAGAAGTTAAAAGAATTGCAGATACTACGAAATTTAATAACCAACCACTTATGAATAAAGGCACAGCATTAAGTGATCGTAAAATTACAACAGCTACGGTAAATGCAGCTATTGAAAAAGGTTCAGCAGCAGTTGCTGATAAGGCATTCATGACAACAGCTCTTAAAGATATAGCAGGTGTCACAGTTCCAGCCGATGAAACAGGAGAAGCGTTACAGAGTTTGTCAGAAACAAAACTTAATGAAGTAATAAAGGAATATAATGATAAGGCTACTCATAAAGTTTCTATCGAAGATTTAAAAGAAGCAGGTGCAGCCGAACCAACTACATTTTCTTTCCAAATAGGTGCGAATAAAGCAGAAAGAATTGATGTAACAATTAATAATATGACTGCTGCTGGATTGAAAATTGATAAAATTAACGTTACTGATCTAAAACAGACTACGGATGATATCCTAGGAAAACTTGATGATGCTATTGAACAAGTTTCTGATCAACGTGCTAACTTGGGTGCAGTTCAGAACCGTTTAGACCACACAGTTTCTAACTTAGCTACAACAAAAGAAAACTTATCAGAAGCTAACTCACGTATTACTGACGTAGATATGGCTGAAGAAATGATGAGCTTCACAAAATCAAATATCCTTTCTCAAGCATCTACTTCAATGTTGGCTCAAGCAAACCAAATGCCACAAAGTGTTCTTTCATTATTACAATAATCAAACAATTTTTACTAAAAGCCGGCGCTTTGCCGGCTTTTAGTTTATAATGAAATTTGTTTGTTAGATGAATGGAGAAGATTGATATGGATATCGTTCAAGCTATCAATAATGCACTTCAAATACGCCCTATCGGAATTGAAGAAAGTCCACAGACTGATTTTAAAGATAACAAGATTCAGACTAAAGAAGAAAAACCAAAAGAAATTGTTTTTTCTAAAGAAGAGCTGCAAAAAAAAGTTGATGAAATAAATGAGTATGTGTTAGGATACAATGCTCAATTTTCATTTAAAGTGCATGAAGGAACAGGAAGAACCTTTGTACGGATGATCGACATGCAGACCCATGATGTGATCAAAGAAATTCCGCCAGAAAGAATGTTGGATGTGGTTGCTGGCATATGGGATTTAATGGGAATAGCAGTAGACAGAAAGGAATGAAGAAATGGCAAATGATTTAAGTTTTATGGGTTCGTATTCAGGAATTGATATGAATACGGTGAACTCATTGATTGAAGCCGAGTCAGGCAAGTTGGTCAAATTCACCAATAAGCAAGCTAGTTTAACAACTGAAAAAAATGCATGGAAAGATGTTAATACGCGTTTGAACAGTTTATATGAAAAACTGGAAAGGCTAGAAAAAGATGAGACCTTTCAAGCCAGAACAGTTAAAAGCTCAGATGAAACTAAATTGGGAATTACCGCAAAAGAAAATGCTCAATTAGGGGACTATTCTGTAAAAGTAATCCGGTTGGCTTCATCTTCAACGATGACTTCTGGTGAGATTTCGGCTGCAGAAGGTAAATCAATTAAAGATGCACTAAGCTTGGATGGTAAGTTTTCAATTACGAATCAAGATTACTCTTCAGAGAAACCTGAAGAAAATATTGTTTCTATTGACATCAAGCCAGAAGATAGCTTAAAAGACATTGTTGGAAAAATAAACAAACAAACGAAAGTATCTGGTGTTCAAGCGAAAATTGTTGATAAACAAATCATTTTGACAGATACAAAAATGGGAGATCGCACATTCACTCTTGAAGGAACAAATTCAATTGTCAATAAGTTAGGACTAGACACAAATCCAATCATAAATGGTCAGTCTTCCGAAATAGAAGTTGATGGAATAACGATTATAAGCGACACGAATGCGGTTGAAGATGCGATTGACGGAGTTACGCTAACTCTTAAAGAGCTTAGCGAAACGGGTAAACCAATGACGGTAACAGTGAAAGAAGATACAGCGAAAACTGAAAAATCTATCCAAGAAGTTATCGATCAATACAACTCTACCTTAGCTTTTGTAGGAGAACAGCTAAGTGTTGGGGATCCTTCTGCAGAAAAGAATAAAACAGGTGCTTTAGTTGGCGATAACTCATTGATGCGTCTGGAAAAAGGACTACGTTCTCTCATGACGGCTAATGTGAACAATGGTATTACGTCTATTAAAAATATGAAAGACTTAGGTATTACAGTTGACCGTGAAGGAAAAGCTGCGTTAGATACGAAAAAATTAAAAGAAGCATTAGCAACTGATCCAGATGCTGTAAAAAATCTTTTCTTTACACCTAGTAAAACAGAACAAGGGATTGAAGGCGAACCGGCAGTTAAAACCAATGAAGAAAACGGCATGGCTCAAAAGATGCGGTCTTTGATTGATAGTTACATTTCTGACAAAACGGGTATTATTATGAACAAGTCTAAAACGTTTGATAACGAAATCAAGGATATTAGTAAGAGTATTACAAGTTTTAATGAACGGTTAGAGAAAAAGCGCTCTAATTATATTGCGATGTTCACGCGTTTGGATACCGTGATGATGCAAGCAGAATCACAAATGGCTTATTTAAACAGCCAATTTAATCCGCCAAGTACTAAATAGTTCCTAAAAGGAGGTTAGAAAATGACAACAAGCAGTGAATGGAGTCAGTTGCGGTCTGACTTATTGGAAGAAGTGTGGCAATTAGTAACCTCCTGGGATGGAACGACTAAACATGCTTTAGAAATTATTGAAAACAATCAAAATCACTTAGACCAATGGCAAGCGTCAAACAACCATGTCGTACACAGAGAATATTTGCCTTATACTGAAAGTGAAAAAGAGAAACAGGCAGATATTTTACGATACCAACAAAGTATCTTGAATATTATACGCAGTGAACGAATGACAGTGATGTCTCGTATGAAACAAGTCAATCAAAAAAATAAAGTTCGAGACAATTACATTTCAGTGAAACCCGATTCGATATTTATCGACAAAGGGCTGTAAGACAATAAACGGTCATCTTAAACAAAAGAGCCGCAAGAAGTTGCTGTAGATGACCGCTACATAAGTAATGAACGGGCACAATGAAAAAAAGGAGAGACCAACAAATGAATTACAGAAACGGATCAAACATTTATAAACAAAATCAAATCTTAAATGCCACTCCTAAAAAATTAGTAGTTTTACTGTATGAAGGAGCCATTAAAAATTTGAAACTGGCTGAACTTTCAGCAGAAGAAAAGAAAATTGAAGCGACCGGCACGGCTTTGATTAAAGCGCAAAACATCATCAGTGAATTGATGAATACGTTGGATTTTGAAAACGGCGGAGAAGTTGCGCAAAACCTAAGTCAGTTGTATGACTATCTTTTAACTGAGTTGATCAAAGCGAATAGTTCCAAGCAATCAGAGGATATCAAAAGAAGCCGAGTGATGTTGGAAGAGCTGCGCGATGCTTGGATTGAGATTTAAACAGACAGAAATTATAACTGTTGATTTTTTGACACAATTACAAAATGAGCTAAAAAAACGATTAAAACGGTAATATACAGAAAAGCCCTTACTTATACAAAGTAAGGGCTTTTTTTGCAAACCGCGGTAAAAAACGATTTTAATTGGAAAACAATTAAGAATTAGGCGGGCGTTATTTTATTTTGTAAAAAGATTAAAACATTGTAGTGATTCTTGCGAAAAGTATAGTTAAGAAAGCTATTGCTGTATTAAATTAATTCAGTTATACTTTTTTTTGGCGAACGATTAGATAATTCTTATAGAAAAAAACGCACTTTATTTAAAGTTGAAATAATAACGTTTGTGTTTTTTAGTTGGCGACTGTTAAAAATAAAACGTTCTTTTTTTAATGGTACTTTTAAGTTGGAGGAATCAGAATGAGCAACTTTACATATAATTTGATGAAACAAGCAATGGACGCAACTTCGCTGAGACAAGAAACGATTTCCAGCAACATTGCGAATGTGAATACACCTGAATACAAAGTAAATAAAGTGGAGTTTGAAAGTTTATTGAACAAAGCTTCTAATGGGTTAGGATTGACAAAAACGAATGATCGGCATTTAGGCATTTCTTCTGCAGATGAAGCGGCTCCTATTGTGACCAAGCGAACAAACACAGCGGTCAAAGACAATGGAAACAATGTGGATATCGATATGGAGATGACAGATCAAGCAGAGAATACTCTTGAATACAATGCGTTAGTCTCTCAATTAAATGCTCGCTACGCCATGCTGCGCAGTGTGATTACCAAGTAATAGTCGAAAAGACAATAGGAGGCATAAAAATGGCATTATTTGATTCTATGCACATCAATGCAAGCGGGTTAAGTCTTGAACGGCTCAAGTTAGATACCGTTTCGACGAATATCGCCAATGTGAATACGACTCGAACGGCTGAAGGCGGCCCGTATGTAAAAAAAGAAGTGATTTTTGAAGAGAGTCTGAAAAAGGCCGGTTCTTCTTTGGATGGACAGTTGAACACAAAAAGTTTTGGCGTGAAAGCGACAGAAATCAGAGAAAACAAAGATGATTTGGTCATGGAGTACAATCCGACACATCCAGATGCGAATGAAGAAGGTTTTGTTCAGATGCCAAATGTCAATATGACAGATGAGATGATCGATATGATCACGGCTCAACGAACTTATGATGCGAATGTGACGGCTTTGAATGCCAGCAAAGAGATGTTGAAAAAAGCTTTAGAGATTTCTATCGGTTAAACAAGCACAATGGAAGATAAAGGAGAATGAGCATGAACGTAGAAGCTTTATATACTAGTTTATTAAATGGAGCAGGACAAGTAAATCCTTTAGAAAGAATGAGCGGGGTTGCTGAAAAAACTTCCGCAAAGGATTCAACCGGTTCTTTTGCCGGTATGGTAGAAAAAGCTATGGGAACGCTAAATGAAAAGCAACTAGCTTCAGACCAAGCGGTACAAGGTCTGATAACAGGAGATGCCGATAGTTTACATAATGTGATGATCAAAACGTCAGAAGCACAATTATCACTTGACTTAGCTTTACAAGTAAGAAATAAGTGCTTAGAAGCGTATAACGAAGTAAAAAATATGCAATTTTAATGAGTGTTTAAGGGAGCTACTGCATTAATGGAAACGATAAAAAATACTTGGCTGGGTGTCAAGGGAGGTTGGAACGGTCTGAGTAAGGCAAAGCGGCTGGGAATGGGTGCCATTCTTTTTAGTATTGTCGCTATTGTTATTGGACTGGCTTATTATACACAAAAAGTAGATTATGCGCCGTTATTCAGCAACTTGGAAGAGGCGGATGCCGGCACGATCGTAAATGATTTGAAAGCTAAAAAAATTGATTATAAATTAGAAGACAACGGGTCCACTATTTTGATCGAGCAGAGTCAAGTCGATGCTTATCGTATTGACTTGGCAGTCAACGACATGCTGCCGCAAAACTCGATGGGGTTTGAAATATTCGATGCCACAAGCATGATGGCAACAGATGAAGACCGCAAAATCATGTACCAAAGAGCCGTCACTGGTGAATTGGAACGGGCAATTTCGTCATTGGATTCAATCGAGTCTGCCAAAGTGCTACTGTCGATGCCGGAAGACAGTGTATTCACTAGTCAAGAAGATCAAGCAAAAGCTTCGGCTTCAGTGGTGTTGTCTCCGCATAATGGACGGACGCCTGATGATTCAGCTATTCAAGGGATTGCATCGCTGATAGCAGGAGCAGTCGACAACTTACCGAAAGAAAACATCAAAATCGTCGATACGAAAGGTAACTTGTTAAGTGCAGCTTTACAAGAAGACGGCAGCTTGAATGCAACCGATATGGTCAGCAAATACCAAGCATTCAAAACGCGTTATCAAGAAGAACTGGAACAAAAATTACGCACAACTTTGGGTCCTATTTTCGGAAATGATAAATTAACGGTTTCGGTCAATGCGGATTTGAATTTTGATGCTGTAGAAAATGAAAGTGTGAAGTATTCTAAAGATCCTGTCAAAAGAAGCGAGACCGTTTCAGCAGGCGGCGGCAAGATCGATGTAGCAGAAGGAACAGATACAGATAATGCCATCAATGAAATCGTGGAAGGCGAAGGCGGGACCAGTTCTTCTTATGATCGGACAACGAATTATGAATTAGACACAGAAACGACGAACACAGTTAAAGCGCCAGGAACCATCAACCGCTTGACGACTTCTGTTATTGTAGATGGGAAATTGACGAGTGCAGAAGAAGAACAAGTCAATGACATTGTTGAAAAAACAATTGGAATCGATACAGAACGCGGCGACTTGATCACGGTTCAAGGAATGGAATTTGCAAAAGCAGGAGACGAAACCGAAATACAAACAGCACCGCCAGCAGAAATAGGAGCGACGATCAAAGAACGATTGTTGAAAGACTGGCCTTACTTAGCAGGCGGATTGGCCGTATTGATCGTACTGATCATTTTACTGCGTGTTTTCCGTAAAAAAACAGCGGAAGAAGATGAACTGGATTTCTATGAAATGGAAGAACCAGCAGCACCAGTCAGTGTTGTACGACCGGCTGAACCGACTGCCAAAGAAAGAGAAGAAAAAGAAACAGCTGATTTGAAAAAAGAACTGAATCGCTCAATGTCTGAAAAAGAAGAAAAAGTAAGAGCGTATGCGAAAGATAATCCTGAAGCATCAGCTGATTTGATCAAAATATGGATGAAAGACGAGTAGGTGAGAACATGGCAGAAGTAGACGGGATAAAAAAAGCTGCGATTTTGTTGATTTCTTTAGGTTCTGAAACATCCGCAAAAATCATGAAGACACTGCCTGATAGTTACATTCAGAAAGTGAGTTATGAAATCGCGAATATCGATTATGTGAGGCCGGAAGAACGTGACGCGATCATCAGCGAGTTTATTGAGATGTCGCAAGCAAGAGAATACGTGATCGACGGCGGAATCGACTACGCCAAAAACTTGTTAAATATGGCGATCGGTCCGCAACGAGCTAAAGAAGTCATTGATATGCTCAATCAGATTCAGCTGCGGGAACGGCCGTTCAATATTGCGCGAAAAGCCGATCCGCAACAACTGACTAATCTATTATTAAGCGAGCAGCCTCAAACTGTGGCCTTGATTTTATGTTACATGCAGCCGGACAAAGCAGCACTAGTGTTGTCGCAGTTTCCATTAGAGCTGCAATCTGAGATCGCAGAACGTATCGGAACGATCACCAGCACTTCGCCGGCGATCATTGAAAAAATCGAAAAAGTAATTGAAAACAAATTCTCGAATTATATTGAAAACGACTTGGAAGCAGTCGGAGGTGTGAAAACATTGGTAGAAATCTTGAATTCTGTCGGCAGAAGTACGGAGAAAAATATCATCAGTGTGTTGGAAGACAAACAACCTGAGTTGGCTGAAGAAGTTAAAGCCAGTCTATTCACATTTGAAGACATCACCACTCTTGAAAAAGGCGATGTTCAAAAAGTGCTTAGAGAAGTTAAACAAGATGATTTGGCATTGGCACTCAAAGGCGTATCAGAAGAAATCAAAGAGTTTATTTATGCGAATCTTTCATCACGTGCTGTTGAAACACTCAAAGAAGACTTGCAGTTTATGGGACCTTCTCGTTTATCAGCTGTTGAAGAAGCGCAACAACGGATCGTATCGATCATCCGACAATTGGATGAAAAAGGCGAAGTTTATTTAAGAAGAGGGGAACAAGATGCCATCATCTCATAAAATCATCAAGCAAGGGCAGTCTTTTACCCATGAACAGCGCTCTTTTATTGCGACTCAACTAAACGTGGTGAAAGAGCCGGCAGAAAAAAAACAAAAGGATGCTGCTGTTGACACATCTATTATAGAAGAAACTGAAGCAGAGAAAGAAGCGAGAGCTTGTTTAGCAGCAGCACAGGATAAAAAAACGGCTTTGCTTGAAGCAGCTGAAAAAGAAGCTGAAGAAATCAAAGAGAAGGCTTTAAAACAAGGTTTTGCAGCAGGAAATGAGCAAGGGTACCGAGAAGGGTATGCAACGGGCTATACTTCCGGCATAGAAAAAGCTGCTAAAGAAAGTGAACAAATGAAAGCAGCCGTTCAAACGATGATGTCAGGGGCACAAGAGTTTGTTGAAACGTATTATGAAGAACAAAAGTTGGAGCTGCTGAAGCTGGCTGCTCACATGGCTGAAACGATCGTGCATGCAACCATTGACGCTTCTTCCGAACAAGTGATGAGGATGGTTAAACCGGTCATCCATCGCTTGAAACGAGAAAGCCAATTGATCACCTTGATGGTTCGTCCGGAACAAAGTCAGCTAGTCAAAGATAGCGTGAAAGAATTGGAGAAAGAGCATCCTGATCTTCGTTTTGCAGTATTGACAGACAGTACTTTAGACAAAAATGGCTGTGTGATTGAAAGCTCGCATGCCATCATTGACCTACAAGTGCGAAAACAATTGGACGCCATGTTGGAAGACATGCAGAATATGGAGTGAAGCGAACGTGTTTACTATTCCCTTTGAAACGTACCACAATGAACTGAACCGAAAAAGCTACTACTTGAAAATGGGGAAAGTCAGTCAAGTGACCGGCTTGATCATTAAAGTAGAAGGGTTAGATGCTTTTGTTGGCGAAGTTTGCGAAATTCAAATCAAATCATCGGGTCGAACCGCATTGAGTGAAGTCGTGGGGTTTGTAGATGAAACAGTTTTGTTGATGCCGCTAGATGAATTAGAAGGAATCGGACCAGGATGCCTAGTGAAGCCGACCGGGAAAACATTAAAAGTTGAAATCAGCGAGAACTTACTAGGCAACACTTTGGACGGGTTAGGCCGGCCGATAGATGAAGACCTAGTAGTAGACGGCGAGTTCTATGATGTCAACCGAAGTTCGCCCAATCCGTTTAAACGAAAGAAAATCCAAGAAGTCATTCCGACCGGTATCCGTGCTATTGATGGAACCTTGACAGTAGGAGAAGGTCAGCGGATCGGGATATTCGCCGGAAGCGGAGTCGGAAAAAGTACATTGCTGGGAATGATGGCCCGTTATATTGAAGCAGACATCATTGTGATCGGATTGATTGGTGAGCGGGGCCGCGAAGTTTTAGAGTTTATTGAAAAAGACTTAGGCGAAGAAGGCTATAAAAAGTCCGTAGTGGTATGTGCCACTTCTGATATGCCACCGCTCGTCAGGTTAAAAGGGGCTTCTGTAGCTACTACAATCGCGGAATATTTCCGTGACCAAGGCAAAAAAGTCGTATTGATGATGGATTCTGTCACTCGTGTGGCGATGGCTCAACGGGAAATCGGATTGGCAACCGGCGAACCGCCAACGACTAAAGGATATACACCTTCTGTTTTTACTACACTTCCTAAGCTGTTGGAGCGAAGCGGAATGTCGGATAAAGGTTCGATCACCGCTTTTTATACGGTGTTGGTCGAAGGAGACGATATGAATGAACCCATTGCCGATTCCGTTCGAGGAATTTTAGACGGTCATATTATATTATCACGGAAGATAGCAGCAGAAAATCATTATCCCGCTATCGATATTCAAAACAGCATCAGCCGTTTGATGAAAGACATTACGACGGATAAGCATTATTTGACTGCTGGGAAAGTCAAAGAGAATATGTCTGTTTACGCGGAATCAAAAGATTTGATCGACGTAGGAGCTTACCGAAAAGGCAGCAACCCTGCAGTAGACAGAGCCGTTCAATTAA
The DNA here is from genome assembly GCF_000744825.1 of Carnobacterium mobile DSM 4848. NCBI lineage: Bacteria > Bacillati > Bacillota > Bacilli > Lactobacillales > Carnobacteriaceae > Carnobacterium > Carnobacterium mobile. Next base: position 2,113,583 of record NZ_JQMR01000001.1, read on the forward strand.
ATCTGCCGATCAAAAACTTCCTTAAACAAAAAGTAGATGAACGAGTTGATTTTGAAGAAGTAGTGGGAGCATTAGATGATTTATTCAAAGTACAGCCGCTCGGCACTCAGCCGATGAGCTAAAGCAATAAACCGAGGTGGAAAAGTTGGGGAATTACAGATTTTCAATGGAAAAGATTTTAGATTGGCGTTCGGACACAGAAGAAGAAAAGAAAAAGAACCTTGCTGACGCGCAAAGAGACAAGCTAAGACAAGAAGCATTGTTGCAAGAGTTGATCCAAGAAAACATCAAAATCAAAAACGAAAGCTTATCGACTACACGTATCGATATTTTACGCCGTCAAAATCTATACAAAGTTTTATTAGATGAACGAATCGTACAACAGAAAAATGTGTTGGACCAGGCGGAAAAAGCTCTTGAAAATGCGCGGGTAGAACTAATGAGTGCTCATAAAGATAAAAAGGTAATGGAAAAACTCAAAGAAAAAGAATATACCTTAGTGATGGAACAAGAAAAAAACGAAGAACAAAAACAGTTGGATGAAATGGCTGCACTTAGTTTTGGACGATCTTCTTATTAATAACAAAAATCTAGAAGGTAAAATGAGACAGGTTAAAAAGGAGGTGATGAGAATGGAACAACTATCTGTCGTTTCTTTAGAAACTGGAACAGGCGGAAGCGGGTTGCCGTTTCAAAATCCGGCTGCTTCACCAAAAGAATTTCGAAAAAGCTTAACTGCTGCTACTTCAGAAAAAGAAAAAACGAATAAAAACGTACATAACTCATCTGATTCTGAAAAAGTAGAAGATTCGAAAGATGAAACAGAAGAAACTCAAAAAACAACTGAGGACCCAGCAGCTGCTTTGTTTTTTACAGGTTTTTTAACAGCTGTTCAAGAACAGACATCTGAAAAATCTGCAATCCAACTGACGAAAGTTGAAAATGCAGACGAGAACAGCAGCCAACAACTAGATACAGCGATTTTAACTTCAAGTGATGCAGCTGATAGGGGACATTCGTTCAAAAAAGAAGCAGCTTTTGCTCAGTTAACCGAAGATACAAAGAGCAGCTCGATAGTTGCTGGACAATCAATCCTTTCTAGAGATAGTGAAAAATCTGTTGCAGAGTTAAAGCAGCCATCAGCGAAACAAGCAGCGCTGCTTGCGGAAAGTTTGATGAGTACTCCAGTTCATGATCAGATCGTTAATGGGAATGAAGAAAAAGGTAAGAAGATGAGTAAAGAGACTGAAGCTCTCATTACAGCAAAAGCTGCTGTAAGTGTTACCAATACAGAATCACAAACAGCTGAAACATTCTTGCCGACTGGACGGTTCATGTCGGCAAATTGGAAAACAGAAAAAGGATTGCCTGAACAAATGGCAGGTTCTGAAACTCAAAAGAACCACCTTCAAGATTTAGCAACAGAACTAGAGTTAGAAACTGTGCAACCAAGCAAAGCGGGACCTTTCATAGATGACTCGCAATTTAGTAAAGATATTTCGCAGACACTGGCGCCGCCATCAACGGATTTAGCTGGTGAGGAGCCACAGGCAGCCAACATGAGTGAATCTAAAATTCAAGATTCGCCGCTTTTCAACGGAGTACTGAACGGAATGCAGCAAGGCGTTTCAGAATCAACGAGTGCTGGGCGCCAACAAACGGTCCAAATGGTCAAAGAAGTGATTGCTGAAATAACAGAAACGTTTAAAAGCGGCAGTCAGTCTTCTGCTGAAGTCAGTATTTCACCAGAGCGAATGGGCACGATCCGAATCAAACTGGAATTAACAGACCATGTTTTATCGACCAAGATAGTAGTCGACAGCCTTAAGACGCAAGAATTGTTGAACGGCAGCATACAACAATTGACCGATAATTTAAACCGGCAGCAAATCCAGTTGGGCGAAGTAATGATTCAACTGAATACCAATGGAGAAATGGGCTTTAACTTTGCAGAACGGCAAGCTCAGGAACAGAAAAAACAACAGCCACGTCAAGCGGGAACCGTCACAGTTGGAGAAACTGCTTTGCTTAAAGCAGCAGAAAATACTGTAACGCAACCGGGAAGACTGAGTATTTTAGTGTGAGAGGAAAAAAGTATGGACATTCCTGCAAATTTTAATATTGGATCGGTAAACAGCATAAAAGATACACAAAAGAAAACCAATGAACTTTCGACAGACGACTTTCTGCAGATCATGGCAGCTACTGTTAAAATGCCCTCTATGCCAGGAGAAGGCAGTGGCGGAAGCGGCGGCGGAGAAACAGATTATCTAGCACAAATGGCACAATTTAATATGATGGATCAATTAACGAATATTTCTGAAAAAATGAATACGGAGTTGTTAATAAACCAACAGCAGCAAGCACTTGGATTATTAGGAAAAGAAGTTAAAGTAACCGATGAAAGCAGCTTTGTTACTGGACCTGTTGAAAAAGTCCGTTTTGATAAAGGCTACGCAACTATTCGGGTAAATGGAAAAGACTTCTATCTAAATGATATTTTAGAAGTGAGTAATCAAGCGTAACACTGATCGCCGGTACCACTAATCTTACAACCAACACAGTATGAGATACAAATGAAATAAAAATTGTCACAAATATAGACAGTGCAATCAAAATAAAACAATAGAATCGGCTGAATGTAATAAAAGCCGCCACCCATAAACGAACTGAAATGGGCTAATCGAATGGAGGAAGCAATATGTTAAAATCACTATATTCAGGTGTTACCGGTATGAAAAATATTCAAACAAAAATGGACGTTATTTCGAATAATATCGCCAATGTCAATACGACCTCTTTTAAAACGGGCAGAGTGCGTTTTGAAGACATGATCAGCCAAACAAATGTGAGAGCACAAGGCGGAACCAATGCCCAACAAGTAGGGCTTGGAGTACAAGTAGGATCAATTGACACAGTGATGTCCGGCGGTTCTTTGCAATCAACAGGACGTCCATTAGACTTTGGAATCGAGAATGGCGACAATTCGTTTTTTACAGTCAAACAAGGCGACCAAACCTTTTATACGCGTGATGGAGGGTTTTATAAAGACAATAGCGGCAACTTAGTAACAAGCGGCGGATTAAGCATTATGGGCTATACAGAAGGTGCACCTGCTGTAAATGATGAAACCTTTAAAATCGATAGTTTAGGAAAAAATCCAAAGCCGTTGCAAATCAGTGAAAAACTAACGGTTGGTGAAGGTGAAGATAAAAAAGTTATCGAATTACAAGATTATACGATCGATAAAGATGGTTTTATTGTTGGAATGTATAGTGATGAAAAAACGTATGTACTGGGCCGCGTAGCATTAACGAGTTTTTCTAACCCAGATGGTTTAGAAAAACAAGGCGGAAACTTGTATTCCAAGTCAGCCAATTCAGGAGAGCCTATGTTGGGTAATCCATCAGATGCAGGTTATGGTTCCGTTCGTTCAGGATTCTTGGAAATGTCCAATGTTGACTTGGCCAATGAGTTCACGGATATGATCGTTACCAGCAGAGCGTATCAAGCTAACTCTAGAAGTATCACTACTTCAGATACGATGCTTGAAGAACTGATCAACCTTAAGAGATAGTTACTAAAACGAGACAATAAAATAAGAAGTTGAAAACATCAGATAACACGTTTAATCAGTTATCTGGTGTCTTTCATGCGGCGTGTACATGACTCACAATGCCAACTTGGACATAAGACGTTTAACAGTCCAGACATGGCTTGTCCGCTCTTTTATAAAAAGAAATGAGGTTTTTTATGATTGCATTGTCAGATGTTTCAGGAAAAGAGTTTTATTTAAATTGTGATTTAATCTATAGAATAGACCGTTCTTTCGATACGATTATTACTTTAACTGATGGAAAGAAACTACGTGTGATTGAAACAGAAAAAGAAATAATTGATAAAGTAATTGAATACAAAAGAAAAATATACAACGGTTTTTCAGAGGGAGAGAAATGAAAAAAAACATTGTACCGATCATCGGTTTTATCGTAGGGTTTGGTCTAATCATCTGGTCTATCACTTCATCAGGAAACATAGCCAGTTTTATTGATTTTCCTTCGCTGATGATTACACTAGGCGGTTCTTTTTGTGCGTTGCTGATCAGTTTCCCATTAAAATCGATCATGAAAATACCAGCTATTATAAAAAACTTATTGCATGACCCTACAGATCATTACGAGGAATTGATTGCTGCTTTTTCAGAATTATCGAGAAAAGCGAGAAGCCAGGGGGTTTTAGCTATCGAAGAAGACTTACAGCAACAAGACAATGAATTAATGGTAACAGGGCTACAAATGGTAGTAGACGGATTAGATCCAGAATTGATTGAAGAAATATTAGAAATAAAAACAGAAAACATTGAAAAAAGACACCGAGTGGGTCAAGAGATTTTTTTAAAATGGGGAGAAATGGCTCCAGCTTACGGAATGATCGGGACCTTGATTGGCTTGATCATCATGCTTGGAGAATTGAACGATCCTAGTACTATTGGAACAGGAATGGCTACAGCTTTAATCACGACGTTATATGGTAGCTTTTTAGCGAACATGCTTTTCCTTCCAATAGCGACAAACTTAAAACTCCAAACAGAAAAAGAAATGCAGATGTGTGAAATGGTGATTGAAGGCATTTTATCTATCCAAGCTGGTCAAAATCCGCGTGTGATCGAACAAAAGCTATACAGCTATTTACGCGACGGCGATCAAGAAGAGATGATCAAAGAGGCTGCACAACTGCAACGTGAGGGGCAGCAAAATGGCTAGAAGAGGCAATAAAAGCAGGAAAGGCAACGAAAGCAATGAAAGTTCAGGAGGCTGGATCACAACCTTTTCAGACTTAATGTCTTTGTTACTGACTTTTTTTATTCTTCTTTATTCGATGTCAAATGTCAGTCAAGTAAAGTTCAATGAAGCATCTCAGTCGATTCAAATGGCTCTGTCCGGAAAAGGTGGCAGTACGATCCTTGAAGAAGCGGCACCTACAGTACCGGAAACCGAAGCAGCAGAAACGACAACAGACAAGATAAATCCTGAAATTTCAGCTTTATATAAAAAAGTGACTGACTATGTTGAGGAACATGCTATGCAATCTAAAGTTTCAGTAGAAAAGGATCAAGATGGTGTGTATGTCGATATCCAAGAATCGATTCTTTTTGCTTCTGGCGACGCGGAAGTCTCCCCTCAAGGGAAACGGACATTGAATCAATTAGCCGATTTGATTGCTACATTTGAAAACAAGATAGTCGTAGAAGGCTATACCGATAATCTGCCTATCAAAAACCAAAAATTTGACAGCAACTGGGAATTATCTGCTGGCAGAGCGGTATCTGTCTTACGTTACTTAAGTGAAGAAAAAGACATCGATCCTAATCGTTTATCTGCTAAAGGGTATGGTGAATACAATCCAAGTGCGCCAAACGATACGATAGAAAACAAAGCTAAGAACAGAAGAGTCAATATTGTGATCGTTTATGAGGATAAGGAGACAAGTTAACACATGAAAACAGAAGATAAAAAAGAAAAACAAGGAACTAAACGGCTGCTGATAATCGTCGCTATTTTAGGTGCTATTGTGATCGGAGCAGTAGTCAGCTTTGGTGTTACATCAGGCAAAGCCGCTGAGATTATCGAAGGCTTGTCTAAAAAAGAAGTAGTAGAAACAACTGTTCCATTAGAAGAGTTTTTGATCAACTTAGCTCCTGAAAAATCAGGCCGGGGAAACTACTTAAAAATTGAATTATCGGTTTACAGTACAGAAAAAGACGCAGAAGAAGAAATCAATAAAAACATTCCGCAAATCAGAGATGCTGTGATCAATGTGCTGCGTACAAAATCTGCCGATTCTGTTTTTCAAAAAGAAGAGGATTCTCTGGTACTAAAAAAAGAACTAATCAGCCAAATCAACAAAACATTGGATGAGCCGTTGATCAGTGATGTTTTTATTACCAATATTGTGATGCAGTAAGGAAAGTGAAAGGAAGTTGAACATGGGATTAGGTATCGGGCTAGGTTATGTGATAAAAAGTATTCTAGCGTTGGGTGTGATTATTTTTGCAGCCAATTACAGTTTAAAATATCTGAATACATTTATGACAAAAAAAGGAAAAGTGATTCGAATCATCGAAAGAACGGCTATCAATAAAAGCTCTTCTATCTGTATTGTGGAAATAGCCGGTACTTATTATGTGATGAGTTTTACGGATACACGCAATGAAATTCTCAGAGAATTAACTGAATCTGAAAAAGAAGCAGTCATTAAGACGCAAACTGAAGCAGAAGGTGAACGAAATACACCGCTTTTTTCAGAAGCAAAATCAGAGCCATTCCTTAAGCAACTTCAGTCCCGTTACCAAAGTCTGTACGAAAAGAGGAAATAAAGTTGAAGAAAAAAATCATATGGTTCGTCTGCTGTGCCCTCTTTTTAGTGAGTTTCAGTTTTCCGCAAGAAGTTTCTGCTGTTGGAACAGTTGATGGACTAACAAACGTACTTAAAAACCAATCAGGCGAAACATCAGATGTTATAAAGTTATACGTGCTGATGGGATTGTTAAGTTTGGCCCCCACATTTTTGATTTTGACTACCAGCTTTACACGGATCATTGTGGTATTGTCCTTTGTCAGAAACTCGCTAGGAACCCAACAAAACCCTCCGAATCTGGTATTGACAGGAATCGCGTTGTTTTTAACGTTGTTTATTATGCAGCCGGTATACACTCAGGTGATGGACGATGCATTGACGCCTTACTTAAATGAAGAACTGTCTGGACCAGAAGCTTTTGAAAAAGCCGAGGATCCGATCAAAGAATTTATGTACAAACAGACACGTGATGAAGATATCCAACTTTTTCTAGATGTATCAAAAACAAAAAAGCCTAAAGACTTAACCGATCTTCCGCTAACGATCGTGATACCAGCTTATACGATCAGTGAATTGCGCACAGCTTTTAGTATCGGTTTTTTGATTTTCATTCCTTTTTTAGTGATCGATATTGTGGTCGCTAGTATTCTCATGTCTATGGGGATGTTTATGCTGTCGCCAGTCATGATTTCATTGCCTTTCAAACTATTGTTGTTTGTATTGGTCGATGGCTGGTATTTAGTCGTCGAGTCGCTTGTCACAGGATTTCAGTAGAGGTGTAAAATGACAATAGTAAAAGTTTTAGATGTTATCAGAGAAGCCTTTATGACGATGATCATGGTTGCGGGCCCAACATTGGTCATTGCATTAGTTGTCGGGCTTTTGATCAGTATTTTACAGGCTACTACCCAGCTGCAAGAACAAACGCTGAGTTTTGTGCCGAAAATATTAGCCGTAATCGTTTCATTGATCGTTTTTGGGAACTTTATGTTGAATGCTTTGATTGGTTTTACTCAAAAAATATTTGAAATGATTGCAGCACTTTGAGCGATGGAGTAGTGGGCCTGCAAATCCAAACCGCTCTGTTGGTGTTTATTCGCATCACAACCTTTATGACGATCAGTCCAGGTTTTTCAATAAAAGGCTTACCGAATCTTATAAAAGTCGGCTTAGCAGCTGGAATTGCTTTTGCTGCCATTCCGGTCGTTCCGGTTTTGTCTGCAGAAATTCCGATGCTTTTATTCGTATTGTTGGGAATAAAAGAAGTGTTTTTAGGCTTGGCCATCGGCTTTATTACTAAATTAATTTTTTCAGCGATTGAAATGGCCGGAAATTTTGTCGATTTTCAAGTTGGGTTTTCTATGGGTGCGGTGTATGACCCTACAATGGGAGTCAGCGTTTCCTATTATGGGAAAATTTATTACTGGTTATCCATTTGCATTTTTTTCTTGACCGACTTGCACCATGTCGTGATCAAAACAGTGATAAAGACCTTTGAATATGTGCCGATTGAAAGCATGAATTTAGGCGGATTCGGCGTTGAAGGCATGGTCAAGTTATTCGCGATCGTTTTCGAAACGGCTTTGAATTTGGCTGCACCGTTGATGATCGTAGCTTTACTGACTGAGGTCGTATTGGGCTTGATCTCCCGTACAGTTCCACAAATCAATGTGTTGATTTTAGGCATGCCGTTAAAAGTTTTAGCTGCATTTTTGTTCACTTTGGTGCTGCTGCCGACGTTAACTAAAAACATCAGCCATATGCTGCCGCTGATGGTCAAGTATATCAATGAATTTATTCAGTCGTTGCCGGCTGCGTGAGGTGAGAGTAAATGGCAGATAAAGATGGCAAAACAGAAAAACCCAGTCCAAAGAAACTGAAAGACACACGTAAAAAAGGGGAAATAGCTAAGAGTCCTGATTTGACTTCTGCGGTTACATTTGTCGTTTTTTTGATGGCTGCAACGTTTCTCGGTACATATATTTTAAAACAAGGGTATCTTTACTTGAAGATTTACTTATCAGCTGGATTCGCGGTAGATGGATTGGAAAACAACTTAGGAAATATCGGTATGAAATCGATTGTTTTTATTCTGATTATGGCTGGTCCTTTTCTAGCTATCGGCTTTGTGGCTGCCTTTTTAGCCAGTATGCTGCAGACCGGGTTTTTATTTTCAACTGAACCGTTAAAAATGAGTTTTAAAAAAATCAATCCCATCAGCGGATTTAAAAATATGTTCAGCAAAAAGACACTGTTCACTTTATTAAAAAACCTAGCTAAATTGGGTTTGGTATTTGGCATGGCTTATTCAACAGTAAAGAAATCTGTGGTTTTGCTGGTCAATGCCGGAAATATTGGGACGCAAAAGTTATTTTTTTTACTGATGGAGCTTGTAAAAGACTTGGGTATTCAACTAGGCATTTTATTATTGGTATTAGGGATAGCCGATTACATCTATCAAGTATACGATTACCGGAAAAACTTAAAAATGTCTAAGCAAGATCTAAAAGACGAATACAAAGAAAGCGAAGGCGACCCGCAGATGAAAGGCAAGCGCAAGCAGTTCCACCGTCAATTGACAAGCGGGATGCTGTCAGATGTCGACACTGCTACAGCCGTCATTACCAACCCAACGCATCTAGCCATCGCGATTCGTTACGACAAAGCAACAGACGAAGTACCAATGATCGTTGCCAAGGGTGCTGATCACCAAGCTGCGAAAATCAGAGAACGGGCTAAAGAGGCAAATGTGCCGATTATTGAAAACAAACCAGTTGCTCGAGCCATGTACAAATCGATTGAAGTTGGTCAACCGATACCGGTCGATATGTATCAAGCCATCGCTGAGATTCTCGCCTTGGTTTACCAAATGGAAGAAATGAACAAACACAAAATATAAGGTTGTTTTAAGGAATGAGGAGTCGAAGAGATGTTAACTGCTTTTATGGGTAAATTTGAGAAACTGACAAAATCACTAGATGTGTTGATCGCATTCTTTGTAGTGGCTATTTTAGCGATGATTATTATTCCACTGCCTTCTCCGCTATTGGATTTTATGCTAGTTGTCAATATTGCTTTGTCGATCACGATACTGCTTCTGACTCTTTTTTCTAAAAGCGTACTGGAATTTTCTACTTTTCCAACATTGCTGCTAATCACGACGATGTTTCGGTTGGCATTAAATATTTCGTCTACTCGTTTGATCTTGACGGTCGGTGAAGCGGGATCAGTGATCAATACATTTGCTAACTTTGTTGCCGGTAATAACATAGTGGTTGGAGCAGTCATCTTCATCATTATCGTTATCATTCAAATGATGGTCGTCACTAACGGAGCCAGCCGGGTTTCAGAAGTTTCGGCTCGTTTTACATTAGATGCTATGCCCGGTAAACAAATGTCGATCGATGCCGATTTAAATTCAGGGTTGATCAGTGAAGACCAAGCTAAAAAAAGACGGTCAGACTTAGAACGTGAAACCCAGTTTTTCGGAGCGATGGATGGTGCCAGCAAGTTCGTTAAAGGTGATGCGATAGCCGGTATTATCATTACGGTGATCAATTTGATCGGCGGGATTGTGATCCATACAGTTCAAAGTGATATGGCCATTATGGAAGCCCTTAGTCAATTCGGTAAATTAACGATAGGAGACGGGCTTGTTAGTCAGATTCCTTCACTATTGATTTCAGTAGCATCTGGTATTTTAGTGACCCGTTCAGGAAGCAATACGGGTTTTGGAAGTGCAGTAGGAAAAGAACTTTTCCAAGCGCCTAAAGTCATGTTGATGCTGTCTGTTATTTTAGTGTTGTTTGCAATAATACCTGGATTCCCAACGTTGCCCTTTTTGTTATTAGGACTAGTTGCCGGAGCGGGTGGGTATTTGAATCTGGAAAACGAAAAAACAAAACGATCGTCTGCACAAGCTGATGAACAGAAGTCAAAAGCTGCACAACGCACAAAAAAAGAAAAGACAGAAGACGAATCGGTTGCCTCCTTTCAAGTGGACCCAATTTCAATTGAAATTGGTTATGGGTTGATCCCCTTAGCGGACGAAAGCCAAGACAACAACTTGATGAACCATATTTCTAGTATTCGGAAGCAAAGTGCGCATGAGTTGGGAATTTTATTAAGCCCGATTCGCATTCGAGACAATTTACAGTTGAAAGCCAATGAATACTTGATAAAAATCAAAGGCAATACCGTAGCTGGCGGTGAATTATATTTAGACAAATACATGATCGTCGATCCGGGAGAAACGGACTTTGATTTTGATGGAATACCGACTAAAGAACCCGCTTTTGGATTAGATGCAATGTGGGTCGAGGAATCAGACCGTGAAGCTGCTGATTTAAGAGGATACACAGTCGTTGATCCGCTGACCGTATTGGTAACGCATTTGAAAGAAACCATTTACAAATCCAGCTATGAGCTGTTAGGCAGACAAGAAGTTAAGCAGCTGCTGGAAGGCATTAAGGATAAATATGGTGTAGTCATTGATGAATTGATTCCCGATATTTTACGTTTAGGCGAGGTTCAAAAAGTGCTGCAGAACTTATTAAAAGAAAACATTCCGATCAACGATTTAGTGACAATATTAGAAACATTGGCCGACTATGGCAATACAACTAAAGATACTGAAATGTTGACTGAATATGTTCGACAAGCACTGAACCGGACAGTTGTAAAACAACATTTAGATGGAGCTGGCGTTTTACAAGTTGTGACGATCATGCCCGATACAGAAGAAATGATCAGCCGCAGCATCCAAAAATCTTCAGCTGGATCGATTCCAGTGCTTCAGCCGGATGTGGTCACTCGGTTATTTGACAGTATCACAACTATACAAAATCAACTACAAGCAATAGGCATTCCGCACGTTTTATTGGCGTCGCCAAAAATACGACCGGCTATGAAAAACCTAATATCTTACAATTTTCCTGATGTGGCTGTCTTATCATTAAATGAAGTACCGAACGATGTGGCAATCGAGACTGTAGGGATGGTTGAAGGCTAAATAGAGTGATGAAACAATGACTTTTTATATAAAAGGTGTTTAGCGGCTTGTCCCGCTTTTCTCACTGTACATTACTTTGTGTTTCACATACGTAATGTCTAGCGTCACAAGCCTGTCTCTCGTGAAAAAGACAAGTAAAGGGCCTAAAGTCTCGCTGCGCGAGCTTTATACTAGTCGACGTAACCAGCTAAAGCTGGAAGTCTCCTAGCAATTGCGCAGTATGCTCATTCAGGGCTGTACTTGCTATTTTCCAGTCGAGCCAGATCCGGCTTGTTCCGCTTTTCTTAAAGGAGGGGTAGCAGATGTATTATGAAAACGATAGGGAACAGGAAATCATAAAATACCTGCCCTTGGTTGAAAAAGTTGTAAATGGGCTGAACATCAAACGCAGCGATTATGAACGCGGAGACCTCTACAATATTGGTGTGATTGGTTTGATGGATGCGTTGGAAAAATACGATAAAGACAAAAAAGTTCCTTTTGAAGGGTATGCCTATATCCGCATCAAAGGAACGATCATTGATGAAGTCAGAAAAACAGCTCCGGTTTCCAGAACACGACTCAGTCAGTTGAATGAATACTACCGTGCCAAAGAAAAACTGGAAGAAACCTTCAAACAGACACCGTCAGAAAAGGAAATTTGCCAGGAATTAAAAATCAATGACAAACAATTAAGCAAGATACACGAAACGGTCCACCAACTAGCTTCCGTTTCATTGGAAAAAGTGTTGTACAGTGAAGAAGGCAATGATATTGAACTGATGGACTTTTTAGAAGACACGCAGTCTGTTGACTCTGAAGAGGCACTGTTAGAACAGGAACGTCATCAGTTATTAACAAAAAACATTCATATATTGGATAAAAGAGAGCAAACGATTTTAAATTTGTACTACGTCGACGAGTTATCTTTGAAAGAAATTGCTTATATTTTTGACATCTCTGTTCCACGAGTTTCACAAATTCATGGAAAAATTATCTTAAAATTAAAAGAATCAATGAGGAGAGAATACGATGATTAGAAGTATCGATACGCTTAGCAGAAACTTTGACATCTTGCAAAAAAAACAAGAAAACATTAGTGCAAATGTAGCCAATATCAATACTGCTGGTTACAAAGCTCAAGAGATCATACAAAGTACACTTCAATCAAAACAAATGGCCAACCATTTAGGCGGTCCTTTACTGAATCAAAAAAACGACATAGGAAGTTTTACATTCGGCAATCAAATTGATGAGATGTATCGAAGTTTTGATCAAGGAGGATTGAAAGGAACAGCTTCTGCGACCGACGTGGCTCTCCAAGGCAATGGATTTTTTACTGTAGCTGGAACAGATGGTCAAACGTATTATACCCGTAATGGGAATTTTACAGTGAATGCAGCTGGCGAACTGGTAACTCAAGAAGGACATCGGGTGCTAGGTATCGATGCAAACGGACAAAGCACATTTATCCCAGCAGGCGGCACTGATTTTTCAGTAGACAGCAACGGTAATGTCAATGAAACTGGATTGCAGCTAATGCTGACAGAATTTGGGAATCCTGAGGCTTTGACCAGCAGAGGAAACACACTGTATACAGGACAAGGCGGTACAGCCAGTATGGGTACCACAACCGTTTTTCAACATTCGCTTGAGACATCAAATGTAAATACTGCAGATGAAATCACAAACTTAATGTTAGTAGGCAGAGAATTTGAAGCGAATCAAAAAGCGTTAAGTGCAGCGGATGAAACATTAAGAAAAGCTGCTAATGAAATCGGAAAAGTTTAGGAGGAACAACGAAAAATGAGTATACCTTTAAGTATCAGCAAAAGTGGGATGAACGCCGTACAAAATGCAATGGATGCTTTGTCCCATGATATCGCCAATTCCAATACGACCGGCTACAAATCTAAAAACGTCAGCTTCAGCGAATTGATGGTCAATGATCTAAATGGAGAATCCGTTCTTCTATCAGAACGTGTACAAAACCCGGGAATCAACAACGGAACAAAAAGCGGAGTCAATACGACCAATATGGCACAAGGCGCACTGATTGCAGATGAAAACGCGTATCACTTAGCGATTGCAGGTGATGGATTTTTTGGAGTAACGGATCAAAACAACCAATTCTATTTGACACGCGATGGAGCATTTCAAGTAAATGGAGACAAGTCGATCACCAACAGCAATGGAGACCGCTTGTCGATCGAAGCTGTGATACCTGTTGAACAATGGCCGAACGGAGATGTAGCAATTGCTTTAAATGGAGAAGTGATCATTCAAACGGGAAATGAAACAATCGTGGTTGGACGCATTCCATTGTATACACCAGCTGTTTCAGATGCATTGATGCCTGCAGGCGAAAATAAATTTACATATGATGGAGTATTTGTGCAAGGAGACGGCATGATCCAACAACATTTTTTAGAAGCTTCAAATGTTGACTTAGCATCAGCTATCACCGATATGATGGTTGCACAGCGCGCGTATTCGCTGAATACCAAAGTAGTACAAGGAACAAACGAAATGATGTCCACAATCAATCAATTCAAACAATAGTAAACAGTATGAAGCTGAAAGTTCTACATCAGCTTTGGGCAAATGCATTAGCGGTTCTCGTTTGACACGAGTAGAGCGGGTCAGGAAAGAGTACAAGGGGTAAGATGGTGATGAGACATGATTAAAATGGAAAACGTTGAAAAGGTCTATACGAAAGGAGTGCGAGCGCTCAACAATATCTCGGTTACAATTGAAGACGGAGAATTTGTTTACGTGGTCGGTGCAAGTGGATCGGGAAAAACTACTTTTGCCAAGTTACTCATTCGAGAAGAAAAAATGACTCGCGGCAAGCTGGAAGTTTGTGGATATGATCTAGCTAAATTAAAAAGCAGAGACATTCCCAAGTTAAGACGTGAAATCGGAGTCGTTTTTCAAGATTATAAATTGTTAAATGACCGGACAGTTTTTGAAAATATAGCTTATGCTTTGGAAGTGATTGGGACTAAACCCGAAGAAATCGAGCTGCGTGTAATGGAAGCTTTGACTCAGGTAGAACTGGAAACAAAAGCGGATCTAAAACCAACTGAATTATCAGGCGGTGAACAGCAAAGAGTCGGGATTGCTCGAGCAATCGTCAACCGTCCCAAAATGCTGATTGCTGATGAGCCGACAGGTAATCTTGATCCTAAGACTGCTCTGGAAATTATGCGGTTGTTTTACCGTATCAATTTACAAGGAACTACTATTATTATGGTCACTCACAATCGCTCGATCGTTAATAAAGTTCACAACCGTGTGTTGGAAATCAAAAACGGACAGCTAGTTGGAGATGAAAGCAAAAACAACGGCAGTCTGCAATACGATTACGCTTCCGGTGATTACCTATTGATTTAAAAACCAATTGATTTGATAAAATGAGTCTAGACAAAAAGTCTTGGCTTATTTTTTTGGAAAAGAGTGTTCTTTCAGCAATATAACCTTACAGTTCTTTATTTTAATAGCTGAAAAATTAAAATAATGGATCTTGCTATAAAGTTTCTCTTTAATCTACCGATATAGATAAATAGAGAGAACTATATTGATAAGAAGAGGATTGAAAAAATGAAAAAAAAGAAAGAAAAACAAAGTAAGATCAAAAGTTTACGTACAAGAATATTAGTAGGGTTTGGTGCGGTAGTTCTGCTCATCATGTTGTCGAGTCTATTCAATATTTTGAGTTTGAACGATATAAACAAATCAATGCAAATCATTATGGAACAAGAAATGAAATTATTGATCAGTGATGAAAAGCTATTAACCGATATGAACAAACGTACAAGCTTGATTCGAGGCTACATGGCTTATAATGATGAAGCTTACCGAATTCAGTTCAATACAGAGACTAAAGAAAGCATTAAGTTAGAAAATAAAGCTCTAGAACTAAGCGATGCAGCAGAATTGAAGAAACTGATTGATAAGAAAGTCGCTTGGGGAAAATTAACCGATGAGGCATTAGAAGCTTATGATAACGGTGATCCTAAAAAAGCTCAAGATATTATGAATACGCAAGCACAAGCATTGGAAAATGAACTTGAAAAAGGATTTTCTGATTTAGCAGCACAGAGAGAAGAAAATATTCAAAAATTTGGCGATGACATCATGAGAAAAGGCAAAATCATTGAACTTTTAAGTTATGTCGTCACTATTTTGGTCGCTCTCTTATCTGCACTCGTGGCTTACCTGACAGCTAGAAGCATTACTAAACCCATCAAATTGGTTATGAACCATATGCAAACTATTGCAGGTGGTGATTTAAGCGTTGAGCCGTTGAATGTTGCGACAGAAGATGAAACGGGACAATTAGCAGCAGCTATGAATATCATGCAAGATGTACTAAAAGGGACAATGCACAAAATATCAGAGGATTCAGAAACATTGACAGCTCACAGTGAGGAGCTGAACCAAGCGGCTTTTGAAGTTAAGTCGGGTTCAGAGCAAGTAGCGACGACGATGCAAGAACTGGCTACTGGGACAGAAACGCAAGCTAATACAGCCAGCAGCTTGTCTATTGTAATGGGAAACTTTACTAAGAAAGTTCAAGATACAAATAAGAGCGGTGAACAAATTTCTAAAACTTCCCAAAAAGTCTTAGACATGACAACAGAAGGTAGTCGTTTAATGGACTCTTCTAATCAACAAATGCAAAAAATCGACAGTATTGTTCAAGATGCTGTTGGGAAAATGGCTATTTTGGATAACCAAACTAAAGAAATTTCTGATTTGGTTTCTATTATTCAAACTGTTGCGGATCAAACCAATCTATTAGCTTTAAATGCAGCGATTGAAGCGGCAAGAGCTGGAGAACATGGCAGAGGCTTTGCTGTGGTAGCAGATGAAGTTAGAAAATTGGCTGAACAAGTCGCTGTTTCCATTGCCGACATTACCGGCTTTGTCACAACGATTCAAGCTGAATCTAAGAAAGTCAGTGATTCATTGCAAAATGGTTATACTGAAGTTGAAGAAGGAACCGCTCAGATAAGAACTACGGGACAAACTTTTAATGAAATCAGCCGATCAGTCACTAGCATGGTCAATGAAATCCAGCATATTTCTGGAAACTTGGAAAGTATTGCGGCTAACAGCGAAATCATGAACGGCTCAATCGAAGAAATCGCGGCGGTTTCTCAAGAGTCAGCAGCTGGTGTAGAAGAAACTTCTGCGGCTTCTCAACAAATCAGCAGTTCGATGGAAGAAGTGTCCGGCAATTCAGAACACTTAGCAACATTGGCTGAAAACTTGAGTCAAATGGTGAACCAGTTTAAATTATAATAAAAAAAGCCAGTTGCAAAAGACCGTTTGTCTTAGCAGCTGGCTTTTTTCAGTTGTCTTACCCTTTTCCTTCTTCAAATGATGGATACAGCGACATGCCGCCGTCAACAAATAAACTAGTACCTGTAACGTATTTGGATTCAGTAGAAGCCAGCCAAGCAACAGCAGCTGCTACGTCTTCCGGTTCACCAAGAGAATTGATGGGAATCATGTTTAAAGTCGTTTCTTTTTCTTTTGGATCATCGAATTTTTCAGCATTAATAGGTGTCTTGATGGCCCCTGGAGCAATAGCGTTCACTCGAATACCTTTGTGTGCATATTCCATGGCAATCGTTTTAGTGAACATTTTTACGCCGCCTTTGCTGGCAGTATAGTGTGCAAAAGTTGGCCAAGGAATGACTTCATGGACGGATGACAAATTGATAATGTTCCCTTTTTTACCTGTTTCTAGAAAATGATTAATTGCTGCTTTAGAACCTAGGAATACTCCGGTTAAATTCACATTGATGACTTTATTCCAGTCTTCCAAACTTAATTCATGTGTAGAGACTTGATTTTCCATTCCAGCATTGTTTACCCAAAGATCTAAGCCGCCAAAGTTGGAAACTGCTGCATCCAATAGAGCTTGTATCCCTTCTTCAGTTCCTACATCAGCGTGAACGGCCACGGCTTTTCCACCGGCTTTTTCTAATTCTGCAACGGTTTCTTCAGCCCCTTCTTTATCGCTATGGTAATTGATGACCACAGCCATTTTTTCGGCTGCCAAACGTCTAGCTATAGCATTTCCAATACCTTTAGAACCTCCTGTAACCACTGCAACTTTTTCTGCTAAATCTTGATACATAAACATCCTCCTTTAAAATAAGTGTTAAGGGTTAAATGCGATGGAACCTGTTCTTGAGTTTAGCGTAACGTATTTGTTTAGGTTAAGCAAAACATACGTCAGCACTGCTTATTTATTAGAAAATCAATTGTGTAACGCCTTTCAATCCATTATGATAAATAGAATAGAGGAACGAAGCAAGTAATTAAAATTTAAATGAAGAAAGAAGAGAATCATACAATGGATGCAAAACAATTATGGAATGTATTTAGTGAACACTATCCAGAACACCAATCAGCAGATTATCAAGCATGGAGTTATGGAGCAGCAGCGGATGAATTAGCAGATTTGACAGTAAAAGGGATAAAAACAGCTACTGCTTCAGCATATGAGTTATATGCTTTAGAAAATGAACCATTACCAAAAGCTGGAGAATGGAATGTTATATTAGATGATAAAGGACAAGCTGTTTGCATTACTCAGACAACTAATGTGTCTGTTGTACCTTATAATGAAGTAACGAAAGAACATGCTTTCAAAGAAGGAGAAGGCGATCGTTCCCTTACTTATTGGAAAGAAGTGCATCAAGACTTCTTTTTAAAAGAATACCAAGCAAAAGAATTGGAATTTAACGAAACGATCCCGGTTGTCTGTGAAGAATTTGAAATGGTATTTAAAGCAAACTAATTTCGCGTAGTTCAGTGGACCAACAGATCAGTAGAACAGATAAAAACTAAAAGGAGTTAATAGCTATGGATCAACAACGTAAAGTAGTCTTGTTTATTGCAATGAGTTTAGACGGTTATATCGCAACAGAAGAAGATACACTGGAATGCTGTTTAAAGTCGAAGGAGAAGGAGACAATGGCTACACTGAGTTTTATGAAACTATTGATACAATTTTAATGGGCAGAAGAACATATGAATGGATTTTAGAATATATGGGAAGAGGAGCTGAGTTTCCTTATCAAGGCAAAGAATGTTATGTTTTTTCGACAACAGCGCATACGCCTGATTCATCTGTTGTGTTCGTTCAAGAAGATATCTCAAGCTTTATAAAAAAAATTGAAAATCAGCCTAGTAAGAATATTTGGTTAGCAGGAGGTGGAGAATTGATCCGCTCTTTTTTAAAAGAAAAGCTGATCGATGAAATGCGAATCACTGTTGCTCCAGTAGTGATTGGAAAAGGGATATCGCTATTCAAACCGGATGATTACCATTTGGAATTGTCGCTAAAACAAACCAAACAGTACAACCAATTTGTTGAATTACATTATGAAGTGAAAAAATAGAAAGGAGAGAATGATTTGCGGACTGAGAAAGAAATGCTTCATTTAATTTTGAGAACAGCCGAAGAAGACGAGCGTATCCGTGCAGTGATGATGAACGGTTCGCGGGTCAATCTGCATGTGCCCAAAGATCAGTACCAAGATTATGATGTTGTTTATTTTGTGTCAGAAGTCGAATCATTCACTTGTGATCATGCGTGGGTCGATGGTTTTGGAAAACGCATTATGATGCAAATGCCGGATGCAATGACACTTTTTCCGCCTGATCTGGAGAGACAAGGGCTATTTTCCTATTTAATGTTGTTTGAAGATGGCAATCGAATTGACTTAACACTTGCACCGATAGAAACAGCCAATGAGCTAGCCAAACAAGACCGATTGAGCATAATTTTGTTAGATAAAGAGGGTCTTATTGATCCGCTGCCGCCTGCTGAAGACACAGATTATCTGGTCAAGAAGCCTTCAGGAGAAGAGCTGAACGATTGCGCTAATGAATTTTGGTGGTGCATGACAAATGTCGCAAAAGGATTATGCCGTAAAGAACTGCCGTATGCTAAATCGATGATGGAAGGACCAGTCAGAGAGATGCTGCTGCTAGCAATGAGCTGGCGAGTGGGGGTAGAGACCCATTTCACGGTCAGTATTGGTAAATTTGGCAAGTATTTGCAGCGTTATACAAGTGAAGAACTTTGGGAGAAATGGCTAAAAACATATGCAGATGGACAAATAGACCACATGTGGGAAGCCTTATTCACTAGTTGTGCACATTTTAAAGAAGTGAGTCAAAATATAGCCGAACAATTGGGCAATCCGTTAGAAGACGAAGAAAAAGTATTAGTTTATTTAAAAGAACTGGGTCGTCAAAGTAAAAAAGCTGAACAGTAGTGTACTGTCAGCTTTTTTATGTGTATAAATTAAGTAGTTTTTACAGTTAAAAAGTAATTAGTCGTTAGGTTCTTCCACTGCTGGTTGATAAGTTGGCAAATAAGGATGAGCCTTCTTAAATTTATGATAATAGAAACCTAAATCATAGCGATATTTTTCATTTTCCACCCAAGGTTTGTGTTTGCCGCAGTAATGGATGAAGACAACGTTTTTTTCTACCCATTCCTGATTATAAACAGTAGGGAAGAATAATTTTAATTTTGAATAAAAACGCGGATCTAAATTATAAATCCGCCAATCGGCTTCGCCAATGCGGTCCCAGTACAAATGATTGAAGATATCTTGGTCTGGCAAAACTAAACGGTTTTTGTTTACCTCTATAGCCTTAAAAATATCCTCTGAAGTTACCTGTTTGCGGATTTTTGGCAGGTTCATCAGTAAGATACCGGTGTTGAAATAATCTTCTGATTTAAGAGTTCCTAAGCGAAGGTTATTAAGCGGCTGAATCCACTTTGTCGCATATTCGTGAGTTGTTGCAATAAATAGTTTATCTTTGAAATCCTGATTATAAAATTTAGCAAATGAATTCAAATTGATGATATCAGGATCGAGGTAAAGAATCCGCTCCATTTTGTCCGGCAAGACAAAAGGAGCTAATAAACGATAATACATTTCAATGGAATAGTACCGATTGACTACCGTATCTTCTTCAAACAGATTCGTACAATCAATAATATGCAGAGAATGACCTTCTTTATGAATGAATGCTTCTAATTGAAGAAGTTGAAAGTCCGGTATATCTTTATGCATTAAATAGATCTCAAAGGATTCCTCGTGACTAGTTGAGTGAAAAATCGAATGAAGCAAGGTATAAAATGGCGGAAGATAATTTTCATTTAAAGTAAATAATAAGTTCATGTGATAAGCTCCTATATCATTTAACGTTCTTCTATTAGTAAGTATGTCTTAAATGGACAAAAAAGCATGAGACTTAAGCTGTATTTTTTGCTAGCATACAAAATCAATTTTGAACAAATACCGTTTCAAATACAAAATTTTGATAGTCATGTCTGGTCAAAGAATATTCAAAAATACGGCCATCTTCCAGATGGGCGATTTTTTCGACTTCCATGATAAAAGTATCTTTGTCGACATCCAATAGTTTGCAATCCTCAACTGTAACCTTATCCCCACGTACCCAAACATGAGCACGTTGCATTTTAAAACCTAATTCCTCACGAATATAATTGTAGATTGAGCTTTCTAAATGTTTTGGTTCTAAACCTGTGATGACTGAAAGCGGCATATAGGTATGTTCAACTGAATAAGGAGCGTGGTTCACGTATCTTACGCGGATAATTTTATAGACATACCCATTATCTTTTATTTCGAGTTTTTCGGCAATTTCATTTGACGGTTTTTCGATCGAAAATTGATAAGTTTTAGAGGTGATGTGTTCTTTACCAACTGTACTTATCAAGCCTGATGTTGGACCGAGCGCAATAGCTCCTCCATTAGTGGATTTTCCTTTGATAAATGAACCAGAACCGCGTCTGCGAATAACCATGCCTTCCTTTACAAGCAAATCAATGGCTTTTTTGACAGTCAATTTACTACAGTCGTACTCAATAGCCAGGTCATCGCCAGTAGGAATTTTTTCATTGATTTTGTAAAAGTCAGTGTTTATTTTTTGTTTAAGATCTGTATAGATCGTCATATATTTAGGAAGTGTGCTCATTAATTTCTCTCCTCATACTATAAAGTGGGTTATAAATATCTGTAAAAGTATAACACAGACTTTACCTTTAATCTACAAAGAATACAACAAAAATAAAAAGTGTATATCTTTACATAAAAGTGTTTACTTTTATGTAAATGTGCGTTATTATGCTACTATAAAGAAAGGGGAATTACGTGATGGAAGAGATGATAACGTTCCCAAAAGATTTTTGGTGGGGTTCAGCCTGGTCGGCAGAACAAGCTGAAGGTCGAGGGAATACAGGAAAAGCAGAAACAGTTTGGGAACATTGGTTTAAAGAAGAACCCAATCGTTTTTATAACAGAATAGATTCAAGCGTTACGACAGATCATATAAATCACTACAAAGAAGATATTCAATTAATGAAAGAAACTGGACACAATTCATTTAGATTATCCATTTCTTGGGCAAGAATGTTTCCTGATGGAGGCACTGGTAAAGTTAATCCTAAAGCCGTTGAGTTTTATCGAAATTTATTAACAGAAATGAATAAAAACGGCATCAAACCGTTTGTTAACTTGTATCATTTTGATATGCCATTTGCTTTGCAAGAAAAAGGCGGCTGGGAATCTAGAGAGGTGGTCGATGCTTATGTAAATTACGCTACAACTTGTTTTAAAGAACTTGGGGATTTAGTTTATCATTGGTTTACCTTTAATGAACCGCTTGGTCCAATTTTAGGCAGTTATTTAGAAGGATTCCATTATCCAGCATTAGTAGATTTTAAACGGGGTGCACAAGCTGCTTTTTACACGATCTTAGCGCATGCATTAGCGATTCAATCCTTTAAAGAATTGCAATTGAACTCGAAAATCGGCGTTATTTTAAACCTAAGTCCTACTTATCCAAGAAGTCAACAGCCTGCAGATATAAAAGCGGCAGAAATTGTAGACGCTTTATATACACGTAGTTTCTTAGATCCAATGGTTAAAGGAACTTTCCCGGAAAAACTAGTGGAGATATTGAAAGAATACGATCAAATGCCTATTTATGAAGCAGCTGATCTAACAGTGATCGAACAGAACACTGCTCAAATTTTAGGACTGAATTACTATGAACCTCGCCGGGTAAAAGCAAGGTTAACTGCAATCAATCCTGAAGGACCATTTTTACCAGAATGGTTTTATGAAAATTATGATATGCCGGGCAAACGAATGAATATCTATCGTGGCTGGGAAATTTACGAAAAAGGAATTTACGATTTATGTATCGATATCCGCGATAATTATGGCAACATCGAAGCTTTTATTTCAGAAAACGGAATGGGAGTAGCCGACGAAGAAAGATTTATGAACGATAAAGGCCAAGTTATCGACGATTACCGAATCGATTACATTAAAGACCATTTAGCTTACGTGCATAAAGCTATTTCTGAGGGATGCAACATTAAAGGGTATCATTTATGGACTTTTATAGATTGCTGGTCATGGATCAATGCATATAAAAATAGATACGGCTTGGTTTCCTTAAATCTAGAAAACCAAAAGCGGACGATTAAAAAAAGCGGAGAATTTTATAAAGAAATGAGTCGCAACAACGGTTTTGTGTACGATACACATAGACTAGTTTAGAGGAGGAGACAATATGTCAGATTCATCAGAAAAGATGTCCATTACTGATCGTTTTGCTTACGTAGCACAAAAAATGGGAAATCAAATCCATTTGCGCACGTTAAGAGATGCATTTGCATCTATCATGCCATTCATTATTTTAGCCGGTTTTATGACATTAATTAATTACGTTATTTTGGAGCCAACAGGATTCATGGGTAAAATCATTGCTCCAGAGACGTTAACTACTTGGCAGTCGATTGGAACGTCTATATCAAACGGTACACTAAATGTGATGGCCTTATTGATTGCAGTTGCCATCGCTTACCACCTTTCTGTAAATCGGGGATACAATAACGTTATCGCTCCAATTTTAGTGTCATTCTCTACCATGATTGTGGTAACCCCTTTAAGTACAACATTTATACCAGAAGGCTTTAAAGAAGAAGTATTGGTACCAGGAGTTATACCAGTTAGTTATACTAGTGCCTCAGGTATGTTTGTCGGAATAGTCGTCGGTTTGCTGGCAACTGATTTATTTATCAAGCTATCATCAAATGAAAAATTAAAAATAAATATTAGTGGGAATATTCCTCCAGCTGTTATTAAATCATTTAATGTACTTATTCCAATTATGATTAATGTATTGATTTTTGCTGTTGCTTCTTTTGCATTAAATCAATTGTTTGATATGGATTTTAACACACTAATCACGACTGTCATCACTAAACCTTTAAGTTATGTCACAACTAGTCTTCCAGGTTTTCTATTATTGACAAGTATAGCTAACTTGTTCTTCGGTTTTGGTATTCACCAAGCTGTTATTTCAGGAGCTTTGTTGGACCCATTCTTATTGCAAAACATGCAGGACAATATGTTAGCCTATGCCAATCATGAAGAGATTCCTCATATTATCAATATGGCTTTCAAAGATACTTTTGCCGTTATGGGCGGATCAGGAAATACAGTTGCCTTATTGATTGCCATTTTTGTATTCAGTAAACGTAAAGATTATAAAGATGTATCTAAATTATCTTTGGCACCGGCATTATTTAATATTAGTGAACCCATTATTTTTGGATTACCGATTTGTTTTAACCCAATGTTGATTATTCCATTTGTCCTGGCACCTATATTTTCGTTGACTGTTGCTTATTTCGCAACATCCATTGGAATGATCAATCACGTTGTGGTTCAGATACCCTGGACAACGCCACCTATTATTTCAGGATTCTTGGCTACAGGGGGAGACTGGCGGGCAGCTGCGCTTCAAATAGTCATTATTGCGGTTTCCGTATTTATTTACTTACCGTTCTTAAAAATTGATGAACGTGTGAATAAGATGCAATTAGCAGAACAAAATAATTAAAAATGAATTTAGAGCTGATTTAGAAGGGAATAATCCTTTTCTAAATCAGCTCTAGTTTTTTTCTAAATAATGAAAAAGTTAGTTTAATTAGTAGCTCTTACTTCTTTTGCAAGTGTTTCGATTGTGTAAAGAGCTGGAAGTTGTGATGTAATGTCTGCATCTTTGATAGACTCTGGAGTAATATAATAAGGAATATTGACATCAGAAAGACGAGCAATGGTTGATTTTGAACTGTTCGTGATTGAAATAATGGTACTGCTGCTGAAGCTTAAGTGATTCAAATAATTAACGATATTTTTTGTTTCTCCTGAAACAGACAATGCAATGATACAGACTTGATCAGATAATTTTTTTGATAAATAGTCAATTGGATGATTAGAAGGGTCTTCAATTCTTAATGCCATATTGAAAATAGATGAAAAATATAAAGCCCCATATTCTGCAATGATATTGGACGAGCCTTCGCCAAGAAATAAAATTAACTCTTTATCTTGCAACAAAGAAACAGCTTCGCGAATTTTTTCTTTATAGAAAGGTTGCGTAGTCCGATTTAAGAAATCAATATAAGCTGTTTCATCGATAGACTGTATTTTTTGCTGTTTTTGTTCTTTTGAATACATTTGCAGTTTGATTCTAAATTCAGAAAAACCAGAACAGCCAAATTTTTTACAGAAACGTAAAATACTGGTAGTGCTCGTATGTGTTTCAGCAGCTAAATCACGGATTCGCATATAAGCGACTTGGTCTAAGTGATTGGAAATGTATTTGTAAATAGCCGTATCAAAATCAGTTAAATCAGGGGTTGTATCAAGAAACAACATTTTTCTTTTTCGCCTCCTTAGCAATAAACTTATAGTAGCATATTCATTATAGTGAAACAATGTAGGCAACAACGAATTATTTTTGAACTTAAAAATAAGCAGATTACAGTTGTGACAAATGATGCCACAGTTGTGACAAGTTTCTATTTAAATAACATTTACCTATATCTTGATGAAAAGAGTCAAATCAAGAAAAGAGCGCTATACTAAATTTATAAAGAAAAAAGATAGCGATTACAGTTGGAGGGAAACGATATGAAAAAAGGTTTAAAAATTGTAACGATTGGCGGAGGCTCAAGTTATACGCCGGAATTAGTGGAAGGTTTTATTAACCGTCATGCTGAATTGCCGTTAAAAGAATTGTGGTTAGTCGATGTAGAGCTCGGAAAAGAAAAGCAAGCGATTGTTGGAGAAATGGCTAAGAGAATGATCAAAGCGGCAAATATCGACTGTGAAGTTCATTTGACATTAGACCGTAGAGAAGCGCTGAAAGACGCTGACTTTGTTACAACACAATTAAGAGTAGGACAATTGGACGCTAGAATATTAGACGAACGCATTCCCTTAAGCCATGGCATGATTGGCCAAGAAACAAATGGAGCCGGCGGAATATTTAAAGCATTGAGAACTATTCCAGTTATATTAGATATTGTAGAAGACATGAAAGAACTTTGTCCAGATGCATGGCTGATTGATTTTACGAACCCGGCTGGTATGGTAACAGAAGCGGTTATGCGGTACGGGAATTGGGACAAGGTCGTGGGGTTATGCAATATTCCAGTGAATGCGATCGTCGAAGAAGCTGCTTTATTAGAACGAGATCCTGAAGAATTATTTTTCCAATTTGCCGGAATCAATCACTTGCACTGGCATACGGTTGTAGACAATAAAGGCAAATCCTTAACAGATGAACTGTTAAAAATCATGTATGGCGATGCTTCAAACTCTAAAAGTATTGTAGCAAATATCCAGGAAAACGATTTGATTTTTGAACAAGTGCAAAACTTGCATATGGTGCCTTGTCCATATCATAGATACTATTACTTAACAGATGAAGCATTGAAAGAAGAAATAGAAGACTTCAAAAATTCAGGGACTCGTGCTGAAAAAGTTAAAGGTATCGAAAAAGAATTGTTCGAATTGTACAAAGACGAAAATCTAGATTACAAACCGCAGCAATTAGCCGAACGAGGCGGAGCAAGATACAGTGATGCGGCTTGCAACATCATTAATTCAATTTACAATGACAAACGGATGATCATGACTGTCAGCACGAAAAATAATGGAACCATCACTGATTTGCCAGCAGATTGTGTGGTTGAAGTGACCAGTATGATCACTGGTAATGGTCCAGTTCCATTCCAATTTGGCAGTTTTGCACCAGCTGAAAGAGGGTTATTGCAATTAATGAAATCGATGGAGTTATTAGCTGTTGAAGCTGCTGTGACGGGAGACTATGGTACATTGCTGCAAGCCTTTACGATGAATCCTTTGATCACCAGCGGATTTGTTGCTAAACAAGTAATGGATGAACTATTAGTTGCCCATAAGACTTATTTACCGCAATTTGCTGAAAAAATCAAAGAAATTGAAAAAGCAACTACAGCAAGCTAATTTCTTGTTCTAGAGAAAACTGAAATACTCTTAAGGTCCTAACCGATCTTAAGAGTATTTTTAATAAAAGCACTAATTCTTAGACAAAATCGTGATAGCGTAGTTGGCGGAATTCGTGATTTAGTTGAATTAATGGATATGCCTTTGCCAACAGAAATAGAAGAACCGGTAGAAATCCTTGAGGCTGTGAGTCGACAATTTGTAGAAAAATACCAAATTACTTTATTTGCTGGAACGCTCCGTGAAAAAGAGGGGAAAAACCGAAGTGTAAAAGGTTTTTTGCGTCATGCAAATCAGTTCGTTCTCAGTTCTGTGTATGATTTAGACATCTATGACCGAATCGGGACAGGGGATGCTTATGCAGCAGGGATCATAACTGGTTTTATCGAAAAATGGTCTGACCACCAAACTGTTGAATTTGCAATAGGTAATGCTGTTTTAGCGCATACTACTTTTGGCGATAGTCCAATTATCAGAAAAGATAGGGTAGAAGCTTTTATTGCAGGTCAAACAAATGACGTCATCCGTTAGTGAAAAACATTAAAAAAGTTGCTGTATTCCAAAGTTTATACGTGGAATACGGCAACTTTTTAGTTTGTCTGATTAGTAGCCTCTAAAAGGGTTTCTTTGAATAACTTTTGGAAAGTTAGGCGGTTTTCTTCAGTGAACGGTTTAGGTCCTTTAGTGCGTTTTCCGCTTTTTCGAACTTGAGCACTTAAATAACGTGATTGCAACAATTGGTCGATGTTGTCGTTGGTATACTTAAAACCAGTATGGTGCAAGACAATACAACCTTTAGCTAGTGCTAATGAAGCTAAGCCGTAATCTTGAGTGACGATTAAATCGCCTTTTTTTGCCAAACGCATGATTCGGTAATCAGCAGCTTCGGCTCCAATGTCGACATAAATTGTTTCTACTCCAGCCGGTTGTTCAACGGTCGAAAAGTGAGAAATACTGGTAACTAAAATAACGGGAATATGTTGAGCTGTTCCTTCTGAGATAACGATATCTTTTACAGGACAAGCATCGGCATCGATATAAATTTTCATTCTTCACCTGCTTTCAAAAGATAAAACGCTATATATAATAAGTCTTTTAGTTGTCGATTCAGCTTGCTGCTATGATATTCTAAAGTAAGAATAGAAAGAGGAGCTGATTAGAATGACAGATAATTTATTTGTTTTTCAAATTTCAACCCGTGAAAAACAATCTTTTACTACGATCGATTCTTATTTGCAGGAAGCTTTAACCAAAAGTGGTGTGGAAAAAGGCATGATGTTGATTTTTTGCCCACATACAACCGCAGCTATTACGATCAATGAAAACGCTGATCCCGATGTAAAAAAAGACCTGAAGTTAGGGTTTGATGAAACTTTCCCTAACAAACCAGCCTATGTGCATATGGAAGGCAATTCAGATGGTCATATGAAATCCTCTGTTGTAGGAGCGAGCGAAATGCTTATCATTGAAAAAGGCCGACTTATTCTTGGAACATGGCAAAGTGTGTATTTTTTTGATTTTGATGGTCCGCGAACAAGAAATTTCTATGTAAAAATTTTAGAAGGGTAACCTTTTAAAAGATACTGAAAACTATACCGCAAAAATAAGCTGCTGCCAACAGAAGAATCTCCTGTTGGCAGCAGCCTGTTTTCAGTCTCAAAGAAAAAGATTATTCAGTTTTTTCACCGATCAAATCTGGTTCAGTAGCTTCAGCAGTGTCAACATCTTCTAGAGTAGCAGGTGGTGCCACAATGACTACCGTTTCATCTTGTTCGTCAAAGACAGTAATATCCTTGCTTACATTTAAGTCAGCCACTGTTAAGGAATCGCCAATTGCTAAGGTACTCACATCGACTTCGAACTCTGTTGGAATATTATTCGGAGTCGTTTCAATTTCTAGTTCATTTAATGTTTGAGAAACCATTCCTAATTTAACACTTTCAGCACCTGTTAAAACGATTGGAACAGTAACGGTTAATTTTTGGCCTTTTTCAATGGCTTGAAGCTCTACATCTAATATTTGGAATTTTAAAGCGGCACTTTGGAAGTCTTTAACAATTACTTGTCGAGGTGCTTCATCACCCACAACAATATCAAAAATTCCGTTTTTACCTAGTTGTTTCAATACTTCAATAAAATCTTTTTCATTTAATAAAACAGGAGTAGCGTCTCCTCCTTTATTGTAGACAACAGCTGGAAGTTTATGAGCCTTTCTATAACGATTAGCTGATGCTGTTCCAACCTCTGTTCTTAATTCTGCATTTACTTTCATAAATTTTTCCCCTTTCGTATTAGCTTAGTAAAGCTGCTTAGTAGAATCTATTTTCTAAAAAAAAGAAAAAAATAAGAAAAGATCCAAGCTAAGAATCGTATCCATTTATCATTATACCAAATAGGAGAAAGATTAGCTAACAAAACGGTTTCAATTCATTATTTGTCTCACTTTTTTCAATGACCATAGCCATACCAATTCCGCCGCCGACACATAAAGAAGCGAGACCGAAAGTCGTTTCTCTTTTCTGCATTTCATGAACTAAGCTAACTAAAATACGGGCCCCAGAAGCACCGATTGGGTGACCTAATGCAATTGCTCCGCCGTTAACATTAACTTTGTCTTTATTCATATTCAAATCCCGCATGACAGCAACACTTTGGGCAGCAAAGGCTTCATTTAATTCAATCAAATCCATATCTTCTAAGTTTAAATGAGTTTTTTCTAAAACTTCTTCAATTGCATAATAAGGTGCATATCCCATAATTGAAGGATTGATCCCAGCTTCTGCGTAACCTTTAAGAGTAGCTAGATAAGAGATGTTCAGTTCTTCAGCGTGCGATTTTTTCATCAAGATAAGAGCTGCTGCCCCGTCATTTATTCCAGAAGAATTTCCTGCAGTGACCGTTCCGTTTTCTTTAAAAGCAGCAGGAAGTTTGGCTAAGCTGTCTAGATTCGTTTGTTTGCGAATAAATTCATCTTCACTAAACAAAGCTGTTTGGCCTTTTGGTCCTTTAACAGGTACTGGCACGATTTCTGCCGAAAAAGCTCCGTTGTCTTGGGCTTGAGCAGCCTTCATTTGTGAATGTGCAGCAAAAGCATCTTGTTCAGTTCTTGAGATGCCATATTGTTCAGCTACATTTTCAGCGGTCATTCCCATTGGCAGGTGATCAAAAGCATCGGCCAGTCCATCGTGCATCGCGCTGTCGATCAGTTGATCATTTCCTGCTTTCTTTCCCCAACGGTGATTATTTAAAAGATAAGGAGCTTGTGTCATGTTTTCAGTACCGCCTACCACAACGATCTCAGCATCCCCTAGTCGAATAGCTTGGCTTCCAAGAATAACGGCTTTTAAGCCAGAACCGCACACTTCATTCACCGTCATGGATGGAGCTGAGTAAGGAACGCCGGCATGGACAGCAATTTGTCGAGCCGGATTTTGTCCCAAGCCAGCTTGCAAAACATTTCCAAAAATAAGCTGGTCTATTTTATCTGCGGATAGACCCGATTTTTTGATAACTTCTTTTACAACGATTGCACCTAATTCAATTGCAGTAGTGTTTTTCAAGCTGCCCCCAAATTTTCCAATGGGAGTTCGTGCTGCACTTACGATAACAACTTCCTCCATAGTCCTCTACCCCTTACTATTCATGTCTTATTTATCTGCATAGCTTTTATTACATCACTATAGCTTCTTTTCCTATTGTACGGTATTTCAAACAGTTTAACACTTTAAGATTTGGTAAACATTTTTAGTGGCTTTAAGGTAATTAAAGAAAATTAGCTGCTGTTTATTAAGCTTATCTTTAGATTTTCTTCTGCTTATTGTTTTTTTAACAGTTGTATACTATTCTTTAACTAATGATGACACAACCAGTTAGGAGAACGCCGTTTATGTTGGTCTAGTTTACTGGTTTTAAAATGGGTAAGTAACCAATGGAGGAGATTTTTTTGAAAATCGGGATTGATAAAATTGGCTTTTACGTTCCAGATTTATATCTGGATATGCGAAAATTAGCTGCAGCTAGAGAGATAGAACCGGATAAATTCACAATTGGCATTGGTCAAGAAAAAATGGCAGTTGCTCCGATCACACAAGATGCCGTTACATTGGCAGCAAATGCTGCGGCTAGTATTTTAGATGAAAGAGATAAAGAAAAAATCGATTTAGTCCTATTCGGTACAGAAACAGGCATAGATCATTCAAAAGCTGCAGCAGTCTATGTCCATCATTTATTGGGATTAAATCCAGCAGCACGTTCTTTTGAAATCAAACAAGCTTGTTACGGAGCAACAGCGGGAATTCAAATGGCAAAAGGACATATCGCACTAAATCCGGAAAGCAAGGTATTGGTGTTAGGGTCGGATATTGCACGTTATGGATTAGATTCTTCTGGTGAATCGACCCAAGGAGCCGGAGCAGTAGCGTTACTGATCAGTGCTGAGCCTAGAATTTTAGCACTTGAAGACAAAAGTGCTTACTTAACTGCTGATATTATGGACTTTTGGCGTCCACTTTATTCAAGTACGGCTTATGTAGATGGAAAGTTTTCAAATGAGCAATATAGTTTGTTTTTTGCAACTGTCTGGCAACAATTCAAAGAAAAAAGTGGTTTAACGTTTAAGGATTTCGAAGCACTGTGTTTCCACCTACCTTATACAAAAATGGGTTTGAAGGCGTTAAAACCAGTTCTGGAAGAAGGCACCAGCGAAGATAAAGAGCGATTATTAAACCATTATCAAAAGAGTATCGGCTACAATAAAGTAGTTGGAAATATTTATACCGGCTCCCTATACCTCAGCTTGCTTTCTTTATTAGAACAAAAAGAAAAACTAGCTGCTGGATCAAGAATCGGGTTATTCAGTTATGGTTCCGGTGCAGTAGGAGAATTCTTTACTGGGATTTTACAGCCGGATTATCAGAAACACTTAAATACCAACCAACATACAGAAATGCTGGCAGCAAGAAGAGAAGTTAGTGTGGCAGAATATGAAGTAATTTTTCAACAAACTTTGCCTGTTGATGGTTCAAACCTACTATCTGAAACGGAAAAAGATTCTGCAGCTATTTGTTTAGCAGGTATTGTAAACAACCAACGCCAATACATCAATAAAACAGCAGAAAAATAAAACAAAAAAACCCCGTCAAATGGAACGATTTGGCGGGGTTTCAATTTGTTATTAAGGAATAGGGTTGCCAGCAGTTCGATAAATGTTATACCATTCTTCACGAGATAGAACCATTTCTGAAGCTTGAGCATATTGTTTTAACCGCTCAGGCGTCATGGTTCCCACAATTGTTTGAATCCGAGCAGGGTGACGTAAAATCCATGCAACAGCAGTTCCGGAATTATCTAATCCGTACTTTTCACCGATTTCTTTCAGTTTAGCGTTTATTTCCGGATAAGCATCATTATCAATGAATACTCCGCCTTCAGCTTTAACAGGAGACCAAGCTTGGATAGTCATATCCTTCAGCCGGCTGTAGTCCAAGACACTTCCATCGCGGTTGATTGCATTTTCATGTTTAGTATTTACATTGATTCCAGCATCTATTATTCCTGTATGCATCACACTCAATTGTAATTGGTTGACGATTAAATCTTGCTCAATGGTTTTTTTCAACAGATCAATCTGCATGGGATTATGATTGCTGACTCCAAAGTGCCGAACCTTCCCGCTTTTTTCCAACTCATTGAAAGCTTCAGCTACTTCTTCTGGTTCGACTAAAGCATCCGGACGGTGCAGCAGGAGAATATCAAGATAATCTGTTTTTAAACGGCTCAGACTTTCGTTAACAGACTGAATGATATGTTTCTTTGAAAAATCATAATAACCAGTACGTATCCCCACTTTGCTTTGAATGATCATTTTATCTCTGATGGAGGACCGCAAATCGACTGCTTCAGAAAAAACTTCCTCTGATTTGCCTTTGCCGTAAATATCAGCATGGTCAAAAAAATTGACTCCTAAATCCAAAGCATTTTGAACAACAGCTGTCGCCTCTTTAGCCGTTAATCGATTCATTGACATACAGCCTAATCCGATATTCGAAACCATTAAATCACTAGTACCTAATTGTATTTTTTTCATTGTTTATTTCTCCTTTATCCAGTATTTATTGACGAAACTTTTAGTATTTAATAAATAGGCCTTCAAAAGTATACCATTAGTTAGAAAGCGGATACAACTGTCTGCCTTTGTTTGTTTGTGGATAAATAAAATGAACAGATGGTTAGCTGTTCATTTTATTTTTTAGATATTCCTATCCCAATTAATAAATATTTCACAAAAGTGTTGACAGAATAAATGGATAAGATTATAGTAGTAACTGAAGGTAGCTACTAACTAATGTGATTTATTTCACTAAAGAAGGAGGCAAGATAATGGAAAACATCTTGTTGGTCTTGAAAGAATACCATTTTTCAGAATATGAAATCCTTGTATACATCACTTTATTAAAAAAGAGCAATCAAACTGGATACGAAATCAGTAAAAATTCTAGTGTGCCTCGCTCAAAAGTATATAACCTATTAGAGATTTTATTAAAAAAGGGGATAGTTATTGGCAGTAAAACAGAGCCGGTTCGTTATCAAGCAATTTCTGCGCAAGAATTAGTAGATAAACTAAGAAAAAAAACAAAAACTGATTTTGAGGTAATTGAAGAAATTCTAGGAAGTATTCAAGAAATGGAAGAAACAGAAACCTTATGGAACTTATCGGAGTATGACCAAGTAATAGAAAAAATACTGCAATTAATTGAAAAAGCACAAGAAGACATTTACTTACAAGTATGGGAAGAAGACTTGTCAGAAGAAATGGTTGAACGATTAAAACAAGCCGAACAACGAATAGAGAAATTTGTAGTTATTTTATTTAGCGCCCAACATCATTATGAATTGCCCTTCAACCGGTTTTACAAACACGGTTTCGAAGCAGACAAACTTGATGATTATGGAAGCCGTTGGATCAATGTTGTAGCGGATTCTCAAGAAGTTGTTTATGGTACTTTACCTAAAGAACAACCCGATGTTATCTGGACTCGTAATCATTCTATGGTGAAACTAGCTAAAGAATACATTATCCATGATGCTTATAATCTGCGGATGATTGAACAATTAGAAGACCCGGCCATGCAAGTATTTGGACGAGATTTAAATCACATTAGAAAAATTTATGAAAAATAAAAAATTTGGAGGAAACTAAAATGACTACAGTATTATTAACCTTGATTGTGATTGTCAATTTGTTTTTTGTGGCTGCATTTGTGAAGGATTTAATAAGGAATAAAAATGAAATGATGAATGAACCGGCAAACACTATTGCATTATCTTTTACATCGTTTTTTACTTTTTTGCTTTCTACTTTTGGCATTTCAGATTTTGCTATTGGAACGGTATTATACCAAAAATTAAAATGGGTTCCATTAAAAAAACTGCCTGGTACGTTAAACGCTCAATGTGTTATTCCAGTTGCCGCAATGGCTCTTTCTTATATTACTTCCATTGATGTAGGAATCAAGACTTTGGCTGTTTGTATCATCAGTCAAGTGATTGGTGCGTATATAGGACCACGTTTTGTAGTGAAGTTACCGGAAAAAACCATCAAACAGTTTGTTTCAATTGGTTTGACAATAGCTGCCCTGTTGATATTGGCAGGAAAGTTCAATTTAATTTCTTCTAACGGAACAGCAACTGAATTGTACGGTATAAAATTAGCAGCAGCCGGTATTTTATTATTTGTGTATGGTGCGTTAAATAATATTGGAATTGGATCATATGCGTTAACAATGGCAACTATTTATGCTTTGGGCATGAATCCCGCAGCTGCATTTCCAATCATGATGGGGGCTTGTACATTCTCAGTTCCAATCGGCAGCATGCAATTTGTAAAATTCGGTGAATACAGCCGTAAAATAACGTTGTTCGCTTCTACTTTCGGAGTGCTTGGAGTATTAACAGCTGTTTACTTTGTAAAATCATTAAATACAAGTATGTTACAATGGTTAGTCATTGTAGTCTTATTGTATACAGCAGTCAGCATGATGATGGAACTACGTAAATCGAAAAGAAGTATTGCAAATGAAGGAATTTAAAAAGGAGCGAAAAAAATGATTATTTTGACTAAAGAAGATATGCAAAAGGTATTCTCAATGAAAGAAGCCATTGAAGCAGATAAAGAAGCTTTACGTCTCTTCTCTGAAGGACAGAGTACCGTACCGTTACGAACAAATATTGATATACCAGCATATGAAGGCCAAAGTCTTTATATGCCGGCCTATGTAGGTGGCGAAAATCAAGCTTTAGGAGTGAAAATCGTTTCCGTTTATCCAAATAATATTCACAAAAAATTGCCGAGTGTGCCAGCTACGATGGTCGTTCTCAATTCAGAAACAGGCATGGTAGAAGCAGTAATGGATGGAACGTATTTGACACAACTGCGTACAGGAG
Source organism: Carnobacterium mobile DSM 4848 (assembly GCF_000744825.1). Classification (NCBI taxonomy): domain Bacteria; kingdom Bacillati; phylum Bacillota; class Bacilli; order Lactobacillales; family Carnobacteriaceae; genus Carnobacterium; species Carnobacterium mobile. The sequence continues at coordinate 2,148,791 of NZ_JQMR01000001.1, forward strand.
CAGTTCAAGGAGCAGCAACGGATATACTAGCAAGAAAAGATGCTGAAATTGCTGCATTATTTGGGACTGGCGGACAAGCCGTTACACAACTTGAAGCGATGCTGACAGTTCGTCCGTTGAAAGAAGTTCGGATCTTTGACGTAGATCAAGACCGTTGTCAGAAATTTGTAGAAGAAATGTCAGAAAAATTTTCGGCTTTCGGAACCAAAATGACGGCTGTAAAATCTGCTGAAGAAGCTGTCTCAGGAGCAGATATCATTACTTCTGTGACCACTTCTAAACAAGCAACATTTGAAGGGAAATTTGTTAAAGAAGGAGCCCATATTAATGGAGTTGGAGCTTACACTCCTGAAATGCATGAAATTCCTGCAGACATTATTGTGAAAGCAAATAAAGTTATATTCGATACAACTGAAGGTGTGCTGGCAGAAGCTGGAGATATCATAACACCGTTAGAAAAAGGAATAGTTGAAAGAAGCCATTATCAAGGAGACTTAGGAGAAGTCATGCTGGGAAAAATCAAGGGTCGCGAAAGCGATACAGAAATCACTGTCTTTAAAACAGTCGGAACAGCTGTATTAGATGTTGTGACAGCTGAGAAAATCCTGCAAAAAGCTATAGCTCAAAAAGTTGGAACAGAAATCAATATGTAATGAACAGAAAAGAGAGTCTGGGGCTTGTCCCAGACTCTCTAATGATTTAATTTTAAAATAGTTATTCTGGAATGTCTCTTTGTTGATCGGTCCCTGGAGAAATGGGCATACTTGGGTTTTCAGTTGGGTGGTTTCCACCATATGAACCATCTGATTCTTTAAGTGGAATGCCACCAACGGTTGCTTCAGCGTCATTATTTTCATTAGTCGGCACGTCAGAATGAGCAGCTGAATATTCGCCTACATTCGGAACCGTGTTATTATTTTGACCTTGAATAGGTCTGCGACTAGTCTTATTGTTTGTCTGGATAGTGTCAGATTCCAATGCTTCTTCAACAAGAATGACGTAACCGCCATTTTTAATCGCTTTATTGTAGCGTTCAGTAATAGCTGGATCTAGGTTGTACTTGCCAAGCGGATTCTTAGCATCTCCGTCAGTGAAAACATCTCTGGCTCGATCCCAGATAGATTGGTGATTTTCTCCAGTTACCGTATCAACATCAGCAATAGTTAAACTTTCAATTGCGCCTTTATTTTCTTTATAGGTTACAACCGTAATATCATCGGCTGCATATCCCTCGACCAACAAGTGTTCGACTTCTGCTGCGGCTTCTTCAACGGACTGGTATGCACTTTTAAAAAATTTTGGCATATTGTTTTCCTCCTAATAGCATATTGTTGTCTACACACTTATCATACCAAATAAAGAAAGGGCTCCCAAATATAAAAGCTTATGGAGAATAAAAAAAGCTTTGAATAGTCTAAAAAAAGAAAAGCCCTAATAAAAAGTTAAAAATAAAAGAGCTATGGTTGGACAAGTACTATTCTTTTGATTATACTAATTATAAAGTGATAAACACTTTAATATTTTATTAGGAGGAAGAAGAACATGGCTCAAACGAATACCGAAGTAAAAAGTACATTGAATAATCTGGTGGCAACTCATGGGGTTTTCATTACAAAATTGTACCAACATCATTTTTACGTACAAGGACCGCACTTCTTTACACTTCACATAAAATTTGAAGATTTATACAAAGAAACAACAGAACACTTTGATGAATTAGCAGAACGCTTGCTGGCAATCGGCGGTAAACCTTATGCTACATTACAAGAATTTTTGGAACATTCTTCTATTAAAGAAAGACCTTATACAGAAAAAGTGCCTGCAGAAGAGATGGTGGTCTCTGTGGTAGCAGATTTCCGTATTTTAAGAGATGACTTGGCAGCTGCTATTACGTTGACTGGTGAAGAAGGCGACGATGTCACACAAGATATATTAATTGCCTACAAAACAGAAGTTGACAAAAATATCTGGATGTTACAAGCTTTCCTTGGTAAAGACCCGTTGGAAGGCGAGTAAGACTAACTTAATAAACGACTTTATAAAAGCAGCGGATTTTTTCTCCGCTGCTTTTACTTATGGAAAAAAATGATAACTGAAGGATGATGCGGAATGGAAGCGCAGTCGTATTAATTGTGTCTCCTATCATTTATTAGTATAATAAAAATTGTACAGATAGATTGTATTTTATTATTATACTAAGGAGTGGTAAAGTTATGAGTAAATTTGTCAAAGGTAGTTACGAAACGGCATCAGCAGCTCAGCGAGCTATTGACGAATTAGTGGCTGAAGGATACTCGAAAAAAGATATCACATTAGTTACGAATAAAGACATGAGTACTACTGTTCAAGATGAAGGCGTAGAAGTTACGACAAAAACAGATGTCGATCATGACGATGAATCAATGTGGGAAAAAATAAAAGATGCTTTTCGTATTGATCCTTATGATGAAACACCTGGGGACAATGATGATGTATTAGCTGATTATACAGATGATATCCGCAATGGCAGCATTGTTGTTTTAGTAGATGGAATTAAAAATGATACCGCTGATTCACCATCAATGGATGATACGACGATGCCAAACACACCAACGTCCGGAATGACAGAACCGATGGGAACAACTGATTTTGTTGATCCGACAGATACCGTCAGTTCAACGGGAGTGAATCCATCAATGGATGCTGCATCAGATACGATTGGAACAGATGACACAAATCAATCAGTGCCGCCAGCAGATTGGGGAGGAGCCACTCAAGATATGACTCATGATACCGATATGGGCGTAGCACCAGATAATAGCACAGTGGACAATACGGCAAGCAAGGATCTTTCAGACAAAGAAAAAATTAAATTACAAGAAGAAAAATTAGACGTAGACACGAAAGAAGTTCAAACTGGGGAAGTTCATGTAGATAAAGTGGTAACAGAAGAAACACAAACTGTTGAAGTACCTGTTAAGCATGAAGAAGTAAGAGTTGAAAGACGCCCAGTTACGGATGGAGAAACTGCTGATGAGGCAGATTTGAAAGATGAATCCTTCACTGTTCCAGTGGTTGAAGAACAAATAGAAGTGCATAAACGTCCTGTTGTAACAGAAGAAGTAATGATCGATAAAGACACCAAAGAAGATGTTAAACATGTTTCTGAAGAAGTTCGTAAAGAAGATATAGATATCCACATTGACGGAGATGTTCAAATCGAAGATAACGATAAAGATAAACTATAATAAGTAAAGAAAGTTTTTTTTAAAAATTGGACATGAAGACACAACCTAGTGATAGAAGCAGGTTGTGTCTTCTTTTTCGTTTCTATTCCAATCTGCTTCGTTGATGGTATACTAAGAAGGCGAATGAACAAAAGGAGAGGTTTTGGATGGCGAGAGAGAAAAAATTTTCAACAGAAGATATTTATGAAGAGACACATCAACTTTTAATGTCAGTCGGCTATGATAAATTTTCATTTGGTTTATTGGCCAGCTCATTGAATGTTTCAAGAGCAGCTATTTACAAATATTATACCAATAAAGATGAATTGATTTATGATTATATGATTTCAGAAATGGAGCAAATGGTTGACGCTCTTGAAAAGCTAGATTGGGCTGCTGATTATTTTGCTCAATTTCAACAGTTATTTGCTTTAATTTTTGAATACAGTGATATTCACCAAATCTCTTTCATGATTCCTGGCGATCGAATTGCCAATGAAGAGAAAATGAAAGAGAAAAAACAGCAATCGCAAGTACTGCACAAACGTTTTTTTGAACAGATTCAAACTTTTATTCAAACAGGACAGCAAAAAGGGCATATAAAAAATACCATACCCGAAAGCTTAATTATTGAGCTCATTTTTCACAGTGTAACGATTCCTAATCGGACTGGTCTTTCGCAAGAAAAACGAGCAGATTATTTGCAAGAAATTATTTGTCAGGGGATTTTTAATAAATAAAGTGACACGAGTGTAACTTTGGGTTATAATGAAGTTACAACTTGCAAGTTAGTTTATTTGAAAAGAGGCTGACAAAATGTTTTTAGCACTAAAAGAATTAAGATATTCAAAAGGCCGTTTTCTGATGATCAGTTTGATCATTGTTCTAATCTCTTGGCTAGTCTTCTTTCTAGCAGGATTAGGGAACGGCTTATCCGACTTAGGAGCGGCTACTTTGAAGTATGCCGATGTAGATTATGCGGTGTATGAAGAAAAGTCCGATTTTACTTTTTCAAAATCAATGATATCGGAATCCATAGCAGATGATTTACTGAAAGAAGACGGAGTCAAAGCGGTAGCTCCATTTGGCACAGCATCTGCTTCCATTCGTAACGCGGGAAGCGATAAAGAAGCAGCTTCGAAAGTCGACGTTTTAATTGCTGGCATCCGTCCTGGATCCTTTATGGAGCCTAAAGTGACGTCTGGCACTGCTTTAAAAGAAACAGATTCATTGGGCGTGATTGCAGATGACTCTTTGAAAGCAGAAGGGTTTAAACTAGGCGATGACTTAACTATTAGCGGTTCTAATGAAAAAATGAAGATCGTTGGTTTCACTAAGAATCAAACGCTAAGTCATCAACCGGTTGTCTTTACTTCATTAGATAAATTTCGAGATTATAAGTATGCAGCTCCTGGTTCAGACAACGGAATCAAAGATGTTGTAAACAGCATCATGGTTCAAGGAAAAGACAGCGACCCTGAAAAAATAGCACAAGATGTGGAAAACATTGAAGTAGGTACAAAAAAAGAAGTCATCAATGCGGTTCCAGGATATGCGGCAGAAAATGGAACGATCACAATGATGTTAGGTTTCTTGATCGTTATTTCAGCTATTGTGATTGCAGTTTTCTTTTACATCTTGACGAATCAAAAAACACAGCAATTTGGCGTGATGAAAGCAATTGGCGGCAGCAACTGGTTTGTCATTAAATCCGTGATCTCACAAGTCTTTATTTTATCTGTCATCAGTATTCTTGTGGGTGTAGGCTTAACTTATGCAACAGCAGCTATCCTGCCCGATTCAATGCCATTTAACTTAGTGAATTCGCTTGTTATTTCTTATAGTTTGATTTTACTGGCTATCAGTGTAGTGAGTTCATTCTTTTCTGTTTTAAAAATTGCAAAAATTGATCCGTTAACAGCTTTAGGGAGGGTGGAATAATGGCAGGTCTACAATTAAAAAACGTTTCAAAATTCTACCAAGAAGGTGAATTTAAAACGACTGCATTAGAAAATGTTTCTTTATCCGTCATACCTGGTGAGTTTATTGCGATCATTGGACCGTCTGGCTCGGGTAAAAGCACCTTTTTATCTATTTCAGGTGCGTTGTTACAGCCATCTGAAGGAGAAGTTTTTGTGAATGAAGTAGCGGTTTCGACATTAAAAGAAAAAGAATTGTCAAAAGTCCGTTTACAACAAATTGGCTTTATCTTACAAACCTCCAATCTTATTCCTTATTTAACGGTTTTAGATCAACTGCTGGTCGTGAAAAAAATGAGCGGATCTGTAACAGCTGAAGATAAAAAGTTTGCAGAAGATTTGTTGAATGATTTAGGATTAGCTAGCAAATTGAAGAAATTTCCAAATGAGTTATCTGGTGGAGAGCGTCAGAGAGTTGCTATTGCTCGCTCTTTTATGAATGACCCTGATCTTATTTTAGCTGATGAACCTACAGCAAACCTGGATACAAAACGTGCACATGAAGTCGTGAAGCTGATTGCAGAAGAAGTTAAAGCACGCGGGAAAGCTGCTATCATGGTAACGCACGATGAACGGATGTTAACGTATTGTGATCGAGTATATCGAATCGAAGACGGTGTGCTAACACAAGAACAGTAGGGAAAAGTCTAAGCAATAAAGGATCCATTTTCCGAAAATGAATTATTCTGATAGATGACCCATAAATATTGGGTGGTTTATTAGAATCTTTCTTTTAGGAAATTAAGAACATCTCGAAGATTAAAAAAATAGAACAGCTTACTGCTATTATAGTATGATCCACGCTCTATTAGTGCGTGAGAATTTTTTTGGAATTCAAAGTAACTTTTCTGGTAAGATTTCTTTGAGACAGGTAAGATAGAAATGAAAAAAGATTCTTATTATCTTTGTGAAAAAATTAACCGTTTTTCTTGTATTATTATTGTAATTATGCTTAGAAAGCTTATAATGGAAAATAGAGTTTAATTTTTGAACTATAAAACCTTAGCTATTTAAGTGAGGGTAAATTTTTGGAGGAGGTTTTTAAAGTGAGTTTTGATATTCTTTCACTCGCTCGTTTTCAGTTTGCTATGACAACTGTGTTTCACTTTTTCTTTGTGCCGCTGTCAATCGGACTTGGGTTAACTGTTGCTATTATGGAAACTATTTATGTCATCAAAAAAGATAAGATGTATAAAGACATGGCAAAATTCTGGGGAAATATTTTCTTGTTAAGTTTTGCAGTGGGAGTTGTTACCGGTCTGATCCAAGAATTCCAGTTTGGAATGAACTGGTCTGATTATTCCCGTTTTGTCGGTGATATTTTCGGTTCTTTATTAGCCATGGAAGCTTTAATGGCATTTTTCTTGGAATCCACTTTTATTGGCCTATGGATATTCGGCTGGGACAAATTCAATAAAAAAGTCCATGCCTTATTTATGTGGTTGGTTGTTGTAGGAGCCATGCTTTCAGCATTCTGGATCTTAGTAGCCAATAGTTTCATGCAACACCCAGTAGGCTACACAATCAATAATGGCCGTGCTGAATTGAACAATTTTGGTGTATTGCTTTCTAATCCAAAAGTTTGGTATGAATTTACTCATGTACTATTTGGAGCAGTTCTTCTTGGTGGATTTTTCGTTGCCGGTCTTGCAGCATTTAGATTGATTGCCAAAAAAGACATCGAATTCAATCGGAAATCGCTGAATTTAGGTTTAATAATTGGTTTAGTCGGAACTGTTTTATCTATTGGAGCTGGAGATTTACAAACAAAAGCATTAGTAGCAGATCAACCGATGAAATTCGCTGCAACAGAAGGTCTCTATGAAGATTCAGGCGATCCTGCTTCTTGGACGCTCATTGGATTACAAGATACGGATAAAAAAGAAACAACTTGGTCCCTTGAAATTCCTTATATGTTGAGTATCTTGTCTTACAACAAACCCTCAGGCAGCATTAAAGGAATGAACACCATCAATAAAGAATTAACTGCAGAGCATGGGGATATGGATTATTACCCGCCTGTTAAAACCCTGTTTTGGAGTTTTAGAGTCATGGTAGGAAGTGGTATGTTCTTAGCTTTAGTTGCTATTCTAGGTTTATGGTTCAGCTTACGCAAAAAAACATTGATGAATATGAAATGGTTGCTATATGTCATTGGTTTCTCTTTGTTTCTTCCATTTCTTGCCAACACAACAGGTTGGTTGATCACTGAATTAGGACGTTACCCATGGACTGTCTATGGACTTTATACAATGGCAGATAGCGTTTCGCCAAATGTTTCTGTTGCTTCTTTAATGACGAGTAACATTGTTTACTTCTTGCTTTTCTCTGGTCTTGGTGGAGTTATGGCTTACTTCGTGAAAAAGGAAATGAACCATGGTCCTTACCATATCCAAGAAAGTGAGAATGAAATCAATCGGAAAAGCGATGATCCATTTGAAAAGGAGGCGTTTAAATAATGGCTGATATGAGTACATTACAACTTTTTTGGTTTATCTTGATTGGTGTGTTATTTGCTGGTTTCTTTTTCTTAGAAGGATTTGACTTTGGAGTCGGAATGTCAACACGCTTTTTAGCAAAAGACCAAGCAGAACGCGAACAATTAGTTGGAACGATCGGACCGGTCTGGGATGCCAATGAAGTATGGCTGATCACTGCCGGGGGAGCAATGTTTGCTTCTTTTCCACACTGGTATGCTTCTTTATTCAGCGGCTACTACTTGATTTTATTAGCCGTTCTGTTCGGCTTGATCATCCGTGGAGTATCATTTGAATTCCGTAGTAAGATGGAAGGACAAAAAGGCCGCGAATTATGGGATTGGACCTTGTTCTTTGGTAGTTTGATTCCACCATTTTTCTTTGGTTTAATGTTTACGAGTATGGCAGAAGGCATGCCATTGGATCAAGCTGGCAATATGAACGCTACCTTTACCGACTACTTTACGCCGTTTTCTATTTTGGGAGGCGTTGTATTAACTTTGCTGTGTTTCTTGCATGGATTAAACTATATTGGCTTAAAAACTTTGGGAGATGTACACGCACGTGCCATCAACTATGCTAAAAAATTATACTATGTTTTATTTGCCGGTTTAGTTCTCTTCGTCATCATGCTTTACACAGTTACTGATTTCTTCCAATTGCATTTAACAGCTACACTGATTCTTTTAGGAATAATGGTTGTGTTGAGTCTATTAGCAACTTATGGAGTTCATAAAGATAAAGAACTCTTAGCGTTTATTACTAGTGGATTGACTTTGATCAGTTTAGTTGCGTTGTTATTTGTTGGATTGTTCCCACGTGTCATGGTTAGTTCGATTTCATCAGCAAATGATATTTTGATCGTTAATGCTTCAAGTACACCGTATACGTTGAAAGTGATGACATGGTTGTCCTTAATGGTCTTGCCGTTTGTTTTAGCGTATCAAGGATGGACTTATCATGTATTCAGACAAAGAATTAAGAAAGATGATGTGGTGAAATATTAATTATGATGGATAAACGTTTATTGGGTTTATCTGGCATGAAAAAAATAATGATCTTGCTTGCAGGGGTTTCTTTCCTGCAAGCTTTTATGATTATTTTTCAGGCTCGATTTTTAGCCCTTTCAATTACCGGTTTATGGAATGGAGAAGGACTGGCAGCTCAAACAAAAGTGATTCTTTTATTTTTCTTGTCTTTTGCAGGCCGCCATTTTTTAACGTTGGTTCGAGAAAATATCTTAGATAAATTTGCTTATCAAAAAGGAAAAGAATTAAGAAAAGAATTATTAAATCAGGTCTTTTCATTAGGGCCGAAAGTCGTGCAAAAAGCTGGAACAGGCAGTGTGGTAACTCTGGCGTTAGAAGGTATTCGCCAAGTAGAAAATTACATTACGTTGTTTCTTTCCAAAATGATGAATATGATGATTATTCCATGGATCGTTTTAGTATATGTTTTTACATTAGATAAAGACTCAGGAGTTACAATGATCGTCGTTTTCCCGATCATTATTTTATTTATGGTGATTTTAGGTTATGCCGCTCAAAGTAAAGCGGACCGGCAGTATGCTACCTACAAAGTATTATCCAATCATTTTGTTGATGCATTGCAAGGCTTGGAAACTTTAAAATTATTAGGGCTAAGTAAAAAATACAGTCGAAATGTTCATAGCGTTAGTGAAAATTATCGCAAAGCTACCATGAGCACTTTAAAAGTTGCGATAATGTCTACCTTTGCTTTAGATTTCTTTACAACATTATCCATCGCCTTGATTGCCTTAGTTTTGGGCTTGCGTTTATTAGAAGGAATTATGTTATTGCTTCCAGCTTTAACCGTTCTTATTTTATCGCCTGAGTTTTTCTTGCCGGTTAGAGAATTTTCCAGTGATTACCATGCAACATTGGACGGTAAGAATGCAATGGCAGCTATACTTGATATTTTAGAAATTGAAGTTCCAACAGAAACGACGGTTTTGCCTGCTGAGAAAGCAAAGTGGGATGAAACAAGTGAAATAACAATTAAAGGTATGAGCGTCAGTCATGATAAAGAAAGCCAACCGGCATTAACAGAAATTGATTTTAGCTGGAAAGGTTATGGAAAAATCGGTTTAATTGGTGCCAGCGGTTCAGGAAAGTCTACTTTTATTGATACCATTGGCGGATTTCTGCAACCGAGTGAAGGAGTGTCTATTGAGTTGAACGGGGTAGAAATCCCTCATTTTGCTCAACGGAATTGGCAGAAAGAGATTATTTATATTCCGCAAAATCCTTACCTTTTCCACGATACATTAGCTAATAATATTCGATTTTATATGCCTCAAGCTTCTGATGAAGCAGTAGTAGAAGCTGCAAAAAAAGCTGGGCTGGCTGAATTTATTAAAGAACTGCCGAATGGTATTCATACGTTGATTGGGGAAAGCGGCAGAGCATTGAGCGGTGGACAAGCTCAGCGTGTTTCGATTGCCCGGGCTTTTCTAGATCCAGAACGAAAAATTTTATTATTTGATGAGCCAACAGCACACTTAGATATTGAAACGGAAGTGGCTTTGAAAGAAAGTATTTTACCGTTAATGGAGCAGCATTTTGTCTTATTCTCTACTCACCGATTGCATTGGACCAATGAAATGGACTATGTCCTGGTGCTGGATCATGGGCGGATAGTAGATGCCGGGACTCATGAAGAATTATTAGCAGAAAATGGCCCTTATGTCGATTTAATGAATCAAATGAGAGGAGAAAAGCCGCATGTATAAAAAAAGAATCGCTGAAATGCGCGCCACTTTTATTGAAGATTCTTGGGTAAAACCTTTTATGGCAAAGTACCGTAAATTATTATATTTAGTGTTGTTTTTAGGTTTTATGACACTTTTTAGTGGAAGTGCCTTAATGTTTATTTCTGGTTTCTTAATCAGCAAGTCAGCTAGTATTCCTGAGAATATTATGCTGGTGTATGTTCCAATCGTTTTAACTCGTGCTTTTGGAATCAGCCGGCCGGTTTTTCGGTATATTGAGCGGTTGACCAGTCATAACTGGGTTTTAAAAATGACCTCTGATTTGCGTGTCAAGTTGTATAATACACTGGAAAAAGATGCGATTTTTATTAAAAGCAAATATAAAACTGGAGATATTTTAGCCGTTTTAGCTGAAGATATCGACCATATCCAGAACCTTTATTTAAGAACCATTTTTCCAACGTTGATTTCTTGGGGAATCTATATTGCGGTCATCATCGGGTTAGGCTGGTTTTCAATCCCTTTTGCTTTATTGATGTTGTTGATGTTAGGTGTTGTCGTTATTTTGCTGCCGTTAGTTTCTTTATTAGTTAATGGTGCGAAAATGGCTGCACAAAAAACAGCCCGAAATGGATTATATGATCAATTGACAGATGCCGTTTTAGGTGTTGGGGACTGGTTATTCAGTGGTCGAAAAAATGATTTTCTAAATAGTTATGAAGACAATGAACAACTGAATCGTAAGAACGATTACCTGATTAAACGGTTTGACCGGACTCGTGATTTTATTTTGCAAATTACTTTTAGTATAATTGCTGTCGCTATCTTAATTTGGACAAGTTATGTTTTTCAAGGCAATCATGGCGGAGCAGCCAATTGGATAGCAGCATTTGTTTTAGCTGTATTCCCTTTGGTCGATGCATTTTTACCTATTCCTGATGCTGTTTCAGAATTAACGATTTATGAAGATTCGATCAAACGGATGAATGCATTACCAGCCGCACCTGATTCTGCTGGTATTGAGCCATCCTCAGAAGCAGCGTCTTTGAAAGAAGAAGCTTTTCAAAGTTTGGCATTTAAGCAAGCTACTTTTTCTTATGAGACTCAGTCGAAAAAAATAATAGATGATGTCACAATCGAAATTCCTAAAGGCAAAAAACTAGCTGTTTTAGGCAAAAGCGGGGCTGGTAAAAGTACGATGGGGAAATTGCTCCGTGGTGATTTGATTCCGCAAAAAGGAACGGTTACATTGAATGGAGTACCTGTTTACAAGTTAGGCGATGAGATTGCTCAGTGGGTCGGAGTAATCAATCAAAATCCTCATTTGTTTCATACTTCTGTTTTAAATAATGTTCGTCTCGGAAATGTAGAAGCCAGTGATGAAGAAGTTATTCAAGCCCTGTATCAAGTAGGGCTGGGAGAAATGCTGGCAGATTTACCGGCAGGATTTAACACTTCCGTCGAAGAAGCAGGCGGCCGTTTTTCTGGCGGAGAACGACAACGGTTAGCTTTAGCACGTATTTTACTGCAAGATACGCCTGTTGTGTTATTAGATGAACCGACAGTAGGATTGGATCCTATTACAGAACAAATTTTACTCGATACGTTATTTACTGTTTTAAAAGATAAAACCATTATTTGGATAACACACCATCTACAGGGCGTCGATCAAATGGATGAAGTGATTTTTATTGAAAATGGAAAGATTGAAATTCAAGGAACGCCACAAGGGCTCTTAGCTGATAATACGCGTTATCAACGCTTATATCACTTAGACCGTGGTGAATAAAAAGAAGCTGGAGTGAAAAGTGAGCTGAATCTCAAGATAGACCAAAAATCTATTTTTCGAGATTCAGCACACCATCTCCAGCTTCTTTTTTTTGTGTTTTATTAAGAGAGCAGAAAAAGAATAAATAAGAATGCTCTGTTCTCAATAGTTGCGGTGAAGCAGTTGTTCAGTTAAATGATAAAGAACTGCTTTTTCAGGTCGTTCAGGTAACCGATTGATAGCAGATAAAGCTTTGTTGGTATAACGTTCAGCTAGTTTTTGAGCTTCTTCGATTCCTTGGTATGTTTCAACAAGATCAACTACTGCTTGAATGTCTTCTGCAGACATATCGAGTCCTTTTGATAAATAAGGCTCAAAGTCTTTTTTATGCTTTCTTAAGGCTAAAATAAGTGGCAATGAGTAAACACCTTGACGCATATCTTCTAGTACAGGTTTTTTTAACGTTTTGCTGTTTTGGGTGTAGTCTAAGATGTCGTCTAACATTTGAAAAGCAATCCCAATATTGTGACCAATATGCTGACTGCTCCTAATAACAGCTAAATCAGCTTTGCCGGTTTTGGCTCCCTGTAAACAGCTTAAAGAAAAAAGCTGAGCTGTTTTTCCTGTTATGTTCCTAAGGTATTGGCGCAAAGTGATTTCAGTATTGTAACGCAAGTGCATTTGATCTAACTCGCCTAGTAAAATCCGACGCATAACGAAAGCATTTAGTTTAATCGCAGCAACAGATTCGGTGGTCTCTGCTAGTAAACCAAAATAAACGGCAAATAAGAAATCACCCGTATAAACCGCAATATCTTTACCGTATTTAGATTGAACTGTTTGCGTACCGCGTCTCGTAGGAGAGTCATCAATGATATCGTCATGTACTAGCGTAGCCATATGCAAAACTTCTAAAGAGGCAGCGATATGGGTAGTTTTCTTATCATTTAATGTTTCGGTATCGCCAAAACGGGAGAATAAGATGAAGTAAGCAGGTCGTAAAAGTTTTCCGCCCGAATGCAATAAGTCAAAAATAACTTGTTCAACTTCTTTATTTCGAATACGAACCTTCTTTTCTATCACTGCATAGCTTTCAGCTAATTCGTCTTTAATTTCTGGGTAATTATCCCACATAGAATGAATCGGCATAGCTGTATCCCTTTCAAGTAGAATCCATGATTCTATTTTTAATATTACTTATAATACTGATTATATCACAGACTTTAATTTATCGTATGGATACGTTTGTGTCAATGTAGTTGAATCAACGATAGAGAAAAAGAAAAAAGGAGAAATATAGAAATAAGAATAAAATAGCATTTTTTTTGTTAAAAGTCAAAAAAAAAGCGGGTCTTCATTGACAATTTAAGTAATTAGGTGCATAATGTTAAGGTTGTAAATTGTTTAGAGAGCACTCATTTTATTTTATTTTTGGTCTATAAAAATCAGGGTAAGAATGTTTTTTATAGGAAAGATACTGTTTTTTAGAAGTTTGCTGAAGTTGCTAAAGCTGAAAACACTTTATATCATAAAGTAAGTTCTATTGATTGAAATTAGCGGCGATATGCAGTAAAGTATGCAATGCATAGGCATCTTCTGAAGGGCCTTTTTTTGTGTTAAAGCTAACTTAGGCGTTCATTAATCCTGTTAAATCAGAACAGGTAATAAAAGCTGACGAAAAATAATAGCAATTAAGGAGATGAATGATTGGGAAAAAGGTAAAGTATCTTACAAAAACCAACTTTTATTGATGCAGTTGGGGCAGTAAGGGTGTGTCTCAAAATTGGAGGATACAGTTGAAGCTTTCTTAGCTTCCCAAGCGATAGTTGTATTTTTTATACTACTTAGTGAAAAAAATACAAACTCGTTAAATAATTTTTAATTGATAGCATAAAAATAATTTTTATTAAATAGTGAACAGTCTTATACTGGACGTTTAAGCTACAGTTGAATAAACGGAGAGATAAAGAGTGTTAATATAGAAAGCGAGAGAAAAAAATGAGTAAAGCAAAAGTGGTTATTTTAGGCGCAGGGTATGCAGGCCTTAGAGCATTAAAAAGTCTTCAAAACAAACGATTGGATGTAGAGATTACATTAGTTAATAAAAATGATTACCATTATGAATCTACTTACCTACATGAAGTGGCTAGTGGAGTACATGAACCTGAAAGAATCAGCTACAAAATCATGGATGTTGTAGATACAAAACAAACAACTTTTATTCAAGATACAGTTGTAGTAGTAAATAAAGACGAAAAAACTGTTCAACTAGAAAAAAATGGTGCTATTCCTTTTGACTACTTGATTTTTGCATTAGGTTTTGAGTCAGAATCATTTGGAATCAAAGGTGTAGACGAATTTGGTCTGCCAATGGTAGATATCCCTACATCTGTAGCGGTTGATAAACATTTGCGCGAACAATTCGCTAAATACAATGAAACAAAAGACGAAAGCTATTTGAGTGTTGTAGTTTGCGGTGCCGGATTTACAAGTATTGAATATTTAGGAGAGTTGACTCTTCAAATGCCAAAACTTGTGAAACAATACAATGTTCCTGCTGATAAGATTCAACTTATCTGTATTGAAGCCATGCCTACATTATTGCCAATGTTTGATGCAAAATTATCAGAATATGGAATCAATAAATTAAAAGAACGCGGAGTTAAATTCCTAATAGGTACACCAATCAAAGAGCTGAAAGCAGATTCTGTTATTTATGAAGAAGCAGGAGAATTGAAGTCAGTTAAAGCAAAAACAATTGTTTGGACAACAGGCGTACGCGGCAGCAGTATCGTTGCAGCTTCAGGTTTTGAACAAAGACGTAACCGTGTAATGGTAGAAAATGATTTAACAGCTCCTGGTTACCCAGATATCTTTATCATTGGAGACTGTTCAGCAGTAATGGACAATGCAACAAATCGTCCATATCCGCCAACAGCTCAAATTGCGTTAAAACAAGGGATTGCCGCTGCTGATAATTTAGAATCAAAATTAAAAGGAACAGCAATCAAACCGTTCACTTTCTCTGCTTTAGGTACTGTATGTTCAATCGGAAATACGGAAGCAATCGGAGAAGTGATGGGGCATAACTTAAAAGGTTATCCAGCTTCTGTAATGAAAAAAGTAATCGGAGACCGTTCGTTAATGCAAACAGGCGGTATGAAGATAGTTGCTAAAAAAGGACGCTTTGACTTTTACCGTTAAGCCGTTTAATGATAAATTTAAAAAAAATAAAGGGACTTCTTAAAAGGAGCCAGTTAGAATCGAAAAAACGTAGAAAGTACCAAAAAAATTATTTTGGTAGCTTTCTACGTTTTTTTATTAGACTTAATTTTTGGGACAGTTTTATTCTGCTTGTGGACGAACTATCGCTAAAAAGCAGCATGATTGATCAAAAAGCGTGTTGAAAATCTGTTTGATCCGGTTTACCAAAACAGATTTTTTCGTTTCCAGCATTAGTGGATTTCAATCTCTTTACCAATTAACCCTTCAAACAAATCATAAATAGTTTTATTGACTTTTTTTAAAGAAACAGGGCGATAGTTGCTATTTAAAAAACAATGATCGCTTTTTCCAATCGCCCGCAACTCTCTTGAATCTTTATCGGTGATCTGGTAAGAAATAGTCATTTTGATGCCATTAAAAGACTCGATGACGGGCAGAATGTAAACTGTTTGATTGTAGCGGACCATTGATTTATATTCGCAAGCAATGCCCAGCACAGGAATAATGATGCCGGCCTCTTCCATTTGGTCATAGCCAAACCCGATAGAATCCAATAAGTTTGTACGTGACTCTTCAAACCAACGTATGTAATTAGAATGATGGATAATACCCATTTGATCTGTTTCATAATAATGAGCTTTGTGTTCATATTGACTTAAATTAGGGTTCATCGCAATTCCTCACTTTCTATCCATTAAGTTTAAAATAGCGTTGTATTAAAAGCAATACATTTAGCCTTCTGATAAGGCCAGAAAGTCAGTTTCGGTCTGTTGAGTAGCAGTTAAATACCCGTATAAAGACCCTGTATAAATCGATTCAAAAATAGGAAGAACTTCTAAGTCTTGCGGAGTAATAAAATGAAATTCTTTTTGAAACTCATGGATGGTACTTTCAGCCAATAAAGTAGCAACAAATTGGGAACAGAAAAAAGCATCATGGCGTTTAAAATCAATTTTAAGAGCCAAAGTTACTAAACCAATAAGATTGTAACGATACATATTCTTTGTTTGCTCATAATACTGGATCAAGTCAGACAGTAATTTGAATTGTACGGGGGTGACCTCACAAGTAAGAATGTTGCATTGTGCCCGCAAAAAATAATCTCGTGTCAAATCTTCTTGAATGAAACCGGCAACAAAGGGGTTTCTAGGCTGCTTGCGGCCAAAACTGTAAATATCTACTAGAGTCGGATCTAAAGCGATTGAAGCATGGTTATATTCAGCTTTAGTGTAGAATTTAATGGTTTTGGAAAACAAGGTATTTGTATCCGATAAAACTAAATAAATTTTCATTAAACTAACCTTCTTTTTATAGTTTCGCGATTTTTTCAGATGAAATCATCTTCTGAAGTCTTGCTTTAGTATACACTATATCAAAATTTTTACTATAGTTCTTTAGGCTGACAAGTGCAGTTTAAAGAGGCGGGAAGCTTCTGGAAACAAAGGGTTTATGAGAAAACGAACCTTATTTTATGCGAATTTATACATTAAAATGTATAAAACTATAAGCTAAGCAAGGGTTATTATTTGCAATAAATAAAAAAAAGATATAATATTGAATGTAGAACCGAAGTTTTAATTAGATTGCCATCTAATTTTAATTTTTGAAGGAAAGGAAGGTTGGAAATGCAAGCTAAAAAAATAATTCCAATTGTGAGTGCTGCAGATAATAATTATGCACCTTATCTAAGTGTTATGATGATGACATTGCTTGAACACTTAGCCAAAGATGTTGAAATTACTTTCTATATTATTGACGATCAAATTTCAGCAGACAGCAAAGAAAAATTAAACCAAGTTGTTTCCAATCAACCGGCTACTATTAGCTATTTAGAAGTTGATTCGAACTTGTATGCAGATGTGCTAGAGAGTGATCACATTACACAAACTGCTTATTATCGTATCTCATTACCTGACTTACTCGCAGATAAAGACTATGAAAAAGTACTTTATATCGACTGTGATGTATTAGTATTAGATGATGTTTCTAAATTGTATGATACGGATATTGGCGAAAAAGTTATAGGTGCTGTTATTGACCCGGGACAAGCGCTCGTTTTAGGGCGGTTGGGAGTCGAAACAGAGGATTACTACTTTAACTCTGGCTTGATGTTGATCAATTTAGCTAATTGGCGAAAAGCCAACATCACAGAAAAAACACTAGCATTTTTAGAAGAGGAAGAAGATAAAATTATTTATCATGATCAAGACGCATTAAATGCTATTGTTTATGAAAAATGGTTTCCGCTTCATCCTAAATGGAACCTGCAAACTTCTTTATTATTTGAAAGACATCAACCGCCAACAGAACACTATAAAAAGTGGTACAAAGAAGCGATACAAAATCCCTCAATCATCCATTTCACTGGTCACGACAAACCCTGGAACTCTGACGAATATCACCCTTATACCGAACTTTATTTAAAAGAATTGGCTAAATCGCCTTTCCAATCAACGAAAAATAAAATTAAAAAAGAGAAACTAAACAATCTATAAAAAACGTTTTTTCAGCTTAAAAAAAGTCTAATTTACAGACTTTTCTTTAAGTTACCCTAAATACCCTAAAACGGAACTGAGAGAATGAAAGTTCTGATTTATTGAAGGAGGAAATAGTTATGTTTGATTCTAAAAATATTACAATTGTATCATCGAGTAACGAAGCTTTTGTTCCCCATTTAGCTACACTGTTTCTTTCGCTACTGGAAACTAAAAGACCAGATACTGTTTTACATTTTTATGTAATTGATGATAAAATTTCATTGAACTCAAAGATGTTATTAAACCGTACCGTAAATAAATACAATGCTCGTATCAGTTACTTAACAATAGACGAATCAGAATTTGAAAATGTGGTTGAAAGTGACCGAATCCCTAGAACAGCTTATTACCGGATTTCGATTCCAAATCTTTTAAAAGACTTGGATCGTGCCATTTATCTGGATTGCGACATGATTTGTATAGAAGACATTCAAAACATCTGGGAAGTAGACTTAGGAGATAAGCTATTAGCAGCTGTGGAAGATGCTGGATTTCACGATCGTCTGAATTTAATGGGAATTGATTCTAAATCAGACCGCTATTTCAATTCAGGAATGATGGTCATGGATTTGAAGAAATGGCGTGAAGAGAAAATCACAGAACAAGCCTTTGACTTTATCGATAAAAATCCAGAATTATTGCGTTTCCATGATCAAGATACCTTAAATGCTATTTTGCATGATCGGTGGTTGGAATTGCATCCGCGTTGGAATGCACAAACGTATATGATGTTAGAAGAAAAAGAACACCCGACAAAATCAGGACAATTGAAATGGGAAGAAGCACAACATGATCCGGCTATTATCCACTTTTGTGGGCATGAAAAACCGTGGCATGAAAATTCCATTCATCCTTACCGCGAAACTTATTTCGAATTGCGGAATAAAACCACTTTCCCAATGGCTTCGCCGACCACAGTCAAGAAAAGCTAGACGAATTGCAACTGCAATAAGTTCATACAAAAAAGGTATCTCTTCAAATTTGAGAAGAGATACCTTTTTGGATTTTTCTTTTGTCGATTGGTACGAATTCAACTGCTTTTTTTCAAAAAAGCAGAAGGCGCCTGGCCATAGTATTTTTTAAATAATTTACTGAAATAAAGAGCATCTTCGTATCCTACTAAATGTGAAATCTCTTTAATCGTAATTTCTTTCTCCGTTTCCATTAACACTTTTGCTTGTTCTAAACGTATTTTGATCAAATGATTGATTGGAGAGTCACCGGTCTCTTCTTTAAAAACACGAGAGAGATTAGTGGGGCTGATAAAATAGTTTTGTGCCAGACTATTTAAGGTGATGTCTTCTGGATAATGAGCTTCTAAATAATGAATAATATCGTTGACCAACTGCTGTTTATCTTGCTCTTCTTTGGAAAGAGCCACTGCAGTATTTTGATGGGTGAGCGCATACTTATCTCGCAGCAGCAAGACAATTAATTCTGTAACTAATGATTTCAGCATCAATTCATGACCAGGTTGATTAGCTGATCGTTCAGTCATGATTTTACGGCAAATGGTAAAAAAATCCTCATTGTGTTCACTTAAATGAATAATAGGGGACTCAATAGGGAAAAAGTTTTTTGGAAAGCAATCCAATGTGACATTTCGAAAGCCGATATGCAATTGAGTGCTTTCCATACCCGAAATGGAATGTTCATGATGGTCCACACCAGGATTAAATAGCAGAATGGTTTTCTCTTCTAAATGATTGAGCTGGTTTTCAATAGTGTAGAAGGCTTCCCCTTCTACGATCACAGACATTTCCAAAAAGTCGTGATGATGTTTGCTGCCGATTGATGAGCCAGAAGTAGTCACATCAAACACATATAGAATCTCAGGATTAAACGTTTTAGCATTCACCTTGAACATTTTTTCACCTCCTGCAGTCAGTTGAACTAGTTACCTAAAATTATAAAGTATCTAGCAAAACAGTGCAATTTTTCAGCATTGTAAATGAAAGAAAGAAAAAGATTGGGTATTTTATCCATCTTATTTAATAAAAATGACCATTCTATTTATTACAGGTTTTCATTATCATTGAAAGTAACGATTAATTAAAAGAGGGGGCTAAAAGTATGGAAAGTATCAAATGGGTAGGAAAATATATGAGACCCTATTGGTGGAGAGTATTTATCGCCACAGTACTAGTTGTAATCGTGGCTATATTAAACGTTGTTTCGCCATTGATTGGAGGAATGATCGTCGATGATGTAATAGTAGATCAAAAAGCTGGTTTATTGGTACCTTTATTAATTGCCATGATTATTGCTTCATTTATTCGAACTATTCTTCGCTATATTTATCAAATTATGTTTGAACGGGTCGGACAAAATGCATTGTATCGTATCCGTGAAGATATGTACCAAAAGCTGCAAGAGCTCGATTTCAGTTTTTTTAACAACACAAGAGTAGGGGATTTGATGGCGCGGATGACAGGAGACACAGATGCTATCCGGCATGCCATCTCATGGTTGCTATACAATGTTTTAGACAACATATTATTACTAGTTTCAGCTATTGTGGTGATGGGGATCATTCAATGGCAACTGATGCTGTCATTATTGGTCGTCACTCCGTTTATCGGTATTCTAACTGTCATTTTGTCTCGTAAAGCCAATCCTGTTTTTTATGAAATTCGGGAAAGTTTTTCTAGATTGAATTCAATGGTAGAAGAAAATATCAGCGGAAACAAAGTAGTGAAAGCTTTTGCTAGGGAAGATTATGAAATCGAAAAATTCAATAAATTTAATGAAGATTATAAACGCCGAAATATTGAATCGGCTAATGTGACAAAAACGTATATGCCGATTTTGGAAACTTTGGCAGCTTTCTTATCAGTTATTACCATTGGATTTGGCGGTTTCCTAGTCATTAATGGCAAAATGAGTGTCGGCGATTTAGTAGCGTTCAATGGATTTATTTGGATGCTGAACACGCCTATGCGTAATGTTGGTTGGTACGTCAATGATTTACAGCATTTTATTACATCTACCTATAAAATCAGGGAATTATTAGCAGCTCGTCCAATGATCCCGCTAGAAAAAAGACAAACCACACCAACGATCAGAGGGATAGTAGAATTTCAAGATGTCTCTTTTCACTTCGCTGATGATCCTGATACGGAAGTATTGAGCCATATTTCATTAAAAGCTGTACCGGGACAAACCATTGGGATCTTAGGTGAAACAGGCTCAGGAAAATCAACTTTAGTGAATTTGATATCACGATTTTTTGACCCAACAGAAGGACGCATTTTAATTGATGGCCAAGATGCAAGAAGGATCAACATTCGAGAATTACGAAAACACATTGCTATTGTGATGCAGGATGTCTTTTTATTTTCGGAAACGGTCAAGGGAAATATTGCTTTTGGAACACCAGAAGCAGAACTAGAACGGATCAAGCAAATGGCCCGTATTGCAGATGCCAGTCCATTTATTGAACGTATGCCAGACCAATACAATACATTTCTAGGCGAGCGAGGCAGTGGGTTATCAGGCGGACAGCGTCAGCGGATTTCTTTAGCCCGTGGCTTAATGAAAGACCCTGCGATTCTTATTTTAGATGACACGACTTCTGCTGTTGATATGGAAACAGAAGTGAAAATCCAACAGGAGTTACAAGATGTGATGCAGCAAAAAACAACCTTTATCATTGCCAACCGTATTTCTTCTGTTAAACGAGCAGATGAAATCATTATTCTCTCACATGGTAAAATAATTGAACGGGGAACACATGCATCGTTATTGGCTGCTAAAGGAGCTTACTATAAGATCTACTTGAAACAACTAGGTGAGTCTGAAGAGGAGGCGGCAAACGATGGCACAGAATAGTATCAGAAAAGATGAAGAATTAAAAGAAGAATTTAATAAAGATCAATTTAGGCGTTTGGGCGGTTATTTAAAACCGTATAAAAAAGCCATTTCTAAGATATTAGTCGTAATCTTGATATCCAACCTTGTCTTAGTGTTAGGACCGTATTTGACCAGTATCGTGATCGATAATGCTATTCCGAATAAAAATGGCTTTTTAATGACTATCATTATTGTCGCTTTTTCTTTAGCTACGATTGTCGGCGGATGGTGTACCAGATACCGAATTCAACATATCACTTTGCTAGGCCAAGATGTATTGAAAGATATGCGTTCAGAGATTTTTGAACACATCCAAAAACTATCTTTTTCTTATTTTGATACACGGCCGCACGGAAAAATTGTTATACGGGTAGTCAACTACATCAACTCATTAAGCGATTTGTTGTCAAATGGGCTGATCAACGTGATTTCAGATGTCTTGAGTTTGGTGGTTACCTTAGCTTTTATGTTTGCAATTGATGTAAAACTGACTTTGTATAGTTTTATTTTATTGCCTATCTTATTTATAGCGACCATTTTGATCCAAAACGCTCAGCGTAAAGCGTATCAAGAAGTTAGCAATAAGCAAGCCAACCTAAACGCTTATATTCACGAAAGTGTTTCTGGGATCAAGGTTACGCAATCTTTTACACGCGAAACGATCAACAATAAAATCTTTGCAGAAGTCAGTGAAGAACAACGAACAACATGGATAAAGGCTGTTAAAATCCAGTTCTTACTAGCACCGGCGATTCAAAACGTTGCCACCATTACCATCTCCATTATTTACTTTATTGGCGTACGCGGAATCGGCGTGGATGTCTCGACGGGTGTTTTGATTGCGTTTATTGGATACGTCAATAACTTTTGGAATCCAATGGTCAACATTGGGAACTTCTATAACTCTTTGATCACTGGTACAGCTTATCTAGAACGTATTTTTGAAACGTTAGATGTTGAACCTGAAATTACAGATGCTGAAGATGCTTTTGAAATGCCGCCAGTAAAAGGAGACGTGGTTTTTAATAATGTAACGTTTGGCTACCAACCGGGACAAACCATTTTTGAACACTTGTCTTTCCACGCAAAACCAGGAGAAACGATAGCATTGGTAGGACCAACTGGTGCGGGAAAATCAACTATTATCAACCTGATCAGTCGCTTTTATGATGTGGATGATGGGGAAATCTTAGTAGACGGTATTGATATCCGAAAAGTAACCTTAAACTCATTAAGAAATCAGATGGGAGTTATGTTACAAGAAACGTTTATCTTTTCGGGAACGATTATGGAAAATATTCGTTACGGCAAATTAGATGCTACCGAAGAAGAAGTGATTGAAGCAGCCAAGATCGTACGTGCCCATGATTTTATTATGCAACAAAAAGATGGGTACAATACAGTCATTAAAGAACGCGGAAGCACCTTGTCAGCTGGACAACGCCAACTGATCTCATTTGCCAGAACTTTATTGTCAGACCCTAAAGTATTGATCTTAGATGAAGCAACCTCTAGTATTGATACACAAACAGAGATTCTGCTGCAAGAAGGGTTAGACCGTTTGCTGGAAGGACGGACTGCATTTATCATTGCTCACCGGCTATCCACGATCAAAAACAGTACGCGGATTTTCTATATTGCGGATAAAAAGATACAAGAAGCAGGAAGCCATGCAGAACTAATGGCAGAAAAAGGTCTTTATTATGATTTATATAAGACTCAATTTGATTTATTGCAACAATTGTAAAAAAAGCTGTTCAGAAACCAGACATTCTTCTGTCTCGGTTTCTGGGCAGTATTTTTTTGGTTCTATTATTTTTAGTGTTGGTAAGAAGAATGGATCTAGTCCACAACTTGAAATTTCAGGAGGAATAGCGGCTGCTTGCAGCCATGTAAAGGATTCAATGCGAATTACGAAGCGGTTAAGCTTCGTTTGAGGCTTGAAAGGCTGGAGACATGAAAGGCTCCAGTCGTTCCCATGGCTCTTGCAAGCAGACGCGTAAATTCCGGAGGAAATTTCATTATTAAGCATTACCAACACGATTTGATAAAGAACCTTTTTTTTATCTTTTTAATCCATTTAACGTTGGCGCATAAAATAATGGTATGCTATATTTGATTTAGAATCAGGTAGATGAAAAGAGGAAGTAGAATGACAGAACAAATTTTTGAGAAAAAACACCAAATTAACTATTATGAATGCGACACAAATCAGCAATTGACGATTCCGATGTTGATCAATATTATGATGCAAGTTTCTGGCGAACAAAGTCATCAATTAGGTGTAGGTGATGAAGAACTAGCTAAAAAAGGGTTAGCTTGGATCGTGTTGCAATATGAAATGAAGATAGAACAGATTCCCACAGCTCATCAGACGATTAAAGTAACAACACAAGCTTTATCTTATAATAAATTATTCTGTTATCGTGAATTTAAAGTATATGATGAAGCTGGACGTTTATGTGTAACGGCTCAAAGTACATTTGCTTTGTTAGACATTGAAAAACGTAAAATGGTACGGGTGCAAGAAGAAGTGGTAGCTCCTTTTCAAACACCATTTTTAAAGAAATTGATTCGGACGCCAAAACCTGAAAAAGTTACAGAAGAAACAGCTGTAACCAATGAGTACCATGTTCGTTACTTAGACATTGACAGCAATCGTCATGTAAACAACTCTAAGTACATTGATTGGGCTTTAGATACATTGGATTACGATTTCATGACTAGTCAAAAACTAACGTATCTTAATATCAAATTTGAAAAAGAAGTTTATTACGGCAACCGTATCCAAAGCCAAATGAGTCTACGCGAAACTACAGAAGGAAAGACCATCACTGCTCATCGTATTATGACTGGAGATGTGGTGAACAGCGAAGCCAGTATGGAATGGCAAAAAATCGAAGAAGAAACAAGCAGGTGAAAAGATGGTAACGATCAATGATATTGCCAAACAGGCCGGAGTCGCCAAGAGCACCGTTTCCAGGTATTTAAATGGGGGATCCGTTAGCCGCAAAACAAAAGAAAAATTAGACAGAATTGTTGCAGAAACCGGCTATGTCCCTAATACATTCGCACAAAGCTTGAAAGCAAAGAAAACCAATATGATTGGAACGATCATTCCCCGCTTAGATTCTTATTCTGCAAATGAAGCCCTATTTTCTATTGATGAAGGGCTGAGAAAGCGAAACTTTCAACTGCTGATTACCAATACGAATCAAACGCCAGATCGGGAAGTGGAGAGTATTTATTCCCTAGCCAGACAAAAAGTTGCAGGTATCTTGTTATTTGCGACGGTCATTACAGAAGCTCATAAAAAAGCTATTGCTGACGTAGGGGTGCCGGTTATTTTACTAGGTCAGCAAGCGGAAGGGCTGTATTCCATTGTTCATGACGAGTATAAAGCGGGGTTTAAACTAGGAAAATACGCCACTAGTTTAGGCCACAAACAGTTCTTTTACTTTAATGTCTTTGAAGCAGATGTGGCTGTAGGTCAATTGCGTAAAAAAGGAGTAGTAGATGCTCTTAAGGAAAGTCCCGACAGCACTATTGAAGTGATGGAAACCAGCTTTTCTTTTGAAGCTGCTTACCAGCAGGCTTTAAAAGTACTGCCTACAATAAAAGCATCTTATATTATTTGTGCGACTGATAATATCGCACTGGCAGTGTTGAAAGCAACGCATCAGTTGAAAATAGCTATTCCAGCTGTTTTTTCACTCTCAGGGTTCGGCGGATACCAAATAACTTCAGTCGTTTCTCCAACGATTACCACTGTAAAGTATCCTTATCAAGAATTAGGAGAAATGGCTGTTAAAAATATGTTGTTATTACTAGAGGGATCGGATATTCCTGAGAAAACCGTCTTAACCAATGAATTAATTGTAAATGAATCGACTAAAAGACACGATTAAAAAAATCTGCAACTTTGTTTGCAGATTTTTTAAATAGAATAGGGTTCTATAAGTTTTTACTGCCTTGACGGTCTAATAAGTAGACCAGCTAAAACAGAGGCGCGTTTGCTCTTTTGCATACTACTCAACTTCCATGTTGCGCTCCAGGTCGTATTTTCTAAATTTCTTTCGATCTGGAGCGGGCTTGTCCCACTTTTCTTATTTCTAATCAATTAGTACTGGACAAATAATATAAAAACGGTTACAATAAAAACAGAACCGGTTCCGAATATTGACGGACCAGTAAAAGGAGGAAATAAAAATGACAGAAAATCAAAGAATTGCTCAAGAAGTTATTGCTGCAGTGGGCGGAAAAGAAAATATCCATTCCGTTGCTCATTGTGCCACTCGCTTGCGTATTATGGTCAACAAAGAAGAAGAGATAGACAAAGAAGCGGTAGAAAATATTCAGAAAGTAAAAGGGGCCTTTTTTAATTCAGGACAATTTCAAATTATTTTTGGAACCGGTACCGTTAATAAAATATATGAAGAAGTAGTTGGATTAGGTGCTTCTGGAGGATCAACTGCTGAAATGAAACAAGAGACCAAAAAACAAGGAAATGTATTCCAACGAATGATTCGTACTTTTGGAGACGTATTTGTTCCCATCATTCCTGTATTGGTTGCGACTGGGTTATTTATGGGCTTGCGCGGTCTATTGACACAAGAACAAGTTTTGGCAATTTTTGGAATGGCGCCCACAGACATTAGTGCCAACTTTTTAATGTATACAGAAGTATTAACCGATACAGCTTTTGCTTTCTTACCGGCATTGGTTGCCTGGTCTTCGTTTAAAGTATTTGGCGGATCACCTGTTATTGGGATTGTTTTAGGATTGATGCTAGTTAATCCGGCTCTTCCGAATGCTTATGAAGTAGCAGCGGGTACGGCAAATCCCATCACAATGTTTGGCTTTATCCCAGTAGTTGGTTACCAAGGAACTGTTTTGCCTGCTTTTATCGCTGGTTTTGCAGGGGCCAAATTAGAAAGATGGATTCGGAAATATGTTCCAGAGTATTTAGATTTACTACTGACGCCTTTCTTAACGCTTTTGATTATGAGTATGTTATCGTTATTTGCAATAGGTCCCGTTTTCCACTCATTAGAAGAAGTCGTCTTAAACGCGACTGTTTGGGCGTTAGGATTGCCGTTTGGTTTAGCAGGGTTGATCATTGGCGGATTAAATCAAATTATTGTTGTGACAGGTATTCACCATTTGTTTAACTTCCTAGAAATTCAATTATTGGCAAATACTGGAGTAAATCCATATAACGGAATCATTACTGCCAGTGTTGCTGCACAAGGCGGAGCTTCTTTAGCTGTAGCCATGAAAACGAAATCTAAAAAATTAAAAGCATTGGCTTATCCTTCTACATTATCAGCCTTTCTTGGCATCACAGAGCCAGCTGTTTTCGGAGTGAATTTGCGTTATGTTAAACCGTTTATTTTTGGTTTAGTAGGCGGAGCAGCAGGAGGTTTCTTTGGAAATATTATTGGTTTAGAAGCAACAGGGATGGCTGTAACGGTTATTCCAGGAACTTTGCTTTATTTAAACGGCCAAATTCTGTGGTATTTGTTGACGAATGTGATCGCCATTGCAGTAGCTTTTGTCTTAACTTATTTATTTGGTTATAGCGACAAAATGAAAAAAGAAATAGAAGCTTGAAAGGAAGTTTAAGCATGACACGTACTAAAAATAGGGGGCAATATGATCTGGGATACCACATTACGCCGCCCAAAGGATTACTAAATGACCCCAATGGACTGGTTCAATTCAAAGGAGTGTATCATGTCTTTTATCAATGGAACCAAAATGATACGACCCATAATACCAAAAGTTGGGGACACGTCACTTCAACGGACTTGGTTCACTGGACTGAACAGCCAGTAGCTTTGGAGCCGGTTG
This sequence comes from Carnobacterium mobile DSM 4848, assembly GCF_000744825.1. NCBI lineage: Bacteria > Bacillati > Bacillota > Bacilli > Lactobacillales > Carnobacteriaceae > Carnobacterium > Carnobacterium mobile. The sequence goes on from NZ_JQMR01000001.1 coordinate 2,176,419, forward strand.
ATTGGTTTGATAAAAATGGCTGTTATTCCGGCAGTGCCATAGCATTTGAAAATAAGCTCTATTTATTTTATACCGGAAATGTTCGAAATGGACTAAATGAACGCGAAAGCTACCAATGTTTAGCTGTTTCAGAAGACGGCATCCATTTTGAAAAGAAAGGTCCCATTTTGAATCAACCAAAGGGGTACACGGCACATATAAGAGATCCAAAAGTGTGGCAAGGAAAGAATAATGACTGGTGGATGGTGTTAGGTGCTCAAAAAGAAGAGTTAACAGGCGATGCTTTGGTTTACCATTCGGATAATTTAATGGATTGGATACTCAAAGGTTCGCTTTTGGATGAGGAATTTGATTTCGGGTTTATGTGGGAATGTCCGGATTTAGTCCAATTCAATCAAAAATCAGCATTTATTTTTTCTCCTCAAGGGTTGCTGGCTAAAGGCGATGAATTTAATAATCTTTACCACTCCGGTTATTTAACAGGAGTGTTTACAGAAGCTGGCAAGTTTTTAATTGATCAACAGCCTTTTAAAGAATTGGATAGAGGATTTGAATTTTATGCTCCGCAAACGTTTCAAGATGATAAAGGCCGACAAATTCTTTTTGGATGGATGGGCGTAATGGAACCAGAAGTTGAAGCGGCTGTGCCGACTGTTCAAGATGGCTGGATCCATAATTTGACCATTCCTAGAGAACTAAAGTATAGTGATGGACAGCTAAAACAGCAGCCAGTAGCAGAATTGAGGCAACTAAGACAGGGCTCGCCGTTGATCATGGAAGGAAAGGCCGAAGCTTCTCTGCAGCTGCCTACATTTCAAAATGAAATTCTGGTAGAGTGGAGAAAAACAGCCGGTTCATTCAAGCTTCAGATAAGGAAGAATAGTAGCATTGAATACGATGCACGGCTAAACCGAGTGGAAGTTTCACGTTTAAATTGGTTGACTGGTAAGAGAGAAACGCGAGCAGTTACGTTGAAGAACCCGTTAACGCAGCTTCATTTGTTTCTTGAAAGTTCCTCATTAGAACTCTTTGTAAATAAAGGGGAAGAGGTCTTCTCGTTGCGGTATTTCCCGGAACCAGAAGCAAAGACAATGGATATATCTGCGTGTGAAACAGGTAAAGAACCTCACATCACATTGTATACATTAGAAAATTGATCTAAAAAAGCTCCATGGTCTCTGGTACTAGAGACCATGGAGCTTTTTTAGTTAAAAATATTGAGCAATTTCCTCAAGGTTTTGTGTTTTATTTAGAGCGACCATTAACTTGATTCGAGCTTTAGGGCCAGTTAGACCATTGGTGAAAATAACGCCTGCTTCACTTAATTGTTTGCCGCCACCTAAATAATCATAGACATCTTGAGCAATTCCGTTAAAAGAGCGTGAAACCAAAACAACAGGAATATTCCGGTCTAAAATACGCTGCAATGCTGGCAGAGTCGCTGGCGGTAAATTTCCGGCACCAAGGGCTTCTATGACCAGTCCATCGGTTTGGTCATTGTTTAATGCATCAAATAAAACGCCATCCATTCCAGAGTAGGCCTTTAAAAGATAAACAGCTTTATCCACAGTTGAAATCTCAAATTTTTCTTCAGCAATCAGTTTTTGGAAAAAAAGAACTTCATTTTTAGAAATAAGGCCGATCGGTCCAAAAGTAGGTGTTTGGAAAGTTGCAACATTTGATGTATGTGTTTTTGTCACATAGCGGGCTGTATGGATCTCGTCATTCATAACCACCAAGACACCTTTATTTTGTGCCTCATCTGTTAGGGCAACCCAAACAGCGCTTTGAAAGTTGTAAAGACCATCCGATCCAATTTCATTGCTGGAACGCATTGCACCGGTGATGACGATGGGCACTTGGTGGTCCAGTGTCAAATCTAAAAAGTAAGCTGTTTCTTCAAGTGTATCGGTTCCATGTGTAATAACTACTCCATCAGCTTCTTTCGATAGTATGGCTTTTTCAATCCGGTTTTTTAGCAACAACATTTCTTTGGGTGTAATATGCGGAGAAGGAAGCTGAAAAAAATCTTCCACGATCAGATGAGCTTCATGATCAAACAAATGACTGTGTTTTTGTAAAGGATTTTCTGCATTTGGGCGTACTTTACCCGTCGTTTGATCTTCGCTCATCGCAATGGTTCCTCCGGTGTGCAAAACTAGAATGGTTTTCATTTAAAATGCCTCCTTATTCATAATAAAAACACTGCTAAATGAAGGTTTTAGCAGTGTACTTGATTCGTTCACGACTGACTCTTTAATTAATTGAAGAAAGGGTTCGTTAATTTTTCGTCTCCAATAGTTGAAGCATCGCCGTGTCCTGGATAAATCTGCATTTCGTCTTCTAAAGTAAAGAGCTGCTCACGGATTCCTTCCAGCAATGCTTCATGATCGCCACCAGGCAAATCAGTACGACCTACGCTGCCTTGAAATAAAGCATCTCCTGTGATAACGAAGTCTTCAAAAATAAAACTGACCCCTCCAGGCGAATGCCCTGGTGTCGGAACGACTCTGAATGACAAGCCGCCTATAGTGTAATCTCTCATCATCTCAAATTCAAAATCAGCCGATTGTGCGATAACCGGTTTGCCTCCATGAACAGAAAGATTTAGCTCTGGATTGCTAAGCCAATCTTTTTCTAAAGAACTAACATATACAGGAACATTGTATGTTGTACGCGTTTCTTCTAAAGCTCCGATATGGTCATAATGACAATGAGTTAGCAAAATAGCGACAGGAGTGACTTGCAGATCCTCAATAGTTTGCATGATTTTTGGGAAGTCATCGCCTGGATCAACGATCAAAGCAGTGACATCTTCATAAATAAGATAACAATTTTCTTCAATAGCGCCTGTTACGATACGTTTGACTTCAACCATTTTTTCTCCACCTTCTCTTTTCTATTTAAGACCAGTATACTCGAAATCAAGGATAAATCAAAAATTCCTCCATCCAGGATGAATACCAGCTATTTTGCTGAAATCAAAATAAGAATCAGCACTTTTCAAGAGCGGAACAAGCAGACTGAAAAAATTCGTATTCTTTTCTTATGTATTATTTACGGATTTTTCTAAAACGATTCAGGAAAACAGACGAATCGTTTGAAAAGAGCTTTTAAATTAAAAATTGTGAGAGTCTGCTAAAATAAAGAAGCAAAAAGCTATATTTCAAGTGAAATCCTGTTATACTAATAAAAATAAAACGAGTGAGTGAGGCTATTATGAAAAAGAATACATTTGAAGAATTTGGTATTGGAGAAGAACTGATAACAGCATTAGAAAGTTTGCGTTATTTTAAACCGACTAAAGTTCAAAAAGAAGTCCTGCCGTTGGCTTTAGCAGAAAAAGATGTGATTGTTGAATCACAAACAGGCAGCGGGAAAACCGTGAGCTTTGGGATCCCCTTATGCGAAAATGTGATATGGGAAGAAAACAGACCTCAAGCTCTTGTTTTAGTACCTACAAGAGAATTAGCATTGCAAGTAAAAGAAGACATTACGAATATTGGCCGTTTAAAACGCATCAAAGTAACTTCAGTCTTTGGCAAAGCTTCTTTTGACAAGCAAAAGTCTGAGTTAAAACAAAAGAGCCATATTGTAGTAGGAACGCCTGGTCGTGTCTTGGACCATTTGCAAAAAGGAACGATGAAAGTGGATAAATTGCGTTATTTAGTAATTGATGAAGCGGATGAGATGCTGAATATGGGGTTTATTGACCAAATGGCAGCTATTATCGAGTTCTTGCCAGCAGAACGACAAACACTCTTGTTCTCGGCTACAATGCCGCCAGAGATAGAACGTTTGGCTAGTTTCTATATGAAAGCTGACAGAGTAGCTATCAAAATCGAAATGACTGAACAATCAAGACCTAAAATCGTGCAATCGTATCTTAAAGTCGAATCTGAGAAAAAGGAACAGCAGTTGTTGGATTTATTGATTGTTGAGAATCCTGATAGTTGCATGATCTTCTGCAATACTCAAGAAGCTGTGAATCGGTTGTATACCTTCTTAAACAAAGCGGGTCTGCCAATCGATAAAATTCATGGCGGCATGATACAAGAAGACCGATTTGAGGTAATGGATGATTTCAGAAAAGGGAAGTTCCGTTATTTAGTCGCAACAGATGTAGCGGCTCGGGGAATCGACATCGATAATGTGACACATGTCATCAATTACGATGTGCCCGTAGAAAAAGAAAGCTTCGTTCATCGAACAGGACGAACTGGACGTGCTGGGAAGACAGGAGTAGCATTGACGCTGGTCACTCCAAAAGAAAGACCGTGGTGGCAAGAAGTTAGAGCGTATGTGCAACAAGAAATTTCTGAAATCACTGCTCCAAATGCTCGTGTTGTACAAAGCCATAAATCGGCGTTTGAAAAGAAACTTCAAGAACGGCTGGTTGTGAAAAGAGCGCGTAATAAAGAGTTGAATCAAGGCATTACAAAAATTTATTTTAACGGCGGGAAAAAGAAAAAACTTCGCGCAGTAGACTTTGTTGGGACATTGACGAATATCCCAGGAATCAATGCAGACGATATCGGTATTATCACCATTCAAGAAAATGTTACCTATGTAGAGGTATTGAATGGGAAAGGTCCTCGAGTCATTGAAGAAATGAAAGACCGAACCGTTAAAGGAAAAAAATTGAAAGTCCATAAAGCAAATAAATAAAAAACGTTTAAAAGCAAAAATGAATGAAAATTTGCTGGAACAGGTTGTTTCAAAAGAATACTTTATAGTAGATGATCCCTTTATCCAGCATAATCCTATTGATCCGCAACTTATGATAGAAGGTACGACTATTCATAAAATGACGATCCAAGAATTTTCAGATTGGGATTGGTCAAATGAGCAGATGTAAAATGTTCTAAATATAAAATAAAACTAGCTGAACTCTTCATATATTCATGAAGTAGTTCAGCTAGTTTTTTGTCTTAATTAAGGTTGTTATTCTGCGTATAGTTTTTTGATTTGCGCTTGGACATCTTTATTTTCTAAGAACTCTTCGTAAGTGGTATCTGCACGATCAACGATACCGTTTGGAGTGATCTCAATAATACGGTTTGCAACAGTTTGAATAATTTGGTGGTCATGAGATGAGAACAAAATAGCGCCTTTAAATGTCATTAAACCATCGTTTAAAGCAGTAATAGATTCCAAGTCTAAGTGATTTGTCGGATCATCTAAAACCAACACATTGGCTTTGCTCAACATCATTTTAGATAGCATGCAACGAACTTTTTCTCCTCCAGAAAGAACGCCTACTTCTTTTAAGACATCTTCTCCAGAGAACAACATACGGCCTAAGAAACTGCGTAAGAAAGTATTATCGCTTTCTTCTTTTGAAGCAAATTGACGCAACCAATCCACGATAGTAAGGTGGTTTTCTTCAAATTCCGAACTTGTATCTTTTGGCAGATACGTTTGAGAAGTAGTGACGCCCCATTTATAAGTTCCTGAATCAGGTTCCATTTCGCCCATTAAAATTTTGAAAAGCGTGGTGATAGCTAATTCGCTATGACTGCTGAATCCCACTTTGTCTTCTTTATTTAATGTAAAGCTGATGTTGTTCAGTACTTTTTTACCATCAATGGTTTTTGTTAAGTTTTCTACACGCAACAAATCATTACCGATTTCACGTTCTGGAGTGAAACCAACAAAAGGATAACGGCGCGAAGATGGTTGGATATCGTCCAAAGTGATTTTTTCCAACGTCTTTTTCCGAGAAGTGGCTTGTTTCGATTTAGAAGCATTTGCGCTAAACCGGGCAATAAAGTCTTGTAACTCTTTGATTTGATCTTCTTTTTTTGCATTTGCATCAGCGGCCAATTTGCTGGCTAATTGACTAGATTCTAACCAGAAATCGTAGTTGCCAAGGTAAAGTTTGATTTTGCCAAAGTCAACATCGGCCATATGTGTACAAACTTTATTTAAAAAGTGACGGTCATGGGATACGACAATAACGGTATTAGGGAAGTTGATTAAAAATTCTTCTAACCATTCAATCGATGTCTTATCTAAACCGTTTGTCGGCTCATCTAATAGCAAGACATCCGGTTTTCCAAATAAAGCTTGTGCAAGTAAAACTTTTACTTTTTGTCCGCCGGCTAATTCGCTCATTTTAGCATAATGCAGCTCTTCCGGAATTCCTAGGCCCTGTAGTAAAACAGCAGCTTGAGGTTCAGCTTCCCAGCCGTCAAGTTCAGCGAATTCGCCTTCCAATTCGGCAGCACGAATGCCGTCTTCATCAGTGAAATCTTCTTTCATATAGATTTCATTTTTTTCTTGCATGATTTGGTATAACCGCTCATGTCCCATGATAACGGTGTTCAAAACGGTGTGTTCTTCATAGCCGTAGTGGTTTTGGCTTAAAGTAGCCAATCGTTCATCCGGTCCTAAAGCAATATTTCCCGTTGAAGGAGCAATTTCACCGGATAAAATTTTTAAAAATGTGGATTTACCGGCACCATTTGCACCGATCAGTCCATAACAATTGCCGGGGGTAAATTTAAGATTGACTTCATCAAATAATTTGCGATCAGAAAATTCTAAACTAACATTAGATACTGTAATCATTTAAGTTGCTTACCTCTATTCTATAGTATATCTAAACTATTTTAACATGAAGAGAGTGAAATTGCGATGCCAAATAGTCTATTCTCATGATTCTACCAGCATTATAGCGGTTATAGAGCCAGCTTTCAATGGCTAACCTCTTTTGAAAAGGATTTCAAAATAGTTTGCAGAGAAACAGCCGATAAAAAAACAGTTTTCTGTTTTTTGCCGGCTGTTGTTTATCTTGTGACTTCTGTAAATAGATACAAAACTAACTGGTCGGAAAATAAAAGGTGCAATTGGTTACGATAATTATGAGTACGGGTATAGATCCGTCTTTTTTTTATATCTAGTAAAGAACACGTTAGCAAAGTTTGATTTTGAAAAGAAACGAGTAAATCTTGTTCTGCTTCTTGAACGAGCAAGCGATCTAAATCAGTGACTTGATTTTTCGCAGCAGAATGAGCTGCATGTGCTAATTGGATAGATGGAGAGCGGTAAAGAGGGTCTTTTTTTAAAGTCCGTTTGTCTGTTTCATAAGCAAATAAGTAGCCATCATCCATAGAAGGTTCGCTGAGAGACAAAGCTAACGGCAATTCTTGAATACGTACAGGAATAATCGTATTATCTATCACTGTTTTTTCTTCAACGAATGTTATGATACCTTTTTGTACTTTAAAGTGTAGAAGAGCTGCATTTTGCGAATTATTTTTCTCGTATCGGATCAAGTCATGTTGATTCCATTCCGTTTTACTGGTTTCATTTGCCGATAATTGTATCAAACGGGGTGTTAAATGTGTAATGGTTGATCGAAATAAATAGTGAGTTGAAGCTAAGTATTCATATAATCCTTTTTCTCTTGCAGCTAAAGCCATCCGTCCAGTTGCAGAAAGATTGATCTGAAAAACAACGAGCGGAGAAATTTGTTCTTTTTTAGCATTTTTTTGAGTTAAAGAAAAACGATAAAATCCGCTTGGATCAGAAAAGTATAACATATGGTCGAAAATTGCACTGTCGTAAATGGGTTCTGTAAAGGAAATGACCCGTTCTTTAAAAGGTTCTAGTTCATCCAAATGAACCGTTAATTGCTCTGCAGGCTGAGGTTCAAAATAAATCGGCCGTTCTACAAAAGCCAATTGTTTCATCCATTTGTTCCAGTCATAAACCAGTAAATCATTTTGTTCAGTCCATAGATAAAACTTTCCGCTATAAAGTTGAAAATCTTGAAAAGTACCTTTGATGGTGATTTTTGTTGTTAATAGATGTTCATTGTCCATTTTTACACCCCTTTTGTGACCGATCTCTTTACTTTCTATTGTAACATGTTCACAGAAGGGATGGAAAAAGATGCACATAATGAATTTGGTTTACTTGGTTATTCATCTACAAAATGAGATAATGAAAAAAATACAACTAGAGGAGGCAATACAATGACAAAAAAAGGTATTTGGTTAGCATGTGAAACAACTAAAGATCAAATTGAAACGATAAAGAAAATAGCGCCTGATTACGAAGTGATTGAAGGATGGAAAGACACTGCTTTTGATTTTCCATTAGAAGACATTGAAATTATCTATGGATGGAAAGGCCAAAAAAGTGATGAATTATTAAAAAAAGAAAATAGCCGAATAAAGTGGATTCAAGGCAAAGCAGCCGGTGTGGACTTTTTAGATTTAGCTAGTCTCAAGGAAAAAGGAGTGCTGTTAACGAATGGCAGCGGCATTCACAGTATACCGATTGCCGAATCGGTTTTTGGCATGTTGTTGGCTTATACAAGAGGCATCCAGACATCGGTCAAAAGTCAATTGACTAATACATGGAATCAAGTAGAAAGTTTAATAGAGTTGCATGAAAAAACCATTATGATCGTCGGTACAGGAAAAATTGGCAAAGAAGTCGGCCGGTTGGCACAAGCGTTTAATATGAAAACGATTGGTGTAAATAGCAGTGGGCATGAAGCAGATTATATGGATCAAGTTATTTCCCAAGACGAGTTGGTTAAGCATCTCAAAGATGCTGATATAGTTGTTAATATATTGCCCTTAACCGATAAAACTACTTCCTTTTTCAATGACCAAGTTTTCAATGCTATGAAAAAAGATACCTTATTTTTAAATGTTGGACGGGGACCCTCTGTAGACACAGCCAGTTTGTTGAGAGCTTTAGATACAGGAAAAGTAGCGTTTGCTGGATTAGATGTTTTTGAAAAGGAACCGCTTGAAGCTGACAGTCCTTTATGGGAATACGAAAATGTGTTGATCACAGCTCATATTTCTGGAATAGCTGAACATTTTAAAAAGCGGTTATTCGCTATTTTTGAGAAAAACTTGAAAGCTTATATAGCTGGAGAAGAACTACCTGAAAACTTGATTGATTATAAAAAAAGCTACTGATTTCGTAAATAAATATTTTAAACCGTATCCAACTTGTCGCAAATTGGATACGGTTTTTTTAATGATTAGTATAAAAATATGAAGGACTATGAAAAGGTACATTCTTTATAGCCATTTATGTTGTTTGGTGACTAAAGGAGGAAATATTTGATAGGAGTTTGTCTAGCGACCAAACAGAGCAGTAAAAAGAAACGAAGTGTCTACTAGAGACGGTCTAGCGACCAAACAGAGCAGTAAAAAGAAACGAATTGTCTACTAGAGTTGAACTAGTGATAAAAAAAGGAAGAAAATTAAAGTAGGAGCATTTCAGCCAAAACAAACGCATTGCGCTTTTTCTTATATGCTATCATTTTTATAACAGATAAGTGAACTGTTTCTTTTTAATAAAAACAATAATGTTCTTAAACAGAGACGGAAAAACTCCTTGTTTAAAGCGATCCTGTCCGATTGTGTGATCAGAAAGAATGAATTTTATTCTAAATTACAAGTTTTTTTGACTACAGAAGTAGCAGTTGTTACTATATCTGAGAAGATAAAAGAACAAAAAAGGAGTTTTAGCTGTGTTCAACTATAAAAAAATAGCGGGTATAGGTTTTGCTTTATTGTGTCTGTTGGTTGTATTGACAGCTTGTGGAAGCAATCAGAAGTCACAAGTAAAAGAAAAGCAAGGAGAAACAACAACTTGGGATAAAGTGAAAGAAAAAGGTAAATTAACGGTCGCAACATCAGGGACACTTTTCCCCAGTTCTTTTCATGAAGGAGAAGATAATGAATTGACCGGGTATGAAGTTGAAGCAGTGAATGAAATTGGCCGACGCTTAGGAGTTGAGATTGAATTTGTTGAAATGGGCGTTGACGGTATGCTGACGGCTATCAATAGTGGACAAGTAGATGCAGCTGCAAATGGATTTGACATTACAGAGAAACGGTTAGAAGATTATACTTTTTCTGAACCTTACAAGTATTCATTTGGCGGAATCGTTGTGCGAGCTTCAGATCATTCTGGGGTTGAATCATTAGAAGATTTAAAAGGTAAAAAATCAGCAGGCGGAGCAACGACGATTTACATGCAGATTTCTGAAAAATTTGGTGCAGAACCGGTTGTTTACGACAATGCGACGAATGATGTGTTTTTCCGGGACGTGGCTAGCGGCCGGACCGATGTAATCTTAAATGATTTTTATGTTTCTAACACAGCAGTTAACAAATTTAAAGATTTGGGAGTAGAAATGTCAGATATTTACTACAATCCGACATCTGCTGGAATAGTGATGAAAAAAGATGATGGATCGATTAAAAAAGCGATTGATACAGCTCTTAAAGAAATGCAAGAAGATGGTACATTGACTAAACTGTCAAAAGAATTCTTTGCAGGAGAAGATGTCTCGACAGCAATTGAAAATGCCGATGAACTGCCAGTGATAGAGTTAGATAAATAAAAAACAACATGGGATAAGGGGTTTTGCTTTGTGTTAAAAAAGAAATTGGGATTAGGATTGGTAGCTATTATTGGTTTATCTTTAGCAGCGTGTAGTTCTGGAAACACCGCATCAGATAAATCCTCTTCAAGTGAAACAGCTTGGGAAAAAATTGAAGATCGAGGAACGTTGAAAGTAGCAACTTCTGGTACTCTTTATCCAAGTTCTTTTCATGAATCTGAAACAGATAATTTAACCGGTTATGAAGTTGAAGTCATTCGCGAAGCTGCAAAAAGATTGAATTTGGAAGTGGAATTCACTGAAATGGGTGTGGATGGCATGTTAACATCTGTTAATAGCGGGGCAATTGATGTAGCGGCCATGGGAATTGACCGTGATGGAGAAAACGCGGATAAATACAATTATACGATCCCTTATAAATATTCTTTTGGTTCAATGGTAGTAAGAGAATCCGATGACTCTAGCATTGAAAAATTAGAAGATTTAAAAGGAAAAAAAGCAGCGGGTGCTGCTACAACTTCTTATATGAAAGTAGCACGACACTATGGAGCAGAAGAAGTCATTTACGATAACGCGACAAATGATCAATACCTAAGTGACGTAGCGAACGGACGGACAGATGTGATTTTGAATGACTATTATTCGCAAAAATTGGCTGTAGCTGCTTTGCCGGAGATTCCCGTAAAAGTCCACGATATTTTTTATAATCCATCTGAAACCAATTATGCTATTAAAAAGGGAAACGATGTATTAACTAAAAAATTGGACACTGCTCTAGAAGATATGAAAGCAGATGGAACCATGCCAAAACTGTCAGAACAATTTTATGATGGCGCAGATGTAACGGAACAAATTGATTATGATTTTCCTAAAATTGATTTATCGGAATAGAAGGCAGGTGCAAATAAATGTTTGGAGTTCAATGGCAATATGTTTTTGATCCTGCTTTAGCTGTGGATAGTTTGCCTTATGTCTTGAAAGGATTAGGCTATACCATAGGAATTTCGGTGTCTAGTATGATCATTGGAACCTTATTAGGCTTCATTTTAGCTATTATGCGGATGTCTTCTTTTAAACTGTTTTCAGTTCTTGCAAGAATTTATATTTCTTTTATGCGGGGAACTCCAACATTGGTTCTTTTATTTATTCTTTATTTTGGTTTTCCATTTATCGGAATTCAGTTTGAAGCAGTCAACGCCGCAATTATTGGATTTAGCGTAAGTTCTAGTGCGTATATTGCTGAAATCTTGCGTTCAACATTGGCTTCAATCGATAAAGGCCAATGGGAAGCAGCTTATGCATTGGGCTTAAAATGGTCTTTTATTATGCGGAAAGTAATTGTTCCGCAAGCCATGCGTGTAGCCGTTCCGCCACTCAGCAATGTTTTATTAGATTTGATCAAAGGAACAGCTTTAGCAGCTATGATCACTGTACCGGAAATCTTTCAACAAGCTAAAATTGTGGGCGGCCGTGAATTTGATTATATGACGATGTATATTTTAGTTGCTTTAGTGTATTGGGCAGTCTGCAGTGCCTTTACGGTATTCCAAAATTATCTTGAAAAAAAGATGGCTATTTATACAACTTAGTGCAGCAAAAGAAACTTGTATGTATTTGGTTTGACTGCGGAATTTTCGATCAATGATTACCTAATTTAGACAAGTCTCTTCTATAAGACAAAGAGCTTGTCTATTTTTGTACCTAGATAGAAGAACTGCCGTTGAAACAGACCTAGTTTGCCTTAAAAATGAGAAACGGAGTCGAACTCTTGCTAAACAGAGTAGTGAGAGCCTATCCATCCCATCTTGTTAATTGTTAGTTGTTTTACGCGGAATCAATTGAAAAGCCAAAGGTTCTACATGCACTTCTCTTTGAGTCAGCTGATGGTAAATCAAAGCAAAAGCGTTTTTAGCCTGTTTGGCGACAGGATAATCTATTGTGGAGATATCAAGTAAGCGAGAAATCTCAATATTGTCAAAACCAATTACTGAAAAATCCTCTGGCAAATGACACCCTAAACGCTGTGCTTGAGTTACAAGTCCCGCAGCGACAGAATCAGTACTGGTCATAAAAGCATCTGGTTTAACGGATTGCTCTAGCCACCATTGCGCGACTCGTTCGCCATCCTTACTTGTATTTAACCCCATAAATAAATCAGCCGGATGGGCAGGTAAGCGATAACGCTTGCAAAAGTCTTCATAAGCTTTGATTCGGCTTTTTGTATTTAAGCCTTGAATATTGCTATATAAATTCACGATCGACCGGCATCCGCTAGCATACAAATGCTCTAAGCCTAGTGTATAGGCGTGGTATTGATCCATATAAACAGAAGCAATATGGTCTGAATCAACCCGTTGCCATGTAACAATTGGCCCGTACTTAGTATACGGTTCGATAACTGACCAATCATTGAGACGAATCAATAAAAAAATACCGTCCAAACGTTTTCCGCGCAGCATTTCTAAAACATCCAGTTCTTTTTGTTTGTCTTGATCTGTAATGTAAAAAGTCACTGTGTATCCTTCTTGTTGAGCGGCCAATGTAAAACTGCGTACAAGGATCATCATAGTGTCTGAAAAGTTGGGAGCAACAATACCTAATGTTTTACTTGAACCGGTTTTTAAAGAAACGGCTTGGCTATTCGGCACATAATCCATTTGCTGAATAGCTGATTCTACTTTTTTTCGTGTCGCGCTGCTGACATACCCGCTTTGATTGATAACACGCGAAACAGTAGCTGAAGAGACACCAGCTTTTTTTGCAATATCTTGCATGTTAGACAACGTATACTCACCCCCTAGTTAGTTACTCACTCGTTTTAGTATACCAAATACCTATTTTTAAAAGTAGTGTGCTTCAAAAAGCAATTTGGTTCTTGAAGTGATACATAAAAAACGTTATAGTCAAAACTAAGTAAAATGCAATTAGAAAGGAATCCCTTATGGAAAAAAAATTATCGCTATCATCTTATCTTTATATCGGTTCAATGCTCTTTGGCTTATTCTTTGGAGCTGGAAACTTGATTTTCCCAGTTCATATGGGACAGCTGGCAGGAGCTAACGTCAGCTGGGCTACATGGGGATTCTTATTGACAGGTATTGGTCTCCCGTTTTTAGGAGTTGTGGCGATTGGTGCCTCCAACAGCAATGGATTATTTGAATTATCTAGTCGTGTACACCCTTACTATGGATACTTTATGACGATTGCTCTTTATCTGACGATCGGACCGTTTTTCGCATTGCCGAGAACTGGAACAGTATCTTATGAAATCGGCTTGTCGCCTTATATTAGCAGTCAATATCAAACGTTGGGACTGGCTATTTTCACCTTGCTGTTTTTTGGAGCAGCCTTGCTGTTTTCGTTGAAACCAACAAAAATTTTAGTTTATGTAGGAAAAGTATTAAATCCACTATTCCTGGTCTTTTTAGGTGTTTTAGTAGTGACTGCTTTTATGAAACCTTTAGGTGGAATTGCAGCCGCTCCTATTACAAGCGAATATGCAACGGCACCATTTGCCAGTGGTTTTAAGGAAGGCTACAACACTATGGACGCTTTAGCATCATTGGCTTTTGGCATTATTGTTGTTCAAACTATCAAAGGAATGGGCATTACTAAACCAGCTTCGATTGCAAAAGATACAATCAAGTCCGGCTTGGTCAGTCTTGTTTTAATGGGCGTTATCTATGGCAGCTTATCTTATCTTGGTACGATGAGCATCGGCCAGTTTCCGATTTCTGAAAATGGCGGAATAGCCTTAACGCAGATTGCGCGTTATTACTTCGGCTCGTTTGGCAGTGTCTTATTAGCCATTATCGTTACAGTCGCTTGTCTTAAAACGGCGATTGGGTTGATTACGGCTTGTGCAGAAACTTTCCGTGAAATGTTTCCGAATTCAATCAGTTATAAAGCTTATGTCATTCTTTTTAGCTCTGTCGCTTGTTTGGTTGGAAACTTCGGATTGACTAAGATTATTGCTTATTCTATACCGGTACTGATGTTCTTATACCCATTGGCGATCACATTGATTCTACTAGCCTTGCTTTCGCCTTTATTTAAAAATCGGCAAATCGTTTACGGGATGACCACTCTTTTGACTGTTTTTGTCAGTGTGGCTGATATGCTAAATGCCTTGCCAAATTCTATTCGTAACTTAGATGCGGTTCAATCCATTTTGAAATTTTACAGTCATTACTTGCCGTTTTTCGATAGCGGAATGGGCTGGATATTGCCAGCAGCGATTGGCTTGGCCCTTGGCTGGCTGATCAGTTTAATAACGAAACCTCATTCAAAAACGATCCATTGATTCTGGAAAACCGGCATTTTTTTGCCGGCTTTTTTTTATGCTCGACCTTGACGTTGCGTCAAGGTTTACACTAAGTCTAGTTAAGGGAAAGGAAAAATTGAATGGATTATACCGTCAATCAACTGAGTAAAGTTGCCGGAGTGAGCGGACGCACATTACGTTATTATGATCAAATTAGTTTATTAAAGCCAAAACGAGTAAGCTCATCTGGTTACCGCATTTACGGAACAGAAGAAGTAACCTTGTTGCAGCAAATATTATTTTATCGCAAGTTGGAAATGCCTTTAGAAGAAATCAAAGAAATTGTTTTAGCGGCTGATTTTGATCAAGAAAAAGCTTTATTACTGCATCAACAACGACTGGAAATGAAAAAAGCGCAATTAGATACATTGCTGGTAACGATTGAAAAAACCTTAGCAGACAAGAGAGGAGAAAGGAAAATGACGGATAACGAAAAATTCGAAGGATTTAAACAACGGCTGCTTGATGAAAATGAAACAACATATGGACAAGAAATTAGGGAAAAATATGGGGAAAAAGTTGTAGACCAATCCAATCAAAAAGTTGCCGGGATGAGTGAAGCACAATTTGCTGAATGGCAAGAATTAGATAAAGAGCTACAGCGAGAATTGGCAGCAGCTATGATGGACGGAGATGCTTCAAGTGATGCAGCACAACACGTTGCAGAATTACACAAAAAATGGTTGAGTTTTACTTGGTCAGACTATTCTCCAGAAGCTCATCGCAATTTAGCAGAGATGTATGTAAGCGATGAACGTTTCACAGCTTATTACGATGAACGAGCTGGTAAAGGAGCTGCTGCATTTTTAAGAAAGGCAATCAATCACTTTACTAAAAACTAGATTTTTAATAAAGAACAACATAAATAAGACAGAACAAGATTCTTTTGTTCTGTCTTATTTATACTTTATTTGTTCGTGAAATATGAAGTTTGGAGATTTATAAATTTTTTAAGCTTTTTTGTAACAACTATGTTACAAAAAGAGTTCTTTTTTAACAATAAGGCGTGATGGCTTTAAGTAGCTCAGCAGCAGTATTGACGATCGTTCCATTTGTTTTTACAATTCCCACTGTATATAAGTTGATATAAGAGAATTGAGATTCAGCAATTTCTTGAAGAGCTTCTAATTTTTTCTGATTGGTTGCACCTTGTTGTCTTGAATCGGTATATAACCCGACGATCGGAATGCCTGCTTGATAAGCAACACCAATTTCAGTAGCCACGCCTACATCAATAGCAGCTCCATCTAATACAGCAATCATAAAATCACAACTTAATAATTGGTCTGTATCCATTTTAGCAATCATGATAGAATCCGCATAGGCATTCTTATCATTGATTTCGGTTTGTTCTTGAGGTACATAAAGATCAAGTGCTGAAAACTTCTGCTTGATTTCCTTTACAAGGTAATCGTTGTACATAAGTTCCATTTCTGAAAATAAGGGGCTTGCAAAATACGCTTTTTTTGTCATTTTCTTTCCTCCTAATACGATTGTTACAAAAACAGTATACCTTAAATTGCATTTGTAACAAAAAGTAATTGATCCGAAATATAATATAGGATTTTATCCGTTATACTATGGAAGTGATAAATACAAAGGAAATTAAATGAAAAACGAAAAAAGAAAGGTGTTGTCAATTTTTGAAAATTGGTAAATTAGTCATAAGTTCAATGATGGCATTTTTATTGGTCAGTGTTATTCCGACTACTGCATTTGCATCGACGTTAGATGAGATTCAATCTCAGCAACAGGCAAAACAAGAAGAAATGGCAAAATTAGATGGCGAAGTTAATCAAACACTGGTTAAAGTAAATGAAAAAAATTCAGAACTTGAAAAACTAAAAGAAAAGATTGAAGAAAAAAAAGGAACGATCGAAAAAACAACAACCGAAATAAAAGAACAAGAAGAAGTTGTTGCTGCTCGCGTCGAACAAGCGAAAGAACGACTACAGACGATTCAAACTTCTGAAGTGAATCAAAACGTAATTGTTTCATTATTTGAATCAGAAAGTGTATCAGATTTATTTAATCGGGCTTATGTCTTAGCTACATTGCAATCAGCCGGAAATGATCAAGTTAATTTGGCAGAAAAAGAACAAATGAAGTTAGCAGACTTAAAAGAAAAATTGAATGATGAAGCTGTGGCATTAGAAAGCCAAACAGAAACAGCAGAAAAACAAAAAGCTGATCTAGATAAGCAAGTGGCAACTTTGCAAAAAACGATGGATGAGAATCAAGATATTCTAAATCAATTAGATAAAGAAAAAAGAGCAGAAGAAACAAGACTAGCAGAAGCAAAGAAAGCAGAAGAAGCAGCTGCTGCTGAAAAAGTAAAAGCAGCTCAAGCTTCAGCTAAAGCAGAAAAAGAAAAAGCGGTTCAAATTGCAGCTGCTCAAGAAAAAGAAACAGTAGAAGCTGCAGAAAAACCTGCAGAAAAAACCAAACCAGCTGCATCAACGAATTCAGCGAAATCAGAGACTGCAACTCAAACAGAACAACAACCTGCTCCTGCGACCGGAAAAACACTTGTTGTTTCCGCAACTGGCTATTCAACAGCTGAAGCAGGACTAAGCACGCATACAGCAACTGGAATTGATTTAACGAAAAACCCAAGAGTTATTGCTGTTGACCCACGTGTTATTCCTTTAGGTACTATGATCGAAGTACCAGGTTATGGTGTAGCAATTGCCGGAGATACTGGCGGAGCCATTAAAGGCAATAAAATTGATGTTCACTTTTCATCTGTTGCTGAAGCCAATGCTTGGGGCAGAAAAACGGTTACGATCAAATTATTGAATTAATCATAACATGAAGGAATGGTGAATGAATTGGCTGAACAAGTTAGTATCGACTTTTATCAAGATAAAGATGAAGCAGCTTTTTTAGAAGCTTGGGAAGTTAAGCACGGTCCAATCGACGATGAAGATATTGATGACTTATATCAAAAAATTGCTTTAGATATTCAAGAAAAAGTACAAAATAAAGAAGTGAAATTAGGCGAAAGCTACCGCTATCAAGATGTATTGGTAGGTTACTGCGATTACAGTTCATTCAACAATTTATTTTTATTTAGCCAAACAAAGAAATAAAGAGACTATTAAAAAATAACGATAATGCATTGCACCCTGAAAGTTAGAAAAAATCTAACTTTCAGGGTGTGTTTTTAGCATTTACACGGAAAAAATAAGCAGAAAACTTTACAATAGCACCAGGGGGTTGTAAAATAAGTACGTTTGGATTATGCATAAGGAATGGGAGTAAAAAATGACTAGTGAACATATTAATAATAAATTACTGTTGCTTCCTGATTTGCCTGGATGCTACTTAATGAAAAACAGTGAAAATGACATTATTTATATTGGAAAAGCTAAAAATTTAAAAAACCGAGTTCGCTCTTATTTTAGAGGAACCCATGAAGGCAAAACTGAATTGCTAGTGAAAGAAATCGTGGACTTCGAAACGATTATTACGGCAACCGATAAAGAATCTCTATTGTTGGAGATCACATTGATCAAGAAGCACCAACCTAAATACAATATCAAATTAAAACAAGGCACAAGTTATCCCTATTTAAAGATCACTAACGAACGAGATCCGCAATTGATTATCACCTCAGAAGTAAAAAAAGATGGCGGTATTTATTTTGGGCCTTATCCAAATGTTTATGCAGCGAGTGAGACGCAACACTTTATTCAAAAAATTTATCCACTCAGAAGATGCAATGGAAGTCAAAAGAGAGCTTGTTTATATTATCATATGGGTCAATGTTTGGGTCCTTGTGATCACGAGGTTCCTGTGGAAGAGTATAAAACGCAAATTGAAAACATCAAACGCTTTTTAAATGGAGACGTTAAAGAAGTAAAAAAAGAGCTGCGTGCTAAGATGATGCAAGCTGCTGCTGAGCAAGTCTATGAACGAGCAGCTGAATACCGCGACCAAATCCATTATATTGAAACAACAGTTGAAAGACAAAATATTATTACGAATGACTACACAACACGCGATGTGTTCAGTTTTTATATGAATAAAGGCTGGATTTCAATTCAAGTCTTTTTCATTCGCCAAGCTACGCTGATTAAACGAGAAGCTACGATCTTTCCTTGCTACGATTCTCCAGAAGAAGAATTAGCTTCTTATATTGTTCAATTTTATCAAGAGGAAAACCATCTTTTACCTAAAGAAATCCTTGTTCCGCAAGAAGTAGAAACAACTGTCTTAGCAGAAGTTTTAGGCATTGCTGTAAAAATCCCTGTTAGAGGCCGAAAAAAAGATATGCTGGATCTAGCTACTAAAAACAGCGAGATTGCTTTAAACGAGAAGTTTAAATTAATTGAGATGGATGACCGTAAAACAGTAGGGGCTGTAAAAGAATTATCAGAAGCAATGGGATTGCCGTATATCAAGCGGATCGAAGCTTTTGACCATTCGAACATCCAAGGAACAAATCCAGTTTCAGCAATGGTTTCTTTTAAAGATGGACAACCTGATAAAAGCAATTACCGTAAATACAAAATTAAAACGGTTCATGGCAGCAATGAAATGGCGACTACAGAAGAAGTAGTTCGCAGACGTTATGAGCGCCTTCTTAAAGAAAATAAACCATTGCCGGATTTGATTTTAATGGATGGCGGAAAAATTCAAGTAAATGCTGCTATCGACATTTTAGAAAATGAATTAGGATTGTCGATTCCCGTAGCTGGAATGGTCAAAGACAATAAGCACCGGACTTCTTCGTTGATTTTTGGAGAAGAACATGAAGAAATCAAACTGAAACCCACTAGCCAAGCGTTCTACTTAGTTCAGCGCGTTCAAGATGAAGTCCATCGCTTTGCTATTACGTTTCATCGTCAATTGCGCAGTAAAAATAGTTTATCTTCAAAATTAGATCAAATCGAAGGCGTTGGGCCAAAAACACGAACTAAAATTTTAAAACAATTTAAGTCATTGAAGAAAGCTAAAGAAGCCGACGTATCTGAATATAAAGCTTTAGGGATACCACTTAAAATAGCTGAAAGAATCAAAGAAGAATTAGATTAAAAACCGTTCATCCTGCAAAAACAGCAGGATGAATATTTTTTTAAAAAAATAATTATAACTATTTAATTTTTAAAGAAAATTATTATAAAAAACAGTATAATGGACTAGTTATTAAAAAATAGAAGGGAATTTGAGCGTTGCAAATGACCAACACTCTATTTTTTTATCTCAAAAAGTAGTAGGAGTGGATAAATGTTTATTTTACAGTTTTTAATTATTTTAATAGCTACAAAGTTAGCAGGGCAATTGAGCATCCGGTTGGGACAACCTTCTGTCTTGGGAAAAATCATTATCGGAATCATTATTGGACCAGCATTATTAGGCTGGATACAAGACACAGAAATCCTAAAAGTATTTAGTGACATCGGTGTGTTACTCTTGATGTTCTTGGCAGGTCTGGAGACCAATTTAACCGACTTAAATAAAAATAAGAAGTCTTCTATACTTGTAGCCTTTTTAGGAGTTTTATTTCCTATTTTTGGAGGATTTATCGGTGGATACGCTTATGGCTTATCTGTTCCGGAAGCCATTTTCCTAGGTCTGATTTTGTCGGCAACATCTGTCAGCATCTCAGTGCAAACGTTAAAAGAGCTGGGCTGGTTGCAAAGTAAAGAAGGTTCGACATTACTTGGTGCTGCCGTAATAGATGATATTGTGGTCGTTATTTTGCTGGCATTGGATATGAGTTTCTTTATGGGAACAAATGTTAATTTGGTTTCATTATTAGGGAAAATCGTTGCATTCTTTGTAGTGAGTCTTTTGATTTCAAAATGGATCGTTCCTACCTTTATCAGATTGTTTTCAAAACTAAAAGTAACTGAACCGTTATTAAGCGGAGCGTTGATCGTGTGCTTTGCGTTTGCCTTTTTTGCCGAATCTTTAGGAGTTGCAGGAATTATTGGGACATTTATTGCAGGGATTGCTGTTGGACAAACGAACTATAAGAAAGAAGTAGAAACAAAAATAGAATCTATAGCTTATGGTATTTTTGTTCCCATCTTTTTTGCAAGTATTGGTTTAGCCGTTTCGTTTAATGGGATCAAAGACCAATTAGCCTTCACCATTATTTTGTCAGTCGTTGCGATTGCTACAAAATTTGTGGGGGCAGGACTGGGTGCACGTTTATCCGGGTTCAATAACCGTTCTTCAATGGGGATTGGAGCAGGAATGATTTCACGAGGAGAAGTAGCGTTGATCGTGATTGCGATGGGATTAGAAAATAATCTGATTCCAATTGACTATTATACTCCTATGATCATTGTTGTTATCGTAACAACACTTGTAACGCCACCGCTGTTAAAACTATTTTTTAACAAATAAAATATGAAAATGAG